>JBIQJY010000097.1:0-2282 GCA_044507065.1 Acidobacteriota bacterium
AGCTCGATCGTGAACCACATGCCCGGCGCCTGTGCCACGCCGGAACTCCACGCGGCAAGTGAGAACGCATCGGCCGCGCGGGCGGCGTTGTGGCTGGCGGTCGCCTTCCACGATGCGTCTGGAACGAGGAGCGTCGGCAGGTCGCGCTCGATCTCGTCGACCGTCCACGCCGATTCGCGGGTGCCCGCGGCCGACCGGACGCGGGCGACATCATCGGCCGTGACGATCGACCCGCTGTTGCCGAAATTCATCCGGACGAACGAGGCCACGTCGGCAATCCAGCCGTCGGGATTGGCGCCCATCCTGACCATCGGCTCGTTGTAGGCCCTGCCGCCGACCGGGCCGGTCAGGCCGTGCAGCAGCACCTTGATGACGTAGTCGCGATGCGCCTGCACGCCTGTGGACCCGGCGATTGGCGGCGCCATCGTCGTACCGGCGGGTGCGCCTGGCAGGGGCGTGCCCCGTCCATCGGCGCCGTGGCAGAGCGCACAGAGCTCGGTGTAGATCGTTTCGCCCCGATCGAGCGAGGCCTCCTGCTCCGCCGAAAGCGGCGCACCACTGGCGCGGGCCCCCGCGGGCGCCGGGGGATTGAGGATCTTCGTTCCGACCTCGCGGATCCCGCGCGCTGTCGACGCTTCCATCGCCTCGCGGACCGTTGCCGCCGTCCCCTCCACCTTCAGCACGTGCATCGTCAGCAGCGCCTGGATGACAACGTCGGGATTGGCGTCGCGTGCCATGGCGCGATAGTCGCCGGCCAACGATGTATCGCCCGTCTTGTAGAGCGTCTCGCTCGCGCGCATTGCCTGGATGCGCAGCCCGGGATCGGCATCGGCCAGCGCCAGGCGGACGTCGGAAGGTGCGAGGACGTTCAAGCCTTCGAGCGTCCAGAGTGCGTGGGACCTCGCGAACGGATGGCGGGATGTCCGCAGGATGGCGCGCAGCTCGCCGGCAACCGAGGCGTCCTGCCGCAGCACGATCAGTTGCTGGGCCGTGTCGCGCCACCACCCGTTGGGATGTTCGAGGTGAGCGACAAGCTGGGCCGGTGTTTCGTCGAGCATGCGCGGCCGCGTCGTGTCGCGATCGATGGCGTCGTACGTGAGTCGCCAGATTCGACCGTATCCGACGATGGCGTCGAATCGATACTGTTCGATCTTGCGCCGCAGGTAGGTGCCGGGCTTCGTCCACTCGGACTCTTCCATGATGCCGCGGTACATGTCGGCGATGTAGAGCGTCCCGTCGGGCGCCGTCGCGACGTCTGTCGGGCGGAACAGCGGATCGAGCGATCGGATGAACTCCGATCGCGGGTGAACGTTGCGCAGCTGCGTGAGTCCTTCGATCACGACCGGGCGCAGGCGGCGCACGAGGCGCCCGACCACTTCGCCGTAGAGGTAGTCGCCCACGAGATCGGCGGGCAGCCGGTCGCCCCGGAAGACATCGTTGCCGGCCGAGGCCGTGCCGCGCGCGAGCGATCCGTCCGGCATGCGGATGAACGGCATGCCGTCGTGCACATCGGCCGTGAGGACCGGCGCGCCCCACATGATGCTCAGGTCGGGCTCGAACTGGTCGTCGACCGAGAAGTCGCCGTAGTGGACCGGGAACTGGAAGTAGCCGGGCATACCGGTGAAGCCGCTCTGGAACCAGACCTTGCCGGCGTTGTCCTGCGTCACGCCCCACGACCCGCGATTCGGGCCCGTCGGTTCCCGCAGCACGCCGCCGGGCGTCCAGCGGACGCGAAAGGCGTTGAACGTGCTGTACATCCAGTTGTCCATCGCGAGGAACAGGCCGGCCTGCTGCAGCTGCACGTTGCCGGCACGGCCGAAGCGGGTGGTGAACAACTCCTTGCGGTCGGCGACGCCGTCACCGTCCGTGTCGGTGAACTTCCAGACGTCGTCGGCGTTCGACTCCATCGTGAGAATTGCATCGGCGCCGAATGGAAGGACGAACCGCGGGAAGATCAGGCCGTCGACGAAGACGGTATGGCGTTCGTAGCGCCCGTCGCCATCGACGTCCTCGTGGCGCGAAATGCGATTGACGGGATCCATCTGGCCCGTCGCATCCGCATCCTTCATGTAGCTGACGATCTCGATGACGTACATCCGGCCGTTGCCGTCGAAGGCGATGGCGGCCGGCGCTTCGATGTCGGGTTCGGTGAGGACCGGTTCGAGCCGGTAGCCTGGTGGCAGCCAGAACAGGTTGGCCTCGTCTGCGGGCGACAATGCGACGACCGGCGGCTTCGGCGAGAAGTCGGCGCCGGCGTTGGCTGGGTCGTCGATGCCCTGCGC
>JBIQJY010000097.1:2382-7825 GCA_044507065.1 Acidobacteriota bacterium
ATACCTCTCGCGGCGAGCAGCGGCGCGGCCTGTGCCATCGACGCCTGCGCGAGTACCACGATGTCGGCGCCAGCCGCCTGCGCCGCCACGGCGTCGGCAATGGCTGCGGCGTAAGCGGCGTGGTCGCCGCGCTGGTAGTGGGGCCAGGCGTCCGCGCACATCACCTCCACCAGATCGATCTGACGGTCGGCATCGGCGGCGACGTTTCGCATCAGCTCCACGGTCGGCCGCACCGTGCTCTGAAGCGTTGCCGCCACGACGATGCGCCGGGCGCTGGCGACAGCCGCCTCGGCCATCGGTCGGTCGATGCGCATGACGCGTACACCGCGATCCACGACGGTCGCCTCGGCCACGCCGCCAATCGTGGAGCAGGTGCAGACGATGAGCGTCGCGCCGTCGACGGCGAAGGTCCGGATGGCCGATTCGGTCTGGCGGCGCATCGATTCGGTTAGCGCCCCCGTGCCCGCTGCCTCGAGCATCACGCTCTCGAGCAGTTCGTGCCGTACGGGCACCGACGGAGCGAGGCGTGTCATCAACTCGCCGAACATGGCGACGTTGGGGCGTGCGGTGTGCAGGAAAACGATGGGTGCCGACTGGTCCACGATGATCCTATGTGCGGCGACGCGACGCGCGCCCGCCGCCGATGATGCCCAGGTCAATCAGGACGGCAATGACGACGACAACCAGGTAGATGCCCTCGACCGAGCCATTCGAGTTGATCGCGAAGGCGTAGGCGAGCGTGGTCAGCGGCAGGAACAGGAATCCGAGCAGCGGCCAGAGGACCGTCTCGTACGCGCGGCCGAGATAGCCGCTGAAGAACCAGATCAGCGCGAGCACCAGGCGCGGAAAGACGAGGGCGATGACGCCGACCAGGCAGGGCACATCCGGAGTATACGCCCGGCGGGCTCAGCCTTCCCCTGTTCCCACCTGCATCGGCGGCAACCGCAGTGGACGCTGCAGTGCGTCGTACAGCCGCCCGAAGACGGCGGTGCCGACGAGCGCACCGGCAAGCGCCGCGATGGCGTACAGCTTGCCCTCGCCGATGTTGACGAGCACCGGCCCGGGACACATGCCGCAGATCGACCAGCCCACGCCGAAGAGCAGCCCGCCGACGACGTTGCCGCGATGCGCGGGCTTCGGCGTGACGTCGAGCGGCGCGCCGGACATCGTGCGCCCGCGCCGCTTCATCAGCCACACGGCCGGTGCCGTGACGGCCACTGCCGTGCCGATGATGCCGTAGAGCTGGAAACTCTCGAACAGGAACATCTGCTGGATGAAGTTGTAGTCGGCCGCGCCCGATCGGCTGAGCAGCCAGCCGAACACCGTCCCCAGCACCAGCGACAGGACCGTCGTCATGGCAGCACCACCCGGTAGAGCAACTGCGTCGTGACGATGCCGCCGGCCATGAAGCTGAGGGTCGACACGATGCTCGGGACTTCGAAGTTCGACATGCCGAAGATGCCGTGTCCGCTCGTGCAGCCACCAGCCAGGCGCGTGCCGAAGCCGATGAACAGGCCGCCGACGAACATCCACGCCAGTTTGCCCGCCGGCCCGAGCGCGAGCGCGTCATCGAGCATGCCGAGCGCCCAGGTCGGCTGCCAGCCGCCTGTCGTGACGGCCGAGATCACGCCGCCGATCACGAGGCCCGCCAGGAAGGGCAGGCGCCATCGGCGTGCGTCGAACAGACTGGCGCGATTGAAGTAGCCGGTGCGGATGACCAGGCTGCAGATGTCCTCGAAGCCCGTCGAAATACCGAGCCGGCGGTTCATCACGAACAGCAGCAGAAGCGTGACGACGGCAATGCCGGCGCCGCCGACGGCCCAGTGGAGCGGATCGGCGCTATTGAGAATGAGAGAGGGCATGGATTGATTGTACGGGCGGCGGCGAGGCCGACGTCACGGGCGCCGCTCGAACCGCACGGATCGCTGCTGAAGGTCGTCGCCGGCGCCCGTCTCCACCGTGAGCAGATACGAGCCGGGCGCCAGCGCGTCGATCGGCAGCGCGACGCGGATGTCGGCCACGCGCGTGCCGGCAAACGCCGCATCGTCGACGGGCGTGACCGACTCGAACACGGCGGCGCCGGACGCATCGAGGATCCGAGCGATCACCACCGGCTGGGTCGTCGCTTTGGACGACCGCCGTACCTGCACGCTGGCCGCCACGGCGTCGGTCGACGAGAACGCCCGTTGCAGGGTCGGCACGCCCGCGCGTTCGATGGACACGCCGGACAGCGACACGGCCTCATCTTCGTCGGGTACCGCGACGTAACCGTGAACAGTGCCCGTCACATCAGACGCGATGTCGGTGACCGCCACGCGCAGTTCGTAGCGGCCGGAATCGAGCAGCAGTGCGGTGGTCGTTTCGACAGGAGCGTCGGCACGGAGCGCAGCGATCGGCACGTCGATTGTCTGGCGCTCGGTGCCCCTCTGGCGAGCCTGGCTGTCGGAAACGCCGATGGTGACGTCGAAGAGACCATCGGTTGCCTCAGGCCGTCGTGCGCGCACCGCTTCGTCGAGGCCCAGGAGGATCTCGACGCGAGCGCGCCCATCGGGCAGGAAGCGCGTCGCGGCGCCAAGCGTGAGCGGCAGGTCCGTTCGCGGCAGCAGGCTCCCCAGCGCCACCGTCGTCGGATCCTCGGATCGAGCGGCCTCGTCCTCGTCGGCCGCGGCCGGGTAGTAGGCCGTGCGGGCCCGGACCGTCGCTCGTGGTCTGTTCACGCGGATGCGGAGGTTGCGTCGGGCGGTGGTTGATGAACGGCGAATCGCCGGCGGTGTATCCCGAGTGAGACCGATCAGGTAGTAATGGCCGCTTTCGTCGACGATCTCCTGCAGCATCTCTTCGGGCGCATTGGTCCCGATGACGGCGCGCCCGCCGGTGTAGTCGGGCAGCACGCGAAGATTGGCCTGCCTTTCGAGATTCACCTGCGGCGGCACGCGACGCCCGCCGCTGGCCGTTGCCTGCAGTGTTTCGAGTCCGCTGGGATCGATGGCGTGTACCGTGACGTTGGCGCGGTCGAGCGCCCGCAACGTGCGGTCGCGCGCGAAGGACACCACCGCGTCGCAGGTGTTCTTCGGATCGACGGTGGCGGCCTCGTTCACGAGGATGGAGCGGCCAATGAAGAAAATGGCCTTGTGCCGGCCGGTCGTGCCCGCGAACGCGTTCGCGACGCGCTCGAGGGTGCGCCACTGGCAGACGCCACAGGGACAGTAAGGCGATTCCCAGTCCAGGCTCGGAGTGTCGTCGATGCCGCCGCTTGGTCCGTTCGGCGGCGGCCTCGTCAGCCCCATGAACGGGCTGTCGATCGCCTCCCGCAGCCACGAGCGATCCGCAGTGAAGTTCTGGAAGAGACCGTCGTCAGCAATCGGGTTGCTCCGTACGACCGCCGCGAGGTCGGCTGGTCCCAGCGCGTCGACAGCGGCGTGCGCAATCCGTCGGGCCGTCACCGCCATCGGCCCGGCCGGAATTGAATGGTCGAGCATGATGACAGCGAGCCGCCCCGCATCGGGGAGTGCGTTCGTCGTGACGTCCGGCGCCACCTCGCGCGTCCACGCCGCGGCACTGGTGGCGGCCCGCGCACGGCCCGGCAGCGAGATGGCGGCGAACGCCTGGATCTCGCGCGCCACGCCTTCCTCGGTGATGGTGAAGTCCGCTGCCGTGAGCCCGGTCACCGGGCGCCGGTCGCGGTCGAGCACGACCACGTCGAGCTGGACGAGGTCGACGCCGGACTGGAAGGACGACTGGCCCTGCGCCTGCGCATGGCGGTGGGGAAGGGGCAGTCCAGACGTGACGACAACGACGAGGACGACCAGGAGCGAACGCGCGGTCATGTCGAACCCTCGGGAGCGGGCGCTGGCAGGGGAGGTATAGCACAGGACGTATGGCGCCCGCGCCCGTGGCGCCGCGCACTGGCTGCAGCGCGTGTCTCAGCCGGCCACGATCCCCGGGGCTAATGGCTGCGCGAACCGAGCTGCCGGACAGGCTCGGGAAGTGATAGCGTCTCGACCCATGCGACCACTGTTGCTCGCCTTCGCCCTGGGCGTCGGGCTGCTTCATGCCCAGTCCGCCACGCCTCCGCAGGCTCCCACCGCCATCCGCCTCGTCGTCAAGGCCGACGACATGGGCGCCGCGCACGGCATCAATACCGCCACGATTGACGCCTACCGCAACGGCATCGTCCGCACGACGAACGTGATCGTGCCCGGGCCCTGGTTCCTCGAAGCCGTGAAGCTCCTGCGCGAGAACCCGGGGCTCGATGTCGGCGTCCATCTGGCGCTCACGAGCGAATGGGACAACGTCAAGTGGCGCCCGCTGACGTCGGCTCCGTCGATCGTCGACGCCGACGGCTACTTCTTCCCCACGGTCGGGCCGCGGCGCGACGCGGCGCCCAACCGCAGCATCAGGGAAGCGGCGTGGAAGATCGACGAGATTGAACGCGAACTGCGGGCGCAGATCGAGATGGCGAAGCGCCATCTGCCGCAGGCGACCTACACGTGGAACCACATGGGTTTCACCGGACTGGCCCCCGAAGTGGCCGAGCTTGTCGCGCGGCTGAGCAAGGAGTACGGCCTCGTCGTCCCGTCGGACCTGGGGATTCAGAGAGTTGGCAGTGTCTATGCGGGCACCGACACGGGCGCGGTGAAGGCGCAGAAGCTGGCGGCCCGGCTCGAGACGCTCGAACCGGGGCTGTGGCTGCACATCGACCATGCTTCCACCAACGATCCCGAGATGCAGGCGATCGGCCATGCCGGCTACGAGCACGTGGCCGCCGACCGCAGCGCCAATGTCGAGATGTGGAAGAGCCCGGTCGTCCGCGAGGTGATCGAGCGTCGCGGCATCGTGTTGACCAACTACCGCGAGCTCACGGGGCGGTAGGCGAGGCCATCAGCAGCCGGTTGTGCGGCGTGATGTCGTCGGGAATCGTCTGCGTCCAGACCTGCCACCCGCGGGCGGACATTCGCAGAGCCCGGGCCGCGTCGATCGCAATCGGTCCCGGCATCCATCCGCCCAGTCCGCCGTTGTCGCTGCGCGCCAGGTCGTGACAGCACGGCATCACGGCGACGCGCGCCTTCGACTGAACCGCACGCGCGAGTACCGCGTCGGTCAGCGCGCCGCAGGCATGGACCGACACCACGACGTCTCCCGACGAGAGCGGCACGGCATCGATGTCGGCCGTCTCGAATGAGACGCGCCCCGTCATGCGCGGCCACGCGTCAGCCAGTGCTTCGTGCAGCACTGCGGCCGAGGCTGGAATCGTGCGATCGACGATCACCGCGCGCGGCGATATGTCGTCGAGCAGCACCAGCAACTGTCCGAGCAGACCATGGCCGCCGCACAGGTCGACGATGCGGCCGCCGCGGAAGCGGCGACGCACGCGGCGGGCGACCTCCCAGGCCTCGAACAGTTCCTTTCGCGGCAGGCAGCCGGCCGCGCACACGGCGCGCGC
>JBIQJY010000098.1:0-7413 GCA_044507065.1 Acidobacteriota bacterium
GTGGCTGGGAGGCAGGGATTCGAACCCCGATAAGCAGAGTCAGAGTCTGCTGTCCTACCGTTGAACGACCTCCCAGCGAGGGGCCTTGCGGCGCAGACCGAACATAGAAAGTAACAGGAAAGGCATAGGGCAGCAAGCCGCAGCCCCGACCGTCAGAACCTGGCGGCAATCGCGGCCGACAGCACGTGACTCACGCGGTGCGGGCCCGACCGGCTCCGTCCGTAGACGTGAACGTAGCCAACCTCGACGTCCGCGCCAGGCGTGATCGCCAGCCTCATGCCGCCGAAGAGCCGGTTGCTGTCGAAACCACGCGTCGTCAGCGCCGTGGTATTGCCGTGCGCGAACACCTCGTCGGCCACCACGAGACTGCGAGTTCCACCGGCCGAGACCGGCCAGCTGAATCGGACCTGCTGGCGGCCACGCACGACGACGCCATCGTTCCCCTCGAAAAAGCGCTCTTCCACGCGCGTCCTCAACGAGAGTGCCCCCCTGCCCGCGGCGCGGTTCCAGAGGTACTGCTGATGGATTCGGTGCTCGGTTCGCGCCTCGCCCTGGTCGGGAAATGCCACGGCCAGCGCATAGCCCATCCCGACACTGGAACGCCCCGTGAGGTCACGACTGATGGTCAGCCGCACCCCCGCGACGTCGACCGTGTCGACGACGTCGCGTGTGCGGAACAACGTGTCGAGCGCCCAACGCCATCGTGAACCCTGTCTCACCCGGCCCTGCGCGAACACCCCCGTCCAGACCCGTTTATCGCTGACGGTCTGGGCACAAACCGGCGCCGTGGCCGCCCCGAGAACCAGGGCAACCAGCCCGATGCAGCCGGCGGACATGCGGGACACGGCCGGAGACGTTAACACGGCCGGCGCCCGGCGCGGTGCGGAAGCCGCGGCGGCGCCGACCGACGCGGTCGCCCCTCGCATATGATGGCGCCAGCTTCGGCCGCACCCGACCGCTCCGCCGTCATGCCCCTGCTGCGCGCGATCCCCCTCGTCCTGCTCTGCGCCCTCGGCCCGAGCGCGCAGCACCCGGCCGAACGTGCCGCGTCCGTCGCGCGCCACGACCCGCGATACCTCGCCGCCGCACAGGCCATCGACGGGGGCTACGACCGGTTCGTCGACGAGCTCATCGCGCTCACCGAAATCGCCGCTCCGCCGTTCCTGGAAGACGCCCGCGCCGAAGCCTTCGCACGCCTGGCGCGCGCATCCGGTTTCACCGACGTCGAACGCGACGACGAGGGCAGCGTCCTGGCCATGCGACCCGGCAGCGGCGGCCCGCTCCTCGTCGTCTCGGCCCACCTCGACACCGTGTTTCCCGAGGGCACCGACGTGACCGTGCGGCGCGACGGGACGCGCCTGTCGGCGCCCGGCATCAGCGACAACGCCCAGGGCGTGGCCGCCCTGCTCGCCGTGGCGCGGGCGCTCAACGCGGCGTCGGTCGCCACGACGGCCGACGTGTTGTTCGTCGCGAGCGTCGGCGAAGAAGGCTCGGGCGCACTGCGCGGCATGCGCCACCTGTTCACGAAGGGCCGCCACGCCGGACGCATCGCCATGTTCATCGCGATCGACGGATCGGGCGACGGCAGCTTCGTCACCACCGGCGGCGTCGGCAGCCGCCGCTATCGAGTGACGTTTCACGGACCGGGCGGTCACAGTTACGGCGCGTTCGGCCTCGTCAATCCCGCCTACGCGCTGGCCGGCGCGATGCAGCACCTGACCGCCGTCCGGGTGCCCTCCTCGCCGAAGACGACCTTCAGCGTCGGCATGATTGGCGGCGGCACCTCGGTCAACACCATCCCGTCATCGGCGTGGATGGACGTCGACCTGCGATCCGAGGCCCCGGACGCACTCGCCGAACTCGACCAGGCCTTCCACGACGCAATCGCGCGCGCCGTCGACAACGAGAACCTGTCGCGCGCCACGATGCGCGGCGCGATCAGCGCCACCGTCGACCTGCAGGGCGAGCGACCGTCGGGCCGCACGTCGCCGGCCACGGCCCTCGTCGAAACCGCATCGGCCGCCATCCGCGCCACCGGCCTCGTGCCACAGCACGGCTCGAGCAGCACGGACGCCAACCTGCCGATGAGCCTGGGCATTCCGGCCATCACGATCGACACGGGCCTGCGCGGCGGACGCGCGCACGCGCCGGACGAATGGCTCGACGTCGAGCGACGCATGACAGTCGACGGACTGCAGCGCGTGCTGTTGATTGTCCTCAGCGCGGCAGGGATGCCGTAGGCAATCCGCGTCAGGCCAGCGGCCCGGAGAATTCCACCTCGAAACCACCGGCCCCCGGCCGCTTCAGGTCGAGCTGCAGGCCATACCTGTCGCAGACCTCCCGCACCACCGCAAGCCCGAGCCCCGGCGCGCCGGGACGCCGGTTCCGGCCCTCGTCCCCGCGGAAGCGACGGATGGCGGTCAGGCTGCGGAAGTGCTCCTCGCTCACGCCGGGCCCGTTGTCGGTGACCCACAGGCGGAACCGCCGGTCGGTGGGTTCGGTGCCGAGCGCCACCTTCACGGTGCAGCCCGACAGGCTGTAGCGCACCGCGTTGTCGACGACATTGGCCACGGCGCGCTCGACGAGCGACTCGTCGGCGTCGATGACGACGGGATGATCGGGCAGCGAGACGTCGAGAATGATGCCGCCGGCCTCCGCGAGCGGGCGATAGCGAGCCGCAAGACGCGTAACGAGGGCCGTCAGGTCGACAGGCGATCGCTCGGGCGACGGCCCGAGCATGCGCAGCCGCGCCGCGGCCGTCAGGTTGTCGACCTGTTCACCGAGCAGGTGCGCGTGGCGCAGGGCCTCGCGCACGTCCTCCCGCTGCGGCGCCGGCTGTCCCGACATGTCGGCCAGCCGGCCCTCGAGGGCCCCCAGCGGACGCGACACCTCTTCGTCGGTCAGCTGCACGAACCGCCGCAGCGCCTCGTTGAGATCCTCGATGCGCGCCCGTCGCTCGTGCAGCACCTGCGACGCGTCGTTGAGCACGAAGGTGAGCGAGCTGAGTTCGTCGCGCTTGTTGTCGGGCGCGATTGCCGCGTGATCGTTCTCGACAGACGCGCGGGCGTGTGCAGCCAGCCGCCTGACGCGCCGAACCGTCTCGGCCGCGACCGCCACCGCCACGAACATCGTGGCGACGAACACGCCGATCGCCGTCAGGATCCGCTGTCGCAGCTGATGGGCCGGCGCCTCGATCCGTCCGAGCAGGAACGCGCACGGGCCATTGGCCCACGTCGTGGCAACCGCCACCTGCGCGCCCGTGCCGGCCTCGGTCACGTGCGGCGCGACAACGGGCGTGCCCGTCGGGCTCGATCGCAGCGCGCGGCGCAACTCCTCGGGCAGGCGCGGTGCCACCGGACTCGATCCGGCAAACCGATCGTCGTAGGCGAACAGCTCGAACGGCTGGGGTTCGGCGCGTGGCCGCGGGGGCAACTCGTCCGGGAATCTCTCGACGAAGACGCCACCGGGCGGCCGGCCCTCGAGCGGTCCGGTGAAGAACCACGCCGGATCGCTTTCGCAGCGCTCCCTCACCTGCTCGTTGATCTGGGACTGGACGACGCGCGTGACAGCTTCCTCGCGGTCGCGGGCGCGCACGCGTTCGACCGCCCACGTCAGCGCCGCAGTCACGGGAACGGCCACGACCAGACCCGTGACGACGATTCGCTGGCGCAGCATCATCGGGACATGTCCTCGCGCTCTATACGCTCGTGGACCCGCGTCCGTTGCGGGCCGGCGCGGTCGAGCGTGCGGCCGGATCGGGATCGGGCGGGGCCTCCGACAGCCGCCACACGTACCACGCCGCCACGGATCGATACGGACGCCACGCCTCGGCCGCACGCAGCATCGTGCGCGGTGCCGGACGCCGCTTCATGCCGAGCAGCCGCTGCATGCCCTTGACGATGCCGAGGTCGCTCACCGGAAAGATGTCCGCGCGGTTGAGCTGGAACATCAGGAACATCTCGGCCGACCATCGGCCGAAGCCCTTCACCGCGGTAATGGCCGCCAGTACATCCTCATCGGATTGATGCCGCAGCCCGTGCAGATCGAGCCGGCCATCGTCGACGTGCGCGGCAAGGTCCTTGATGTAGGCCACCTTCTGTCCGCTCAGCCCCGCGGCACGCAGTCGCGCGGGATCCAGGGCCAGCAGGTTGGCGGGCGTCATGCCTTCAGGGCCGCCGACCAGGTCGACGACCCGACCGAAGATGGTGGATGCCGCCTTCACCGAGAGCTGCTGCGACGTCAGCGCCCGCGTCAGCGATACGAACGGGTGATGCGTCCGAGAATCGGGCAGCCGGCAGCGCCCCACGCTGCGGATGATCGGCGCGAGGCGTGGATCGCGCCGCACGAGGAGGCGGCGGATCCTCCGGTCGTCGGCGTCGGTGATGATGCTGATTGCCGCCGCTGACACGTGTCTGCCTGCCATCTGCTACGTCCCTTCCGAGAGCGCATCGTCGATCCGCGCGAGCACACGGTCGCGTCCCACCAGCTCGAGCACGTCGAAGATGCCCGGGCTGACCGTCTGCCCGGTGACCGCCACGCGGGCCGCATGGATGATCGTGCCGGCCTTGATGCCGCGCGCCTCGGCAAGCCCCCGGACGACCGGTTCGAGCGTTGCCGCGTCGAACGCTTCCGCCTCGGCCAGCTTTTCACGCAAGGCCGCCAGGTGTGCACGGGCCGCCGTGTCACCCAGGTGCTTCGCCACCGCCGCCGGATCCCGCTCGACGCGGTCGACGACGAACATCCTGAACTGCGGCGCAAAGTCGGTGAGGCGTTTCGAGCGCGGCTTGAGCAGCTCGATCACGCGATGCGTCCACGCGGCATCGACGTCGTCGCGCCACAGCCCGGCGTCGACGAGCGACGGCCGTATCAGCTCGACGAGTTCGCCGGCACTGCGCCTGGCGATGTACTGCTGGTTGAACCAGTCGAGCTTCTCCGGATTGAAGACGGCGTTACCGCCGCTGATCCCCTCGAGGGCAAAGCGCGAGACGAGCGCGTCGCGCGTGAACAGTTCCTCGTCGCCACTGCCCGGCGACCAGCCCAGCAGGGCGAGGAAGTTCACCATGGCCTCGGGCAGGTATCCCTGCGTCCGGTATTCGCCGACTGCCGTCGCGCCGTGCCGCTTGCTCAGCCGCTTCTTGTCGGGACCGAGAATCAGTGGCACGTGCCCGAAGACGGGCACCGCTGCGCCAAGCGCGCGATAGAGCAGGATCTGCTTCGGCGTGTTCGAGATGTGATCGTCGCCCCGCACGACGTGCGTGATGGCCATGTCGATGTCGTCAGCCACGACCGACAACTGGTAGGTCGGCGATCCATCCGATCGCACGATGACGAAATCCTCGATGCTCGCGTGCGGCACGGCAATGCGCCCGTGCACCTGATCGTCGAATGCCGTCTCCCCTTCCGGCACGAAGAAGCGGACGATGCGGGGAGTGCCGGCGGATTCGCGGGCAGCCACGTCGTCGGCCGACAGCGCGCGGCAGGTGCGGTCGTACATCCAGGCGCCGCCGGCCGATTCGGCGGCAGCGCGCCTGGCCTGGAGATCGGCCGCGGTGCAGTAGCAGTAGTAGGCCGCACCGGAGTCCACCAGCCTGGCCGCGGCGGCCCGATGGCGATCGACGCGCGCGGTCTGCAGGTAGGGCCCGTGCGGACCACCCACTTCCGGACCTTCGTCCCAGTCGAGCCCGAGCCAGCGCAGGCCGTCGAGGATGGCCGCAATCATCGCGTCGGACGATCGCTCGGCGTCGGTGTCCTCGATACGCAGGACGAACACGCCGGCGTGCCGGCGGGCATAGAGCCAGTTGAAGAGCGCGGTGCGCGCGCCGCCGACGTGAAGATAGCCAGTGGGTGACGGGGCGAAACGGACGCGGGGAGAGACCGACACGGGAGATACAGGCTATCGCAAAGCGCGGCACCTCACGGCGATCCGGCCCACGTCAGGTGCGTCGAGGATGGCCGCATGGCGGCCGGATCGGGATCGACGTCCGGCGACATGTTCATCGTCGGTCGTCGGAACGCGACCTTCGTGGCGTCGCGGTCGAATGACGTCGGCTCGATGCGGCCCGACGGGTGCATCGCCGAGATGTCCGACGAAACGTGGTCGTAGCCCAGCGTGTGGCCCAGCTCGTGAGCCCGCAGCGCACGGCGGTCCACGACGGCCGTGCGATCGAACGCGCTGTCGAGCATCAGCACGCCGGCCTGCACCTCGCCCAGGACGTTCCAGGCCCAGCGGCCGTATCCAAGCACCGACAGTGCGTCGCGCAGTCCCTCGTACCGTGCGACGACAATGATGCCCGGCCGCGTGACCGAGACCGACGCCCCCTCCTCGGCCACTTCCATGTCGACGCCCGCGAAGCCGGTGAACGAGCCGCCGGTCAACTGCGGAAGCGCCCACTGGAGATCCGCGACGAGATCGACTGCCTCCCCGTCATCCATCACGTCGGCGCCGGCGACGTAGGACATGTCGCTGATGTTCGTGAAGCGGAGGACGCGTCGTTCGATGACCAGCCGCGGCTGCGTCGTCCAGCGCAGCAGCCCGCCGTGGGCGCGCATCATTTCGTCGAACGCATGCAGGTCGATCGAACGAGGCATCAGCGTGACGAGCTCGGCCGGGCCCGACGTGCGCAGGTAGGTACGGCGATCGACGGCGTCTGGCGAGGTGAAGGTGACCTGCTGGAAGTTGCGTCCGGCCTCGCCGTTGAGCGTGAATGCGCCAGCCGCGTCGGTGGTCGTCTCGCCGGCGCCCTCGATGCGCACGATGACGTCCGCGAGCGCCTTGTCGGTCAGCACGTCGGCCACCACTCCGGAGACTTCGGGTCCCGGCGGCGGCGCGGCGTCGAGTGCGATGTCGATGGACGTGTCGGCCAGGAGCGTCACGGCGACAGACTTCGGCAGGTGGCCATCGGCGCTGCCGCGAAGCTCGAGCGCGCCGGGCACAAGGTCGTCGAGCGCGAACGCACCATCGGGTGCGGTCGACGAGGAGCGGCCGATGTTTCCGGCAGGTCCCTTGACTATCTCGACGCGCGCGCCCGCCAACGCCGTTCCGGATGCCGCGTCGCGCACGATGCCGCTGATCGTCCAGCGCTGGTCGTCCGGGGGCACCGGCGGATCGGGCGGCTCGTCCTCGCGCGTCAACGCGAGGTCGACGACGGTATCCTCCGCCAGTTCGACAGGAACGGTCGACGATGCGAACCCGTCGGCCGAGGCACGCAGGGCGTAGCTGCCCGCCGGCAGGTTGTCGATGAGGTAGTGCCCTTCGGCATCCGTCTGCGCCGCGAGCGGGGCCGCGTCGGCGCGCGTGAGTTCGACGCGCGCCGCGGCGAGCGGTCCGCCGGCGTCGTGGTCGACGACCCGGCCGGAGACGGCAAACGTGGTGACCGGCGGCGGCGCTGGCGGATCGGGATCGGGCGAAGGCGC
>JBIQJY010000099.1:0-7233 GCA_044507065.1 Acidobacteriota bacterium
GTCAGTTCAGTGCAGGGGCGTGGGGGTGGGGCCCCACGCCAACTAAGTGAAAGGTCACCATCGTGGAAACAGCAGAGAAGACCGTCACCATGGATTCGCCCGAGGATATTGCGCTGGCCGACAAGATGAACGAGGGCCGGCGCCGTGTCGAGGCGGAGCTCGGCAAGCTCATCATCGGGCAGAAGTCGATCATCGACCAGGTGCTGCTGACGCTGTTTGTCGGCGGCAACAGTCTCATCATCGGCGTGCCCGGGCTGGCGAAGACGCTGCTGATCCGCACGCTGGCGCAGGTGCTCGACCTGCGATTCAACCGCATCCAGTTCACGCCCGACCTGATGCCGTCCGACATCACCGGCACGGACATCATCCAGGAGGATGCCGAGACCGGCAGGCGCCAGATGGTGTTCTCCCCGGGGCCCATCTTCGCGAACATCGTGCTCGCCGACGAGATCAACCGCACGCCCCCGAAGACGCAGGCCGCGCTGCTCGAAGCCATGCAGGAACACCGGGTGACGATCCAGGGCCGCACCTACCAGCTCGAGGAGCCCTTCTACGTGTTCGCCACGCAGAACCCGATCGAACTGGAGGGCACCTATCCGCTGCCCGAAGCCCAGCTCGACCGTTTCATGTTCCACATCGTCATGGAGCATCCGCCCGAGGACGAGGAGTTCGACGTCGTGCGCACGACGACGGCGGTGCTCGATCCGCAGTTCGAGCGACCGATCACCGGGCCCGAGCTGGTGGCCTTCCAGCAACTGGTCCGGCGCGTGCCGGTGGCCGAGCCGGTGATGCGGTACGCGCTGCGTCTGGTCCGGACCAGTCGGCCGAAGTCCACGGACGCCTCGGAGCTCATCCGCAAGTACGTGGCATTTGGCGCCAGCGTGCGCGCGGCCCAGTTCCTGATCCTCGGCGCGAAGGCGCGGGCGCTGACCGATGGTCGCTATCACGTGAGCTTCGACGACGTCCGCGCACTGGCGCATCCGGTGCTGCGGCACCGCGTGCTCACCAACTTCCGGGCCGAGTCCGAGGGCATCACGAGCGACGCGCTCATCGACGAGCTGCTGCGCATCGTGCCGCTGCCGAAGTCCGGTATGTAGCTCTGGACCCCGCTGCCATGGAAACGCACCTCGTCCCCGGCGCCCGCTTCGTCGACCCGAAGGTCCTCGCACGCGTGAAGGACCTGGAGCTGCTGGCGAAGTCCGTCGTCGACGGCTTCATCAACGGACTGCACCGTGCGCCGTACTTCGGGGCGTCGGTCGACTTTGCCGAACATCGAGGTTATGTCGCCGGCGACGACATCCGGCGCGTGGACTGGCGGCTGTTCGCGCGCACGGATCGGTACTTCATCAAGCAGTACGAGGCGGACACCAACGCCAACCTCGCGATCCTGCTCGACGTCTCGAAGTCGATGTCATTCGCCAGTCAGGGTGTCTCGAAGCTCGAGTACGGGAAGTTCCTGGCCGCGTGCCTGGCGTATCTCGCGCATCGCCAGCGCGATCGCGTGGGCATTACGACGTTTGCCGACGAAATCGTGGCGCACGTCCCGCCATCGGCGAAGCACTTCAACGTCCTGCTGCACACGCTCGATCGCGCGAAAGCGGAGAAGCCGGGTCGCCTGCTCGACAACCTCCGGCTGCTCGCCGAACGTTTCAAGCGCCGCAGCATCATCGTGGTCATCTCCGACCTGTACGAGAATCCGGATGATCTGCTCGACGTGCTGAAGCCCTACAGCTATGGCGGCAACGACGTCGTCGTCTTCCACCTGCTCGATCCGGCCGAGATTGCGTTTCCGTACGACGATCCCTCGCGATTCGTGGATCTCGAGAGCGGTGAGGAGATGCCCGTCGTTCCCGATGCGTTTGCGGACCAGTACCGGACGATGGTGCAGGAGCATATCCAGGCGCTGCGGGCGAAGTGCACCGAGGCCCGTATCGATTACACGCTGCTCGAGACATCGAGCCCGCTCGATGAGGCGCTCTATCACTACCTCGGCAGCCGCGAGCGCCTCATGCGGGTCAGGTGAGTCATGACGTTTCTCACGCCCTTCCTGCTCGCCGGCCTGGCAGCCCTCGCGGTGCCGGTGTTCGTGCACCTCATCCAGCGCGAGCGGCGCAATGTCGTCGAGTTCCCCTCGCTCATGTTCGTCCGGCGCATTCCGTACCAGTCCACCGAGCGGCGGCGGATCCACAACTGGGGACTGCTGCTGCTGCGCCTGGCGGCGCTCGCGGCCATCGTCATGGCCTTCGCGCGGCCGTTCTTCCGCGTGGATCCGGTGGCGGCGGCCGCATCGGGCGACCGCGAGGTCGTCATCCTGCTGGACCGGTCCGCGAGCATGGGACACGGCGACCGATGGGCGCAGGCCCAGGCGGCAGCCGCCGATGTGGTCAATGGCCTGTCGGGGGCGGACCGGGCGACGCTCGTGCTGTTCGACGGGGATCCGGAAGAGACCGTCCGGGCCACGTCCGACGCCGGCACGCTCCTGGCCGCGATCAACGCCGCATCCGTTTCGTCGGGAGCGACGCGGTTCGCGCCCGCACTCCGCCTGGCCCAGAGCCGGCTCAATGCCTCGGGCAGTTCGCGTCGCGAGGCCGTGATTGTCAGCGACTTCCAGCGCACCGGGTGGGCGCGGCAGGAAGACGTGCAGTTCCCCGAAGGAGCCATGATCACGCCGGTGAGTGTGGCCGACGGGGCGGCGGGCGGCGTGTCGGTGACGTCACTGTCGATGGAGCGTGCACCGTTTTCCGGCGCGGAGCGCGTCACGATCACCGCGGGGATTGCCAATCGCGCCGTGGCGCCCGTTGCCGCGCTGCCCGTGGCGCTCGAGATCGACGGCCGCGCGATCGAACGACGCGAAGTGGCCGTCGATGCCAATGGGACAGCGGCCGTCACGTTCGACCCCATCACGCTCGCCGAGGCCAACATACCCGGCGTCGTTCGTGCCGGCACCGACGAGCTGCCGGCCGACAACAACTTCTTCTTCGTGCTGTCGCCGACGCGTCCGCTTTCGGTGCTCGTCCTGCACGGCGACGCGTCGTCGAGCGCCGCAGCGCGTTACCTGAAGACGGCACTCGATCTCGGGCGTGCGCCCGCCTTCAGTTCGGAGGTTGCCCCGGCCGCGCGTCTCACGGCCGACATGCTGACGGGCAGGTCGCTCGTCGTCGTCGATGATGCGGCGCTCGGTTCGGCGGCGGCCGAACTGCTGACCGGGTTCGTCGAGCGTGGCGGCGGCCTGATGCTGATGCTCGGTGATCGCACGCCGGCCGGCGCCGACTGGCCGCTGCTGCCGGGCACGCTGTCGGGCGCCGTGGACCGGACGCAACTGCGCGGCGGCACGCTGGGCTTCCTCGACTACAGCCATCCAGTGTTCGACGAGTTCAAGGACCCGCGGAACGGCACGTTCTCGAACATGCGGTTCCTGCGGTATCGCGGCCTCACGCCGGCATCCGATGGCCGGGTCCTCGCCCGCTTCGACGACGGCGCCGTGGCGATCGCGGAGCGGCGCGTCGGCGGCGGACGGGTCATTGCGGTCACCTCATCGCTCGACGGCAACTGGAGCGATGCCCCGCGCCATGCGATGTACCTGCCGCTCGTCCACGAACTGGCCGCCTACCTCGCGCAGTACGAGGAGGCGCCGCCATGGCAGACGGTAGGCCGCCGCTTCGACATCTCGGCGGCCATCGGCGCGGTGGCCCGTGATGGACAACTGACGCCGGGCGCGCCTGCCGGCGGGGTTCGTGGTGTGGTGGTTTCGCCCTCGGGGGCACAGACGACGCTCGGGACGGGGGGCGTCGAATCGATTCTGCTCGCCGAGCAGGGAATCTATTCGGTCCGGCTGTCGGGCAGCGGCGACCGCCGGCCCTACGCCGTGGCCGTGAACCTCGCGCCCGAGGAGTCCGACCTCGCGTCGGTCCCCGCCGAGGACATGGTGGCCGGCCTGACGGGCCGATCGGCTCCGGCGGCCGGGGCGCAGGCGCTGGACGTCGAGCCGCTGACGCCGGTCGAGATGGAGAAGCAGCAGTCGGTCTGGTGGTTCCTGCTTGTTGCGGGCCTCGTGGCGCTGCTGGCGGAAGCCTCGCTGTCGAACCGGCTTTCGACCCGCGTCAACACACTGACCGATCGCCCGGCCTGAGGCGATCGGCGGGCGTTTGGCACGACAGGAACATGTGCCCGTGCTCCGACGTTGTCGGCGACGCGGGTGGTAAGCTCGGAGCTGGGTTTTCCAGGAGTCATCGACATGGCCGAAGCATTGAGCGGCGGGTCGGAGCGTCAGGAACTGGTCGACGTCATTCGACAGGTGCGCAGCCGGTGGCGCGCGCGGCTGCTGCTGCGTGGCGCGATCATCGTGCTTGGCGGTGGACTGCTGGTGCTTGCGCTGGCGTCCTGGGGCCTGCAGATGTTCAGGTTCAGCCCGGCGTCGGTGACCGGTTTCCGCGTGGCCGTCTTTGCCGGGTTCGCCGCGCTCGTCGCGCTGTGGTTCATCCGACCGATGCGGCGGACCGCGAGCGACCTGCAGGTGGCTCTGTATATCGAAGAACACGAGCCGTCGCTGCAGGCGGCCATCCTCAGCGCCGTCGACGCGGGCGCCACGGGTGCCCCCGGCGCTGCCAGCGGAGCCGTTCCGGCGCCCATTCTGGACCGGCTGGTGGCGCAGGCCGTTGACAAGTGCCGCGCCTCGAATGCCGTGCGCGATGTTGGCCGCGTGGCGGTCAGGCGCAACACGGTCGTGCTCGGCACACTCGCAGCTGTCGTTGCGCTCCTGCTGGCCATCGGCCCCGAATTCTTCCGACAGGGCGCCTCGGCCCTGCTCGTGCTCTCGCGCGATGCCCAGGCCGCCAGTCCGTACGCCATCGGCGTGGAACCTGGCGATGTGACGATTCCCAAGGGCGCCGACCAGCTCGTTCGTGCCCAGTTGTCGGGTTTCCGATCGACGGACGTCACCGTGTTCGTCACGCCGGCCGGCGGCGATGCGCCCCAGCGGCTGCCGCTCGTGCCAGGCGCCGAAAGCGGCGCTTTCGAAGGCATGCTCTTCGACGTGGGATCGAACGCCGAGTACTACGTCGAAGCCGACGGTGTTCGCTCGCCGACTTTCGCGATCACGGTCGTCGAACTGCCCGCCGTTGACAGGCTCGAGCTCGAGTACGTCTATCCGGCCTACACGGGCATGGCGCCGCAGAAGGTGGAGATGGGCGGCGACGTCGCGGCGCTGCGCGGCACCGAAGTGCGCGTGCGTATCGTGCCGACGATGGCGGCGCCGGCCGGGGATCTGCAGATCGACCCGGGGACACCTGCAACGCTCGCCGTCGAGCCCGACGGCAGCCTGACCGGTCGGTTCACCATCGGCGAAGACGGCTACTACCACGTCGAGCTCGAGGGGCCGAGCGGCGACCGTGTGACCGCCTCGCCCAAGTTCACCATCGATGCGCTCGAGGATCGGGAACCCACCGTATCGTTCGAAAAGCCGAAACGCGACATCAAGGCGAACGCGCTGGAGGAAGTCGTCCTCCAGGCCCGGGCCGATGACGACTACGGCGTCCGGCAGCTCGACCTCGTCTACACGATCAATGGCGGCGAGGAACGCACGGTGCCACTGCACCGGGCCGGGGCGAAGGCGCTCACCGAAGTCAGTGCGGGCCACACCCTTTACCTCGAGGAACTCGGGGTGAAGCCCGGGGATTTCGTCTCCTATTTCGCGAAGGCGACTGACACCGACACGGTGGCCGGACCGAAGGTCACGACGAGCGACATCTATTTCGTCGAGGTACGGCCGTTCAGCCAGGACTTCCGGCGCGCGCAGTCGATGGCCGGCGGGGGCGGCGGCGGAGGTGGCGGCGGCGGCGCGGCTGACACCGGCGCGCTGTCCGAACAGCAGCGGCAGATCGTGTCGGCGACGTTCAACCTCGAGCGCGATCGCGCGAAGACGGCGGCCGACAAGTTCCGCGAGGACGCCGTGTTCATCGGACTGTCGCAGGGACGGCTCCGCGACCAGGTCGACGAGCTGGTCGGGCAGATGATGCAGCGGCTCGGCGGCGCGTCCGAGAACCTTCAGAAGATTGCCGAGCTCCTGCCAAAGGCGTCGGCGGAGATGAAGACCGCCCAGTCCGAGCTGGAGGGCCTGAAGACGAAGGACGCACTGGCGGCCGAGCAGCGGGCGCTCAAGTTCCTGCAGGAGGCCGAGCAGCTCTACGACCTCGAGGTGCAGCAGGGCGGCGGCGG
The DNA here is from genome assembly GCA_044507065.1 of Acidobacteriota bacterium. Taxonomy (GTDB): domain Bacteria; phylum Acidobacteriota; class Vicinamibacteria; order Vicinamibacterales; family SCN-69-37; genus SCN-69-37. The sequence goes on from JBIQJY010000099.1 coordinate 6,214, forward strand.
TGGCGGCGGTGGCGGTGGCGGCGGGGGCGGTGGCGGTGCGTCCGAACTGGCGGACCTCTTCCAGCTCGAGCTGGACCGCATGGCCAACCAGTACGAGATGCAGCAGAGCGCGCAACAGCAGGGCGCCGACCAGCAGGTCGACGAGATGGCGAACCGGCTGCGTGAACTCGCGCGCCGGCAGCTCGAACAGGCGGAGCAGGCCGCGCGCGGTGGCCAGCAGGGCGCGCAGGGCGCGCAGGGCGCCGCTGCAGGGCAGCAGCGCGCACTGGCTGAGGAGGTGGAACGCGCGGCGCGACAGCTCGAACAGTTGCGGCGCGAAGCCGAGCGGCAGGGCGCGCAGCGGCAGGATCTGGCCGATGCGGCACGCCGGCTGCAGGAATCGGCCGACTCGATGCGTCAGGCGGCCGCCAATGGCACGAACGATGGCGGGGCGCAGGCGCGACGGGCCGCCGAAGGGCTGCAGCAGGCCCAGCGCCTGCTCGAGCAGAACCGTGCCGAACAGACGCAGCAGAACGCGCAGGACGCCACGCGGCGCGCCGACGATCTGGCGCGGCAGCAGCGCGAGATTGCAGCGGGGGTCCAGGCGATGAATCGCCAGCAGGGTGGCGATCGCGCCAGCCAGATGGCCGAACTGGCCGACGACAAGGATGCCCTGCGGCAGGGTGTGCAGGACCTCGAGACCCAGCTCGACCAACTGGGCCGTCAGGCGCTGGCTGCCGGGCAGCGCGATGCCGCCAGGCGGTTCCAGGAGGCCGCGGGCTCGATTCGCGGCCAGGCCACCAAGGAACTCATCGACTACTCCAGGCAGGCGATGGCCGGGGGTGAGGCCGCATCCGCGCCGGTGGAAGAACGCATCACGCAGAATCTCGAGTCGCTCCGCGAGCGCGTGGGCCGCGCGGCCGAAGCCGCCGAGCAGGCCGAGCGCGGTACCGGTCTCAATCGCGCCGCGCAGCAGGCCGCCAGCCTGACGCGCGGCATGAACTCGCTGCAGGAACAGCTACGCCAGCAGGCCGAACAGGG
>JBIQJY010000100.1:0-1618 GCA_044507065.1 Acidobacteriota bacterium
GCGTTGCAGCGCTCGTGCTGGCGGCGGTTGGTCTCTACAGCCTGACGGCCCGCCAGGTCTTTGAGCGTCGGCAGGAAATCGGCATAAGCGCCGCTCTTGGGGCGCGGCCGCGACACGTGCGCGCGCTCATGTTGCGCGATGGGCTCATCGCCCTGGGCATGGGGCTGGCGATCGGTATGCCGGCCGCCTATGCGGCCGCCCACTCGGCGCGCGCGCTTCTTTTCGGCGTGGCGCCGACCGATCCGCACTTGATCCTCACCGCGGTCGGAGTCCTGGCCCTGACCGCGCTGCTTGCGTCACTCATCCCGGCGAATCGGGCGAGCCGTATCGATCCGAGTGTCGCGCTCCGGGAGTAGTGCACACAGAGTTCGTGCAGGTCTTCAGCGACTCTCGAAGAATTTCGCATCGAGGCGGAATCCTTCGCTGTCCGGCGCGGAAGCGCAGGGTCACCTTGGCTCAAAGCGCGCCTGGTCGTCCCGGCTCGAATCTTGCCTCTATTGCGAAATAGAGGTGCCTATGGACCGCGCGGAGTTTTCATGGACGGGCCCGATCGTTGTCGGCGTGTCGCTGGCGTTGGTTGCCACGGCGGCTGCGGCGCAGCAGTCGGCGACTCGGGGGCGGGAGGTCTACGAGACGATTTGCATCAGTTGCCACGGTCCCGACGGGAAGGGTGGCGTCAACCTCGAACTGGAGAAGGTACAGGCGCCGCCGGATTTCACCGACTGTGCCTTCGCCAACCGCGAACCCGATCGGGGCTTCCTTGCGGTGGCGCACGACGGCGGGCCCGCGCGGGGCTTCTCGCCCCTGATGCCGCCATGGGGTGGCGCGTTTTCCGAGGCGGACCTGCAGCTGGCGGTGACCCACATCCGCAGCTTCTGCACGGATCAGAACTGGGCACGTGGTGAGTTGAACCTGCCCCTCGCCCTCGTGACCGGGAAGGCCTTTCCTGAAGACGAGGCGGTCATGCGGGTGACGTCCCAGTCCGGCAATGTCACCACGAAGTTCGTCTACGAGCGGCGGTTCGGGGCCTTGAACCAGTGGGAGGTCGCGGTGCCGATCTCGTCGGTCGACCAGGCCGCCGGCAGGTCGACAGGCGTCGGAGACATCGCGCTCGGCTACAAGCGTGTGCTGTCGCACAGTCTCGATCGTGGCAACATCTTCAGCGCATCGGCGGAAGTGAAGCTGCCGACCGGGCGCGAGAGCAAGGGCCTCGGTGACGGCTTCGCCGTGTTCGAGCCGTTCGTGACCTTCGGGCAGATCCTGCCCCGCGACGGTTTCATCCAGACGCAGGTCGGGTTCGGCTTTCCGCTGAAGGACGGCCACGACGCCGAAGCGTTCTGGCGGGCGGCCGTGGGCAAGAGCTTCACGCAGGGACGGTTCGGGCGCTATTGGTCGCCGATGGTGGAGATATTGGGGGCGCGCACGCTCGCCAGCGGGAGCGGCGTCGACTGGGACGTCGTGCCGGGCATGCAGGTGACGCTCAATGCGCGACAGCACGTCCGGCTGGCCGGCGGCGTCAGGTTGCCGGTGACCGACGCCGACGTCAGGCGGAAGAGCGTACTCGTCTACCTGCTCTGGGACTGGTACGAAGGCGGGTTCTTCCAGGGGTGGTGATGCG
>JBIQJY010000100.1:1718-6934 GCA_044507065.1 Acidobacteriota bacterium
GTCTACCTGCTCTGGGACTGGTACGAAGGCGGGTTCTTCCAGGGGTGGTGATGCGTCCGCATCGTCATCCGGAGGCACACCTCGTTTCGCGGATCGGATGGTTGCGCGCCGCGGTGCTCGGCGCCAATGACGGCATCGTGTCGACAGCCAGTCTGATTGTCGGCGTGGCTGCGGCCGCCGCGTCCACGTCGGACGTGCTGGTGGCGGGCGTGGCGGGCCTTGTCGCGGGCGCGATGTCGATGGCGGCTGGCGAGTACGTCTCGGTCAGCTCGCAGGCCGACACGGAGCGGGCGGACCTCGCACGCGAGCGCGCGGAACTCGCGACGCAGCCCGACCTTGAACGGGAGGAACTCGCGCGTATCTACATGGATCGAGGTGTGTCGGTCGATCTGGCGCGACAGGTGGCTGACGAGCTCATGGCGCACGACGCGCTTGGGGCACATGCGCGCGACGAGTTGGGCATCTCGGAGGTGACGACGGCGCGTCCGATTCAGGCCGCACTGACTTCGGCCGCTACCTTCGCAACCGGGGCGGCGTTGCCCCTGGCGATGGTCGTGGCGGTGCCGCGATCGGCACTCGTCCTTGCGGTCTCGATGGCCTCTCTCGTGTGCCTTGCCGCGCTCGGGGCGGTCGGGGCCCGGGCAGGCGGAGCCAACGTCACGAAAGCAACGCTGCGGGTGACATTGTGGGGTGCGGTAGCGATGGCCGTCACGGCCGGCATTGGTGCGGTCTTCGGGGTTGTGGCCTGAGCACGACAGGGCGTGGCAGGCCGACGGTCGACGCGATGCGGATTTGTTCGCAGTCCGGCGGGGGAATTGCCCGCCGCCGCAACGACGGGTGCCTGCATCGCCGATAATCTGCCTGAAACCCGACGGCGGGTGACGGGCACGACCCTTGCTCATGTGGCGGCATGAGGTGCCCATGCTGCTCTTCAGCGATCGCAGTCTCCTCACGATGATGCACGGCCTGGTGCTGAGCGGAGGCGCCATGATGGCCATGGCCGCCGCCGTGTTCGCGCTGTACGCAATGGCATGGCCCGAGGGGACGCCGGTGCCGGCGCGGCAGGGGCGGTTGTTCGCCGGGCTTTCGGTCACAATTGCCGTGCTCCTCTGGTTGTCCGTACTGGGTGGCACCTACTTCGTATTTCCTCTCTACCGCGCCACGCCACCCGAGGGCGTGGCGTCGTTGGCTGCCTATCCACGCTCGTTGCTCTTGTCGAATCCGAACACGAGCTGGCTGCATGCCTTCGCCATGGAGGTCAAGGAACACGTGCCCTGGGTGGCGGCCATGCTGGCGACGGCCATGGCCTTCGTGTCCACCCGCTATCGCACCACTCTGTTGGCGAATCGCTCGCTTCGCGGCATGGCGACCACGCTGACGCTCATCGCGTTCGCATTGGTGTCGGTCGTGGCGCTGCTCGGCGTCTTCGTCAACAAGATCGCCCCGCTCGAGTAGGAGGCTGATGTGGCTGTCGAAAAGCACGCAATGGCATCGGGCGCGGCGGCCAATGGCGCAGCCATGGCTGCCGTGCTGGGCGCGGGGATCGGGTCGTTTGCGATGGGAGCGTTCGTGCTGGCGAGTGAGGCGGGCATCTACGCGGCTCCGTCCCTGTACGGGCCGGCTGGTGGCCTTTCCGGTCGGTCGACGTTTGCGGTGCTGGTCTGGCTGGTCGCGTGGGCTGTCCTGCACGCGCGGTGGCGCGGGCGCGAACTGGCGACCGGCCGCGTGTTCGGCGCGACCCTCGTCCTGATCGCGGCTGCGGCAGTGGCCCTGTTCCCGCCCGTGTGGGAACTCCTGGCGTGACACCACGCGCATTCCGCAGCGCCAACTCGCAGGCAGATGATGCGGCAACCTTCGCTGGACGCGATCTTCCGCCCACGTAGCGTTGCCGTCATCGGCGCGACCGAGAGGGCGGGGAGCGTGGGCCGCACCGTGCTCCGTAATCTCGTCAGCCATCCATTCGGCGGGGTCGTCTTCCCCGTGCACCCGACACGCGAGACCGTGCTGGGGATTCCCGCCTATCGCGACATTCCCTCTGTACCGGGTCCGGTCGATCTGGCCGTGATCGTCACGCGTGCGCCGACCGTGCCGGACATCATCGAGCAGTGTGTCGAAGCCGGTGTGAAGGGTGCCATCATCATCTCGGCCGGCTTCAGGGAAACCGGCCACCGCGGAGCCGCACTCGAGCGCGCGATCCTCGAGCGCGCGCGCGGCGCCGGCATGCGCATCATCGGGCCCAACTGTCTCGGTGTGATGAGCCCGACGGGCGGGTTGAACGCAACGTTCGCCAAGGGCATGGCCCTGCCGGGCAGCGTCGGGTTCATCAGCCAGAGCGGGGCCCTGTGTACCGCGATTCTCGACTGGAGTTCTCGCGAACACGTGGGCTTCAGCGCGTTCGTCTCGGTCGGATCGATGCTCGATGTCGATTGGGGTGATCTGATCTACTACCTCGGCGACGATCCCCACACCCGCAGCATCGTGATGTACATGGAAAGCATCGGCAATGCCCGGTCGTTCCTGTCGGCCGCCCGTGAAGTGTCGCTCACCAAACCCATCATCGTGATCAAGACGGGACGCAGCGAGGCGGCCGCCCGGGCTGCTGCGTCGCACACCGGATCGCTCGCCGGCCGTGACGATGTGCTCGATGCCGCGTTCCGACGCTGCGGCGTGCTGCGGGTCGATCACCTCTCGCATCTGTTCGCGATGGCCGAGGTGCTGGCCAAACAACCTCGCCCGTCAGGCCCGCGCCTGACCATCCTCACGAATGCGGGCGGGCCGGGCGTGCTGGCCACCGACATGCTCGTTGCCAACGACGGAGAGTTGGCCGAACTGTCCGAAGGCAGCCTGTCCGCCCTGGATCGGGTGTTGCCCCGGCACTGGAGCCATGGCAATCCCATCGACATCATCGGCGACGCCGGTCCCGACCGTTACGCGGAAGCCACCCGCATCGCGCTGGACGACAGCAACACGGACGGGTTGCTCGTCATCCTCACGCCACAGGACATGACGAACCCCACACGAACGGCCGAACGGATCGTTGACGTCGTGGGGGAATCCCCGAAGCCGGTGCTGGCCTGCTGGATGGGAGGCGCGGATGTCCAGGCTGGGACCGATGTGCTCAATCGGGCCAACATTCCCACGTTCGACTATCCGGATACGGCTGCAAGCGTCTTCAATTACATGTGGCGCTATGCCGACAACCTGCGTGGAATCGACGCGACGCCGTCGCGTCCCGTCGACGCCGGAGACGTCACGCGCCAGCGGACCGCCGCTACGGTCATCGACGCCTTGCGCCCTATGGGGCGCACGCTTCTGACGGAATTCGAGTCCAAACAGGTTCTCGCTGCCTATGGCATCCCGACGGTGGCCACCGTCCTCGCCCGCACGGTGGATGAAGCCGTCGCGCGGGCCGGCGCAATCGGCTACCCCGTTGCGATCAAGCTCAACTCCGAGACCGTCACGCACAAGTCGGACGTTCAGGGCGTGCACCTCGCCCTGGAGAGCGAGACGGCAGTCCGGCACGCGTGGAGCGTCATCGAAGCGGCCGTCGGCGAGCGCGTGGGACCTGGTCATTTCCAGGGTGTGACCGTGCAGCCCATGGAACAACTGGACGGTTATGAGCTGATCGTCGGCTGCAGCCAGGACGCGCAGTTCGGTCCAGTGCTGCTGTTCGGCACGGGCGGCACGCTCGTGGAGGTGTTCCGCGACCGTGCCCTGGGTCTGCCGCCACTCAACACCAGGCTGGCGAGGCGCATGATGGACCAGACTCGGATCATCGAGGCACTGAAGGGCGTGCGTGGCCGCAGGCGTGTGGACCTCGACGCGCTGGAGCAGCTTCTGGTGCGCTTCAGCGATCTCGTCGTGGACGTGCCACGCATCAGGGACGTCGACATCAACCCGCTGCTGGCATCGCCCGACCGTCTGCTGGCGCTCGATGCCCGCATCATCCTGCACGACTGGTCTGTGGCCGACGCGGATCTGCCGCGTCCGTCGGTTAAGTCCTGATCGTCAGCACAGGACAGGTCGCGTGGCGTACGACCTGGTTGGTCGTCGAACCGAGCAGGAGTGTGCTCGCGCGACGGCCATGTGCGCCCATCACGATCAGGTCGGCCTTCTCGCCGGCGGCGGCAAGGACAACCTGCTCGTGCGGTCTGCCGATTGCGGTCATTTCGCGGCAGTCGCACCACTCGCGGACGTCGGCGGGGGCGAGGGCGCGCAGCCGCACGAGGATTGCCGCGCGGTGCTCCTGGCGGATCTCCCGCGTCGCACGATCGTCGTGGACGAGCCGGTCCTCGTCCCAGTCGAACACATGCAGCAGGGTAAGCCGCTTGCCCGATTCCTGGGCGAGAAGCAACGCGTACTCGAGGGCCCTCAATGACGCGGGCGAGAAGTCGATGGCGCAGAGAATCGACTGGAACGGTGCGGATACGGTCGGCACGTCCGGCGCCGCGGGCGGGATCGTCAGTACCGGGCAGGTGACCGTGCGGAGGATCTTCTCAGTGACCGATCCCAGCAGGAATCGCTCGAATCCCCCCTGTCCGTGTGTTCCCATCACGATGAGATCCGCATGGAGCTCTCGCGCCTCCTGCCGGATGGCGCGAACGACGGGGCCATGGCCGATTTTCGTGTGTACGACGGCGTCCGCTGGCGCTTTCGCGTCGACGAACCGCTGCAGGTCATCGGCAAAGGCCTCGAGTTGCTTCGGGGACAGCACGGGCTGGGACGTCGCCGACACCGGCGGGACGTTGACCCAGATGACCTCGAAGGCCGTGACGGCCGCACGGTACCAGCCGGCGAGCATCAGGGCGTAGTCGAGTGCGCGAGCCGACGTTTCGGAGCGATCCACCGGACACAGAATCTGTCGAATCCCAACCATGATGTCGCGTCTCCTGTAGGGGGCTGGCATAAGCACCGAGCGTACGCGTGTGTTGCACGCACGAACCCTGCCGTCGTCGTGACGGTGCAGCTGCGCGCCTTCGTCGGCGTCTGCTGCGCCATTTCCTGAGGGCGGAGCGAACTATTCCGCACTCGGCCCCGCGCGGATGTCCGGGGTGCCCTCGAGGAGCGGGCGGCGCCATGTCGCGACGTTGGCAAGAGGGTTGCTCTCGACGGGCGGCGACCAACTCCACGAAAGGCGAGCCGAGCGATGACGACGTGGATCCGGTGGTTCGACGATGTGGGGATGGACGACGTGGCGAGCGTGGGCGGAAAGAACG
>JBIQJY010000026.1:0-42500 GCA_044507065.1 Acidobacteriota bacterium
GCCTCGGCCAGCGGCGTCAGCCGGTCGATGATTTCGCTGATCGAACGCGGCGAGAGCAGTCCTACCGCTGTCGTCCTCGACAAACTGGCGTCCGCGCTCGGCGTGACGCTCGCGTCCGTCTTCGATCCGGCCGATCGGTCCGAACCCGATCGGGTTCCCGTTGCCCGCCGCGCCGATCAACCCACCTGGCAGGACCCCGCCTCCGGTTACATTCGACGATCCGTGTCCCCTCCCGGGCAGCCTGCCCAAATCGTGGAGGTGCAGTTTCCACCCGGCGGGCGCGTGGCGTTCGAGACGGCTGGCGGCTCGCCGCCGCCGCATCAGCAGATGTGGATTGTCGAGGGCCGCATGGCGATCACCATCGGCACGGACCAGCACCTGCTTCGCCAGGGCGATTGCCTGGCGATGCGCCTCGACGGACCCACCATGTTCCACAATCCGACGAAGCAGCCGGCGCGATACGTCGTTGTCGTCGTGGCCGGGCCGAGGGAGGTCAGGTAGATGACGACCGCCGCTGCCGTGCGTCGCCTGCGGCATCCCGACGAATCCGACATCGAGCGCCTTGCCGATGTGTTGATCGACTGCGTGGAGGGCGGTGCGTCGGTCAGCTTCATGGCGCCACTCAGCCGCGATCGGGCACGCGCGTTCTGGCGCCGCGTGGCCGACGACACCATCGCCGGCAAGCGCGTGCTGCTCGTGGTCGACGACGCCGACGGCATCTGCGGAACGGTGCAGGTACTGCTCGATCTTCCCGAGAACCAGCCGCATCGTGCCGACATCGCCAAGATGCTCGTTCATCGCCGCGCGCGTCGCCGCGGACTGGGTGCGGCGCTGCTCCGGGCGGCCGAACAGGCAGCGCGAGACAGCGGCAGGACACTGCTCGTGCTCGACACGGTCACTCGCGGCGACGGCGAGCGGCTCTATGCGCGCCTCGGCTGGACGCGCGTCGGCGTCATCCCCGGCTACGCGCTTTTTCCCGCCGGCGGCTACTGCGACACCACGCTGTTCTACCGGCAGCTTCATCACGGCACATAGCGGGTCGGCACGTATCCGCGTGTTAGGCTGTCGCGCGTGGACGCGCACCTTTCGCCGGGATGGGATCTTCAGGCACTTCGTGACGAGCTGGCTGCGCGGGCCGTCGTCATGGACATATCCGAGGCGCTGACGAGGTGGCAGGCCGAGGGGCGCGAGGGCGACGCGCGGGCCTTCATCGACTGGGTGCTCGCGACGCAGGCCGACGAGCAGGTGATGGTCACCGAGATCCTGCCATCGCGGCTGACCGGCGCGCGCGCGGCCACGTTCTCCACGGACCCCACGGTGATCGCGCCTCCCGCCGAGACGCCTGGCGCCGCCGCAACCACCGCAACCGTCGTCACGACGCCGCCTGGTGATCCGGCGTCAGCCGCGACGCTCGTTACAGGGACTGATGCGCCATCGACCGGCGCAACCGACGCCGCGGCGACGATGGAACCCGCCTCGCGCGCAAACACGCGCTACGTGATCATCGGTGAGGCGGGCAAGGGCGGTATGGCCGTCGTGCACGTGGCGCGTGACATCGACCTCATGCGCAGCGTCGCCCTCAAGCGACTCGCCGGGGGCATCGCGGCTCACGAGGAGGTCCAGGCGAGGTTCCTCCGCGAGGTCCAGATCTCCGCGCAGCTCGATCACCCGAACATTGTCCCTGTCTACGGTCTCGAGATGGGCGACGACGGTGTGCCGGCCTACGCGATGAAACTCGTGCGCGGCCGGACGCTCGAGCACTTTCTCGGCGAGGTGCGCGCGTTCTACCAGCGCGATGAACAGCCGGACGAGGCGCACAACCTGGCCACGCGCCTCGAGCACTTCCTCAAGGTGTGCGATGCGATGGCCTACGCCCACGACAAGGGCGTCGTGCACCGCGACCTGAAGCCCGCCAACGTCATGATCGGCCGGCACAACGAGATCTACGTGATGGACTGGGGCATCTGTCGCGTACTCCGGCTGCCCGACTCGGCGGATCTGGGCGGCGTCGAGGTCGATGCGGGCCAGGACACCGATGCCGATACGCGCACGCGGATGGGCACGATCGTCGGGACGGCGCGGTACATGGCGCCCGAGCAGGCGCAGGGCAGGACCGATCAGGTGGGGCCGGCCTCCGACCAGTACTCGCTCGGGTTGATGCTGTACGAAATTGCGACGCTCCAGTCTCCCTATGAGGGGCGTACCGTCGTCGACGTGATCGCCCGAGCCGCGCGGGCCGAGGTCCGGCCGGTGCGCCACGCGTTTCCGGCAGGCAGCGTGCCGCGCGAACTTGCGGCGATTATCGGCCGGGCGACGGCCGCGGATCCCGAACGGCGATACGCCGGCGTGCGCGCGCTGGCAGCCGACGTTCGCCGGTACATGCGCGGGGAGGAGATCGAAGCCCGGCCCGACACGTTATGGCAGAAGGCCGCCCGTCGCGCCGCGCAGCACCGGCAGGCGATGGTGACGGCCTTCGTCGTGCTGATTGCCGCCGCCTCGCTTCTCACGGCAGCGCTGCTCTACCGGCATGAGCGGGCGCTCGTTGCCGCAGATGTGCGCGAGCGCGCCATGCTCGTGATGGTCGACCACGTGGCGCAACGAGCCTCGCTGCTGCAGACGCGGTTGCTCGAACTGCAGGGGGAGGTCGATGCGCTGGCGTCGACGACGGGCCTGGCGCTTCAGCACGGCACGGCGTCGAACGATCCGTTCTACTGGATTGACGATTTCAGCAACCCGGCGCGTCGTCCGCCGGATCTCGTGGATGCCGATGGCCAGAGCTTCACCTATGGGGCCTGGGTCCCCGCGGCCGGCGCCAGTCGCGCCCGACTGGTCCCGCAGATCCGACGTGTGCTCAACGCGCGTCACTATCGCAACGAGCTGTTCGACCGGGCCCGACTGCTGTTCGGGCGCGACAGGGCAGGCGGCGACGCGACAGCGCCGGCCGACCTGCAGCACTCGGGTGTCGAGGTCTTCCTGCTGGGACTGGCCTCGGGCGTGACGGTGCGGCTGCCCGGCCAGGCCGGATCACCGCACGGGCCGGATCCCCGGCAGGAGCGGTGGTATCAGCTCGCGTCCGGCACGACGGCCATCCAGTGGGGCGAACCCTATGCCCTGACCGACGGCGAACATCTGCTGCTGCCGGTCTCGCAGGCCATTCGTGCCGACGATGGCCGCGAGCTCGGTGTGGCGAGCCTGTTGCTGTCGCTCGACCTCGTCATCGAGAACCTGCTGCGGGTCGGGGAGCATCCGGCCGTGCGCGCCACGCTGCTGCTCGACGCCGATGGCCGGGTGATCGCCGCGGAAGGCGACCTGCCCACAGAGGCCGCGGATGCGACCGACCTGATGCTCCAACCGTTTCCCGACCCGGGCCTGCACGAGGCTCTCCGGTTGCGCGACACGGGCTATGTCGCCACGCGTGCCTTCGGCCGCGACGATATCGCGGCATTCGGGACGGTCCAGCCGCTCGGCTGGGCCCTCGTCAAGGTGGCGGCCGAGGACGCCGTGCTCGCCGCATCGGACGGGCCGTGAGGCAGATGGAGTACGATGGCCGTGCGCATCCCCCACGGAGGTTCTCATGCGACGTCTCACTGCAATAGTTGCCACTGCAATGCTCGCTCTCGGCTTGTCGGTATCGGCCGTTCAGCAGGCCAGCACGATTCTGCTCAGCTCGGGCGAGACGGTCACCGGTGAACTCGTGGATCACGGTGGTGTGGGTTTCACGGTTCGAGTCGGGGGACAGGACCGCGTCATCAGCCAGGGTGATGTGGTCACGATCGACTTCGGCGGCGGGCCGCTCGAACACCCGGCCGCCGCGCGGGATCTCGCGGCCGGCAACAGCCTGGTCGTGCTGCGCAGCGGCGAAGCCGTAGCCGGCCAGTTCTACGACGTCTCGGGCACGACGCCGCTCCGGATTGTCCTGCGCACGCCATCCGGCGAACGCACGTTCATGTCGAACGACGTGCGCCGCATCTACATGCAGCGCGCGCCTGGCGCCCCGGCAACCGCCGCGGATGCGCCGCCGGCAGCCCTGACCGACCCGATTGCGACGGTGGCCGTTTCCGCCCGGACCGGGTGGACGGACTCGGGCATCACCGTGGCGCAGGGTGAGCGGCTGCGGTTCGCGGCCACGGGCACGATTGTCTTCAGCCCCCGCGGGCACCGGGCGACTCCGGCAGGCAGCGAGGACAACCTGCGCGATTCGAACGCCCCGGTGCGGACGGCACTCCAGGGCGCGCTCATCGGCCGCGTTGGCGGCACGGCGCGAGGACGCGGCGCGGCGGCCGGCTCGATCTTCGTCATCGGGTCCCAGACGTCCGTCGTGATGCCGGCCGGTGGCCAGCTGTTCCTTGGCGTCAACGACAGCGGCCTCGACGACAACAGCGGTCAGTTCTCCGTGCAGATCGGACGCTGAGCCCTCGATGCGCCGGGGCTGAAGCCGCGGCCTCCAGGGGATCCCCCTGGAAGGCCGGGGCTTCGGCTTCGGCCATGACTTCACCTCCCGACGTCGTCCGGCACACCGACACCTGTGTCGGCCGGGCGACAGGCCTTTCCGCATCATTCCAGCGAATTCCACGTCCACCCGCCAGTTCCGGGCGGGCACGTCGCTTGCCTCTGTTGCGACCAGAGGTGAGAGACATGTCTTCAGTGAATGGCACGGCTCCGATCGACGTCCTGGCCCGGCAGCTCATGCAGACCTTCGACCGCAACCGCGACGGTCGGTTGACGACCGAGGAATTCACGTCGGTGCTGAGCTCGCTCATGAGTGCCACGTCGGGGGCCACCGCGGCTCCGGGTGCGGGGCACGCGTCGGCGCCGGCTGCCGCTGCCGCACCGATCCGGCGCACGAGCCACCTGGAAGGATTCAATCTGGACAAGCTTGCCGCGAGCCAGACGACGAAGTACCGCTTCGCCCGCGCCGCGGCCGAGTTCGACCTGACGTCGGTGACCGACAAGGCGTCGGCCGAGTCGCTCCTGAACTCGATGCGCCCGACCTTCGAGCGTGAGGGCCTGAACGTGCTCGCCATCGCCGGCGACCGCATCCAGGTGATGCATGAAGGCCAGCCCATCTGGGTCGACGTGATCCGCGGCGCCAACAGTGGATCGCCCGGCTTCCAGTGGCTGGCTGACGCGTAGGCGACGGCTGGACGGCTACACCGCGGCGAAGTGCCCGCCGGCCACCTCGCGCAGCGGGAGCGGCTCGAACCGGTCCTCGCTGTACGTGACGCGCGCGCGTGGGGCGTCGGGATCGAGCGACGGGATCGCCGACAGGAGCGCCTGAGTGTAGGGGTGGATGGGGTTCTCGTAGATGCGCGCCACGGGCGCCATCTCGACGATGCGCCCGCGGTACATCACGGCGACGCGGGTGCACACCTCGTGCACCAGCCGCAGGTCGTGGGCAATGAACAGGTAGGTCAATCCGAGGCGCTCCTGCAGGTCCAGCAGCAGGTTGACCACCTGCGCCTGGACGGAGACGTCGAGCGCCGAGACCGGCTCGTCGGCCACGACGAGTGACGGCTCGAGCGCGAGGGCACGCGCCAGGCCGATGCGCTGCCGCTGCCCGCCGCTGAACTCGTGGGGATACTTCGACAGCGCCTGGGGATCGAGACCCACCAGTTCGAACAGGTGCCGCACGCGGTCGCGACGCTCGGCGGCCGTACCGATGCGGTGGATGACGAGCGGCTCCTCCACGATGGCCCCCACGCGCATCCTCGGGTCGAGCGACGAGTACGGATCCTGGAACACGATCTGGAAATGTCGTCGCGCCTCGCGCAGTTCCTTCGGGGCCAGTGCGCGCACGTCGATGTCGCCGAACCGGATATCGCCAGCCGTGGGTTCCACCAGCCGCAGCACGCAGCGGCCCGTCGTCGTCTTGCCGGAGCCTGATTCGCCGACCAGGCCGAACGTCTCGCCCGGCTCGATCGTGAATGACACATCGTCGACGGCGCGGACGGTCGAGACGGCGCCAAACAGCCCACGCCGCGCGCGAAAGTCCTTCACGAGGTTCCGAACGTCGAGGAGCGGCGCCGCCATCAATGTCCCCGGCCTTCGTTGCGCGTGGCATCTCCGTGGAGAAAGCAGCGCGCGTCGTGGCCTGCCGTGACTCGATACATGGCAGGCATGCGATCGCAGGGCTCGAATCGACTGACGCAACGCGGGGCGAACCGGCAGCCGGAAGGCCGCTGATCGAGCGCGGGGACCGTCCCGCCGATGGCGTGCAGGCGGCTGCCTGGCCGCGCCCCTGGAATCGACGCCAGCAGCGCGCGCGTGTACGGGTGCGCCGGCTCGCGCAGCACACGCGCGACAGGGCCCTCTTCGACGATGTTGCCCGAGTACATCACGGCAACGCGATGGGCCATTTCCGCGACGACGCCGAGGTCGTGCGTGATGAGGAGCAGGGCGAGATTGAACGTCTGGCGCATGTCGCGCAGCAGGTCGAGGATCTCGGCCTGCACCGTCACGTCGAGGGCCGTTGTCGGCTCGTCGGCGATGACGAGTGCGGGGTCGGCCGTCAGGGCCAGGGCAATCATCGCCCGCTGACGCAGGCCGCCGCTGAGCTGATGCGGATACTCGCCGTGGCGTCTTGCCGCGTCGGGAATGCGGACCGCATCGAGCAGTTCGAGTGCCCGCCGTCGTGCCGCCGCCCCCTGCGCCAGCCCGTGCGCCCGCAGCGTCTCTTCGATCTGTGCGCCAACCGTGTACACCGGATCCAGCGCGACCATCGGTTCCTGAAAGATGAAGCCGATGCGGCGGCCCCGAATCGACTGCATGTCCCGCTCCTCCAGGCGCAGCAGGTCGCGCCCGTCGAACAGGACCTCGCCGGCATCGATGCGGCCGGGCGGCGAGATGAGGCGGACGATCGAGAGCGCGGTGACCGACTTGCCGCTGCCCGATTCCCCGACAAGGCCCAGCGTCTCGCCATGCCGGACGACGAACGACACGTCATCGACGGCGGCCGCTTCGGTGCCGCCGACGGGAAACGTCGTGCGCAGGCCCCGCACGTCGAGGAGCGGCGTGTCAGCCGGCATCGTGGTATTCGCCAAACACGGCGCGAAGCGTGTCGGACACCTCGCCGAGCGTCGCGCGCCGTTCGACGGCCTCGAGCACCGCCGGCACGAGGTTGCGGCCGTCGGCCGCGGCCGTCGACAACGCGGCCAGAGCGGCGCGGCACGCGGCATCGTCGCGGCTGGCGCGCAGGGCGGCCACGGCGGCCTTCTGGCGAGACTCGACCTCGGGCGGGATTTCGAGCGTGGGAATCGGCACGCGCGCGTCCGCCACGTGGCGATTGACGCCGACGATCACCTGCGCGCCGCTGTCGATGGCCTGCTGCGTGGCATAGGCCGCATCCTGGATCTGGCGCTGGATCCATCCGCGTTCGATGGCGGGGAGCGTGCCGCCCATCGCGTCGATCGAGTCGATGAGCGCACGGGCGTCGCGCTCGATCTGGTCGGTGCGCGCCTCGATGGCCCACGATCCGGCAACCGGATCGACCGTGTCGGCCACGCCGCTTTCCTCGGCGATGATCTGCTGCGTGCGGAGCGCGATGCGCGCGGCCTCCTCGGTCGGCAGGGCCAGCGCCTCGTCCCGGCCGTTGCAGTGCAGCGACTGCGTGCCGCCGAGCACGGCCGCCATCGCCTGCACCGCCACGCGGACGATGTTGTTGTCGGGCTGCTGAGCGGTGAGCGTGCTGCCGGCCGTCTGCGTGTGAAACCGCAGCTGCATCGCGCGCGGGTTCGTGGCGCCGAATCGATCGCGCATGATGTGCGCCCACAGTCGACGCGCTGCCCGGAACTTGGCAATCTCCTCGACGAAGTCGTTGTGGGCGGCGAAAAAGAAGGACAGTCGCTGTCCCACGCGGTTGACGTCGAGCCCCGCCGCCCGTGCCTGCTCGACGTAGGCGACCGCGTTGGCAAGCGTGAAGGCCACTTCCTGCACCGCCGTCGATCCCGCCTCGCGGATGTGGTACCCGCTGATCGAGATCGTGTTCCAGTTCGGCAGTTCACGCTCGCACCACGCGAAGATGTCCGTCACGATCCGGAGGGAGGCGCGCGGCGGGTAGATGTGCGTACCGCGGGCGATGTACTCCTTGAGGATGTCGTTCTGGATCGTGCCCGACAGCTTTGCCACGTCGATACCCCGGCGCCGCGCCAGGCCGACATACAGCGACAGGAGGACGATGGCCGTGGCGTTGATGGTCATCGACGTCGACACGCGGTCGAGCGGGATATCCGCAAACAGCCGGTCCATGTCCTCGATCGAATCGATCGCAACGCCGACGCGTCCCACCTCGCCGGCGGCCAGGCGGTGGTCGGAGTCGTAGCCCATCTGCGTCGGCAGATCGAAGGCGACGCTCAGGCCGCTGACGCCCTGCGAGAGCAGGTAGCGATAGCGCGCATTGGATTCGTCGGCGGTCCCGAAGCCCGCGTACTGGCGCATCGTCCAGAGTCGGCCGCGGTACATCGTCGGCTGGATGCCGCGCGTGTAGGGGAAGACGCCGGGGTAGAGATCGCCGGCCCAGCGCGCGCGTTGGGCATCACTGCCCGGTCTGGCAAACGGTCCTGGCACCACGGCATTGTAAGTGAGAGTGCCGCGCACGTCGGAGTTCTCCGCCAGCGGCAGCAATAGTCTTCCGGCGGGCAGATGTCTGCGCGACACGTGTTTTCGACGCGACGGATCACAGGATTGGGGTTTGACACCCCCGTACACGTGTTCTTACAATGCGAACCAATTCCCGTGGACGGCACCTTCTCCTTGCCCCGAACGTTCCCCGGCATCCACGACGCGACCCGTCGCCCATCGTCTCTTCTCGTGGATCGGCCTCCTGCGACTGACGCAGCGTGGAGGTTTGCATGGACTCATTGATGAACCAGCTCGCTCGCGAGATGACCGAAGCGATTGCCGCAGTCGTGGCCAGCGATCCGAAGATCGAAGCGTGCCGGGAGAAGGCGCGCGCCGCCGGGCTCGACATGCGTGTCTCGCTCGAAACGGCCATCGGGTTTGCCGATCGGAACCCATCGGCCACCGGAGAGAAGACCGGCAGCCGGCCCCGCCAGGCGCCGCGCACATCCTTCGAGATGAGCGCGAACGACCGGCGGTTCCTGAAGTCGCTGCGGATTGCCTCGGACGAGGCCGCGGAAAAGGAAGTCGAGTAGCTACTTCTTCGTCTGGCTGGCGACGGCTTCCGCCGCTCGCCGCGCCGCATCCTGATCGCCCAGGTAGTAGTGGCGGATGGGCTTCAGGTTGTCATCGAGTTCGTAGACCAGCGGGATGCCCGTCGGGATGTTCAGCTCGACGATGTCCGCATCCGAAATCCCATCCAGATACTTGACGAGGGCCCGCAGGCTGTTGCCGTGGGCCGCGATGAGCACGCGTCGCCCGGCCTTGACTTCGGGGGCGATGGTCTCCGTCCAGTACGGGATGAACCGCGCGATCGTGTCCTTGAGTGACTCGGTTGCCGGAAGATCCGATTCCGCCAGCCCCGCATACCGCGGATCGTGACCCGGATGTCTCGGGTCGTCGCGGTCGAGCGGCGGTGGCGGCGTGTCGAAGCTCCGGCGCCAGATCTTCGTCTGCTCGTCGCCGTGCTTGGCGGCCGTCTCCGCCTTGTTCAGCCCCTGGAGCGCGCCGTAGTGGCGCTCGTTGAGCCGCCAGCTCTTGGTCACCGGAATCCACAACTGGTCGAGCTGGTCGAGCGCGATCCAGCACGTCCGCAGCGCACGCTTGAGCACCGAGGTGAATGCGATGTCGAAGGTGTATCCCTCGGCGCGGAGCAGGTCTCCGGCGCGGCGCGCCTCCTCGAGGCCCTTGGCGCTCAGATCGACGTCGGTCCACCCGGTGAACCGGTTCTCGTGATTCCAGGTGCTTTCGCCGTGACGGAGCAATACGACTTTGAACATGGCATGCATACCCCGCTGTCTAGGACAGCTGCTTGATGGCGGCCCGACCCGCGTAGCGCGCCGAGGAGCCGAGCGCGGCTTCGATCCGGAGCAACTGGTTGTACTTCGCCGTGCGATCCGACCGGCTGGCCGAACCCGTCTTGATCTGGCCGGCACAGGTCGCGACGGCCAGGTCGGCAATCGTCGTGTCCTCGGTCTCGCCCGAGCGATGCGAGATCACGCTCGTGTAGCCCGCCTTGCGCGCCATCTCCACGGCCGCGAGCGTCTCGGTGACCGAGCCAATCTGGTTGAGCTTGACGAGCAGGGCATTGGCGACCTTCTGCTCGATCCCCTTCTCGAGGATGGCCGGATTGGTCACGAACACGTCGTCGCCCACCAGCTGCACCCGCGAGCCGAGCGCCGCCGTCAGCCGTTCCCAGCCCGGCCAGTCGCCCTCGGCCAGCCCGTCCTCGATCGAGATGATCGGGTACTGCTTCGTCCAGTCCTGATAGAGCGCGATCATCTCGTCGCTCGACTTGCGGCCTTCGCCCGACTTCTTCAGGTCGTAGACCTTCGTCTCGTCGCTGAAGAACTCGCTCGAGGCGACGTCGAGTGCGAGGTACATGTCCTTGCCGGCCGTGTAGCCGGCGGCCTTGACCGCCTCGAGCACAATCTCGACCGCATCGCGGTTGGACGCGAGGTTCGGGGCAAACCCGCCCTCGTCGCCGACGCCGGTGCTGAGGCCGCGCTTCTTGAGCAGGCTGCGCAGCGCGTGGAACGTCTCGACGCCCGACCGCAGCGCGTCGGAAAACGTCGGCGCGCCGACCGGCATCACCATGAACTCCTGGAAGTCGACGTTGCTGTCGGCGTGGGCGCCGCCATTGAGGATGTTCATCATCGGCACGGGCAGGAGCGGCCCGCCGCTGCGGGCTTCGGCCGGCACGAGCGAGGCCAGGTGCTCGTGTACGGGCACGCCGCGCCCGGCGGCCACTGCACGGGCCAGGGCCATCGACACGCCGAGGACCGCGTTGGCGCCCAGGCGGCCCAGGTTCGGCGTGCCGTCGAGGGCAATCATCTTCGCGTCGATCGCCTGCTGGTCGGCGGCCTGGCCGGCAAGCGCCGTGGCGATCTCGCCGTTGATGTGGCTGACCGCCTTCAGGACGCCCTTGCCGAGGTAGCGCTTCTTGTCCCCGTCGCGCAGTTCGAGGGCCTCGCGCGTGCCCGTCGAGGCACCCGAAGGCACCGCTGCGCGTCCCGTCGCGCCTGAATCGAGCGTCACATCCACTTCGACCGTCGGGTTACCGCGCGAGTCGAGGATCTCGCGTCCCTGAATACTGCGGATCGTCACGTGAGAATCTCCTTGATGCCGGGGGTACGTAGGACCGTGGTGGCGCGATCCGTCATACCCGCGGATCGCCCCGAAAAACGGGCATGATATCACGCGGCTCGCGGGGTGCCCGGGGCGCGCGGGACGGCTGGCGGGAGGGCGGGCGGCCTGCTACGATAACGGGCACCGACGGAGCCAGTTGCCGCCGCCGGCCTGGTCCCCAGGCGCCCGGCCGATGGTCTGCCTGCGAGGCGCCACGACGAGTGAATCCCGAACGTCGGGTATCGACCCGACGCATTGTCGTCGAGAGGGTTTATGCGCTGTCTGCCCGTGCTTGCCGCGCTCCTCTGTTCTACCGCGTGGCCCGGTGAGGCCCCGGCTCAGGTCCACGACGATATTCCGCTTCCGCTCACGCGCCAGGCGTCGGCCGCCGCGGCGTCCTCGATCGCCGGTGTTGTCACCGACGAGGACGGCGAACGGATATCGGGCGCCGCCGTGCTCGCCATGGGCAGCGTCGTGACCGCCGCGCGGACCGATGTGCGCGGCCGTTTCCACCTGTCAGTCCCGCCGGGCCGGTACATCCTGCGAGCCACACGCGACGGATATATCTCGACCTACCGGGAAGCCGTACAGGTGCGCACCGACGTGCCGCTCACCCGCAACATCACGCTGCTCAAGACGGATGGACCGGACATCGTGCTCGCGTCGATGGCGCAGCCGGTCGCAATGGGCGCGTCCTCGGCTGACATCGAGACCTCCCCGGTGGAAGCGGCCGACGAACCGAGCGAGTCAGTCTGGCGGCTTCGGCACCTGCCGCGCACGGTCCTGCGCGACCAGGCATCGATCTGGGACGAGAAACCCGCCGCCTCGCCCCGCGCCGATCTGGGCCGCAACGCCTGGACGGGACCGCTGGCGGCAGGCGACCTCTACGGACACGTCGACTTCCTGACGACCAGCGCGCTCACGGCCTCGGGAGAGCCGACGACGGCCGACTGGCCGCGCGGCGTCGCCTACGTCGTGGTCGGCGCTCCGGTCGGCGGCCACGGCGACTGGACGGTCCGCGCGTCGCTTGCCGGCGGGCCGACGTCGGCATGGACTTTCACCGGCGAGTACGCGTCGAACCCGAACGATCGGCACTCCTTCCGGACCGGGGCGTCCTACAGCGCGCAGACCATCCCGGGCGCCGGCGATGCGCACGCACTGGCGGCCATCGACACGGTGCGCCGTGTCGGCGGCGTGCACTTCTTCGATCGCTGGACGCTCGCGCGCGGCCTGCAGGTCGACTCGGGCTTCGAGATTGTCCGCTACGACTACCTGGCCGAGCCGACGCTCGTCAACGGCCGGCTTGGCGTCAGGCAACTCGTCTTCCCGCGCGTGACGATGATTGCGACGGCCGCGTCGCGGCACGTGGCGCCCGGCGCCGATCAGTTCGCGCCGCCGGTGACGTCGGGTGCCTGGCTGCCGCCCGAGCGTACGTTCTCCGCGCTCACGGGTGAGCTCCGCCCGCAGCACGTGACGGCCTACGAGGTGGGAGCCGACACGACGCTGGCCGGCGAGGACGACCTCGTGCTGCGCCTGCGCCGCTTCTCCGAGCGGTCGTCGAGCCAGATCGCGACGATTTTCGGTCTCGACGAAGCCAGCCAGGTGGGCCACTACTACATCAGCTCGCCCGGCGACGTGGCGCTCGACGGCTGGGTGGTCGGCATTTCGAGCCGGCTCATCCCGCACGTGCGCGCCACGGTCGACTACACGATGGCGCGCGCCGACTGGGCCGCCGCGGGGCGACGGGCGGCGCTGTGGAGCGGGGCCGCCTCCGCGATCCGCTCGGGAACCGAGCAGCTCCACGACGTTACCGCCATGATCGATGCCGATGTGCCGACAACGGCGACGCGCGTGACCGTGGCACTCCGCCTCAACTCCGGCTTCAGCAGCCACCAGTGGCGCGATCCGGCACTGTCGGGCAGATTTGCGGTCGACGTCCGGCAGCAGCTGCCCGTTCGTTCACTCGGTCAGAGCGAGCTCAACCTGATCCTGTCGGCGCGCACCCTGCTGCACTCACTCGAGGATCGCGGCGGGTTCTACGACGAACTCCTGACCGTCGCACCGCCGGTTCGGCTGATGTGCGGCCTGCAGATGCGTTTCTGATGAAGGGCCCACACACGCCCGGGAGGCGACGACCGTGACCGCGCAGACACCCGCGCGATTGCGCCCGCTCGTCCGTGTGGCCCTTCCGGTGGCCGTGGCCGCCGTGCTCGTCGCGCTCGCGATCATCAATATCGCCGTCGTCAAGACGTGGGAAGGCGAGATCGAGGACGGCGTGCTGTGGCGTCAGGAGGGCACCAACGTCGTTGCCATCGAGGTGGCACCGGGGCACAGCGGGTCGCACGCCGGCGTCGCACCGCGCGATGTCCTGCTCACCATCGACGGCGCGGAGGTGACGTCGGTGGCCGACGTCCGCGCACGGCTGCGCGCGGGCGTGGCCGGCGAGTCGCGCACCTACGTCGTGCAGCGCGCGTCGGCCGAACTGCCGCTGACGCTCACCCTCGAGACCTCGCCTGTCGTCCATCAGGCGCTCTACTACTCGCTGGCCCTTGTCGGCATTCTGGCCATCATCGTCGGCACGTCCGTCCGGCTGCGGCGCCCGCACGACCAGGCGACGCTCCACTTCTTCTGGCTCACCGTTGCGTTCTTCGGCGTGCTGGCGCTCACCGCGAGCGGCCGGTACGACCTCATCGACTATGTCTTCGACTGGGGCGATCTGATCGCGCGGCTCGCCTTGCCGCCCCTCTTCCTGCACTTCGCCCTGGTCTTTCCCGACCGTCCCAACGCGTGGGTGCGTTCACCGGTCGGCCGCAGTTCGCTTTACCTGATCTACGCGCCGGCACTGGTGCTCGGCCTGGCGCGCGTGGCTGCCGTTGCCGGCTTCGTCGACGGACCGCTGGCCACCGTCGTGCTCGAGCGGGTGGAGTGGGCCGCCTATGCGTACCTGGCGGCATGCCTGCTCGGCGGCCTGCTGCTGATGACCTCGGCGCTGCGACGTCTCCGGTCGGTCACGGCCCAGCGCCAGCTGAGGTGGATCGTGTGGGGCTCGGCGGTGGGTGTGCTGCCGTTTCTCGGCCTCTACGTGATCCCGCTGCTGGCCGGTCGGTCCGTGTCCTACACGGAATACACCGCGGTGCTGCTCGGCTGTGTGCCGCTGTCGTTTGCCTCGGCGCTGGTGCGCTACCGGCTGATGGACATCGAGGTCATCATCAAGAAAGTGCTGGTGGTGGCCGCGGTGGTGCTGCTGCTGGCCGTCATCTACAACGGCACGCTGATTCTCGTTGGTCTTGTCCTGGGCACCGACAACGAGCGGGGCAGCTTCTGGGCGCTGCTTGCCACGCTGATCGTTGCGCTGGTGGCGCCCTCGCTGTGGACGGCCATCCAGAACGCGCTCGATCGGCTTTATTACCGCGATCGCTACGACTACCGGCGCGCGCTGGTCGCCTTCGCCCGCGAGCTCAACAGCGACCTCGACCTGCAGCGGCTGAGCACGCGGCTCGTCGAGCGCGTGCGTGAGACGCTCGGCGTGGACCGCATCGCGCTGTTCCTGTCGTCCGGGCCGCCGGCAAGCCAGCGGTTCCGTCCCTTCACGACGTCGGGCTTCGAGCCGGCCCTCGATCGGGCGGTGGAGCCGGCTTCCACGCTCGCGGCGCGCATCTCGCAGGGCCAGACGGTCGTACTGGGAGACCCGGTCGCCGCGCGACGCCTGCCGCCCCACGAGACGGCGGTGTGGCGCGAAGCCGGACTGAACGGCTTCGTGCCCTGCGTGTCCAATGAGGTGGTCATTGCCGTGATTGGCTTCGGCCACCGCCCACACGGCGAGCCGCTCAACAGCGAGGACATCGCGCTGCTCGGCGCCGTCGCGGCGCAGGCTGCCACCGCACTGGAGAACGCGCGCCTCTACAACGAGTTGAGCTCGAAGGCGAGCGAGATCGAGCGGCTGCGGCAGTTCAGCGACAGCGTCGTCGAATCGCTGACCGACGGGCTCGTGGTCGTGGACCTCGACGACCGCGTCCTGCGCTGGAACCGACGGATGGAGACACTCGTCGGCGTCGACCGTCAGCAGGTGCTCGGCCGCGACCTCGCCGACCTGTTCAGCTGGCCGTTTGTCGAGAGCCTCCAGGCCGCCCGGCGCGAATCGCCCGGCGGCGCCACGATGTATCGCGTGACGCTCGACGTCGGCGTCGGCGACGATCGCCGACGGCTGCTCATCAACACCGCCGTGGCGCCCTTCCAGACCGACGAGGGCGTGCAGGCCGGGTGGATCATCGTCATCGAGGACGTGACCGACAGGGCCAACCTCGAGGAGCAACTGCGGCTGTCGGAGAAGATGGCCGCCATCGGCCTGCTGGCTGCCGGCGTGGCGCATGAAGTCAACACGCCGCTGACGGGCATCTCGAGCTTCACGCAGATGCTGCTCGATCGGTCGGACCCGTCCGATCCGGGCACGCAGCTGCTCGAGAAGATCGAACAGCAGACGTTTCGAGCGGCCAAGATTGTCAACAGCCTGCTGAACCTGTCGCGACCCTCGGGTGGGGAGATGCGCCAGGTCGACCTCAACACGGCGGTAACCGACGTGCTCGCGCTGCTCGAGCACCAGTTCCGGATGCACAAGGTGCAGGTGCGTCGGCACCTGGACGGCCCGGCCGTGATGGTGCGCGGCGTGGAGTACAAGCTCCAGCAGGTGTTCCTGAACCTGTTCCTCAATGCCCGCGACGCGATGCCCAGGGGTGGCTGGTTGTCGGTCACTTCGGCCGTGAGCGGCAACGAGGCGCTCGTCGAGGTGGCCGACACCGGCATTGGCATCCCATCCGAGCACATCGCCCGAATCTACGACCCCTTCTTCACGACGAAGGCCGAGGGACGCGGCACCGGGCTCGGGCTGTCGGTGACCTACGGCATCGTGCAGGAGCACGGTGGTACGCTGACGTGTGAAAGCGATCCGCAGCAGGGCACGCGTTTCCGCCTCGTGCTTCCGCTGGCCGAAGCCGCCGTCGCCGCCGGGGACGCGGCCAGCGTCACCGGCGCCTGACGCCGGCCGCGCCATCGCTTCGCCGTTCCGCCATGTCTGATACACAACCGTCCGTACTGATCATCGACGATGAGGAAATCATCCGTGAGGCGCTCGAGGCGCTGCTCACGGCCGAAGGCTGCCGTGTGCGCACCGCGGCAACCGCTGCCGAGGGCATGGAGCAGCTCGGCGATGGCGACGCTGACGCGGTGCTGCTGGACCTGATGCTGCCCGACCGGAACGGGCTCGAGGTTCTCGATGACATCCGCCGGATCGACGAGGACCTGCCCGTCGTGATGATCACGGCGTTCGGCACGATCGAAAGCGCCATCGCCGCCACCAAGCAGGGCGCGTTCCACTACTTCACGAAGCCGTTCAAGAACGACGAAGTGCTCGTGGTGCTGCGCAATGCGTTCGAGCGATGGCGGCTGGTCCGCGAGAACCGGGCCCTGCGCGATCAGCTGCAGTCCGATTCGCACCGCTTCGACGACCTGATTGGCGGCAGCCAGCGCATCCGCACGGTGTACGACCTGATTGCCCGGGCGGCGCCCAGCCGTGCGACCGTGCTCATCCAGGGCGAGAGCGGGACAGGCAAGGAGCTGGTGGCCCGTGCGTTCCACCGGCGATCGGCGCGCGCCGACAAGCCGTTCGTCACGGTCAATTCGGGCAACCTGCCGCCGGACCTGCTCGAGTCGAACCTCTTCGGGCACGTGAAGGGCGCCTTCACCGGGGCGGCCTTCCCGAAGAAGGGCCTCTTCGAGATGGCCGACAAGGGGACGATCTTCTTCGACGAGATCGGCAACGTCCCGCTGGAAACACAGGTGAAGCTGCTGCGCGTGATCCAGGAACGCGAGTTCATGCGGCTTGGCGGGGTCGACACGATCAAAGTGGACGTGCGCATCATTGCCGCGACCAACGCGGACCTCAAGGCGCTGACGAAGGAAGGAAAGTTCCGCGAGGATCTCTTCTACCGGCTCAACGTGATCCTCGTGCCCCTGCCGGCCCTTCGCGAGCGGAAGGATGACATCCCGCTGCTCGTTCAGCACTTCCTCGGCAAGTACACCCACGAGAGCCGCAAGCCGTCGATGATCCTCACGCCGGAGGCGATGGATCGGCTCATGGCGTACGACTGGCCCGGCAACATCCGCGAACTCGAGAACGTCATCGAGCGCGCGGTCGTGCTGTGCGGTGATCGGGAAATCGGCGTCGATCTGATTCCGGACCACGTGAGCGCCGAGCCGACGGTCGACGTGCCCGAGGTCGTGATTCCGCCCGACGGCATCCACTTCCGCGAAGTCATCACGGGTCACGAGCGCAAGTACATCGAAGCCGCCCTCGAGGCGGCCGGTGGCGTCCAGAAGCGCGCAGCCGAGCTGCTGCACATCAAGGCCACGACGCTCAACGAGATGATCAAGCGCTACGACATCCTGCCGCGCCGTCGGAAGGCCTCGGGGGAGGCGCGCGACGATGGCGATGCGGGCGTTGAGGACGCGCCCGACGCCTAGGGCTTCGCGCGCGCCCGTGGCGCGCACCGGCGGTGGCTGCTAGCGCCTCGGTCGATGGCCGCGTGCGCCGCGGTCGCCGGAGCGACCCCGATCGCGTCGGCCGTCGCGTGGACGATCACGCCGCAGTTCGGCCCCTCGCTCGCGGCCGGCGCTCTCGCGCGGTCGCTCGCGCGCGTGGCGGGCCTCGTCGCGCTCCTGTCCTGGGCGCAGCCGATCGAACATCCGCTCGTACTTCGAGAGAATCGTGCTCCACCTGTAATTGCGATTGACGTAGGCCTTGCCGTTCTCGCCCATCGCCTTCCGCAGGTCGGCGTCGCGCATCAGCAGCTTCAGCGCCTCGGTGAACTCCCACCGGTCCTCGTAGTAGAGCCCTGCATGACTCTGGCGGCAGTGATCGACCAGCACCTCCGATCGCGCGTTGGCAAGCACTGGCGTACCCACGGCAAACGCCTCGAGCGCGAGCAGCGACAGGCTCTCGTGGGGTGACGGCACGACGACGACGCTGGCGGCCTCGAGCGCGTGCAGGCGCTCGGCATCGGGCAGCATGCCGGCAAACCGCACGTGCGGATCGTCGGGCAGCGGCATCAACTTCGTGCCCATCAGCGCGAGTGTCGCGTCGCCGCCTTCGTTCCTGTAGGTCTGGAAATATTCGAGCAGCTCCTCGCATCCCTTCCCGCGGTCGATGCGTCCGCCGTAGAGGGCAAACTGGCCGTGGAGCCGATGCCGGCGGCGGAACGCGTTGGCGGGCCCCTCGAGGTGGGGCGCCAGCGTCTCGCGGCTCGACGGGGCGACATTCTCGCGATCGCCCGTGTCCGTGATGGCCTCGCCCTCCGGCAGGTCCACGCCGCACCCGACAACATCCTCGACGAGCGTGCGGAGCTGGAACCGCGACGTCACGAACCTGCGTTCGACCTCGGTGTTCCACGCGATGCCGGCCGCCGCGGCGAAGACGTCACGATAGATGCCGAGCCGGATGGCGGGCTCGTCGTGCGCCGTGGGGACGAGCAGGCTCTTCGAAGGTGCCACGCGGATGCCGAGCACCGTCGGCGCGTACAGGTAGGTGAAGAAGATCAGGACGTCGTACTGCTGGTGGTTCCGCTCGAGGTACTCGATGAGCGAGGGCATCCATGGCCCCTGGCGGCGCAGCCACTCCATCTCGTCCTGGCGGCTGTGCTGCGACGTGAAGATCCGTTCGGAGAACTGGTTGAACGACTCCAGGTCGCGGACCTGCGTGGTGGGAAACCGGCGCACCGTCACGCCCCGCACGCGGTCGGCGCCCTCGGCGTACTCGTTCTGCCAGGTGATGTAGTCGCGCGCGCAGCTGGTCAGTACCTCGACCTGATGCCGCTCGGCCAGCCGCTCGGCAATCAGCCGGCAGTGGTACTCGGACCCCCCGAGAATCTCGGGCCCGTAGCGTTGAACGATGAATGCGATCTTCACGAATGTCCTGCTCCTGCCTGGCCGAACGCAGTCGGCCGGTCAGACTCCCACCGCTGCCAGCGCCGCGAGGATGCGCGGTGCGACGGCCTCGCGCGCGAAGGCGCGGGCCCGGTGCCGCTGCCCGTCGATGACGCGGTCGCGCAGCGGTCTGTCATACACGAGCGCTCCCAGCCACTCGGCGGCCCATTCGAGATCCTTCGGCGTAAAACAGACGCCGGCGCCGCCCAGCGTTTCCGGTACCGCGGCCGCGCCATACGCGAGCACCGGCACATCCATGGTCATGGCCTCGACGAGCGGCGCGCAGAAGCCTTCGTGCTCGCTCAACGACACATAGGCATGGGCGTTGCGGTAGTAGGCCCCGAGCTCGGCGTTGGTGGCCGGGCCCGGGAACCAGAACCGGTCCGACAGCATGCGGTACTCCGAGATCAGCCCGCGGATGGCATCGTAGTACCGCGGCACCGCGTCGTACCGCCCCACGAAGATGAATCGATAGTACACGTCCACGTAGCGCTTGTAGTGTTCGGCCAGCCGGATGTGATCCTCGATGCGCTTGTTGGGCGCGATGCGGCCGACGAACAGGATGTTGACCAGGCCGTCCTGCAGCATGCGTTCGAGCGCGGGCACCGGCTCCGCGTCCCGGAAGCGGTCGGTGTCGACGAGCAGCGGCATCACACCCGTTGGGTCGAATCCGAGGTCTTCGAGCTCCTGGCGGTTGTAGTCCGAGACGCCGAGCGCAAGGTCCACGCGGCCCACGAGCGTGGCGAGTTCGCTGCGCCCCCGGGCCGTCAGCCCCACGAGCCCCGCGTCGTACGGCACGAAGAACGATGGCGGCGTGACGTTGTGATAGCAGAGGACCCGGCCACCCGGCAGCGTGGCAAGTGCCGCCGACATGGGCGAGGGCAGCGCGTAGTGCAGGATCGTCACGTCCCCCTGCCGCGCGTCGGGCTGATCCCAGGGCCTGACGTCGCCGACCAGCGCGTCGTCGATCGACAGCGCGAAGATGTCGGACTGGTGGCCCTGGCGCCGGATGACCGCGCGGACCGCACGGGCGTTGTCGCCGACGGCGTCGCCCACGTGCGCGGCGGGCACCCACTGGTTGACGATCATTGGCGGCGATGTCCCAGGTCGGCCACCGGCCCGGCCTCGTCTGGCGGCAGCGGCAGGGCGCGGAAGGCGGCGGGTCGCGACTGCCGGATGTGTTCCAGCTCATTGGCCAGCGCGAACTGGCGCCAGAAGTCCGGGGCCACGGCCGCCGGCGGCAGGCGCGGCAGCGACAGCGCCTGTTCGACGAATCCGGCAACCAGCTTCGGAAAGTCCTGCGCGACGAGCCGCGCCAGCGCGGCGTCCTGCGAGCGGAGGATCTCGTCGCTGCGCGACGCACTGGCGACAACGCCGTCGATGAGCGCGGCGACGTGGCGCGGGTCGGGCGAGTCGTAGAGCACGCCGCCGCCATCCATCGTCGCGGGAACCGCCGTCGCGGCGTAGGCCAGCACCGGCACCCGTTTGTGAAACGCTTCCATCAGCGGCACGCAGAAGCCTTCGTGTTCGCTCGCGCAGAGGAACACGTCCGCCACGTCGTAGAGGGCCGTCAGTTCCTCGTTCGTGACCTGTCCGAGAATGTGCACGTCGTCGACGCCGAGATCGGCGATGAGCCGGTGCAACTGGGCGAGGTACTCGTTGAACCCGCCGTAGGAGCCGGCCAGGAGCAATCGCGTCCGCCGCTGATAGAGCGTCTTGTACGCGTGCGCGAACCGGATGAGGTTGTCGGGCCGCTTGTTGGGAATCAGGCGTCCGACAAACAGCAGATTGGTCCACTCGTCGTCGTAGGCGTCGTAGACCCTGGTGTCGGGCGTCACGGCGAGGTGGCTGAAGTCGGGCACCACCGGCAATACGGCGGTGCGCGGGAACCCGAGCGCCTCGAGTTCCTGTCGATTGAACTCGGAGTCGCCCAGGGCGAGCTCACACCGCGATCGATACGGCAACAGTTCGCGGCGGCCGTGGTAGCACTGCCGGACCAGTTGATCGTGCACGCCCAGGAAATACTCCGGCGGCGTGATGTTGTGGTAGACGAGCATCATCCGGCTCGGCAGCGCGAACGCCGTGCGCGAGGCCCGCGATCCCAGGGAGAAATGGTGGATGAGCAGGTCGTCCGCGCCCAGTTCGCCGACCACGTCGCGGTAGTCGACCGTCAGGTGTTCCAGGCGCGGGTCGGCCGTCTCGACGATGATGTCGGACGCGAATCCGGCGGCGCGCAGCGCGCGGTTGATGCCGAGCACCTCGTTGCCGATCGCGTCCCCGTAGCCGAGCGTCGCGAGGATCTGGTGGACGCGCGGACGTCGGGTCGTCATGGCCTCACGGCTCCGGACGGAGCGGCCGCGACGATCGAGGCGGCCGGTGGAATCGTCCGCGAACGGCGGGCGAACCATCCTGGCAGCGGTTCGAGCGCCGGCACGGGCTCATGCTTCAGGCGCGCGAACATGTCGAGATACTTGCGCTCGATGACGGGCCAGGCGTAGTGGCGTCGGAAGAACTCGCGGCCGTTGCGGCCCAGCACCGCACCGAGGGGCCCCGAGGCCTCGAGCAGATACATCGCCTCGGCAAACTCCTCGAACGTTTCGTAATAGAGGCCGGCGTTGCTGCGGATGGACTGTCCCTTCAGCACGTCGCACTTCGCATTGGCGAGCACGGGGCGGCCGAGGGCCCAGGCCTCGAGCGCCACCATCGACAGGCTCTCGTACCGTGACGGCATCACGAGCAGATCGGCGGCCGCAAGGGCGTCGAACTTGTCGGCATCGGGCAGGAACCCGAGGTGGCGAATGCGCGGATGCTGCGGGATGGGCAGCACGCTCGACCCGATGAGCAGCAGATCGAGGCCGTTCGGGTGCATCGACGCGTACCGCTGGAAGTAGTCGAACAGTTCGGTGCAGCCCTTGTTCTCGTCGATGCGGCCGATGTAGAGCGCGAACGGCCCCCGCACGTGGAACTTGCGCTTGAAGCGTCCCGGCTGGGGGCGATCGGGAATCTCGGAACCCACCCCGACGACGACGCCGGGTCCCTTGCGCTGGCTGACGTGCTGGATGAGCGCCCGCTCTTCGTAGGAGTTGTACATCAGCGCACGCGCGGCCCTGAACACGGGGCCGAAGATCGACAGCCCGATTGCCGGATCGCGCTCGGCGGTCGGCACGATGATGGCCTTTCCCGGGACGGCGCGTGTGCCGTGCCACGCGTGGTAGTACCGGTAGCTGAAGAACAGGAAGAAGTCGAAGTCCGCCTCGTGTTCCCGGATGTAACGGACGAGCGCGGGGCTGGTGGGGCCCTCGCTGTCGAGCCACTTCAGTTCGTCGGCGACCGAGTGGAGGTGGTCGAACACGCGACGCGACATTGCGCCAAACCGTTCCGGGCTGCGCGGCGATGTGACCGGGAAACGACGCACCCGCAGCCGGTTGACGGTGTCCTCACCGGGCGGCAGTTCGTTCTTCCACGTCACGTAGTCCCGCGCGCACGTCGTCAGCACCTCCACGGTGGCGTGGCGGGCGAGACGTTCGGCGATGTACCGCGCGTGCAGTTCGGCGCCGCCGTTGATGTCGGCGGCATACCGCTGCACAACGACTGCGAGCTTCACTGGTCTGTCGGATCCGATGGCTCGGCGGCGTCGGCCGGTCCTTCGTCGGACCCGCTGTCGTCCACATCGTCACCGCCCTGGGCGTTGGCGGACCAGTCCTGTCCCTGGGCGTCAGCCATCGTCGACCCGGGTCGCCTGCGGCGCCGGCGTCGGCGCCGCCGACGTTCGCCATTGGCGGCATCGGCGCTGCCCGCTTCGGCTGCTGCCGCGCCGCTTGCGGGATCGGCGCCGAGCCCACCGCCCGATGCCTGTCGGGGCGGCGGCGTTCGGTACTGGACCACGCCCTCGAGCGCCTTCGCGCGGCGTTCGTCGAAGTCGACGCGGCTCGACAGCGACTCGACGCGCATCTTCAGGTTGTGCACCTCGATGCCGAGCCGCGTGATCTCGAGCGTCATGTTGTGCAGCAGCTCATACGAGAGCATCTCGCGATCCTCGATGCGCCGCAGGCGCTGCTCGGCCTGCGTGTTGATCTGCGACTGCAGGTTCAGGGCCGTCGTCACGCGATCGGGATTGAAGAACAGCTTGAGGATGGGCCGCAGCAGTCCGCGGATCGCGCGCAGCAGGCCCCGGTGCGTCTCGAACAGCGTGTCGGCCTCGAACGCGAAGTTCGGGGGGGACGGGGCGGCCGTCTGCTTCTGCCGGAAGGACTGCACGAGATCGGACCGGAGCCCGCGCGGATCGAGAAACGTCTCCAGCTTGACCGTGGCCAGCTGCTGCAGCTCGGCCTCGGTGTAGTCGGCGCCGCGCTTCTCGCGAATCCGCGCGCGGATCTGCCGCATGATCTGCTCGACGTCCACCGCATCGGACCGGACGTTCATTTCGGACATAGGAGGTGTACTTTCCTGCGCTCAGCCGGGAATGACCGACCACCCGTAGACGAGCGCGATTATCGAGATGCCCCACAGCGCGCCGCAGGCGAGCAGTGGTCGATCGGTCACCAGCGTTTCGGACGGATCGCCGCCGCCATCGCGCCGGTGCACCAGGTACAGATACCGGAAAATCCAGTACAGCGGAAACGGAACGGTCCAGACCAGTCGATCCGTGCCGAACCGCGCCACTGTCTCAGGGTCGATTGTATAGAGCGCGTAGGCCACGAGCGTCGAGGCCGTGACGACGCTGATCATCTGGTCGAGCAGGTACGGGCTGTACTCGGCCAGGCTTGGCCGATGTTCCTGTGCGCCACCCGCCAGCGTGACCAGTTCGGCACGACGCTTCGCCAGTGCGAGGAACAGCGCCAGCAGCAGAGTGAGCAGCAGGAGCCAGTGGCTGACCACCACGTCGACGACGACCGCACCGCCCCAGGCGCGCAGCACGAAACCCATCGCCAGCGTCAGCACGTCGAGGATCACCATGTGCTTCAGCCACGCGGAGTAGACGGTCAGCAGGACGAGGTAGGTGAGGCCGATCGCGCCAAAGCCCGTCGACAGCCGGAAGGCGGCGCCAATGGCAACGACCGCCAGCAGGGCCGCAAAGCCCAGTGCGACGGCCGGCGAGAGGTCGCCCGCGGCAATCGGACGCCGCGACTTGATGGGGTGCAGCCGGTCGGCCTGTGCGTCCCGGACGTCGTTGACCACATAGACGATGCCCGAGAGCAGGCAGAAGACACCGAAGGCCGCTGCCGCATTGGCGACAGCGGCCAGGTCGAGCAGGCGCTCTCCGAAGATCAGCCCCGCGAAGACGATGAGGTTCTTCGTCCATTGGCGCGGCCGCAGGACCGCCACCAGCGCGCGACCGGCGGAGCGCCCACCTGTCGCCGGGATCGCCGGGGTGGTGGAAGACACGAAACTTCGGGTCAGCACATGCGGGGCCGCAGCCCCGCGCCCTTCGCTTACCGGAAGCTCGCCAGTGCGTCCGCTTCCGAGTCGAACGTCTCGAAGACCGTGAGCAGCTTCGTGATCGAAAGCAGGTCGGTGATGCGCTTGGTGAGGTTCACCAGCTTGAGTTGTCCGCCCTGTCGGCTGACGGTCGTGTAGGTGCGCACGACCTCGCCGAGTCCCGCGCTGTCGATGTAGGGGACGCCTTCGAGATTGAGCAGAATCTGCCGGCGATTCTGCAAGGTCAGGGAGTTGATCTTGTCCTTCAGGGCTTCATCGCCTTCGCCCAGCGTGATCTTTCCCTTCAGGTCGAGAATCGTCACGTCGCCGACGATTCGTTCCTCGATCTGCATGCGAGACTCCTTCGTTCCGGCCACTCCAGCGCGGCCAATTGGGCATCCGCATCGACGGACGCGAACTCGCATCCGGTCACCCGGACGTCCCGCCGCGTCGCCCAATACGGGAAAAGCGCCCCAAGTCTATAGAAGAATGTACGAAGTACAAAGTACGAAAGTCGGAGCCGGGTTCTCCCGGACTCCGACCTTTTGGACCGCGACGCGTGGCAGTCGGTCGGTCGACGGACCTAGTCCGTCTCGCGACGCTGCTTCTTGCGGGAGCGCTTGCGGGCCAGCGCCTGCTTGGCGCGCCGCTTGTCGCCGGGCTTGAGATAGAACGAGTGTTTCTTGATGTCCTTGATGATGTCTTCCTGCTGCACCTTGCGCTTGAACCGGCGCAACGCGCTCTCGATCGACTCACCTTCCTGAATTCGTACTTCCGCCACGGTGATACACCCCCTTCCCGCGAGAATTTGGCCCCGGACGGCCTTGGCCACCGGGGGAACATCGTAGGGTAGCACGCGGGCACCGGCCCCCGACGCCAGAAGTTCACGGAAACCTCACGTAGAATCGTCCGGTGAAAATCCTCGTTCTCGGTTCCGGGGGACGCGAGCACGCGCTGGTCTGGCGCCTGGTGCAGGACCCGGACGTGTCGGAAGTGGTGGCCGCCCCCGGTAATCCGGGTATGGCCGCGCTGGTGCGCTGTCTGCCCGTCGACCTCACGCGTCCGGCCGACGTGCTCGACCTGGCCCGGGCGGAGGCCGCCACCCTCACCGTCGTCGGCCCGGAAGCCCCTCTGGAACTTGGACTTGCGGACTTGTTCCGGCGCCACGGCGTGGCCATCCTGGGGCCCTCCCGACTCGGCGCCGCTCTGGAGTGCTCCAAGCGGCATTCCAAGGATTTCATGGCCCGCCACGCCATCCCCACGGCCGATTTCCTCGTCTGCGAGAACCTCGACGATGCGCTCGACGCGGTTGCCGGCGACCGGTTCGGGTTTCCGGTCGTCGTCAAGGCCGACGGCCTGGCCGCCGGCAAGGGTGTGGTCATTGCCGGATCCCGCGCCGAGGCCGAGGCGGCCGTCCGTGCCGCCATGGTCGACCGCGCCTTCGGCGAGGCCGGCAGCCGCCTGGTCATCGAAGAGTGCCTGTCGGGTCCTGAAGTCTCGGCCTTCTTTCTCTGCGACGGGCGGCGAGCGCTGTCGCTCTCGACCGCGCAGGATCACAAGCGCATCTTCGATGACGACCGTGGGCCGAATACCGGTGGGATGGGCGCCTTCTCGCCGAGCCCGCTGGTCACTCCGGAACTTGCCGACTTCACCATGCGCCGGGTGGTCGACCCGGTGTTGCAGGGCATGCGCGAACTGGGCGACCCGTATATCGGCTTCCTGTACGTCAGCCTGATGCTGACCGACGACGGGCCGAAGGTCATCGAGTTCAACGTGCGGTTCGGCGACCCGGAGGCGCAGGTGGTGCTGCCGCGCGTCGAAGGCCCGTTCGCCCGGACACTTCTCGCCGCGGCCACCGGCGCACTCGAGGACGGGACGGCACCGCTCGTGATGTCGACCGACTGCTGCGTCGGCGTCGTGCTGGCGTCGCGTGGTTACCCGGCTGGCGCCGAGTCCGGGCGGGTCATCGAGGGACTCGACCGCGCCGCGGCCAGGCCAGCCGCCGTCTTTCACGCCGGCACCCGCGCGGCCGATGGGCGGGTCGAGACAGCCGGCGGCCGCGTGCTCACGGTCGTCGGCCGCGCCGACGGATTCGATCGGGCGATGGCCGAAGCCTACGCTGCCGTGGACCTCATCCATTTCGACGGCATGCAGTTTCGCCGTGACATCGGACGCAAGGCCGTGGCGATGCATCACGCATCGTCACATCGGTAGACGAAGCAAGGACGGAAGCTATGGCACAGGTACTGATTCTGATGGGGTCCGATTCGGATGCCCCGATCATGCGCGCGGCCGGCGACGTGCTGACCGAATTCGGGGTGACCTGGACGATGACGGTGGCCTCGGCCCATCGGTCGCCGGGGCGCGTCACGCGACTGATCGCGGAAGCGCCCGGCCGCGGCGTGCGGGTCTTCATCGTGGGTGCCGGCGCTGCCGCGCACCTGGCCGGCGTCGTTGCGGCGCACACGAGCCTGCCGGTGATTGGTGTGCCCATCGATTCGTCGGCGCTGAAGGGCATCGACGCGCTCCTCTCGACCGTGCAGATGCCGCCGGGCGTGCCCGTGGCGACGGTGGCCATCGGCAAGCCCGGCGCCACCAATGCCGGCGTGCTTGCCGTGCAGATGCTGGCACTGGGTGATCCGGCGCTGACCGAGCGGCTCGCAACCTACAAGAAGACGCTCGAAGAGAAGGTGGAGAACGCCGCGCGCCAGCTCGAAAACTCCACGGGCGCCATGCGCATCGGGTAGGCGCTGCCGCTCGAGACCCCCGGGCTTCGGCCCCGGCGCCGGGGCTACTCGGGCAGCGGCTGGTCCCTCGTCTCGGGCATCAGCGCCACGACGACCAGGCCCAGCGGGAACAGGCCTGCCATCAGCAGGATCGCCAGCCGGAGGTCCATCCCTGGCAGCGCCTTCAGCCAGCCCGAAAAAATCAGTACGGCGCTCGCGAGCAGGCGACCGCCGTTGAAGCAGAAGCCGGCCCCTGTCGATCGCAGGTGGTGCGGGAACAGTTCGGGGAAGTAGATCGCGAAGCCCGCGTGCAGGCCCCAGGTAAAGAAGCCGAAGAGGGCCAGCAGCACGAGCAGCCCGTTGTAGCTCGGGGCCGCA
The DNA here is from genome assembly GCA_044507065.1 of Acidobacteriota bacterium. GTDB lineage: Bacteria > Acidobacteriota > Vicinamibacteria > Vicinamibacterales > SCN-69-37 > SCN-69-37. The sequence continues at coordinate 27,738 of JBIQJY010000026.1, forward strand.
TAGCAGGTGAGGGGCACGACGATCGACGAGGCCAGGAAGTACAACGCAAACGTGCGTCGACGCCCGAATCGGACTGCGAGCGGACCGAACGCCAGCATGCCGACGCCCGCAGCGATCGCTTCCACGTTTCCGTAGGCGAACTTCGCGCGCTCCGTGGCGACCGTCACGTCGACGCCCTGGCGCAGCAGGTAGTCCTTCGCAATGTCCTGGCCCGCGACGCTCACGCCCCAGAACGTGCCGAGGCCGACGGCTGCCAGCAGCAGGCCGAGCCAGGCCCTCCGGCTCCAGACCGGGTGCGTCAGCAGATCGCGGAAGCTGCCGAGCTCCGATCCCGTGCCCGATGTCGCACGCTGCCGCGCCTCGACCCACGATGCCGGTTCTTCCACGCGCGCCCGCACGGCGAGCACGAGGAGCGCCGGCAGCACGCCGACCAGGAACGCCACCCGCCAGTTCGCACCGACGGCCAGACCGGCCCACGCCGCAAGGAATGCCCCCAGGATGCTGGTGCTGTGGAAGATGCCCGACATGTGGGCGCGCGCCTTTGGCGGGACGACTTCGGCGACCAGGGCCGCGGCCACCGCCCACTCGCCGCCCACACCCATGGCCACGAGGAACCGCAGGACGCCGACCTGCCAGACGTCAGTGACGAAGTAGGTGAGGCCGGAGAAGACCGAATAGAACAGGATGCTGAGGATCATCGCGGGGCGACGGCCCCAGCGGTCGCCAAGCCACCCGAACAGGATCCCCCCGAGCGTGCCCCCGACGAGGAAGACGCCCAGGAAGACGTCGCCCCAATAGAGGACCGCCGCATCGCCCGACGGTACGCCGAGCAGGTCGGCGAGCATCTGGTCGCGCGTGATGTTGAAGATCTGTCCTTCGAACGCGTCGAAGACCCAGCCGGCCGAGGCAATGGCCAGCACGAGCCACTGGTAACGGGTGACGCCAGCCCGCCACGACGCGCGCGCCGGTTCGGTGCTCATCTGCGGCGGTGCGGGGCCGATCGGGCCGGGCGAGGGGCGGCTGTCGGCGAGGCCGCGGCTGATTCGCCCGCGGGGATGGTTTCGAGCCGCGCGGCCAGCACCTGGCCGGCCGATTCCCGGCCGCCCTCGACGATCAGCTGGCCGCAGGCCGCACGAATGTCGCGCCCGCGGCTCTTGCGGACCGACACCGGGATCCCCCGCTCGGCGAGCACGCGCGCGAACGCATTGACGCGCGCATCGTCGGGGCGCTTGAAGGCGATGCCGGGTGCTTCGTTGAGCGGGAGCAGGTTGACCTTGCCGCGGATGCCGTCGAGCAGGCGCACGAGGCGTCGTGCATCCTCGATGGAATCGTTCACCCCGGCCAGCAGGACATATTCGAATGTGATGCGCGCGCGCCGGCTGACCGGAAACCGGCGACACGCATCGAGCAAGGCGACGAGGTCGTAGCGCTTGTTGAGCGGCACGAGGGCCGTCCGCGTCGCGTCGGTTGTCGCGTGCAGCGAGATCGCCAGGTTGGGCATGAGCGGCTCGGCGGCCAGCCGCTCGAGCGCGGGCAGCACGCCGACGGTCGAGAGCGTGACGCGCTTCGGGTGCACGCCCAGGCCTCGCGGGTCGGCCAGGATGCGCAGTGCCTTCATCGTCGCGTCGTAGTTGTGGAGGGGTTCGCCCATCCCCATCAGGACGATGTTGAATGCCGTTCCGGCCAGTCCCGTCTGGTGTGCCAGGACGCGGGCCTGCGCGGCGATCTCGCCGGCCGTCAGGTTGCGGACGAGGCCCATCTTGCCCGTCAGGCAGAACGCGCAGCCCATCGCGCAGCCGACCTGTGTCGAGATGCAGAAGGTCTGGGCGGGTGTGTCCGGAATGTAGACGGATTCTATGTGCCGGCCGTCGTCGAGCCGCAGGAGGAACTTGGAGGTCCCATCGGACGAGGTCTGCGTGTCGTCGAGGGCGGGCGTGCCGATGGTGGACGCGTCGGCGAGCCTGGTCCGGAGGGCGCGCGACAGGTCGGTCATCTCGTCGAACCGCGTCACGCCACGGGCGTGGATCCAGGCAAAGACCTGACGGCCGTGGAACGGCGCCACGCCGAGGTGTTCGAGTGCTTGTTCGAGTTCGTGCGACTCGAGTGCCGCCAGGTCGACCAACTGGTGTTCCATGGGTGAAACCGGCTGTGCAGTGGAAACTGAGCCGCCAGCATGGTATCATCCCTGCTTTGGCAGTTGCTTGTAAAGTCAACCCTGTGAGTCACTTACAAGAGAGTCGTTCGGCGCGGCCGGGTCCGTGTCCGTGCCTGGTGCCACCGTGGTCGTAACCGAGACCCTGCCGTCCGGGCTGCGTCTGGTGACCGAATCCATACCCCACGTCCGCTCGGTGGCGGTGGGTGTATGGCTCAAGCGCGGATCGCGCCACGAGTCGGATGCCGAGGCGGGTGTCGCCCATTTCCTCGAGCACATGCTGTTCAAGGGGACGACCACCCGGTCGGCGCAGGCCATTGCGCAGACCATCGACTCGATCGGCGGCCAGCTCGACGCCTTCACCGCCAAGGAATACGTCGGGTACTACATCAAGGTGCTCGACGAGCACCTGCCGCTGGCCGTCGACCTGCTGGCCGACATGGTGCTGCGGCCGGCCCTGACGCCCGGCGACGTCGAGCGCGAACAGGGTGTCATCCTCGAAGAGATCAAGATGGTCGAGGACGCGCCCGAGGACCTGGTGCACGAGGTATTCCTGCAGCAGTTCTGGGATCGGCACGCGCTCGGCCGCCCGATCCTCGGCACCCCCGATACCGTGCGCTCGTTTACCGCCGACGGGGTGCGCGCCTACTTCGATCGCACCTACATCGCCCCCAACGTCATCGTGACGGCGGCCGGTCATCTCGATCGCGACAGGCTCGCGAGGCTCGTCGAGGACGCGTTCCGCGATCTGACGCCGGGCGACGCCAGGCTCGACGCGGAGCCGCCGGCCGTCTCCCCGGGCCTGGTCGTGCGCGAAAAGGAAATCGAGCAGAGCCACGTGTGCCTCGGCACGGTCGCCTATCCGCATGCGCACGCCGATCGGCATGCCCTGTTCGTGATGAACATGATTCTGGGCGGTTCGATGAGTTCACGCCTGTTCCAGCACATCCGCGAGGCCCGCGGTCTGGCGTATGCCGTCTGGAGCAGCCTGATTTCGTACAGCGACGCCGGCGCGCTGACCGTCTATGCCGGTTGCGCGGCCGAGAGCGTGCGCGAGGTCGTCGATCTCACCGTGGCCGAGCTGGCGGCGCTGCGCAGCACGCCGGTCGAGCCCGAGGAGCTCCAGCGCGCGAAGGACCACCTCAAGGGCAGCCTCATGCTGAGCCTCGAGAACACGACCAGCCGCATGTCCCAGCTGGCGCGCCACGAATTGCTCTTCGGCCACCAGTTCACGCTCGACGAGATCGTCAGCTCGATCGATGCCGTCACCGCCGATGACGTGCAGCGCGTCTCGACGGACCTGTTCCAGGACGGTGCGTCGGTGGCCACCATTGTCGGCCCGGCCATGCCGGGCACGATCACCGTTGACAACCTGAAGGTGTAGTAGATGATTCCGCGGTATACGGGCAGGGAGATGGGCGCGATCTGGACCGAGCAGCGCCGGTACGAGGCCTGGCTCGAGGTCGAACTGGCAGCCACCGATGCCCTCGTGGCCGCCGGCGTCGTGCCCGCCGACGACGCGCGCGCCCTGCGCGCAGGCGCCGCCTTCGACATCGACCGGATCGAAGAGATCGAGAAGACGACGCAGCACGACGTGATTGCGTTCACGACGGCCGTAGCCGAGAAGGCGGGCGAACCGGCGCGATGGCTGCACTTCGGCCTGACATCGTCGGACGTGCTCGACACCGCGCTGGCGCTGCAGATGCGCCAGGCCTGCGATCTGCTGCTCGTCGATCTGGATGCCGCGCTGGAGGCAGTCCGCCGGCGGGCCTTCGAACATCGCGACACGCCGATGATCGGGCGCACGCACGGCGTGCACGCCGAGCCCATGACGTTCGGCGTGAAACTGGCGTTGTGGTACGCGGAGCTGCAGCGCAACCGGGCACGGCTCCTGCGCGCGCGCGAGGCGGTGTCTGTCGGAAAGATTTCGGGCGCGGTCGGCATGTTCGCGCACCTCGATCCGTCGGTCGAGGCGGCCGTGTGCGCCGCGATCGGCCTGTCGCCCGCACCGGTGTCCTCGCAGGTCGTCCAGCGCGACAGGCACGCCGAACTGGTCACGACGCTGGCCATCCTGGCGGCGACGCTCGAGAAGTGCGCACTCGAGATTCGCGGCCTGCAGAAGACCGAAATCGGCGAGGTCGAGGAGCCGTTCGGGCGTGGGCAGAAGGGGTCGTCGGCCATGCCGCACAAGCGCAACCCGATCGGCTGCGAGCAGATCACGGGGCTGGCGCGGCTCGTGCGCGGCAACGCGATGGCGGCGATCGAGAATGTGGCGCTCTGGCACGAACGCGACATCTCACACTCGTCGGTCGAGCGGGTCATCCTGCCCGACAGCTTCATCGCGCTCGATCACATGCTCCGCCGGTTCACGCGCATCGTCGACGGCATGGTGGTCTATCCGGACCGCATGCTCGAGAACCTCGGCCGTTCGCGCGGAGTCGTCTTTTCGGGGACGGTCCTGCTCGAGCTGGCGAAGCGCGGCATTTCGCGCGAGCAGGCCTACGAGTGGGTGCAGCGCAACGCCATGCGGTCATTCCACGAGCAGCGCGACTTCAAGCAGCTCCTGCTCGACGATGCCGACGTGATGCGCGTGGTTGGCGCCGACGTCATCGAGGAGGCGTTCGACCTGAAGGCCCAGTTGAAGCACGCGGCGACGATTTTCGATCGCGTGTTTACGGCAGCATCGTGATGCCAGCTTCCCGCTTCCCATTTCCACAAGGAATTCACCCATGAAGGCCCGTGTGTTCGTCACACTGAAGCCCTCGGTCTTTGATCCGCAGGGCAGTACCATTGCCGAGGCGCTGCACTCGCTCGGTTACGCCGGTGTATCCGACGTCCGGCAGGGCAAGTACTTCGAGCTCGACCTCGACGTGGCTTCCGCGCAGGACGCCGAGCAACTCGCGTCCGAAGTGGCCTCCCGCGTGCTGGCCAACCCGGTCATCGAGAGCTTCCGCGTCGAGCTCGCGGAGGCGGGGGCCCGGCGATGACATTCGCCGTGATCGTCTTTCCGGGTTCGAACTGCGATCACGACGCCTACCACGCCGCAAGACACGTGCTCGGCCAGGACGCGCGGTTCGTCTGGCACCGGGACACGTCGCTGCAGGGGGCGGACGTCGTGATCCTGCCGGGCGGGTTTTCCCACGGTGATTACCTCCGAACCGGCGCCATCGCGCGCTTTTCGCCGATCATGAAGACCGTGGCCGAGTTCGCCGAGGCCGGCGGCCCGCTTCTCGGCATCTGCAACGGGTTCCAGGTGCTGCTCGAGTGCGGCCTGCTGCCCGGCGCGATGCTGCGCAATCGCGACGTGAAGTTCCACTGCGAGTTCCTCGGCGTCCGCGTGGAACGGACCGACACGCCCTTCACGACACGGTGCCACGAGGGACAGGTGCTGCGCATTCCGATCGCCCACGGCGAGGGCAACTACTTCGCCCCGCCCGACGTCATCCAGATGCTCGAGCGCGACCGGCGCGTCATCTTCCGGTATGCGGACGACACGGGGGAGGTGACCCCCGAAGCGAATCCGAACGGATCGGTCAACAACATCGCCGGCATCTGCAGCGAGCGCCGCAACGTGGTTGGACTGATGCCGCATCCGGAACGGGCCTGCGAGACGGCCGTGGGGAGTACCGACGGACTGGTACTGTTCGAGTCGGTCGTCGACACGCTGGCCTCGCGCGGGGCGGTGGCACGATGAGCCGCGCCTTCGACCAGGCCACGCTCGAGCGTCACGGCATCACGCCGGCCGAGTACGAGCGGATTGTCGAACTGGTGGGCCGTGAGCCCAACCTCACCGAACTCGGGTTGTTCTCGGTCATGTGGTCCGAGCACTGCAGCTACAAGAGTTCGCGCGTGCACCTGAAGACGCTCCCGACGACCGGCGCGCGGGTCCTGCAGGGCCCGGGCGAGAACGCCGGCGCCGTCGACATCGGCGACGGGCTGGCCGCGGTATTCAAGATCGAGTCGCACAATCACCCGTCGTTCATCGAGCCGTACCAGGGCGCGGCCACGGGCGTGGGCGGCATCATCCGCGACATCTTCACCATGGGCGCGCGGCCCATCGCGCTGCTCGATTCGCTCCGGTTCGGCCCGCTCACCGACGCGCGCACCCGGCGCATCGTCAAGGGCGTGGTGGCCGGCATCGGCGGCTACGGCAACAGCATCGGCATCCCCACCGTCGGCGGCGAGGTCATGTTCGATGAAACCTACCGCGGCAACCCGCTCGTCAACGTCTTCTGCCTCGGCATTGCCAAACAGGACGAGATCGTCAAGGGGCAGGCCAGCGGCGTCGGCAACCCGGTGTACTACGTCGGCGCGAAGACGGGGCGAGACGGCATCCACGGCGCGACCATGGCCTCGGCCGAGTTCGACGACAGACTCGAGGAGAAGCGGCCCGCCGTGCAGGTCGGCGACCCGTTCATGGAGAAGCTGCTGCTCGAGGCGTGTCTCGAGGTGATGGCAACCGACGCCTGCGTCGGCGTGCAGGACATGGGCGCCGCGGGCCTGAGTTGCGCGACGTCCGAGACCGGTTCGCGCGGCGGCGTCGGCGTGGCCATCGACGTGGAGCGCGTTCCGCAGCGCGAGAGCGGCATGACCCCCTACGAAATCATGCTGTCCGAGTCGCAGGAACGCATGCTGCTCATCGTCAAGCGCGGGCGCGAGGCCGAGGTCGAGCGGATCTTCGAGAAGTGGGATCTGCACGCCGTGAAGATTGGCGAGGTCACCGAAGGCGAGCGCCTGAAGGTCCACCACAACGGCGTGCTCGTCGCCGACGTGCCCAATCGGGCCCTGACCGACGAGGGGCCCGTCTATACGCGGCCCATGCGCGAACCGGACGGCCGCGACGAGCTGCGGCGCATCCCGCGCGAGCTCCTCAAGCCGCTGCCGGCGGCCGGCCAGGCACTGCGCGAGCTGCTGGCCGCACCCACGATTGCCAGCAAGCGCTGGATGTACCGCCAGTACGACCACATGGTCCGCACGAACACGATTGTGCTCACCGGTCTCGGTGCGGCCGTCGTGCGCGTGAAGGGCACGACGCGCGCGCTGGCGATGTCGGTCGATGGCAATGGCCGGTTCTGCTACCTCGACCCGCGGCAGGGCGCGAAGCTGGCCGTGGCTGAGGCGTCTCGAAACGTTGCGTGCGCCGGGGCGCTGCCGATCGGCGCGACCAACTGCCTCAATTTCGGCAACCCGGAGCGCCCCGACATCATGTGGCAGTTCGGTGAGGCCGTCGCCGGTATCGGCGAGGCGTGCCGCGCGCTCGAGGTCCCGATCACCGGCGGCAACGTCAGCCTCTACAACGAAACCGAGGGGACGGCGATCCTGCCAACGCCGGTCATCGGTGTCGTGGGCCTGATCGAGGACGCCTCGCACGCGCTGGCGCGCGTGTTTCCGGCCCCCGGCCTCGACATCGTGCTCTTCGGCACCAACGCGGGTGAGCTCGGCGGCAGCGAATACCTGCAGACCGTGCACGGCCTGCTGCGGGGCGAGGCTCCGGCGCTGGACCTGGCTGCCGAGCGTGCGCTGCAGGAGCTCCTCGTGCGCCTGGCCACCGACGGCGCGATCCGATCGGCGCACGATTGTGCCGAGGGCGGCCTGGCCGTCACGCTGGCTGAGTGCTGCTTCGAGGCCGGAGGCGCGGGCGCCGACGTCGATGTGCCCGTGGCTGCCACCGACGGCGGAGTCGACGCCACCACAGCGACACTGTTCGGCGAATCGGCCTCGCGCGTTGTCGTGAGCGTGGCGCCGGACCGGACCGCCGCGGTGCTGGCGGCAGCGCACGCCGCCGGTGTGCCGGCCGCGCGCATCGGCACGACCGGAGGCGGCGCCCTGCGCGTGCGCATCGATGGGGTGTCGGTCCTGGATATGCCGGTCGCCGACGCAGAGGCGGTGTGGTCCACGTCCATCGGCGCGCAGCTCGATGGACAGGTCGCGTAGAGTTAAGAGGTAGGGACGCCGGGATGGCCCGGACCGAACGAGTCGAACCAACCATGGACAAGTTCCGAGAAGAGTGCGGCGTCTTCGGAATCTACGGTCATACGGAGGCGGCCAACCTCGCCTACCTCGGTCTCTACGCCCTGCAGCATCGCGGGCAGGAGAGCGCGGGCATTGCGACGTCTGATGGCCGGCGGCTCGAGATTCACAAATCGATGGGATACGTGGCCGACGGCTTCGACGAGGCCACGTTCAATCGACTGGCGGGCACGAGCGCCATCGGACACGTGCGCTATTCGACGGCGGGCGCCAGCGGCATCACCAACGCCCAGCCGATCCTCATCGACTGCTCGCACGGCGAGATTGCCATCGCGCACAACGGCAACCTCGTCAACGCGCAGGAGCTGCGCGCACGCCTTGTCGCGCAGGGCTCCATCTTCCAGACGACCAGCGACACCGAGGTCCTGCTGCACCTCTACGCGCGTTCGTCGGCCGGCACCATCGAACAGGCGCTCATCGAATCGGTGACGCAGGCGCAGGGCGCGTTCTCGCTGGTCCTGCTCACGAAGGACAAGCTCATCGCCGTGCGGGATCCTCACGGATTTCGCCCGCTCACGCTGGGGCGCCTGGGCGATGCCTACGTGGTGTGCTCGGAGACGTGCGCCCTCGACCTGATCGACGCCACGTGGGTGCGTGACATCGAGCCGGGCGAGATGCTCGTCATCGGCGCGGAAGGCGCCGTGTCGCTGCACCCGTTCCCACCGGCAAAGACCGCCCACTGCGTCTTCGAACACGTGTACTTCTCGCGGCCCGATTCCTACGTCTTCGGTCGCAGCGTCAACGAGGTACGGACGGAGTTCGGTCGCCGGCTGGCGCGCGAGCAACCCGCGCTGGCCGATGTGGTCGTCCCGATCCCCGACTCCGGCGTCTGTGCGGCCACTGGGTTCTCGGCCGAATCGGGCCTGCCGCTGCAGATGGGCCTGATTCGCAATCACTACGTCGGCCGCACCTTCATCGAACCCCATCAGTCGATCCGCCACTTCGGCGTCCGCGTGAAGCTCAATCCGGTCCGCAGCATCCTCAACGGGCGGCGCGTGGTGCTTGTCGACGACTCGATCGTCCGCGGCACGACCAGTCGGAAAATCGTGAAGATGGTGCGGGCGGCCGGCGCGACCGAAGTCCACATGCGGATCAGCTGCCCCCCGACGATCTCGCCGTGTTTCTATGGCGTCGATACGCCGCGACGGGCCGACCTGATCGCCGCGACGCACACGATCGAGGAGATTCGGCGTTACATCGGTGCCGATTCACTGGGCTACATCAGCGTCGACGGCCTGCTCGACTCGGTCGGATCGGGCCGCAACTCGTACTGCACGTCGTGCTACACGGGCGAATATCCTGTGGCGTTCCCGCGCGATGAGGCGGCATACCTGCAACTGGCCCTGAAGTTGAACGAGTAGGAGCGCAACGAATGCCGATGGTGTCCTGGCTCGTGCTGGTGAGTGTTCTCGTCTCGACGGCCCCCGTCACCCAGGCAGCGCCCGACGTGGCGACCCATATCGGTAACCTGGGGGCGTTCGACTTCGACGTGCGCACCGGCGCGGCGCGCGCGCTCCGGCGGGTGCCTGCCGCCACGCTCGTGCCGGCGCTCGAGGCTGCCGCTCGCGGGCATGCCGACGAGTACGTCCGCTTCCGGTCTCTCGTGCTGCTTTCCGGAGTCGACACCGCGGCGACCATGCGCGCGGCGCTCGACCTGATGGGCGACCGCAACGACCGGCTCCGGACGGTGGCCTACCAGTGGTTCGAGCGCAACCCGCGCGCCGACGTGCTCCCGCGCCTGCTTGCCGCGCTCCCGGGCGAGACGTCCGAGTTCGTCCGTCCGGCGTTGACGCGTGCCATTGCCGCCTTCCCCGATGACGCCCGTGCGCGCGACGTCCTGCGGCCGCTCGTGCTGCGCGGCGAGGACCTGTTCCGCGGCTCGGTCATTACGGCGCTCGGCGAGCACCGCGGCGCCTACGCCCTCCAGGAGATCATGTCGGTCGCCCGTCTCGAGGGGCCGTTGCAGGACGATGCCGTGGTGGCCATCGGTCGCATCGGCACGCCGGCGTCGCGCGCCTTCGTCGCGGGCCTGCAGAAGTCCGGCCCCCGGCAATTGCAGCCGGCCGTGTCCGCGGCGTTGTGCCTGCTCGGCACCGATTGTCCCGCGCGCATCACATTTGCCGTCGACACCGCGCGATTTGCCGCAGGCACGCCCGACCAGGCCGCCCTGCTGCAGAGCGCGGCCAACGCGCTCGGCGTCCTCGCCCAGGCCGGCCACGACCAGGCATTCGACGCGATGATCGACCTCGCCCTCTCGACCTCGGAAACCGCGGCTCGCGAGGAACTGACGCTCTCGATCGGCACCGTCGTGCTGCGCCGGCCGACGCTGGCGCTGACGACGTTCGAATCGCGACAGCAGAATCCGGCCGTGGCCGAGCTGTTCCGCGATGCGTTCGACATGCTGTCGGAGGACTTCGAAGAAGAGCGGTTCGGCTCGGAGGTGCGGCGCGCGTTGTGGGCCTCGCCGGCCGGCTCACCGCGCCGCGAGGCCGCGCAGAAACTGCTCGATACGTTGGAGTTCTAGTGGACGCAGTGGATTATCGTCAGTCGGGCGTCGATATCGACGCGGGCAATGAGGCCGTGCGCCGCATCCGGGCACTGGCCCGCGGCACCTACACGCCCGGCGTGCTGTCCGGGGTCGGCTCGTTCGGGGGCCTGTTCGCGCTCGACGGATCGATTCCCGATCCGGTGCTCGTCTCGAGCGCCGACGGCGTGGGGACCAAGCTGAAGATCGCGTTCATGACAGGCGTCCACGACACGATTGGCGAAGATCTCGTCAATCACTGCGTGAACGACATCCTCGTGCAGGGCGCCCGGCCCCTCTTCTTCCTCGACTACCTGGCCACCGGCAAGCTGGCGCCCGAGGTGGCCGAACAGATCGTCGCCGGCGTGGCGCGGGCGTGCCGCGCAAACGGCTGTGCGCTGCTTGGCGGCGAGACGGCCGAGATGCCCGGGTTCTACGCGGCCGGCGAATACGACGTCGCCGGGTTCATCGTCGGCGTCGTGTCGCGTTCGGCGATCGTGGACGGTCGGGGCATCGTGGCCGGTGACCGGCTGATCGCGCTTCCGTCGTCGGGCCTGCACACCAACGGCTACTCGCTCGCGCGACGGATCGTGTTCGACGGGCTGGGCATCGGCGTGGACACCCACGTGCCGGAACTCGGCGCGACGGTGGGCGAGGCGCTGCTGTGGACGCACCGGTCGTATCTGCCTGTTATTGGCCCGCTGCTCGAGAGTGGTCGAATCAAGGGCATGGCTCACATCACAGGGGGCGGCATCACCGAGAACGTGCCGCGCGTGCTGCCCGAAGGACTGGGGTTCTCAATCGACCGCGGCAGCTGGACGATCCCGCCTGTGTTTTCGTGGCTGCAGCAGGCCGGTCGGGTGCCGGACGCGGAGATGATGCGTGCCTTCAACATGGGTGTCGGCATGGTCCTTGTCTGCGACGCGGCTCACGCCGACGGTCTCGTGGCCACGATCGAGGCATCGGGCGAAGGCGCGTGGCTGCTCGGCGAGGTCGTCGCGAAACCGTAGGCGCGCCGCATCGGAGGGCCGCGGCACATTCAGGTGATCCAGCCAGGCCTGCGACGCGAGGATCCGCGTGGTCACCAGCGGGAGTCGTTGCGTCATCCTGAATCGCTCGGACGGGCTGCACCACGGCCAGTCCTGCGCCCGGCCGACCAGGCCTATCGCCACCGGACGCCGCTCCACCGCCACGCAATGGCCGATCAGTTCGGAACCGGTCCGCAGCGGGCGGGCGATCGTCGGAATCCGCCCGCACGCCGGAGCGTCCGCCTGAGTAGCGGCTACCCGTCGCAGGAAGGCTCGAAGCCGGCTCGTTCCCGTCGGGCCCACCACCAGGTGCCAGGCGTCGGGGAGGATGCAGTACGAGAGCACGCGGAGCGGATGGCGCGTCAGTCCCACGTCGAGCGCGTGGAGGAACGCACGATAGTGGGCGGTCCGTTGCAGACGCGAGTGTGGCGGCGTGAGGCCTGTGACATGGAAGTAGCGGGCGGCGCGGCTGCTGGCTGGCATGGGATCCTCCTCGAGGTCCGTGGTAACGCAAGCGGAGTGCCACATCGTGCGCGGGTAAGTCTGGGGAGCCTGCGGAAGGATGAGAGATGACCGGTGAAGGCGCTGCGATTGGTGTGCTGATCTCCGGGCGCGGTTCGAACCTGCAGGCGCTGATCGACGCCACGCGGGACGGCCGGCTGCCCGCGACGATCCGTGTGGTGCTTGCCAACCGCGCGGAAGCCACCGGTCTCGACCGGGCGCGCGCGGCCGGCATTGAAACACTGGTCCTCCCGCACCGCGACTTTGCCAGTCGCGGGGCGTTCGACGCGGCCCTTGTCGCAGAACTGAAGCGGCGCGGCGTGACACTCGTGTGCCTGGCCGGCTTCATGCGACTGCTCGGGCGCGACTTCTGCGACGCGTTTCCTGGAGCCATTCTCAACATCCATCCTTCGCTGCTGCCTTCGTTCCCCGGTGAGCACGCCCAGCGGCAGGCGCTGCTCCATGGTGTGCGTGTGACCGGCGCGACGGTTCATTTCGTCACGCCCGAACTCGACGCCGGGCCGATCGTCGAGCAGGCCTCGGTACCGGTGCACGACGACGACACCGAGGTGTCGCTCGCCGCGCGCATTCTGGAGGTGGAGCACCGGATCTATCCGGCTGCGGTGGCGCGTGTCGTCGCCGGCGGCTGGCGCATCGACGGCCGGCGGGTGGTGTTCGCGAAGGCCTGAAGTAAGCTCAATGGCCATGACCGTCGATGAGCAGCTGACCTACCTGACGAAGGGATGTGTGGACGTCGTCCGCCTCGCGGAACTGCGGGCGAAGGTGGAGCGGTCGCTGGCCACACGCGAGCCGCTTCTCGTGAAGGTGGGATTCGATCCCACTGCACCCGACCTGCATCTGGGTCACACCGTACTCATCCGGAAGATGAAGCACTTCCAGGACGCTGGCCATCGCGTCGTGTTCGTCATTGGTGACTTCACGGGGATGATCGGCGACCCGACGGGCCGGTCGAAGACGCGCCCGCCGCTTTCCGCCGGCGAGATTGCCGCCAATGCCGAAACGTATCGTCAGCAGGTGTTCCGGATCCTCGACCCGGCCAGGACCATCGTCGCCTTCAACTCGGAATGGTTGAACCCGCTCGGCGCCGCCGGGCTCATTCGACTGGCCGCGCGCTACAACGTGGCGCAGATGCTGGAACGACGCGATTTCCGGCAGCGGTTCGACGCGGGCAAGCCCATCGCGGTGCACGAGTTCCTCTACCCGCTGGCACAGGCCTACGATTCGGTGCACCTGAAAGCCGACGTCGAACTCGGCGGGACCGACCAGTTGTTCAACCTGAACGTGGGGCGCGACGTCATGCCCGGCTACGGCGTCGAGCCGCAGGTGGTGATGACAACGCCGCTGCTCGAGGGGCTGGACGGCGTCGAGAAGATGTCGAAGAGCCTGGGCAACTACGTGGGGATTACCGAGCCGGCCGACGAGATGTTCGGCAAGCTCATGTCCATCAGCGACGATCTCATGTGGCGGTACCTGCTGTTGCTCACCGACGCGACCGAGCAGGACATTGCGGCATGGCGGGTCGACGTGGCGGAGGGGCGGCGTCATCCCAAGCAGGTGAAAGTGGACCTTGCGAAGCGCATCGTCGCTGACTTTCACGCGCCGGCCGCGGCCGAGGCGGCGGCCGAGGCGTTCGAGGCCCGGTTCTCGCGCGGCGAACTGGCCGCCGACCAGCTTCCGCAGGTGGTGCTCCCGATTGCCGACGGGCCGATCGCGGTCTCGCGGCTCGTCGTGCTGGCGGGCCTGGCGTCCTCGGCGAGCGAGGCGGCGCGCAAGGCGCAGCAGGGCGGCGTGCGGATTGACGGTGAAAAGGCCAGCGATCCGCGCGCCCGGATTGACGCCTCGCGGCTGCCGCTGACGCTCGAGGTCGGGCGTCGGGCCGTGCGTATCGTGGCCGGCTAGGGGCCGTTTCGGCCGGCAGGCGGCGTCGGGCGGGGTTCACCGAAATCAGTACCTTGACATGCCGTCCGGGTCTCTGTAGGATTGCAAGTCTTGGCCGCGCGACACTGCGCACGAGGGCAGTGACCGGTCAGGCTTCCAGTAACGTCCGCGCCCCAATCTCGCACGTCGGGAACACTCGGGTCGGGCGGCGCATCTCCTGAAGTCGGGGCGATGCAGTTGGAGGGTGGCTGACGCGGCCAAAAGGTTGTTGACAAACCGCGCCAGGCACTGTAAATTCGTCAGGTTCCGGTGACGCGCTGATTCGCGGCAGGTCGGGACACACGGCAAGACCGGTTCTTTGAAAACTAGATAGAACGTGCAAGCACAGCCCGTCGAGTATCAGCGGGCAGCGCCGCGTCGTTGTCGCCGCAAGGCGGCGACGGGCGGCGAACTGTCCACACTTGACGATCCCGGCCGCTTCGGCGGCTGGGTGATTAGATCCGAGAGCCAATTCAACAGGCGCTTGGGTTAAACGGTTTGCTCGTCGGCGCGTCCCGCAAGGGGCGATGTCGAGGGGCGCCAACTTTAACTTGAGAGTTTGATCCTGGCTCAGAATCAACGCTGGCGGC
>JBIQJY010000101.1:0-6869 GCA_044507065.1 Acidobacteriota bacterium
AACGCGCCCTGGAACCCGCGCAGGAGTGCCTGGTTGAACCCCTCGCCGTAGGCGAGCAGCATCACGACCGACACGATGCCCCACGAGATGCCCAGCATCGACAGCACGGCGCGCGTGCGGTTGCGCACGAGGCCGACGACCGATTCGCGCAGGATGTCCCTCATCCCTCGTACCTCAGCGCCTCGACGGGCGGCAGCCGCGCGGCCCGCCGTGCCGGATACGTGGAGGTGACCACGCCAATCAGCGCCAGGGCGCCAATGGCCATGGCGCTGGCCTCCCACGTGATCACCATGCCCTGGAAGCGCGGGGGCATGGGCATCGTGTTCACCGCCGCGCAGAGCAGCGCGGCCAGCGCGAAGCCGGCCGCCCCGCTGAGGGCCGTCAGCAGGAATCCCTCGAGGAAGAACTGTCGCTGCACCTGCCGCGTCGTGGCGCCGAGCGCCTTGCGCACACCAATCTCGCGCGTCCGCTCCTGGACGGCCACGAGCATGATGTTCATCACACCCAGCCCGCCGAGCGCGAGCGTGACGAAGCCCACCAGGCTGAAGAAGTCCTTCATGGTCTGCACCATGCGGCCAAACATCAGCGATTGCAGCGTGGTGTCCCACATCGAGACGGCGTTGCGGTCGGAGGGCTCGAACCGGTGACGCGGCGCAAGCACGCGGCGCACCTCGCGCTCGAGCGGCCAGTCGATGTCTTCGATGCGACCGGGGCGTCCGTCGAGCACCGCGGGCAGTTCGCGCACCACCCAGTCGCGCGGTGCCACGATGATCTGCGACACGGTGCCGCGCGGCGCGTCGGTGCGTGGGAAGTCGCGCGCCATCGCCGTGAACGGCACGAACACCTTGTTGTTGTCCGGACCGCTGTAGCTGCTGTCCTGGTCCTTGCGCGCGATGCGCCCGACCACCGTGTAGAGAATGCCGTTGAGGTAGATCTGTCCGCCGATGCTGTCGCGCTGGCCGAACAGCTGCTCGGTCGCGTCGGCCCCGAGCAGCGCCACACGCAGCGTGTCCCGGTTGTCGGCATCGCGCAGTTGGCGGCCCCTGTCGATCTCGATCGTGCGAATCGCCTGGTACTGCGGCTCGACGCCGTGCACCGTCAGGCTCGCGGCGTTGTAGGCGCTCTTGACGACAATGCCGCCGCGCTGCAGTTCCGGGCTCACGACGCTCATGAACTTCGAATCTCGTTCGAGCGCGCGCGCGTCATCCACGGTCAGCAGGATGCGGCGGCCGGCACGTTCGCCGCCCGCGTGCGTCGAGGTGCGGCCGCCCCAGATGATGCCGACGTTCTTGCCCAGCGTCTCGAGCACGTCCTGATTGCCGCGCTGGAAACCTTCGCCCGTGGCCGACAGCACGACGACCGACACCACGCCCCACAGGATGCCGAACATGGTCAGGACGCTGCGGAGCTTGTTGGCCCGCAGGTTCTGGACGACCTGATCGAGGACCTCGCGCACCGATCAGCCTGGCAGGACGACGCGGTCGCCCTCGCGCAGCCCCTCGAGAATCTGCGTGCGCGATCCGTTGCCCACACCGACCTTCACCGGCACGCGGCGACGGCCCGTGGGCGCGGCGCGATCGGCCACGTCGACGAAGGCGTTGCGATCGGCGTCATAAATGATGGCCGACTCGGGAACGAGCAGCGAGTCGGGCAGCGACTCGAGCACGATCTCCGCGTTGGCCGTCATGTTGGCCTTGAGGATCTTCTCGGGATTGTCGATCGACACCTCGACCGCAAACCGCGTCACGTTGTCGCGTTCGACACCGATCGGCGAGATGCGGGTGACGCGCCCGTCGAAGACGCGCTCGCGGAACGACTCGGTCGTGATGCGCGCGGCCTGGCCGACCCGCACGCGCCCGATGTCCGCCTCGTCGACCTGCCCCTTCACGTAGACGCGCTCGATATCGCCGAGCGTCATCACCAGCGTGGCGTTGGCCCCGAGGTTCAGGATCGACGACACGGGGCTGCCGACTTCCACGTCGCGCGTGAGCACGGTGGCGCGAATCGGCGCGCGAATGGTGGCGCTGGCCAGTTCCTCCTCGGCGCGCTCGACGGCCGCATGCGCCTGGGCCACGTGGGCCGCCGCTTCGACCACCCGCGCCTGGGCAATCGCCAACTGGCCCACCGCCGCACGGCGCCGGTTCTCCGCCTGCTCCATCGCCGATCTCGCCTCGTCGAGCCCGGAGGCCGCCACGAGCCGCTGCTCGGCCAGTTGCCGCGCGCGGGCGTAGTGACGGCGCGCGAGGTCCGCTTCAGGCGATTCCGCCTCGATCTCGCTCTTGGTGACCTGCGCCACCGCGCCGTCGTGCGCAGCCTCGGCAGCCTGGAGGTTCGCGCGCGCCTCGCGCAGTCGTGCCGTCAGCATTTCGCGGTCGAGCTCGGCCAGCACCTGGCCAGGCTCCACGATCTCGTCGACGTCGGTCAGCAGTCGCTCGATGATGCCGTTGGCTTTCGACTTGATCTCGACCTTGGTGATCGGCTCGACCTTGCCCGTCGCGACGACCGACACGACCATCGTGCCCTTCTCGACGACGACGAGTCCCGCTGGATCGATCTCGGGCGCGGCTCTTCCCAGCCCCGACAGTTGCCAGACGATGAAGCCGACGCCGATCAGCACGGGAATGGCCACGGCCGGCCTGCGCAATACATGCATGAGGTTCTCCGGAATGAGTGCGGCGGCAGCCGCGTTGGGTTTGACGAGTGCCGCGGGCGATAGGTTGCATCCCGCGCCCCCTGGCACACGACGCCGCCCTGGCTAGAACACGCGGCCGACGGGAAGGTTTCAGGAAGCCGCGCGCCGCCCTCTGACGCGACGGCTACACACAATGCAACACCGGGGACCAACGCCGGACGCCAACGGACCGACGACGACCGGCACCAATCCTGCTACGCAGTGCGATGTCCTGAAGGAGGTCCATATGCTGCTCATGCCCGTCTCCTCTGCCTTCGTGATCGCTCTGGTCGGCGGCCTCGCCGTGGGACTCCGGTCGGGATATCCGTTCCTGCCCATCCTGGTGGGCGCGACCCTCGTCGCGGCGATGACGGCCCTGGCCTCGTCAGTGCTCCAATTCCTGCCGCAGCGGTTCTACATGGTTGGTGCGGTGCTCACCGGCGTCGCCGTCGGAATGGTGGTGTGGCCCATGCTCGGGTTTGCCGAGGTGATGGGGCTCGGCCCCGTCCGGGGACCACTGCTCGGCGTCTGGCCCGTCGCAGCGGTGAGCAGTCTGCTGCTCAGCCGTTTCTGGGGCATGCGGATGCCCCACGTGCGCCATCGTCCGCGTCATGTGGGCCGCTGAGCCGTCTGGCGGCGGGCCCACTGCCTCACTGATTTGTCGGCGGGCTCCCATCGACGGGGTAACGGATCCGTAAGTGTGCGGGTCGTCCGGTCCAAATCGGGCGTTTCGAGCTGGCACGATTGTCGCCTCCGCCCAGGCGATACGTCAGTGACAGATTCGAGGCTCCCGATGATGCTCCGACTTGCCCGCTTCCGTTTTCCGGCCACCCGGTGGATTCTGCTGGCGGCGCTTTCCCTCGCCCTGCCGGCCGCAACGGCGACAGCACAGGAACTGCCGCGGGTGCGCGTCACGCAGGCGGAAACGATCCGCGCGATGCGCTACAGCAACAACGAGATCTGGCGGCTCACACGCGCCGAGGTCGGCACGGTGTACGAGTACCTGTACGTGGAAGGGGACCAGGTGCAGTTCGACCCGTCGAACTGGTACCTCGTCCTGCTTCCGCGCGACGCGTTCGGGACGCAGTGGCTGGGCTGGATCTCGGGAAAGAACCTCGAGCCTGCGCCGCCGCGCCCGTCGAGCACTGCGGCGGCCGCACCGGCCGCCCCCGCGATGACGGCGGCTCCGACTGTCGCGCCAACGCCGGCGCCGGCCTCCGAGACCGCGCGCCCCGCCGAAGCGTCGACGCCCGCGCGGGCCTCGACCGACGCGAGCCCGCTACGGCCAATACAGGAAGTCGTACTGCTGTTCGCCTTCGACCGCAGCGACCTTTCCGAGGCCGCAAAGCATACGCTGTCGACGAACCTCAGTAGCGGGGCCGAGGCGGCCAGCCTGTCGTTCTCGCTTGGCGGGCATGCCGATGCCACGGGCCCGGACGACTACAACCACAAGCTGGGTCTGGCCCGCGCCAACGCCGTGCGAGAGTACATCGTTGACCAGCTGAAGGTGTCGCCGGACCGGATCAGCGTCACGAGCTTCGGGGAAACGCAGCCGGTCGCACCGAACACGACACGCGCCGGGCGAGCGGACAACCGACGCGTTGTGGTCACCGTGACGGCGCCGGCACCCGTAGCCGCCCGGTAGCCGCAGCCCGCGGGCTCATGCGTGGACGCCCGGGGCTTCCTGTCCGGTCCGCTCGACGTATTCGACGTACGAACCCGGATAGACGACCGGGACGGGACTGCTGCCCGTCTCACCGCCGACCTCGAGCACACGATTGCTGAGCCCACGGAGGAAGGCGCGATCGTGCGAGACGAAGATCATCGTGCCGTCGAAACCCCGGAGCGCCTCAATCAACATGTCCTTGGTAGCCAGATCGAGGTGATTGGTCGGCTCGTCGAGCACGAGGAAGTTGGGCGGATGCAGCAGCATCCGCGCGAGCACGAGCCTCGACCGTTCGCCGCCCGACAGTGACCGCACGCGCTTGTCCACCTCGTCGCCCGGGAACTGGAACGCGCCGAGCAGGCTGCGCAGTGCGCCCACCGACTCCCGAGGAAAGTCGTGCTGCACCTGCTCCCAGACGGTCAGATCCGGATTGAGCAGTTGCAGGGACTGCTGGGCGAAGTACCCCATGACGAGGCTGGCGCCGAGCCGTACTTGTCCCGCATCCGGCTCGAGCGCACCGGCAATCAGGCGCAGCAACGTCGTCTTGCCCGCACCGTTTCGCCCCATCACGCACCAGCGTTCGCCGCGCCGGATCGTGAGATCGAACCCGTCATAGATCACGCGGGTGCCGTACCGCTTACCCACGCCCTCGAGCATCGCCACGTCGTCGCCGGACCTGGGGGGCTGCCGGAAATCGAACTGGACCACGGGTCGCTTCCGGGGCAGTTCGATCTTCTCGATCTTGTCGAGGGCCTTCACGCGGCTCTGCACCTGCGCGGCCTTGGCCGCGTGCGCGGCGAACCGCTCGATGAATCGCTGCTCCTTGGCGAGCATCGCCTGCTGGCGCGCGTAGGCCGCCTCGCGGTTCGACTCGCGCAGCCCGCGCTCACGCTCGTAGAAATCGTAGTTGCCCGAGTAGCTCACGATCTCGCCATCATCGATCTCGGCCACGCGCGTGACGATGCGGTTCATGAAGTCGCGGTCGTGCGAGGTCATCAGCAGCGTGCCGGGCAGCGACTGGAGGAACGACTCGAGCCAGACAATCGACTCGATGTCGAGGTGATTGGTCGGCTCGTCCATCAGCAGGACGTCGGGGCGCCCCAGCAGCACCCGCGCCATGGCCACGCGCATCTTCCATCCACCCGAGAGCGCCCCCACGTCGCCTTCGATGACGCGGTCCTCGAAGCCGAGGCCGTGCAGCACCTCGCGCGCCTGGCTCTCGAGCGCGTAGCCGCCCAGGTGCTCGTATTCCTCCTGCACCTCGCCGAATCGCTCGAGGATGCGGTCCATGTCGTCGGCGCGCTCGGGGTCCGCCATCGCGCGTTGCAGTTCGTCCAGCTCGTGATGAAGCGCGCCGGCCCGGCCGCTGCCGGCAATGACCTCGTCGAGGACCGGGCGCCCAGCCATCTCCTCGATGTCCTGGCGGAAGTAGCCCACCGTCACCTTCTTCGGCACGGACACCTCGCCATCGTCGGGGGCTTCCTCGCCGACGATCATGCGGAACAGCGTGGTTTTGCCGGAACCATTGGGCCCGACCAGTCCGATCTTCTCGCCAGGGTTCATCTGGAACGAGGCGTCGACGAACAGGAGCTGACGACCGTACTGCTTGTTGATGCGGGTGAACGAGATCATCGCAGCCATCCATCGTATCGTGGCGCCCCGGCTCGCGCGCACCGGCTCCCGGGCCGTGTGGTAACGTAGCCGGCACTCCCCGGGGGGCTACACCATGCGTTGGACGAGCAGGGGCAAGAGCGCCGATGTCGAGGACCGGCGCGGGCAGCGCAGCCGGATGCGTGGTGGCGCGACGCTCGGCATCGGCGGCGTGCTCGTCCTCCTGGTCCTCACACTGCTGACCGGACAGGACTTCCTGTCGCTGGCCGATCCGGGCGCCGAGGGCGGCGTGACCTCGACGACCGCGCCCGACGAGCCCTACGCAGCTACACCCGAGGAAGAGAAACTCGTCGACTTCGTCTCGTTCGTCCTCGACGACAGCCAGGACGTGTGGACGCAACTGCTCGGGCCCAACTACCAGCGCGCGCGGCTCGTGCTGTTCACCGACGCTGTCGAGTCGGCGTGCGGATTCGCCCAGTCGGCGACCGGTCCGTTCTACTGCCCACCCGATCAACGCGTCTACATCGATCTCGGGTTCTATCGCGAGTTGCAGCAGCAGTTCGGTGCGCCCGGCGACTTCGCGCAGGCCTACGTGCTCACGCACGAAATCGGCCATCACGTCCAGACGCTGACCGGCACCGAAGCGCAGGTGCGTCAGGCGCAGCGCGCCAATCCCTCGATGGCCAACCAGTTGTCGGTGCGCATGGAACTACAGGCCGACTGCTACGCCGGCGTGTGGGGCCACACGACATCGCGTCGCGGACTGCTCGACGCCGACGACATCGATGAAGCGCTCACCGCCGCGGCGGCCATCGGCGACGACCGCATCCAGCGCATGGGCACCGGCCGCGTCTCTCCCGAGCGCTTCACGCACGGGACGTCGGCCGAGCGGGCGGCCTGGTTCCGCCGCGGCTTCGAGTC
>JBIQJY010000102.1:0-4431 GCA_044507065.1 Acidobacteriota bacterium
TGTGCCTCATCCGCGCCGCGGCGTATCCATGTGAACGGGCCGATCATACGCCGCCGCACCGGGCAGTGCGACAATCGACGTCGCATGCCGGTCATGTTCCCGCTGTTCGCCACTGTCGGCACGGTGTTCGGCCTTCTGGCCGCGGTGAGCGCGTACCTCATCAGCTACCACGAGTACCGGCAGCGCATGTTGAGGCCCGATCAGAATCCGCGCCGCATGGCTCTGGGAACCGCGGTTGTCACCTTTGCCGCGTTCCTGATCGCGTCGATCGGCCTCTCGTTCGTGCTGTAACGCCGGAGCGGTCAGCTCGCCAGCGGTGGGAACGACACGGTCTCGAGCACGGCACCGTCGAGGTTGCGCATCTCGAACGTCAACTGGCGCGCGTCGGCCTTCGCGCCAATCCACGTGGCGGCCTCGAGCGCGGGTCCCCCGCCGATGAGCTGACCGTACGGGAACTCGGTCGTGGGCGGCAGCCACGCATGTCGGTGGGTGTGCCCCGACACAATCAGCTGCGTGTTCCAGGCCACGAGCGAGTCGTGCCAGGCGTCGCGGCTTCGCCCGCTGTGGCGATCGAACCCCTTCTGGTCGTAGTCCTGCGGGCTTTCGTCGATCCACCGCAGCGGAATGTGGCAGAAGACAACGCGATAGGGCGCGTCGCGGAACATGGGTTGTCGGATGACGTCGGCGAGCCAGGCGGCCTGCTCGCGGCGCAGCGCATCGAACGAGACCCGCCCGCCGAAACTCGGATGCGAATCCGGCTTGTCCTCGCCGGTATGCAGGCAGATGACCGCCACCGGACCCGATCGAAACGCGTAGAACGGACGATCGGAGGGCGTCGTGACGACATCGGGCACTTCGAACGCGCGCGGCCCACGCACATCGTGATTGCCGAACGTCAGCAGCAGCGGGCGGCCCTCTGTGATGTCGCAGCCGCCGGGATGCAGCAGCGTCGGCACGAGAAGGTCCGAGGTCGTCCAGTCGTTGCACGTGTCGCCGTTCCACACGAAGAAGTCGGCCGTCGGCGTCACCTCATGAAGCCGCTGGATCGTCTCGTTGCGGATGTGCGTGTCGTTCCAGACGACGAAGGCGGTCGACGCAGCGGCCGCATCGAGCGTGCGGAACTCCTTCCAGTCGCTGACCACGTCCTCGGTTTCGCCGGCGGGCCGTGTCACGGCACGGACCCGGCAGGTCGATCCGGGCGCGAGCCCGGAAATCCTCGCGCGCAGCACGTTCTCGCCCTGCGGCACGAACCCGAACGGATCGGTGGCAGCCGTTCCCGTGCGGCCGTCGGAGGTCTCCCACTCGACGCGCCCCGTGCACAACCGATTCACGGCCCAGATCGCATCGATGCCATCGCCCCGCGGCGCCATGAGGACAAGTGGCGTCCGCACGGGCGATGTCGCCTGAGGCACGACGGCCGCCAGATCTCGGGTGGCGCCGACCGCGCCGGCGATCACTCCGGACGTGACGGTGCCAAGGAAGTGACGACGTTTCATGGATGCCCCCTAGCGACCGCGCGCGCTGGGATCGCCAGTAGGCGGCGGCGCCTGATCGGTTGCCGCTGGCGGTCCGAGAATCTCGGTGAAGATGGGCTTCAGCCCCTCGGCCCACGCCCGATAGCCGTTGAGGTTCAGGTGCAGCCCATCGGCCGACACGGACTCGAGCAGTCGACCATCGGCGCCAGCCAGCTTGTCGTTGAGGTTGAGGAATCGGATCTGCCGGCCGTCGGCCAGCTCCGCCAGGTTCGCATTGATCCGCGCGATCTCCGGTAGCAGCGCCGCATCGCCGCGCGGGAACACCGCGGTCAGGATGATGACCGCACCCGGCACCTTCGTGCGGCACAGATCGACAATCGCCTTGATCCCGCGTGTCACGTCCGCCACCCGCGCATCGTCGCCCGGTGTGTTGCCGATGTTGTTGGCGCCGGCCTGGACGACGATGATGCGGGGCGTGAGGCCGTCGAGTTCACCGTTCTCGAGCCGCCACAGGATGTGCTGTGTGCGGTCGCCGCCCCAGGCGAAGTTCGCTGCGTTCCATCCGAAGAAGCTCTCGCGCCAATGCGCGAGGAACTGCGGATAGTCGGTGGCGCCCCAGCGACGTGTGATCGAGTCGCCGACGAAGTACACGTCGATGCGCCCCTGCTTCGCCTTGGCCAGCAGGTCCTCGTGCGCGATGCGCGAGTTCGGGTCTCGCCGCGGCATGGGTCGATCGGCGGGAATCGTGGTCCAGTCATCGACCGCCGGCTGCTGCGAGGCACAGACGGGTACCGGGGCGACGAGGATCAGGGCGCCCATCGCCATCGGGAGAATCAGTCGATTCAGCTTCATCGTTCGTCCTTCGCACGGGCTGAAGCCCGTGCGCTCCACGCCGCTCTTTCCGCACGGGCTGAAGCCCGTGCGCTCCAGGCCGCCGTGGGCTCCCATGCCTGCGCTCCGGATCACCGCGCCAGCATGCGGTTCGCCCACGGAATGAAGTGTTTCCAGTTCGGGCCGTCCGTGTGGCCGCCGTCGTGCTGGCGCCAGGCGAGCTGGCCGTCGAGCATGTCGACGCCCACGGCAGGCATCTTCTCGGAGTTGTAGTCGTCGGACCGGCCGAGATCCTTCGCGCCAAGAAGACGGTAGACAGGCCCGGCGGCAATGGCCGCCATGAAGCTGCCCTGCTGGTCGAGCCACTTCGCGTCGCCGCGCTCGGGAATGCCGTAGCTGATGAAGATCGGGCGCGGCGCGGCGAGCGCGATGAGCGAGTGGGCGTCGATCGGCAGGTCGTTCGCATCGAGTCGTCCGAACCGGCCCGCCTCGGCGCCGTACTTGACGAAGTTGCCGGCCATCCAGTGATACTCGCCCGACCCTGTGATGTTCTCCACCGCCTCGCCGAAGTTCCGACGGTACAGCGAGACACCGCCTTCGCCCGCCGACCCAATCAGGCCGATGGCAAACCGCGGCTCGAAGGCCATCGTCACGAGCGCCGCCTTGCCGTAGCGCGACACTCCGTCGATGCCCACGCGCTTCGCGTCTACCGCGGCGTCGGTCTCGAAGTAGTCGAGCGCGCGCGCCGCGCCCCACGCCCAGGCGCGCAGCGATCCCCAGTCCTCCGGCGATCGCGGCTGGCCCTTGTTGACCAGGCCGATGATGCCGCGCGTGAGGCCCGCGCCGTTGTCGGCCTGGACGCTGCCCGGATTCAGGAATGCGAAACCCCAGCCGGCGGCAATCAACTGCTCGGTCGCAGGCGGATCGACGGGGCCTGCCGGCGCCGCACCCCCGGGGCCACCCGCGCGCCCGCCGCGGCCGAAGCCGGGCGGCGGCGCCAGGCCAAGCGCCTGCTGCACGTTGCCGCCGCGGAAGATGACCATGACCGGCACAGGCCCCTTCGCGTCGGCCGGCGTCACCAGTGTCAGCTGTATGTCGACGTCGATGAACGGATACGACGAGTTGTCGACGCGCCCCACCAGTTGCTTCCCGACGACCGCATGCCCGGCGACCGTGCCGTCGATCCGCTCGGCAACGCTCCAGTTCACACGGGGCACGTTGGCCGGGACGCGCCCGCAGATCTCGCGCTCGAAGTCCTCGACGATCTCCGGACGCCGCTCTGTCCACCAGCCCTCGGCCGTCGTCACGCGCTGTCCGTTCTTCAGGGTGAGAAGTTCCGGAAGATGCGGATAAGGATTCGCCTTCGACTCGTCCGTATTGGCGGCGTCGGGCGCCGATTCGTTGCCGCTCGGTCCGGGACGCAACTCCGTGATGCCGAGCTGCGTCAGCATGTCGCGATGGTCCTCGGCCGTGGTCCACGTCTTCGGCTCGGGCAGCCCCGAGGCAGCCGTCCAGTTGGTGAGCGGAGGCGCCTGCCCGCGCTGCGCGACGAGGCCGGAGGCCGCCAGGCCAAGGCCAAGCACCATTGCGAAAGATCCGACGCAGACTTTCGCGAACCCGTGAGTCATGCGAGCCTCCCAGCCGATGGAATCGGTTTTGTGGGTGGAAGTCTGGCGTACAAGGCTGCAAGGCTGCAAGGCTGCAAGGCTACGAGGCTGCGAGGCTGCGAGGCTGCGGAGCAGGAATCAGCGCGCGGGGCGATCCGAGGCGAAGTCGGCAATTGTCGAAAGCAGCAGCGCCAGGACCACCGCCAGCAGGGGGACGACGACGAGCGCCCAGGCCGTCCAGACGAAGCCGGCGGACGGGTCGATGGCTGTCAGGGTGGACGCCAAGGTGTCGCGGAGCATGGCGACAAGCGACGTCGCCCGCGTGACTGCCGTGTCGAGCATGGCCGTGCGTCCCGCCAGCCTGGTGGCGAGCCAGAGCGAAACGAGGCCAAGCGCCGCGATCGCGCCCGCGACGACCACCGCCTGCGCGGCAAGAACAGGCCGCGAGGCCACGCGCATGGCGTCCTGCCGTGCCTGCCACTGCGCGCGCTGCCACACGACGGTGGCGGCGGGCACGG
>JBIQJY010000102.1:4531-6823 GCA_044507065.1 Acidobacteriota bacterium
TCCTGCCGTGCCTGCCACTGCGCGCGCTGCCACACGACGGTGGCGGCGGGCACGGGCGCGGGCGGCGCGTCATCGAGCGCCTCGTGCATTGCCAGGGCCACCACCAGCGCGTCGGCACACGCATCGCACGCGGCCACGTGCGCAACGAGCGCCTCGTCGGCCTGCCTCGGCCACTGGCCGATGGCCACGAGGTCGAGAACGTCGGATTCGCGCGCGCAGAATCCGCCGTTCATCGCTGGCCTCCCCGGTGCGGACGCCCGAGCAGCTCGGCGAGCCGGCGGCGCGCCCGCAGCAGCAGCGGCTTGACGCTGCTCGTGCGCAAGCCGACCATGCGCGCGATCTCCTCGTGTGAGGCGCCCTGCGTGTAGGCGAGCCAGATCATCGCGCGCTCGCGCACCCGGAGCTGCGCGAGCGCGGCGTCCAGATCCATGCGGCGATCGAGCGCGGCCTCGGCCGACGCGCCGCCAATCCGGTCGGGGTGCCGGTCGGACATGAGGGGGCGCGTGCGCTGCCGGCGCGCGCGATCGGCAGCCAGGTTGGTGGCAATCCGGAACAGGTAGTGACGCCGATGTGCGTCGGTCTCGGTCGGCGCGTTCGCCCGCAGAAAGCGGTAGTAGGTGTCCTGCAGCAGGTCGTCGGCCGCGCTCCGGTCGCCGGTCAGCCGACACAGGTAGGCGTGCAGCGGGCGCGCCGTTCGATCGTAGAAGCCGCCGAATGCGTCCTCGTCCATGCTCAACGCCACGTCGACCGCCTCGCCGGCAAGGCCGGCGAGGTCGAGGTCGGTGATGGTCGTGTCGCGATGTGTCATCGAGTCTGTCTTCCGTTTCACGGACGGCTCGCGTCGGTCGAACCTGTGGGCGAGTCTCCAATGAGTCCGAAACGACGCGAGAGCAGGTACGAGGCCACCGACGCCAGCACGAACCCGGCGCCAATCGAGATGGCAATCACCCCGAGCATGAGGAACACGTCGCCGGCTTCCTGGAAGACCGAGCGGCGGATCACGAGCATGCCCACGCCCGCCGCGAACAGGACCACGCCCGCCTGCACGGCCCACAGGATGCGATTGAACGGCGTCGCCGTTGCCGGCGTCGTCACATCATTGATCAGCGGGGCCACCGTGAGCGCCTGCCCGGGCTGCGACTGCAGATACGCCAGGAGTTGCTCGTTCGTCCCCATCCGCTCGAGCAGGCGGTTGTTGAGCTCGGCCTGCAGGCGCGTGGCACGAATCCAGCGGCGGTGACCGACGAACAACCGGACCAGCCAGGTGATGCCGAACACGAAGATGGATACGGCGCCGACGATCGTGAGGTTCTCGAAGATGTTGCGCTGCGCGTTCAATGCATCGCGACGGATCTGCGCCTGCGAATCGAGCGGCGCCTCCCAGCTGTTCCAGCCGCCGCTGCCCACCCAGTTCAGGAAGTAGTCCGGGTAGCGCGCCACCTCGGGGTGGAGCTCGAGAAATGCCGCAAGCGACGGATAGGCGGCCATATAGCTGGCATTGCTCATCAGGCTGGCATCCAGCCGGAGAACGCGGCCGACGGCCGGGGGGTACTGCTGCATCAGTTCGCGCAGGTCGTTGCGCAGGTCTTCGGCGCGGCGCTGGTCGATCCCCGGCGGCGGCTGGCTCGCCTGTCCGGCCGTCACGGTGTCGACCTGAGCCGGCGCCCGCTCGGACTGTCCCTGCGCGGCGACGGGCGACAATACGGTCATGGCAGCGGCAAGAAGGAGCGACGACACGGCAAGGCGGGCGGCGGAAACAGGCATCAGCGTAATGACTCCTCATCCTGTCAATACGCGCCAGGCGGTCGAGGGTGAACGGCGCCCTTACGGCATGTCCCCGAGCACGTGCACGACGACCGCCCGGGAATGTGGCGCCGTGCGGTGCTCCCAGAGATAGATGCCCTGCCAGGTCCCCAGGCACAGACGCCCGCCGTCGATCGGAACGCTCAGGTTCACCGTCGTCAGAGCGGTGCGGATGTGCGCGGCCATGTCGTCGTCGCCTTCGATTGTGTGGATGAAGAGCGGATCGCCGTCCGGCACGAGCCGGGCGAAGAACCGCTCGAAGTCGCGGCGCACGTCGGGATCCGCGTTTTCCTGGATCAGCAGCGACGCGGAGGTGTGCTGCAGGTGCAGCGTGCACAGGCCGGTTCGGACGCGGGCCTCGGCCACACGGGCGGCAACCTCGCGCGTGATGTCGTAGAACCCGCGGCCGCGGGTCGGGACCGCAATCCTGCCAATCGTCTGCTGAAGCATGAGCGATTGTGCCCCAGGTACGTGGCTGCCGTCCGCGCC
>JBIQJY010000103.1:0-1200 GCA_044507065.1 Acidobacteriota bacterium
TGTCGACGGGGATGCCGGACGCGGCTGGTCGCGTGGTTGCCGCATCGGGCCATCGTTCCGTCGCGATGACGCGTCGGTGGGTCGGCCCGGGCGGGGGGCGGGCGCAGCGGGTGCCTGCAGCTTCATCGTCAGGGCAATCCGGCGGCGCGGCAGGTCCACCTCCACCACCTTGACCTTGACGATCTGTCCGGCCTTCACCACCTCCCGCGGGTCCGCCACGAACCTGTCGGCCAGCTGCGACACGTGCACGAGGCCGTCCTGGTGCACGCCGATGTCGACGAACGCGCCGAAGTTGGCGACGTTGGTGACCACGCCTTCGAGCAGCATCCCAGGCTGCAGATCCTTCATGTCGTGGACGTTGTCATTGAACTCGGCCGTGCGGAACTCGGGGCGGGGATCGCGCCCCGGCTTCTCGAGCTCGCGCAGGATGTCCTTGATCGTCGGCTCGCCGAACTGCGCGTCCACGAAGTCGCGCGGGTCGATGGCGCGCAGCGCCGATGTGCGGCCGATGAGGTCGCGGGCCGGCACGCCGGCCTTCTGCACCATTCGCTCCACGACCGGATACGCCTCGGGATGGACCGCCGACGCATCGAGCGGATTGTCGCCGTTCACCACGCGCAGGAACCCGGCGGCCTGCTGAAACGTGCGATCGCCGATGCGCGGCACCTTCAGCAGCTGCTGCCGGCTGCGAAACGGACCGTTCGCGTCCCGGAACGAGACGATGTTGCCGGCAATCGATTCGGTCAGGCCCGAGATGCGTGCCAGCAGCGGCGCCGACGCCGTATTGACGTCCGCGCCGACGGCATTCACGCAGTCCTCGACGACGGCGTCGAGCGTGCGCGCGAGCTGCACCTGACTGACGTCGTGCTGGTACTGGCCGACGCCGATGGCCTTCGGTTCGATGCGGACGAGCTCGGCGAGCGGATCCTGCAGCCGTCGCGCGATGGAGATCGCGCCGCGCAGCGACACATCGACGTCCGGGAACTCGCGCGAGGCCAGTTCCGACGCCGAGTACACCGAGGCGCCCGCCTCCGACACCACGACCTTCGTGAGCCGCGCCTCGGGATGCCGGCGGATCAGGTCGGCGGCCAGCTTGTCCGTTTCGCGCGAGGCGGTGCCATTGCCGATCGCGATGAGCTGCACGTTGTGCTTCGCGGCCATCGTGCCGAGTGTCCGAAGCGATCCCTCCCAGTCCTTGCG
>JBIQJY010000103.1:1300-3470 GCA_044507065.1 Acidobacteriota bacterium
TCGGTTGGCCCGGTCGCGCCTTCCGGCTCGGGAATGACAACCGTCAGGCGCAGGAATCCCTCGTTGCGGCCGCGCAGCAGGGCGAGCGCGCGGTGCGACGGCACGTTCTTCACCGCCTCCGACGCCGCGAAGTAATCCGAGAACTTCGCGCCCTCGGCCTCCTTGCCTGCGATGACCGTGGACCGCCACTCGCCGCGATCCCACATCAGCTGGCGCAACTCCCCAACGAGCTCGGCGTCCTCCGCGAAGCGTTCGACGAGGATGGACCGGGCGCCCTCGAGTGCGGCTGCCGTATCGGCCACGCCTTTCTCGACATCGACGAACGGCGCGGCGGCCGCCTCGGGCACGAGCGACGGATCCTCGAGCAGCGCGAGCGCCAGCGGCTCGAGCCCGGCCTCGCGCGCGATCTGTCCCTTGGTGCGCCGCTTCGGTTTGTAAGGCAGGTAGAGATCTTCGAGTCGGGCCTTCGTCTCGGCGTCCGCGATCGACGCGGCGAGCCCGGGCGTCATCTTGCCCTGCTCCTCGATGCTGGCGACGATGGTCGCACGACGGTCCTCGAGCTCCCGGAGGTAGCCGAGGCGCTCTTCGAGCGTGCGCAACTGGGTGTCGTCGAGCCCGCCCGTGGCCTCCTTGCGGTAACGCGCGATGAACGGCACGGTGGCCTTCTCGTCGAGCAGCTTGATGGCGGCATCCACCTGGGGGACGCGGGCATTGAGGATCGTGGCGATGCGTTCGGCGATTGAAGGCAGCATGCAGTTGTCTGGATGAAGAACGATGAGAGAAACGCGGGAGGGCGTGGTGGTCGACGAGCAGCGATTGTAGTGCGGATCGAGCCGGGCGCGACGGGGCGCGGCCCCCGGTCCTTGACGCGCCAGCCGGCCACGCACTATCCTTGATGCTCGGTCATGGTGTCCAGCATTCTCACCCTCACTGCTCGAAAGCGTTCCGATCGAAAGCGGGCCAAAACCGCATCGGCGGCAGTGATGGTGTACGTGTGAGACCGGCCTGACCGACCGGCCCCAACGGCCCCCTTCCAGACCCGCCGATGCCTTTCGCACGGCGGGTTTTTTGTTGTTGATTGCAGTTTTCGGGACAGTGACATGACCAGCAATGATTCAGTGGACTCGAGCCGGCGCGCACCACGCGTGGGGCTCGTCGGATGGCGCGGCATGGTGGGTTCGGTGCTGCTCCAGCGGATGCGCGCCGAGGGCGACTTCGCCGTCATCGACCCCGTCTTCTTCTCGACCTCGCAGGTCGGATCGCCCGCACCCGACGTCGGCCATGGGCCGTCCGGGCTGAAGGACGCCAGGAACCTCGACGAACTGGCCGCCTGCGACGTGCTCATCTCCTGCCAGGGCGGCGACTACACGAGCGAGATTCACCCGCAGCTTCGCCGGGCCGGCTGGGGCGGCTACTGGATCGATGCAGCCTCCACGCTCCGGATGGCCGACGATGCGGTCGTGGTGCTCGACCCCGTGAATCGGGACGTCATCGATCGCGGCCTGGCGGAGGGCGGCCGTGATTTCATCGGCGGCAACTGCACCGTCAGCCTGATGCTCATGGCGCTGACGGGTCTCTTCCGGGCGGGGCTGGTCGAATGGGTGAGCGCGATGACCTATCAGGCGGCTTCGGGCGCCGGCGCGCAGCAGATGCGTGAGCTCGTCGCGCAGATGGGCGCGGCGCACGCCTCGGTCCGCGACCTGCTCGACGACCCGGCCAGCGCCATCGGAGACATCGACCGCACGATGGCCGAGACCCTCCGTGGCGCAGAGTTTCCGGTCCGCCACTTCGGCCATCCGCTCGCCGGCAGCCTGCTGCCCTGGATCGACAAGGATCTTGGCAACGGCCAGAGCCGCGAGGAATGGAAGGGCATGGCCGAGTGCAACAAGATCCTCGACCGGACGGCCCGCCCGATTCCCGTTGACGGCATCTGCGTGCGCGTGGGCGCCATGCGTTGCCACAGTCAGGCCCTTACCGTGAAGCTGACGCGCGACGTGCCACTCGCCGAGATCGAACAGCGGCTCGCCTCGGCGCACGAGTGGGTGCGCGTGGTACCGAACGAGAAGGAGCAGACGCTTGCCGCGCTGACGCCGGCGGCCGTCACCGGCACGCTCGCGGTTCCCGTGGGCCGGCTGCGCAAGCTCGCGATGGGGCCCGAGTATCTCGGCGC
>JBIQJY010000103.1:3570-6816 GCA_044507065.1 Acidobacteriota bacterium
ACTCGGCGGCCATCGTCGGCGCCTGT
Source organism: Acidobacteriota bacterium (assembly GCA_044507065.1). GTDB lineage: Bacteria > Acidobacteriota > Vicinamibacteria > Vicinamibacterales > SCN-69-37 > SCN-69-37. Next base: position 3,597 of record JBIQJY010000103.1, read on the forward strand.
CTCGGGGCCACCGAGATCCAGATCTGGACGGACGTCGACGGCATGCTCACGGCCGATCCGCGCATCATCAAGGATGTCCAGGTGGTGCCGCACATCTCGTTTGGCGAAGCCTCGGAGCTGGCCTACTTCGGAGCGAAGGTCCTGCATCCGGCCACCATCCTCCCCGCCGTCGGCCGGAACATCCCGGTCCGTATCCTCAATTCCCGCCGCCCGACCGACGCGAAAGGCACACTCATCACGCGCGAGCGTCCCGTGAGCGACCGGCCGCTCACCGCCGTGGCATCGAAGAAGAGCGTGACGGTCGTCGACATCACCTCGACCCGCATGCTGATGGCGCACGGGTTCCTGGCGCGTATCTTCCAGGCCTTCGAAACGCACCGCACGGCCGTCGACGTGGTCACCACGTCGGAGGTCAGCGTTTCGGTCACGGTCGACGATGCGCGGCGCCTGCCCGAGATTGCGGCGGAGCTGCGCGAGGTGGCCGAGGTCACGCGCGAAGACAAGATGGCCATCGTCTGCGCCGTCGGCGACGGGCTGCAGCGTGATCCGACGTTCGTCAGCCACCTGCTGGGCTCGCTCGGCGACGTGCCGATCCGCATGGTGTCGCAGGCCGCGGCCCGGCGGAACATCACGCTCGTCATCCGCGAGGCCGACATGGAAACCGCTCTCATCCGCGTTCACGAACGGTTCTTCGGGGTGCCCGCGTGAGGATCCTGATTGTGGGTCACGGCCGCATGGGCCAGCTGATCGAACAGCTGGCTGGTCAGCACGACTGCACGGTGGCTGCCATCGCCGAGGTGGATCGGCCGATTGCCGACGCCATCGATGGTGCGCGCGACGCCGGCGGCGTCGACGTCGCCATCGACTTCTCGCAACCGGATGCCGTGGCCGGCAACCTCGAACAGCTCGCCGCACGCGGTGTCAGCGTCGTCATCGGGACGACGGGCTGGCAGGACCAGGAGCGCGACATGCGGGCGCTGGCCGGCAAGGCCGGCATAGGCGTGCTGGCGGCGGCGAACTTCTCGCTCGGCATGCACGTGTTCGCGGTGATTGTCGAGGAGGCGGCGCGGCGGTTCGGGACGCTGGGCCAGGTGGGCGCCTGGATTCACGAGGCGCATCACATCGCGAAGAAGGACGCGCCGTCAGGCACCGCGTTGATGCTGAAGCGTGTGATGGAGGACGGTGGCTACCAGGCCGGCATCGACATGTCGTCGACGCGCGCCGGCTCCATACCCGGGATGCACGAAGTGGGATTCGACGGTCTGGCCGAGACCGTCACGTTGACCCACACCGTGCGCGACCGGTCGGTGTTCGCGCACGGCGCCCTCGAGGCCGCCAGGTGGCTGCACGGCCGTTCCGGCTGGTTCACCATGCGTGACATGATTAACGGCTGACGGCAGGGGATGCGGACATGAGACTTTCATTCACGGGCCTGGGCACCGCGCTGATTACGCCGTTCACGCCGGCCGGATCGATCGATGAGCCGGCCATCAGTCGGCTGGCGCAACGACAGGTGGGCGCCGGCGTGCACTTCGTCGTGCCGTGCGGCACCACCGGCGAGACGCCGACGTTGAGCCACGACGAGAAGGTGCGCGTGGTCGAGATCGTGGCCGAAGCCGTCGAGGGACGCGCGCTCGTGCTGGCCGGCGCCGGCGGTTACGACACGCGCGAGGTCATTCACGCCGTCCAGGCGTTCGAGCGTGCCGGCGCACACGGCATCCTCTCGGTCACGCCCTATTACAACAAGCCCACGCAGGAAGGCCTCGTGCAGCACTACCGCGCGATTGCCGCCAGCACGAAGCTGCCGATCGTCGTCTATAACGTCCCGGGGCGGACGGGGTGCAACGTCGAACCGGCCACGCTCGCCCGGCTGGCCGAGGTGCCGAACATCGTCGGCGTGAAGGAGGCGTCCGGCAACATGGCGCAGATTGCCGACGTGTGCCGCCGCGTGCCGTCCGACTTCCTCGTGCTCTCCGGCGACGATGCGCTCGCGCTTCCGGTGATGTCGATTGGCGGTCGTGGCTTGATCTCGGTGGCGTCCAACGAGGTGCCGTCGGAAATGACCCAGATGATCGAGGCGGCCGAGCGGGGCGATTTCGCCGAGGCGCGGCGCTGGCACCAGGCCCTGATACCGCTGATGCAGGTCAACTTCGTCGAATCGAACCCCATCCCGGTGAAGTTCGCGATGGCCGCCATGGGCCTGTGCGAGGAGGTCTATCGTCTTCCCATGGTGCCCCCGGGTGAAGGCGCAAAGGCGCAGATCGTCGCGGTGCTGAAGGATCTCGGCCTGCCCGTCGTGACGGAAGTGCGCGCGTGAGGTCCGGTTCGTGGATCCGCTGACGCAGGTCCGGCTCACGCGCGAGATCGTCGACATCGACTCGACCACGGGGCGCGAAGGCGAGGTCGGCGCCTTCCTCGTACGCCTGTTGCGCGAGCGCGGCTATGACGTCATCGAGCAGGCGGTCTCCGGCGGGCGCTTCAATGTCTACGGATCGATCGGGCGGCCGGACGTCGTGTTCTCCACGCACTTCGACTGCGTGCCGCCGTTCTTCCCGAGCCGCGAGGAACAGGGACGGATCTACGGCCGTGGCTCCTGCGACGCGAAGGGCATCGCCATCGCGCAGATAGCCGCCGCCGAACGGCTGCGATCGTCGGGCATGAGCAACCTCGGCCTCCTCTTCGTCGTCGGCGAAGAGCGCGGCAGCGACGGTGCGAAGCTGGCCAACACGATTGCGCCCGGATCGCGTTTCCTCATCAACGGTGAACCCACCGACAACCGCCTCGCCCGCGCCACGCGTGGCATCTACCGGGCGCGGCTGCACGCCTCGGGCCGAGCGGCGCACACGAGCCAGCCGGAACTGGGCGAGTCGGCCATCGAGAAGCTCGTTGACGCGATCGTGGCGATGCGCGACGCCGAGTGGCTCTCCGATCCGGACCTCGGCACGACCTACTACACGATCGGCGTCATCAAGGGCGGCGTGGCCCCCAACGTCGTGCCGCCGTCAGCGGAGGCCGAAGCATTGTTTCGCACGGTTGGCGATCACGCGATTGTGCGCGAGCGGCTTGCGCAGGTGCTGGCCGGGCGAGTCGAGATCGAAGACGTGCTCACGGTGCCACCCGTTCGGCTGCGGACGGTGCCGGATTTCGACACCGCGGTGTTCAACTTCACCACTGACGTCCCGTTCCTCGACAAGTGGGGGACGCCGCTGCTCATGGGCCC
>JBIQJY010000104.1:0-6755 GCA_044507065.1 Acidobacteriota bacterium
GTGATCGCAATGCGGATGGACGACTTGACCGGCACGTTCACCGTGTCCTTCCACTCCGGCACCAGGCCGTCGTCGATCACCCGGAAGAAGAAGCCGTGCAGGTGGAACGGGTGATCGAAGGCCGAGTCGTTGGTCACCGTCCACACGTGCGTCTCGCCCACCCGCGCGGTGAGCGGCGGCGCCTTCCATGACGGCACGCCGTTGATCCCCATCTCGACGACGCTGCCCTCGCCGGCAATCGTCAGGTCGAGCGTGTGCTCGACAGCACCAGTGACGTCGACGGGCGCGATCTCACGCAGCTGCTCGGGAATGGCGGAGGGCTCGACGCGCGCGTCCGCCGTCGTCTCGATCTCCATGATGACCTCCGAGCGCCGTCCGAACGCCGTGCCGTAGCCGCGATCGAACGGCCGCCATCGCAACGCGGAGACCGATCCGGGCGCGAACGGCGGAATGAAGACGACGTCCTGCCGCTCGCCCGGCACGACGGTCACCCGCGTGGTCTTCTCGGACCGCGCGGCCAGGCCGCTGTCGCCGCCGATGCGGACGAACGCGCCGCCCGGCTGGAGGAACGAGTAGTACCGGGCGCGCGCCGCGTTGATCAGCCGCCAGCGCTGCGGCTTGCCCGCGCGCACCTTCAGGCGCGGCCGCACCTTGCCGTTCACGAGCAGCACGTTGCCCTCGCGGCCGAACAGGTCGCCGAACGCGCCACCGTTGTCTTTCGCCAGCAACGTCCCATCGTCATCGAGACTGATGTCGGACAGCATCAGCACGAGGTCGTCGCCGAACGACGGCGGATCCGCGGGGTCTTCGACGACGATGGGCCCGTAGAGCCCGCGCCCCACCTGGTCGGCCGAACTCTGGTGCGGGTGATACCAGTAGGTGCCCGCGTCGCGCAGGACGAATTCGTAGCGGAACGTGGCGCCGGGTTCGATGACCGCCTGCGTCATCCCCGGCGCACCGTCCATTGCGTTCGGCACACGCACGCCGTGCCAGTGGATGGTCGTCGCTTCGGGCAACGAATTGGTGAAGTGCACGATGACCGTGTCGCCGACTTTCGCGCGGATGTAGGGCCCCGGCAGCGTGCCGTTGTACGTCCACGCCGCGGTGGTGAGGCCGGGCAGGATCTCGACGTCGGCCACGCGGGCCTCGAGGTTGAACTCGAGAATGTCAGGTGAGGGGTTGAGGTCGTCGGGTTGCGGCAGTCTCAGGTCGGCGTCCCACCCGTCCGGCTGTGCCACATCGGCCGCCGAGGCGAACGGCGCCGGCTCCCGCTCCTGCGGCGCGGCCCGGACCACGATCCCCGCGACCGCCGCGCCGATCGCGCCGACCAGCAGCGCGGACCAGACCATGCGGCATCCGCCGCCCCTCAACCACCTGAGCGTCCGACCGTCGTCTCGCATTCCCTTCCCTTGCGGTGATAATACCCGTCAGGAGGCATCCCATGGAGACCACCGCCCCACACGTGCCGGCCACGGCCGCCGGCGACGCGTCGCTGAACCAGCTCGTCGGCTGGACGACGGCCATCTATGCGCTGCACGCGGCGAGCCTGGTCATCGGCCTCGTCACCACGGCCTCGATCATCGGCGCCTTCCTCTTCGGGTGGCCATCGATCGCCGCCGTCATCATCAACTACCTGAAGCGCAGCGAAGTGCGCGGCACCTGGCTCGAGTCGCACTTCGTCTGGCAGATCCGCACGTTCTGGTACGGCCTGCTGTGGATTGCCCTCTGCGCACTGTTTGTCGTCTTCACGCTCGGCATCGGGCTCATCGTCGTCTGGATTCCGGCGATTGCCGTGGCGGTCTGGTTCATCTACCGCATCGCGCGCGGCTGGCTGCGGCTTGGCGCGCGCCAGCGCATGTACGCCTGAGGTCCGGCACGAATCGACATGCAGGTCATCACTCCTCCCCGCGTTTACCCAGTCATCGTCATCGGCAGCGGCGCATCGGGCGGCATGGCCGCGTGGAACCTGACGCGGCAGGGCGTCGACGTCCTGCTGCTCGACGCGGGGACGAAGTTCGCCGACCGATCGCAGTTCTGGACGCACGTCTGGCCGTGGGAGGCGCGCGAGCGGCGCGCGCGGGGCGAGTCGCCGCCGCAGTACTACCTGAGTCCGCGCGAGCAGCCCTACGCGACGCCCGTCGATCGACCCTTCGACCTCACGCGCGTGTGGGGACACGGCGGGAAGACCAACGTCTGGGGCCGCGTCAGCCTGCGGCTGGGCGACCTGGACTTCAAGGGTCCCGCGCAGGACGGCTGGGAGATTCCCTGGCCCATCAGCTACTCGGACATCGCACCCTACTACGACCAGGTCGAGCAGCTCATCGGCGTCTGCGGCGGCGACGACGACTCGGACGTGCTGCCGGGCAGCCGGTTCCTGCAGCCCGCGCCCGGACCGCGCTGCGCCGAACGGCTGCTGCAGCGAGCGGGGGCGAAGCTCGGCATGCCGATCGTGGCCGGGCGTCGCGCCAACATGACGCGGCCCACGCGCGGGTTCCCCCCGTGCCACTACTGCGGCAACTGCGGCGCGGGGTGCGACACCGCGTCGTTCTTCAACTCGGCCGATCACCTGCTGCCGTTCGCCCTCGAGACGGGCCGGCTGGAACTGCGATCGAATGCGGTGGCCGCGCGCATCATGGTGGACGAGGAAGGCCGCGCCAACGGCGTGCAGTACTTCGATCGCGAGACCGGCGAGGAGCATCGCGTCCTCGGCCAGAGGGTCGTACTCGGCGCCAGCGCGGTGGATTCGACGCGGATCCTGCTCAACTCGAAATCGTCCGCGCACCCGAACGGCATCGGCAACGGCTCGGATGTCATCGGTCGCTATCTCTGCGAGCAGATCCGCTTCCACGTCCGCGGATACTTCCCGGACCTGGCTGGCCGTCCGGCGCAGAACGACCGCGGCATCGGCGGCGAACACGTGTACCTGCCGCGGTTCAATCATCGCGATGGGCATCGGCGCGATTACCTTCGCGGCTTCGGGATGCAGTTCTGGAACACGGGCACGCCGTCGGGCGGCGCGCACGGGCTCAGCAACCGCATCCCCGGGTTCGGCGCGGACCTGAAGCGCGAGATCAAGCGGCGCCACCCGGCGTGGTTCGAGATTCACCCCTACGGCGAGGTGCTGCCCTACGCGCACAACCGCATCACCGTCGGCGAGAGCGGCAACGATCGCTACGGCGTGCCAATCCTCAAGATCGACCACCGCATCGGCGAGAACGAGCGCAGGATGATCGCCCACATGAACGACGCAGCCGAGGAACTGGTGAAGGCGGCCGGTGGCGTCATCGTCGAGTACGAGCGCGGCGTCGTCGATCCGAACGGTACGGCCATCCACGAACACGGCACGTGCCGCATGGGCGACGATCCGAAGCGGTCGGCGCTCAACGCATTCAACCAGATGCACGAAGTCGACAACCTGTTCGTCGTCGATGGATCCGCGTTTCCCACGGCAACCGAGAAGAATCCGACGCTGACGATTCTCGCGCTGTCCTGGCGCGCCACCGACTATCTGGTCGAACAGATGAAGCGGGGGGATCTCTGATGGCCGATCACGGCTCACAACGCGCGATCGATCGGCGCGCCGCGCTGCGCGCCATGGCCGCGGGCGCCGGCGCCGCGGCGTCGGCCCTCTGGGTGGGGGAACTGGCGCTGCTCGCCGACGAGCAGGCGGTGCACGCGCACCTGCTGGCCGTCACGCCGCAGGGCGGCACGTGGACACCGTCGGTCCTTTCGGCGGGGCAGATGGCCACGGTTGGCGTGCTCGTCGAGCTCATCATTCCAACGACCGAGACGCCGGGTGCAAAGGCCGCGCTCGTCGATCGCTACGTCGACGGCGTGCTCAGCACCGCGTCGGACGCCACCCGCCAGCGGTTCCTGGATGGACTGGCGTGGCTCGACGCGCGCAGCCTCGCGCTCCACACGGCGCCGTTCGCCGACGCCACGCCGGCGCAGCAGACGGACCTGCTGACCCGCCTGGCCGCCGATCCGTCCGCCGAGGAGCCGACCGGCGTGCAGTTCTTCACGGCGATCAAGTCGATGACCATCAGCGGTTACTACACGACGGAAATCGGCCTCATGGAGGAGCTCGGGAACCCCCGCACGCTGATGCTGCCCTCGTTCCCCGGCTGCACGCACCCCGAACATCAGACCTGAGGCGATCCGCCGCTTCGATGCGCCGCGCGCGAAGCGGAATCTCGCGACTTGCGTCGCGGGGGTTGCCTGGTCCATTCTTCCGATAGCCCTCCCCCGTTCGGTTCGATCCCGGCGCGCGCCCCCTCGCGCCGATCGTCGTCACACACAATCGCCGGAGTCGCCATGACGCTGCGTCCCGTCCTGTGCCGCATCCTCGTCGTCCTGATGTCGATCGCCGCGGCAGCGCCCGCCATGGCACAGTCGCTGCTGGCCACTCCGGTGGCCGATGGGTTCAGCCGTCCGGTCGGGTTCATCCAGGATCCGTCCAATCCGGCCGTGCAGGTCGTGCTCGAGCAGGGCGGCCGCGTCCGCGTCCTCCTCAACGGCATCGTGCAGCCGGACGACTACCTCAACCTCACGTCGCAGGTCAGCTCCACCGGTGAGCAGGGATTGCTCGGGCTGGCCTTCGCGCCCGACTACGCCACCAGCGGCCGGGTGTTCGTGAGCTTCACCAATCTCGCGGGCGATTCGGTCGTCGCGCGGTTCACCCGATCGACGGTCAATCCCCTGCGCGCCGATCCGGCCACGCGGTTCGACCTGGTGTGGTACGGGCAGCCGTTCATCGAGCAGCCCTTCGGCAATCACAACGGCGGCAACATCGCGTTCGGCCCGGACGGCTACCTCTACATCGGCCGTGGCGACGGCGGCTCGGGAAACGATCCGAATCACTACGCGCAGGATCCGATGTCGCTCCTCGGCAAGATGCTGCGCATCGACGTCTCGGTCGGCGACGCGCATCCGACCGGCTATGTCGTCCCGGCCAGTAATCCCTTCGTCGGCAACGCCTCGGTGCTTGCCGAGATCTGGTCGTTCGGCCTGCGCAATCCGTGGCGCTGGAGCTTCGACGATCCGGCGCTCGGCGGCACGGGCGCCATGGTCATCGGCGATGTCGGCCAGGGCGCGTGGGAGGAAATCGACTACGAGCCGGCGGCCACCGGCGGCCGCAACTACGGCTGGCGAAACCGGGAGGGCGCACACGACAACGTCACGACACTGCCGCCCTACTACACGCCGCTGACCGACCCGATCTGGGAATACGGACGGTCGCTCGGGAACTCAATCACGGGAGGCTATGTCTACCGCGGATCCGCGCTGCCGGCATCGTACAGGGGGCGGTATTTCTACGGCGATTTCGTATCGAGCCGCATCTGGTCGCTCGGCCTCGTCATCAATGGATCGACCGGCGCCGCCACCGTCAACGACAGCATCGAGCATACGGTTGCCCTTGGCTCGGCCGCGACCAACCCGTCCAGCTTCGGTGTGAACGCGGCCGGTGAACTGCACATCGTCTCCTACGCCGGGACGATCTACCGGATTGATTCACCGACGACGCCAACCGGGTGCACGACGCCGCAGCCGGGACCGGACTGGACGTGTCACAACGGCGGCTGGCTGCCGCCGGGGCTCGCGCCGCCGGGAGGCGGATCGACGCCGCCACCACCGCCACCACCGCCACCAGCCGGGTCGGGCACGTGCGGATCGGTTCAACCGGCAGCCGACTGGGTCTGCGTGGATGGCGGATGGGTTCCGCCGGGATTCCCGGGCAGTGGCAGCGCGCCGCCGCCTCCCCCGCCTCCGCCACCGCCCCCGCCACCCCCGCCGCCGACGGGTCCGTGCACGTCCGTTCAGCCGGGGCCCGACTGGACGTGTCACAACGGTGGCTGGCTACCGCCGGGCATGACGCCGCCGGGAGGCGGGTCTACATCACCACCACCTCCTCCCCCGCCACCTCCGCCGCCGCCGGGGCCGTGCACGAGCGTGCAGCCGGGAGCCGACTGGGTGTGTCGCAATGGGGGCTGGCTGCCACCCGGACATCCGGACGCGCAGTAGCGAGGGCATGCGCCCCTGACGACGAAACGGGGCGACCCGCGTCATTGCGGATCGCCCCCGTGTAATCTGGCGCGGCGAGTACTAGCTGGCCTTCTTGTAGACCATCCGCACCGGCGTCGCTGGCCCGCCGCCACGGCCTGGCTGCACCGTTTCGACGACGAGATCGCCTCCCTCGAGCGAAAACGTGCGCTTCTGCTCGACCGCCTGGCCCATCATGGTGAGCGCGGTGGTCACGACGAGCTTGTCGCCTTCCCAGACCGCCTTCGCGACCTGTTCCTGGCCGCCCATGCCCGTGTTCTTGCTCTCGGAGCCGTCGAGGGCATAGGCGAGCTTGACGGGCCCGGGGTTCCGGCCGCCGCCCACGTAGTCCAGAGTGAGCGTCGTCGCGTCCTGCGTGATGGTGAGTTCCTGACCGAGACCGCCTCGACCGCCCCCTCGACCGCCGCCCCCGCCCGGTGCGCCCCCTGCCGGTGCCACCGACGCGGGATCGAGCGTCCACTTGCCGGCGAAGCTGGGCTTCGCCTGGGCGGCCATCGCCGCCGTTCCCAGGATGACGGCCATGGCCGCCGCCAGTGCTGCTACACGTTTCATGGCATGACTCCTTTGCGGAGAAACCGGGTTCAACCGGACCGCCCGCTGCCGTGGAATACCCGCGCGATGTGCGCCGGTGGGCACGTCCGCCCGAACCCATGATGGGAATACTCCGCGCACCAGCCGTTCGTTACGGGGGAGTC
>JBIQJY010000105.1:0-6742 GCA_044507065.1 Acidobacteriota bacterium
CCGCATCGCGTCGGCCACGTCGTCGGCCAGGGCCCGGTGCACCGCCGCCGGCTGGTGCGCCCGCGCGGCCGCCCTGGCGGCCGCCCGGGCCGCCGCCGCGCAGCGGCGCCGTCAGGATGCCGGCAATGGTCGGCGCGTCGTCCACGTTCGCGATGAAGAGGCCCGCCGGGTTCAGCTCGATCATCGCGTTGTACGACCAGTGCAGCTGCCAGAGGTCCTCGAGTCCCGGCGACGTGAAGATCGTCGTGTTGGTGGCCACGGCGCCGCCCTTGCGCGTGCCGTTCTGCATCACCGCCACGCGGGGCTGAAGGCCGTGCACGAGCGCGGGTGATCCCGACGAGTCCAGGCCGTGGTGCGAGACCAGATACAGGTCCACTGTGCCCATCCGGTTCTGCGGGCACATCAGGTCGAGTTCCTTCGCCCAGAACAGGTCGCCCAGTTGCGTGACCTTGAACTGCCCGAACGTGACGAGGCTGCCGACCGACCGTGCATTCTCGTCGGCGGCCGGGAACGGCTTCGGCGGCTGGCTGGCCGCGCATGCGACGGCGTTGTCCTGTCCGGCGCCGGGCAGCGGCTGGCCGAGCACGTCGCCGTTCGACGCGACGATGGTCCAGTCGACGCCGGCGATCGGCAGTTTGTCGCCGGGCTTGACGACCGTGTGCTTCGCCTTGCCCCAGAGCTCGGCGTACGCCGCCTGGAAGCCCGCGACCTGTTCGCGTTCCTCGCTGCTCGGGCCGTGATCGACGTAGTGGGCAATGGGCAGCGCCCCGGCCAGCTGCAGCAGGCCGCCCACGTGGTCGAGGTGATAGTGCGTCGTGATCATGTGATCGATGCGCGTGACGCCGGCCACCCGCAGGATGTCCATGATGCGGGCGTGATCACGCTCGCCCGGATTGCCGGAGTCGAGCATCACGGTCTCGCCGCCCGGCGTGACGAAGAGCATGGCTTCGCCGCCTTCGGTGTCGGGAATGTAGATGTCCAGGGTTCTGGCGGTGCTGCCCGCGGGCGCCGGCGCCTGGGCGGCCGAGACGCTGGCGACCAGCGCCAGCGCAGACAGCAGGGTGATGACGGTTCGTTTCATGGTGAAGCCTTCCCGACGTGGAGCAATCGTGTTGCTGGCGTGGGTCACGCCGTTCTGTGGAGTCGTCATGATGCCCGAGAGGATGCGGGCGCGCAAGGCGCAAAGGCCTGCCTGTCAACTATTTGATGAGGGGGGGAGTAATCCGCCTGTTTTCAACAAGATGAAGTGCGGTTAAGATTACCAACCGACAGATTCACTCCACGTCGAACTTCATCGCCGGGCCTCGGGTCGCGTCGGCGTATTCGCGTGTGCAGCCCCGGCGCGCCGGCTGGTGCGTCGTCGGTATGAGGTCGTAGATAACGTTATGACTCCAGGCAAGGCAACCGGAACCACGGCACTCCTCTTCGGTGCGTTCCTCGTCGCGGTGATGTCCACCGCCCCACGCGGACAGGCACCGGCTCCCGCGGCACCCGCCGCGCAACCGCAGCAGGGACGCGGAGGCGCTGGCGCGCCGGCGGCGCCCGGTGGCGGACGCGGCCGTGGCAATGCCGCCGCCACGCTCTGGGGCGAACAGTGCGCCGGCTGTCACGGCAACGACGCGGGTGGCGCGAGGGCCGTCGGGTTGTTCGACGAAGTGTGGCTCAAGAGCGTCTCCGACGAGCACATCACCGACGCCATCCGGAACGGCATCCCCGGCACCGAAATGGAGCCGTTCGGCAAGGCGCTGACCGATGAGCAGATCTGGTCGCTCGTCAACTACATCCGTACGCAGACCGGGAACCTGAAGCCGCGTCCCGAGTTCGTCGAGGCGCCCGGCGGCACGGTCCTCAAGACCGAGAAGCAGACGGTGCGCGTGGAAGTCGTCACCGAAGGCGTCGAAACGCCGTTCGGGCTGGCGTTCCTGCCCGACGGCCGCCTGCTCATCACCGAACGGCCAGGCCGCCTGCGCATCCTTGCCGACGGCAAGCTCTCCGAACCGGTGAAGGGCACCCCCGAAGTGCACGCCGTGCAGGACGGCGGCCTGCTCGACGTTGCCGTGCATCCGCAGTACCAGCAGAACGGCTGGATCTACCTTGCGTACTCGGAGCGGCAGCCGGGCTACGTGCCGCCGCCTCCCGCGGCGCCGCCCGTCGGCAACGAAGGACAGCCCGCTGGACGTGGCCGGGGCCGCGGGCCGCAGGTGCCGGCGATGACCGTCGTCGTGCGGGGCAAGATCAACGCAAACAACGAGTGGACCGACCAGCAGTTCATCTTCCGCGCCGATCCGTCGCTCTACACGGGCAGCGGTGCGCACTACGGCCTGCGCTTCATCTTCGACGATGACGGACACCTGTTCTATTCGATCGGCGAGCGCGGATCGATTCCGAATGCGCAGGATCTGTCGAGCCCGCTCGGCAAGATCCATCGCGTGAACGACGACGGCACGCCCGTGTCGGACAACCCATTCGTGGGACAGGCCGGTGCCGTGCCGACGATCTGGTCCTACGGCCATCGCAACCCGCAGGGCCTCGCGTGGCATCCGGTGACCGGCAAGCTGTGGGAATCGGAACACGGCCCGAACTCGGCCGACGAGATCAACATCATCGAGAAGGGACAGAACTATGGCTGGGGCGTGGCCACCAAGGCGTCGCAGCCCGGCATGGTGCCCTCGGCCCCCGGCATGATCGATCCGATCATCTACTACACGCCCTCGATGGCCACGGCGGGGATCTCGTTCTACACGGGCGACCGGTACCCGGCCTGGAAGAACAACAGCCTGTTCGTGGGCGGCCTGGTTGGCCAGCGGCTCGAGCGGCTCGAGATCGAGGGCGACAAGGTCGTGTCGCAGGAGATCATCTTCGACAACTTCGGCCGCGTGCGCGACATCGTCCAGGGGCCGGACGGCTACTTGTACATCGCGTTGCAGAATCCGACCGGACTGCCGGGCGTGCCGCTCTCGGCCACGACACCGGGCCGGATCATCCGCCTGATTCCGGAATAGGCATCGACGCCGGGCAGCGTCGCCCGGCGGACCAGGCGTTCGTACGATCGGGAGACTGAACTTGAAGATCGCATCCTTGCGTGCAAGAAGCTGGGCGATGGTGGCCGGTGCGGCCGCCGTGGCCGCAGCGACCTATGGCGTGCTGCACGGCGCCCAGAGCCAGGGCTGGCCGCCGCCCGTGACGCCGGGCACCTCCATGGCGCTGTCGGCCGAAGAATCGCTGGCCACCATCGTCGTGCCGCCGGGCTACCGCGCGGAACTGGTGGCCAGGGAGCCGATGGTCATCGATCCCATCCTCGCCGAGTTCGACGCCGACGGCCGGCTGTGGGTGCTCGAAATGCCCGGGTTCGCCATGGACATGTCGATGGCCGACTCGCGCGAGCCCATCTGCCGGCTCGTCGTGCTCGAGGACGACAACGACGACGGCGTGATGGATCGGCGGACGGTCTTCGTCGACGACCTCATCCTGCCGCGCGCCCTCAAGCCGATCGACGGCGGCGTGCTCGTGGGGGAGCCGCCGAACCTCTGGCTGATGCGCGACACCGACGGCGACCTGAAGATGGACACGAAGGAGCTCATTGCCGACTCCTACGGCCGCCTCGAAGCGAATCCCGAGCACAACGCGAACAGCCTCATCTGGGGCCTCGACAACTGGATCTACACCTCGGAGCACGACTGGCACCTGCGGTTCCGGGATGGCAAGTTCGAGACGGTCCCGACGCTCAGCCGCGGCCAGTGGGGCGGATCGATCGACGATGCGGGGATGGTCTACCGCAACGTCAACAGCGCGCCGCTCTTCGCCGACTTCGTGCTCGCGCGCTACTTCATGCGCAATCCGAACGTGACGCGGACGCGTGGCCTGTACGAGCCGGTCATTTCGCTCGAAGAGGCGGAAGTCTGGCCGATTCGTCCGACGCGTGGCGTCAACCGCGGCTACCGGGATCAGTTCTTCCGTCCCGATGGATCGTCCCGCATCCTGCAGAGCACCGGGACGCCGCTCGTCTACCGCGGCGATCGGCTGCCGAAGGACGTGCACGGCAACGTCTTCGTGACCGACTCGACGACCAACCTGGTGCACCGTTTCGTGATGGTCGATGACGGCGCCGGCCGCGTGACGGCACAGAACGCCTACGAGCGCGGCGAGATTTTCGCGTCGACCGACGAACGGATGCGCCCGGTGAGCCTGACCTCGGCCCCCGACGGCACGCTCTACATCGTCGACATGTACCGGGGGGTCGTGCAGGACGTGGCCTATCAGACCGAGTACCTGCAGGAGCACATCCGCAGTCGCGGGCTCGAGATGCCGATTGGCCGGGGCCGCATCTGGCGGCTGACGCACGACACGACGCAGCGCGACCGCAAGCCGTCGCTCTCGGCCGAGACACCCGCGGGACTCGTGAAGTACCTGTCGCATGCAAACGGCTGGTGGCGCGATACGGCGCAGCAGTTGCTCGTGCAGCGGCGCGACACCTCCGTGGTGCCGGCCGTCCGCGACCTGGCGCGATCGGCGCCCGACTGGCGCACGAAGCTGCACGCGATGGGCGTGCTCGATGGTCTGGGGGCGCTCGATGTCGCAACCGTTCAGGCCGCCATGGGCGACGCCTCGCCGCACGTGCGCGCCTGGGGCGTTCGCTGGGCGGAAACCTGGCTGGCCGAGCCCGACCACGCGCTGACGCCCATCGTGCTGGGACTCATGGACGACGACAACTGGATTGTGCGTCGTCAGGTGGCGGCATCGATCGGCGAATTGCCGGCGGCCGCGCGGGTGGCACCGGCGGCGACCATGCTCGAGCGTTATGGCAGCGACGCCATCACGGTCGACGCGACGATCAGCGGCCTGCACGGTCTCGAACTCGAGGTCTTCAACCGCCTGGCGCAGGCGCGACAGGTCGAGGCCGACGGGGTCGCGATGCTGGTGGCCGCCATTGCGCGGTCGGGCGATGCGGACCGCGTGCAGCACGTCCTCGCGGCTGCCGCCGACCCCCAGCGGCCGGTGGCGCTGCGCGCCGCGGTGCTCGAGGGACTCGACGCGGGTCTCGTCGGCGGTGGCGGCCGCGGCGGCGGTCGAGGTGGTGGTGGCCGCGGCGGCGGACGCGGCGGTGGACCTGCCGCGCGCGTCACGCTGGCTGGCGAACCCGTCGCGTTGACGACGCTCGCGGCCGGGACTGACGACCTCGCCCCGCGTGCGGCGGCGGTCGTCGCAAAGCTCGACTGGCCGGGCAAACCCGCGCCGGTAGTCGAAGTGCCGAGACTGACGGCCGAGGAGCAGGCGCGATTCGACGCTGGTTCGGAACTCTACAGAAACCTGTGTATCGCGTGCCATCAGCCCGACGGACAGGGGCGCGAGATGGTGGCCCCTGCGCTGGTGGGCTCGCCGCTGTTGCTGGCCGACCCGGGCGTGCCGACCCGCATCATTCTTGGCGGCAAGGAAGGCACGGTCGGATTGATGCCGCCTCTGGCGATGTTGACCGACGAGCAGATCGCGTCGGTGCTCACCTATACGCGTCGGGAATGGGGCAACACGGCGTCGGCCGTCACGCCCGAGTCGGTGCAGGAAATCCGCGGGTTGACCAGTACGCGGAAGCGTCCGTGGACCGATGCCGAGCTGACAGGCGGCCGCGGCGGTGGTAGCGGTCGAGCCGGCGGTGGCGGCGGCGGCCGGGGGCAGTAAGTTCACGTCAGGTGTGAGGAGGACAGGTATGAAGTTTCGGACTTTCATGGGCGTGGCGGCCGGCGCGCTGCTCTGCGTGCCGTTCGTCGGCGTTCAGGCGCAGCAGGGAGGGCCCGCACCGGCGGCCGCCCAGGTGGCGCCGCAGGCGCCGCCGATCCGTGTGTTCATTCGGGCCGGTCTGAAGACCCACGCCGAGGGGCAGCACGACTATCCGCAGTTCCTCTCGGACTGGAGCAAGCTGCTGACAGCGCGTGGCGCGATCGTCGATGGCGGCCTGTCCTTTCCGTCGGCCGAGGCGCTGGCCGGTACCGACGTCATCGTGATGTACAAGGGTGATGCCGGCTACATGACGGCGCGCGAGCGGCAGGTGCTCGAGGACTATCTCGCGCGCGGCGGCGGCATCGTCGGGTTCCACGACGCGATTTGCGCCGAGGACGAAGTCTGGTGGTCGACCATCTTCGGCGGTGCGAAGCGCCACGGACAGGTGAACTACACGCTCGAAGCCGAGGTCCCCTACACGGTGGTCGCCAAGCAGAACCCGATCATGGCGGGCGTGCCGGACTTCGCGATCACCGACGAGGCGTTCTACCTGATGACGTGGGCAACGCGTCCCAACACCAACGACCCGGCGATCGAAGTGCTGGCGACGGCGAAGATTGCCGACACGCCGAGCGCGCGCCAGGGCGCCGGCCACGTGGGTGAAGACGTGCCGCAGGTGTGGACGTACGAGCGGGCGTTCTTCCCGCGGCTCGGCGGCCAGACCCCGTATCGCGCCTTCGTGTGGATGCAGGGCCACAACTACGCGAACTTCTCGCACGCGAACGTGCAGCCGATGCTGCTGCGCGGCATCGCGTGGGCGGCGGGGCGTTCTGCCGATGCGCTGTCGACCGAGCGTCCCGCGCGCGGTGGCGGCGGTCGTCGCGGCGGTGGCCCCGGTGGTCCCGGCGGCCGCGGTGCCCGCGGCGGCGGCCCGGCGGGCAACTGACACCGGTTGATCTGACTTCACGGAGCGCACGGGCTTCAGCCCGTGCGAATACGAGATGGAGCGCACGGGCCTCAGCCCGTGCGG
>JBIQJY010000027.1:0-4808 GCA_044507065.1 Acidobacteriota bacterium
ATCGACGCGAACAGCAGCGAGAAGTCCGTGGCCGGATCACCCACGTGGGCCTCCGACCAGTCGATGACGCCCGTCACGCGATGGTCGTCGTCGACAAGGATATGGGCCGGATGCAGGTCGCCGTGCACGAACGCCGCGAACGACGGCCAGCTCGCATCGTCATCAATCCAGTCGTGCCATCGACGCCAGATCGGGTCGGGCACAGTCAGCGTGTCGCGCGCGCGTGCGACACGCTCGGCCGTGACGGCCCGGATGTCATCGGGACGCAGGACCAGGAAATTGGCAGCCCCAGCCGCCGCCGCGTCGATGCCATGTACGCCCGCGAGAGCGGCAGACATCGAGTCGAGAAATGCATCGGGCGGCGCCTGCGCGTCGAACCGCCAGGCCCAGTCGCCAATCTCCATGTCGACCACCGCCGCGGGATGGCCAGGCAGGCGCGGATAGGCAATCACGTCCGGTGCGAAGAGGCGCCAGTCGGGCACGTCGATCGGCAGCAGCGGCCGGATCCAGTCGAGCACGCGGCGCTCCGCGTCGGCGCGAACGGCCACGTCGACACGCCGCGGCGACTTCACCACCCACGGCGCGCCCTCCGCGTCGACAGCGTGCGCGACAACGTAGTCGGCGCCCGATTCGTCGAGCGGCCCATCGGACGCCCTCAGTTCGAAACCATGCGCCCGCGCCGATCGGATGAGTTCGGCAACCGTCACTCGACACCGAACGCGAAGACCGTTGTCGACTCGAACGTCTCACCCGGACGCAGCACGGTGGACGGAAACGACGGCTGATTCGGCGAATCCGGGAAGTGCTGCGTCTCGAGGCAGAACCCGGTGCGGTGCGCGTAGGCGGTGCCGCCCTTGCCGGCGACCGACCCGTCGAGGAAGTTGCCCGTGTAGAACTGCACGCCGGGTTCGGTCGTGCGCACCTCGAGCGTGCGACCCGACACCGGATCGACGACGCGCGCGGCCACCGCGGGCTGTCCTGGTGCGCCCAGGCTGCTCAGCACGAAGTTGTGGTCGTAGCCGCCGCCAAAGCGAATCTGCTCGTCGTCGGCATCGATGCGTGCGCCGATGGCCGTCGGCTGGCGGAAGTCGAATGGCGTCCCCTCGACCGGCGCCAGCTCGCCCGTGGGAATCAGGCTGCTCGTGACAGGCGTGTAGTTGTCGGCGTGAATCTGCAACTGGTGCCCCAGGATGTCGCCGGTGCCCGCCAGGTTGAAGTACGAGTGATTGCTGAGGTTGACGACCGTCGGCTTGTCGGTCGTGGCCGAATAGGCGATGGTCAGCTCGTTGTCGTTATCGAGCGAATAGGTAACCGTCGTCGTCAGGTTGCCGGGGTAACCTTCCTCGCCATCGGCGCTGAGGTATCGCAGGCGCACCACGGGTTCGCCCGCCGCCGGGGCCTCGGGGGTCCACACCACCTTGTCGAATCCCTTCACGCCGCCGTGCAGGTGATTCGGCGCGTTATTGGTAGCAAGCGTATAGGTCGCGTCATCGAGCGTGAAGCGTCCCAGCGCGATGCGGTTGGCGTAGCGACCGACGAGCGCGCCGAAGTACGGGGCGTTGGTCAGGTAGCCATCGAGCGAATCGAATCCGAGCACGATGTCGTCGAACCGGCCCTGCCGATCGGGCGTTCGAACCGAGACGATGGCCGCACCGAACGTCGAGATGCTCACCTCGACGCCGTTCCCGTTCTTCAGCGTGAACAGTTGCACTGGGTTCCCTTCAGGTGTGGTGCCGAACGGACGGCTCTCCATGGTCACCGGCGCCGGCTCGGCGGGTTCGTCGCCCCCTCCACAGCCAACAGTGGCCGCGAGTGCCGCGGCACACGCGATCATCAGCACCGGATTGCTCGAGTCTCGCTTCATCGTGGGCTCCTCGTTCAGTCAGGTCAGGAATGGATTCGACACACGCTCGCGGCCGATCGTCGTGTCGGGCCCGTGGCCCGGGTGAACGATTGCTGCATCGGGAAAGCGCATCAGCACGTCGCGAATCGAGTGCAGCAGGCGGGCCTGGTCGCCGCCCGGCAGGTCGGAACGGCCGACCGACCCGGCAAACAGGGTATCGCCAACGAACAACTCCCGCTCGTCGGTGTCGGCCCGCCCGATGGCGAGACACACACCGCCCGGGCAGTGCCCCGGCGTGTGCAGGGGTTCGGCCACGTAGCGGCCGAAACGGAACGGCATGCCCGGCTCATAGAAGCAGTCCACCGGCGGCTGGCGCTCCACCTCCATGCCGAACATCCGCCCCTGCTCCTGCACGCCGTCGTAGAGGAAGAGGTCCTCGCGATGCAGCCAGATCGGCACGTCGAGTTCCGCCTTGGCCCGGCCCACGCCGGTGATGTGATCGAGATGCGCGTGCGTCAGCAGGATTGCCTTGACGTCCGAACCCGTGTTGCGAATCACGCGCAGCAGGTCGTCGACCTCGTCGCCAGGGTCGATGAGCACCGCTTCTCCTGTCTCCTCGCACGCGACGACGAAGCCGTTCTTGTAGAACGGCGCGACCGAGGCGGTCTCGACTTGCACGCTCATCCCTTCCCCGGCCGCGACGGCCGGATCTCGAGCCGGCTCGGCAGGCTGCGCGCCGGATGTTTCAACAGGCTCATCACCGCTTCGGCGACGTCCTCGGGTGACAGCTTCCAGGAATCATCGCCGCCCCTGGACCGGTTCGAGAAACCGGTGGCCACCGATCCGGGCAGCACGACGCTCACCCGGATGCCGTCGCCCCGAACCTCCTGCATCACCGATTCGGTCAGCGCGATGAGTGCCGCCTTCGATGCGCAGTAGGCGCCGCCGCCGGCGAACGGATGTGCGCCGGCCAGGCTCGCGATGTTGATGATCCATCCGCCGCCCGCCTCGCGCAGCCGGGGAATTGCGGCCCGCATCACGTGGAAGGGACCGGACAGGTTGGTCTCCATCGTCGTGGCCCAGTCGTCGTCGCTGACCGACTCGAGATTGGCGTACAGGCCGACACCCGCGTTGTTGATGACGACGTCGAGACCCCCGAGTCGTGCGGCGGCCGCCGCGACGGCCGCGTCGACGTCGCCGCTCCGCCGAACGTCGAGCGCGCTTCCCGCCACGCGATCGCCGAACTCGGTGGCGAGTTCGCGCACCACCGCATCGACGTCGGTCCGATCGCGGCCAGTGACCATGACGCGACCGCCGGCCGCGAGTATGGCGCGGGCCACGGCGCGACCGATGCCGCGCGTGCTTCCTGTGACGAGGGCCTTGAAGGACATACCGCCATAGAATATCCCCGTGTCAACGGTATCCATCATCGGCGCCGGGCCCATCGGCGCCGCCATCGCGCACCGGCTCGTGCAGCGGGGACGCGTGGCGGCCATCCGGATGGTCGACGGCAGCGCCGCGGTCGCCGCCGGCAAGATGCTCGACATCCGCCAGGCCGGGCCCATCGAGCGCTCCGATGTGCCGGTGACCACCGGCGACGACGTGCTGTCGGTGACGGGCGCCGACACGATCGTCATTGCCGACGACAGTGTTGCGGGTCCCTGGGAGGGCGAGCGCGGGCTCGCGCTCGTGCAGCAGCTCCAGCGTGCGGGAACGCGCGCCGCCTTCGTGTTCGCTGCCCCGGGGCATGTGTGGCTGATGGAACGGTGCTACCGCGAGCTCGGCCTGACGGCCGATCGGCTCATCGGCACGGCGCCGTCGGCCATCGTTGGCGCGGTGCGGGCCCTGGCGGGGCTGGAACTGGGCCTCTCATCTGTCCATCTCACCGTCGTCGGACGTCCGCCTGCGCTCGTCGTCGGATGGTCGGCCGCATCGGCCGACGGATCGCTTGTGACCGACCGCGTGGCGCCGCATCGACTGCTGGCCATCTCGAACGCGCTGCCGAAGTTGTGGCCGCCCGGGCCATACGCCATCGGCGCCGCCACGGCCGAGGTGGTCGAGGCGCTGGGATGGGGCACACGACGCCTGCTGCCGGCGCTCACGATTCTCGATGCCGAACTCGGCGTGCGCGGCACGGCCGTGATGCTGCCGCTCGAGCTGGGGCGCCACCGCGTGATCTCGTACGTGATGCCATCGCTCAGCCCGCAGGAGCACACCGAGATGATTGGCGGACTCGGGTAGATCCGGCCTGCATGCGCGATCGACGCAACTACTATCACGTCCTGCACGTCCAGCCGGACGCGCCGGCGGAAATCATCCACATGAGCTACCTGACGCTCATGAAGCGCCTCCGCATGCACCCGGACCTCGGCGGAGATCACTGGAACGCGGCGCTCATCAACGAGGCGTACGCCACGCTCAAGGATCCGGATCGGCGCGCGGCCTACGATCGCCGGGTGGGGCGACAGGCCGCGACCGACGCGACACGCGCGGCCACGCCACGGGCAATATCGACCGGATCGCGAGCCAGGGCCGAGTTGCCCCGCTGCGCATTCTGCGGCACGTCGCACCCGGCCGACGCCGTCGCGGCTGGCGCACGATGCGACGCCTGCGCCAGTCCGCTTCGCCCGGCCGTGCGCTACAGGCGCAGTGCAACAGCGCGTCGCGCCCTGGACCGCGTCGCCAGGACGATTCCGCTGATCCTCACGCTTCCGGGCGCCAGGCAGGTGCAGATGGCCGGCACGACCGAAGACCTGTCGATCACGGGCATGCAGTTCACGACGCCGCTCGAACTGCTGCCCCACGAACTCATCCGTATCGAATGCGCCTTCTGCGGCGCCGTGGCCGTCGTCCGTCACGTACGCGCGACGCGTGCGAAAAAGCCGTCCTGGCGCGTCGGCGTCGAGTTCGTCACGCTCCTGATCAAGGAGACGCGCGGCAGCATCGTGTCGAAGAGGGCGTAGCG
>JBIQJY010000027.1:4908-7729 GCA_044507065.1 Acidobacteriota bacterium
GCTCCAGGTCGCCGTCGTCCCGTGTTATCGTTCCCCGTTCCCGGAGACCCCTATGTCCCTGACGCCCTCGTCACGAACGGCCGTCTCGTGTCTCGTTTTCGCGACTGCCCTTACGACAACCTTCATCGCCATGCCGGACGCGCAGACGCCCGCGGCACCAGCCGCGCCGGCGGCCCCTGCAGCGCCCGCGGGACGAGGCCAGCAGCCGGCCGGACCCGACATGAACAGGTTCTACACGCTCGGGCCCGACTCGCTCGAGCGCGAAGGGGTACCGAAGGGCGAGCTTCGCGGTCCGTTCTATCTCCTGAACAGTCCGAATTACCCGGGCACGCAGCACACCTACTGGGTGCACGTCCCGGCACAGTACGACCCGTCCGTCGAAGCCGACCTGATGATCTTCCAGGACGGCCAGGCCTTCATCGACATGAATGGCTCGGCGCGCGTGCCGAACGTGATGGACAACCTGATCTACCGGCGCGAACTGCCCGTCATCATCACGGTCTTCATCAATCCGGGCCGCACGCCCGAACAGCCTGAACCAACGCCCGCGCAGTGGGGCGACCAGACGACGAACCGGCCGCAGGAGTACAACGCACTCGACGACAAGTACGCGAAGGTCGTCGTCGAGGAACTGCTGCCGGCCCTCGAGAAGGACTACAACATCTCGAAGGATCCCAGGCGCCGCGGCATCGGCGGGACGAGCAGCGGCGCCATCGCCGCGTTCACCGTGGCCTGGCACTATCCGGATCAGTTCAGCAAGATCCTCAGCATCGTCGGCAGCTACACGAACCTTCGCGGCGGACACGTCTACCCGGACATCATCCGCAAGAGCGAGAAGAAGCCGCTGCGCATTTTCCTGAACACCGGGCGCAACGACAATCGCGGCGTCGGACGGGGCGGCAACTACAACCCCGAACGCGACTGGTTCCGGCAGAACGTGGCCATGAAGGACGCCCTCGAAGAGAAGGGCTACGACCTGAACTACATCTGGGGCATCAACACGCACGGCCAGCGCATGGGTGGCCCGATGATTCCCGAGATGATGCGCTGGTTGTGGCGCGACCATCCCGTCTCGACCGACGTGACCGACATGGTGGAACGAGGGTACCGGGAGCCGGCAAAGCGCTAGCGTCGGGACTCCAGCCTACCGCTCCGTCCGCACGCCCACCATCTGCCGGACGGCAACGAGCCGCGCGCGGGCGCGCGCGATGTCGGACTTCACCTGCGCGACCATTTCGGCGAACAGGTCCCAGCCCTTCCGCCGCGTGTCGTCGATCTTGTCCTTGAGTCTCGCGATGGCCGAGTTGCGCAACTCGATGAACTCGGCGTCAATCGCGGCCAGCTGCTCTTCGACTTCGGTCCTGCGCCGACGCACCCGCAGTTCGCGCGACTCGTCGTCATCGCCGACGACGGCGTCCGAGCTGCGCTGCCAGCGGTGCAGGATCAGCAGCAGGCGGTCAGCGTCGCGCTCCGCGTAGGCTCGATTCGCCTCAGCCATCAGCGAGTGGCGCCGCAGTCGCGCCGCATCGTTCATGGCCAGGTCGGGGTGAATGTTCTTCGCCACGTCGCGAAACACGCGTTTGAGCGCGTCGGCAGACGCCCCGCCGCGGTCGTCGCACGCCGCGGTGTCCTGCTCCGTACCGGCCGGGTCGTCCCCGTCGACTCCGTCGGCGTCGTCTTCGGGCGGCGGTCGAAGCCCGGCTCGGATTTCCAGGTCGATGAGCTCGTTTTCGATCTCGGCGAGGTCGCGATAGAGCGGGCCAATCTCGGTCAGGTGACGCGACTGCAGGTCCTGCAGGTCGAGTTTCAGGGCATTCAGCTCGTTCTCGCGCGCGAGGAGCTGCGCCTCGAGCGCGGCAAGTTCCGCGGCGTCGGCGCTGGGCAGGACGGGCTCGAGGGCGGTCGATACAGGGACGGGCGGCGTCGACACGACGTGCCATTGTAGCGTCGGACCGGCAGTACAATTGACCAGTGCCCCGCACCTTGCCGGTTCGCCGCATCCCCCTCTCGAAAGAAGGCCGGGAGGACGACCTGCAGCACCTGTCGGCGAGCGAACGCGTCGCCATGATGTGGCAACTCGCGTTGCAGGCCTGGATGTTCAAGGAGGGGCTCGTCGATGAACCGCGACTTCGTCGAGATGTTGTCCGCGTTATCCGCGGCCGGCGCTAGATTCCTGATCGTCGGCGCCCACGCCCTTGCGGCGCACGGGACGCCGCGTGCCACCGGCGACCTCGACATCTGGATTCAGGCGACGCCGGAGAACGCCGCCCGTGTGCTGCGGGCGCTCGAGACGTTCGGCGCTCCGCTGTTCGACCTCACGGTTGACGACCTCTCGAAACCGGACACGGTATTCCAGATCGGTCTCCCGCCGTCGCGCATCGACATACTCAGCAGCATCTCAGGCGTGCAGTTCGAAAGCGCGTGGCCGGCGCGCATGGATGTAGCCATCGGGGATCTCCGCGTGGGCGTAATCGGGCGATCGGACTTCGTCGCCAACAAACGGGCAACGGGGCGGCCGAAGGACCTGCTCGATATCGAACTGCTGCCACCGGAGACATAGTCCACCCGACGTTCGGTCCCCCTCCCCTGTCACAAACCGGCCCCGCCAAGCGTTCTACAGTCGTGGAGTGGACGAGTTTCAGGGCATTCAGCTCGCTCTCGCGCGCCAGGAGCTGCGCCTCGAGCGTGGCGAGTTCCGCGACGTCGGCGCTGGGCAGGACGAGCATCACGAAGGCACGAAGACACGAAGCAGGGGTGGTACCGGCAAAGACGGAGCCCACCGTCACAATCGACAGGAACGTTCTTGTCGGGAAGTTCTTCG
>JBIQJY010000027.1:7829-12605 GCA_044507065.1 Acidobacteriota bacterium
ACACGAAGGCACGAAGCAGGGCTGGGACAGGCAAAGACGGAGCCAACCGTCACGATCGACGGGAACGTTCTTGCCGGGAAGTTCTTCGTGCCTCCGTGCCTTCGTGATTCACGCCACCGCCGGCTGGTTGCCGCCGGGTTGCGGCGTCGACCTCCCCCCACTGGATCGACCTGCCGCGGCTTAAGATCGGGCGATGAGCACCCGAGCCGTCCCACCAGGCCAACGAGACGCGCCCCTGGCCATGGACCCAGACAC
Organism: Acidobacteriota bacterium; assembly: GCA_044507065.1. Classification (GTDB taxonomy): domain Bacteria; phylum Acidobacteriota; class Vicinamibacteria; order Vicinamibacterales; family SCN-69-37; genus SCN-69-37. The sequence goes on from JBIQJY010000027.1 coordinate 8,085, forward strand.
CTTCCGGCAGCTCGGCCACGCCATCGTCGATCGGCTGGCGGATCGACTGGCGGCCGTCGCGGACGCACCGGTCACCCGCAACGAGTCACCGTCGGACATCCGCGCGGCCCTGGGCCTCGACGCGTCCCTGCCCGAGGAGGGCGCCGAGCCGGACACCATCCTCGACGGCCTCATCGACAACCTCTTCGATCACTCACTCTTCAACGCGCACCCGAAGTTCTTCGGCTACATCACGGCGCCGCCGGCACCGATCGGCGTCCTCGGCGACTTCATCGCCTCCGCGCTCAATCCGAACGTCGGCAGCTGGCGGCTTTCGCCGGCCGCCACCGAGATCGAGGGCGCGACGGTGCGGTGGATTGGCGAACTCATCGGTTATTCGAAGACGGCGTCGGGCCTGCTCACGAGCGGCGGGAACATGGCCAACTTCATCGGCTTCTTCGCCGCGCGCGCGGCGCATGCGCCGTGGGACGTGCGCACCGACGGCCTGGGCGGTGGCAAGGGGCGCCTGCGCGCCTACTGCTCGGCCGAGACGCACACATGGGTGCAGAAGGCGGCCGATCTGTCCGGCATCGGGACATCGGCCATCCGCTGGATCCCGACCGATGACACGCAGCGCATGCGCGTCGACTTGCTCGAGAAGCAGATCGAAGAAGACCTGGTGGCGGGCGACGTCCCGTTCCTCGTCATCGGCACCGCGGGATCGGTCTCGACGGGCGCTGTCGATCCGCTGCCCGCCATCGCCGATCTGTGCGCGGCCCGCGGACTGTGGTTCCACGTGGACGGCGCCTATGGTGGATTCGCGGCGGCCTCATCCGAGGCGCCCGACGACCTGCGCGCGCTCTCGCGCGCCGAATCGGTCGCCATCGATCCGCACAAGTGGCTGTATGCCCCGCTCGAAGCCGGCTGTGTTGTCGTCAGAAGCGCCGACGCGCTTCGCGCCGCGTTCGCGTATCACCCGCCCTACTACCACTTCGACGAGGACGCGTTGAACTTCGTCGACATGGGCCTGCAGAACTCGCGCGGGTTCCGCGCCTTGAAGGTGTGGCTGGCATTGCGTCACGCCGGCGCGGCGGGTTACCGACAGATGATCACGGACGACATCCGGCTGTCGCGCACGATGGCGCGCGCCATTGCGACGCGCGCGGACCTCGAACTGCTGTCGCAGCACCTCAGCATCGCCACGTTCCGCTTCGTGCCAGTCGACCTGCGCACGACGAGCGGCCACGACGACGTCGCGACGTATCTGGACGAGCTCAACCAGGCGCTGCTCGAACGCCTTCAGGTCGACGGGCAGGCATTCGTCTCGAACGCGGTCGTGAGCGGCCGCTTCGCGCTCCGTGCGTGCATCGTGAACTTCCACACGACGACGGCCGATGTCGAAGCGCTGCCGGAAATCGTCGCGCGCGCCGGGATGGCGCTCGATCGCACGCGGCGGCCGTTGAACCGAACGTGAGCTGGACGGCCCGCCCGGAAGCCCCGGTCTCCGAGCGACGCACCGCCGGGGCTGAAGCCCCGGCCTCCACCCATGAGCGGCCCGGTTGTCAGAACGACAGGTCGAGACCGATGACCGGCGTGACGGCGGCCGTGAGGCCAGCCGAACTCATCGAGATCAGCACGTTGGCCGACACGAGGGCATTACCGGTCACGTTGAACTTGCCGCCGAGCGCGAGCGTCAGCAGGTTCACGGCTCCGTCTTCGCGCTCGTACTCGCGAAGCGTGGTGTTGAACTGGTCGCCCGCCGAGTTGCGATAGTTCCACACATGGTCGTCGAGCACGAGCTTGCCGACATCGAACAGCGTGCGGCCGATGATGTCCGCGTTGAGCGTCACGGTCGGCGCCGCCTCGAACTCGATCCCGCCGCGGTAGGTGAACTCGTTGGACGTCTCGACGATGTCGCCCTCGCCGGAGACGAGGAACCCGACGTTCACGTGCGGCGAGATGCGGCCGCGCGTCGAGGATGCGATCAGGTTGCCTGCCAGGGCCGGTGCGCCGCTTCCCAGCAGGTTTTCATCGTCGCCGGTCGGCAGGCGCAGGTCGACCCCGAGAGCCAGCCCGCCGCCCGGCATCGAATGGAACCGGTACTTGCTGCGCAGGACCAGATCGCCGATGCCGGTCTTCGAGCCCGACGCGGTATAGACCTTCGATGTCGCGCCGCCGGGGAACGCATGAATACCCGATGTCGCGCCGCTGGCGAGCCGGAGCACCGTGGCATCGACCGTGGCGTCCATGTCGACGCTGATGATGGGCACCGTCACGGCAAGGTCCCACTCGTCGGTCAGCCCGTAGTTGGCGAAGAGCGACGTCGTGCTGCTCGAGACGTCGAGGCTGAGATCGGTCTGCACGAGGTCGCCCTCGAAGAACGATCCGCCGCTGTCGGTGTGGCGCAGGTAGAACGTGATGTCGCCGCTATCGAGGTCCTGGCCGTTGAACGAGGTGTACTTCGAGTACTGGAAGTTGGCCCCGACCGTCAGCTTGCCCCGCCCGTTGGTGAGCGCGCGTTCGGCGAACGACGGGCCGAACGTGTTCGTGGCGCGCTGGAACACGCCGAGCGCAGGATCGAACGTGAAGCTGAAGCCACCCGACGGCGAACCGGTGGGCACCGTCGCAAGCCGCGTGACCAACTGCTGATTGAAGAGGTAGGGCGCCAGCTGCTGGTCGGCGCCGGGACGGAAGTGCGCTTCGTGCGAAGGGAATCCGGGCGGCGGCTCCGCCAGCTGGATCTCGGACTGAATCAGGTTCACCAGCATCTGCGACAGCGGTGCGTCCTGCGCGGCGGCCACCACGGGCACGCACAGCATCGCGCCGCACAAGACGATACTCTTCAGAAAACGATCGGCCACAGGAATACCTCCACTGACGGCCCGAGGGTATCGAGCACACGAAACGCGAACAGCTCGCGAGTATAACATGCGGGTTTTGCGCGCATTTGGCGCTGATACTTACGATTCTGCGTGGTATCGCACGACCAGCGCAGTCACGTTGTCGCCGGCCCGGCCCTCGAGCACGGCCGCAAGCAGCGCCTCGGCAGTGGTCTTCGCGTCCCCGCCGCCAGCCAGGATGCCGGCAATGCGTTCGTCGCTGATCTCGCCGTGCAGGCCATCGCTGCAGAAGAGCAGTACCTCGCCGTCGCCGAGCGCGCGTTCGTCCACCTGCAGCTCGACGTTCTCGCGCGCACCGACGACGTTGGTGAGCACGTGACGCATGGGATGCTTCGCCGTCGAGATGGCGCCCGTGTTCTGCAGCGTGGCCACCCACGAATCGTCGGTCGTGAGCTGCGTCAGCGTGCCGTTGGCGTAGGAGTAGATACGGCTGTCGCCGACGCCCGCGAAAACCAGGTGGCCCGCCTCGACGAACGCCGCCACGACCGTCGTCCCCATGCCCGACAGCTCGTCGCGGTTCTCGGCGGCGCGAAACACGCGGCGGTTGGCCAGCCGGATGGCGGTCAGCAGCCGGTTGGCGTGGAACGACAAGCGCTTGTCGATCCCGTACGGCCACGTCACGTCGTCGCCCTCGTGCGTGCGGCGCATGAAGGTCGCGACCGTCTCGACCGCGAGCTCGGATGCCACCTCGCCGGCGTTGTGTCCGCCCATCCCGTCGGCCACGACGAACAGGCCCAGCTCGGGATCCGAAAGGCAGTTGTCTTCGTTGACCTTCCTGACGTGGCCAGGATGGGTCACACCATACGCAGTCACCATGAGGAGTTCCTCGCAACGGGGCACGGCGTCGTCATCGACCGCGCTCGGTGATGACCCACGCCGATCCGCGCTTCTGCAACGCAAAAGTCACATTGGCGGCCGGCAGGGTCTGCTCGCGTCCGGCGCGGGGCCGGACAGTCGTCGCCACGCGTGCCGTCGCTCGTGCGGTCGTCGCGCCCGGCTCCACCGACACCGAGACGTCCCCGAAGGTGACCGATTGGCTCTGGTAACTGTCGAAGGCCCGGGCCAGCGACGCGCGATCGGCCGAGGGGTGCACGCGCATCACGGCGTCGACGTCGAGGCGGTTGTAGGCCTGGCGATACTGCTCGAGCACGGCGCGAATGGCGGCCTCGTCGGCGGCCGCGGAGGCGACCGGCGCGGCTGCCGGCTCGGGCGCGGGCGGCGGCGCTGCCGCCCGCGCCGCGGCAATCTTCACCGCTTCGTCCGCGGCTTCGCCATACCGTGACTCGGCCAACCACAGCGTCCGGACCGATGCCACGACGTCGTCGGCCTCGAGTTCGGCGCCGGCCTGTTGCACAAGGCCATCGGCGGCACGGTAGGTGCTGAGCGACGACGCCCCGGCGCTCGTGGCGCGGCCGCGCGCGGCGTTGACGCCGGACACCGCGTCGCGGCGCATGGTTGACGCCAGTTCCAGCAGGCGCGGATCGCGCCGCACGCCGAGCCCGACGGCAAGCGCTTCGAGCGCGGCGGTGCGATTGCCGCCAGCGTACCGGCGCTGGGACTCTTCCAGGAGGTCTGTCACCCGCCGGTCTGCCGCCGACGGGCCCTGCGGTGCCGGCGGAGGCGTCGCAGCGGGCGGCGCGGC
>JBIQJY010000027.1:12705-35100 GCA_044507065.1 Acidobacteriota bacterium
ATACTCGCGAGCGTAGCGGCGGCCGCCTTGTGCCGCGCGGCCTCCTCAGCCTTGCGACGCGCCTCTTCATCGCGGGCGCGCAGGCGGGCCTGTTCGGCCTCGCTCGCCTCGAGGGCCCGCCGCACCTCCTTGTTGTCGGGATCGCGTTCGAGCGCCGCCCGAAGGATTGGGATGGCGGCATCGGGCGACTTCGCCCGCCTCGCGTCCTTCAGCGCGGCGTTGCTGGCCTTCTCGCGCTGCCGCGCTGCCGCCGCCTCGGCTTCCTGCCGCTCGCGCTCCACTCGGCGCTGCTGCTCCTCGGCGCGAATGGCCTCCTGCACCTGCTCAACCATTGCCCTGGCCGACACATCGTTGCGGTCCAGCGCGAGGGCGGACTTCGCGCGGGCGAGCGCCGGCTGCAGGCTGCCCTTCGACAACAGGACGGTGGCTTCGTCCACCTCCTTCGCGACGTCCGCGGCAATGCGCGCGAGTCGTTCGGCTTCGCGCTGGTGCCGCTCGGCATCGGCAATGGCCGCGGCAAGCGCCGTCGTGCCGCCTTCGGACGTCTCGAGTGCGTGCAGCCGGGCCACGGCATCCGCAAACCGACCCGCGGCTACCTCGCCCCGCGCCTCGGCAATGCCGGACGTGATGCGTGCGTCGCGCTCGACGGCCTCGAGCCGCTCGCGCTCGGCGTCGGCTTCGCGCGCCGCCTGCGCACGCAGTCGCTCGAGCGACTGCGCGACGAGCGGATGCGGCGGGTGGAACGAGGCCAGCAGCGCCACGCCCTCGTCGCGCCGCCCGGCACTGAACTGCCGCTCGGCATCGGCAACCGTCTCGCGCGCGCGTGCGTCGAGTGCTTCGCGGTGGCGTGCTTCCTCCTGGCGACGGACGGCCTCCTCGAGCGATCGCCGGACTTCGACGATGCGCGAGGTCTCGGGGTCGATCGACGCCGCGCGGCTGATGAGTTCGTCGGCGGCCTGGAAGTCTCCGCCCTCGATGGCGCGCACGGCCGAGGCGAGCGACTCGTCGACCTGTCGCGCGTCGATCACCGCCCGTGCCCGATCGACCATCGCGTGCGCCCGCGTGTGCGCGGGATCGAGCATCAGCGCCTGTTCGGCCACCGCCACGGCGCCCTCGGCGTCCCCGGCCGCCAGCTTCGACTCGGCGTCGGCCAGGTGCAGCCGGATCTGTTCGAGCCGCCGGCGGGCCAGGCTTTCGAGATCCGTGGTCCGCCGCACGGGCGATGGCGTCTGCACCGTATCGCCCATTCCCGGATCGGTGCCGAGCACGTGCGACGGCGATTCGGCCATCAGACGCATGCGCGCCGTCGCCACGTCGTGGCGCATCGCTGTCAGGTCCTGGTAGCGCTGCGCGGGATCCTTGTCGAGCGCACGTTCGATGATGCGCACGACCTGGGGATCGATCTCCGGCACGATCGACGGCAGCGGTTCGGGCTGCCCCGACAGGATCTTGTTGAGGATGCCGGCCATCAGGCCGCCCGGGAACGCCTGCTTGTACGAAACGAGCTCGTAGAACACCGCACCGACGGCAAACAGGTCGCTGCGCAGGTCGACCGGCTGGCCGCTCACCTGCTCGGGCGACATGTAGTTCAACGTGCCGATGAGCATGCCGGCCTGCGTCATGCTCGACGATTCGGCGGCGCGCGCGATGCCGAAGTCGAGAATCTTGAGCGACCCGTCGGCATCGAGCATCAGGTTGGCCGGCTTGACGTCGCGATGAATGATGCCGCTCTTGTGCGCGAAGCCCAACCCGTCGCAGAGCGCCTCCATCAGCTCGAGCTTGCGCACGAGCGGCAGCGGCACGTTGCCGCGCACCACCTCGGCCAGCGTCTGGCCCTGGATGTACTCCATGGCGATGAACGGCTGGCCGTCGTGCTCACCGACGTCGAAGATGGTGACGATGTTGGGATGGCGCAGGCGAGCGGCCGCGCGCGCTTCACGCGCGAATCGCTCGCGCAGCTCGTCGTCGTCGTCGCGCAGCAGCTTGATGGCAATCTGGCGATCGAGTTTCGGATCGAGCGCGAGGAACAGCGAACCCATCCCGCCGCGGCCGATCGACCCGAGCACTTCGTAGCGCCCGATGCTGGTGGGAATACTGCTCACCGACGCGCCTCACACGCAGGCCCGCTCATCGTGCTGGAGCGGATACAGACCAACGTTGGAAGGCGGGATCGTAGCACAGTCGATTTCTCCGCTCAGCGCCACCGCACGACGGTCTTCACGAAGCCGAACTGCACGGCATCGCCGTCGTGCAAGGCGACCTCGTCGCCGGTCGTGATACGGGTGCCGTTGACGAAGGTGCCGTTGCGCGTGCCGGCCTCCTCACGGACGAACCAGGACTCATCGCGCCGTACGAGCCGGGCATGCCGCCGGCTCAACGTGCGATCCACGTCGAGCTTCGTGAGATCGACCTCGGGTACGAACCCGCTGGCACGATCCGGTCGGCCGACGGTCGCTTCCGACAGTCCAGCCAACGGGAACTCGGTGCCCGATACCACCTCGACCAGGACGGGATCGCCCTGTGGGATCGCCGGCCTGGCCTCGGCCGCCGGCACGGACGCGGATCCCGACGGCGCGGCCGCGGCCGCCGCGCGCGATTGCGCGACGAGTCGATGCGCGAGCTGCCGGACGACGAGCGCGGCGATGTGCGGGGCCTCGCCCACGAGACGGTCGTAGGACGCGCGGTCGAGGCGGATCAGCCTGCTGTCGGTCAACGCGCGTGCCGATACCGCCCGGGGCGGCCCGCCGGCCAGCGCCTCTTCACCGAACACTCCCCCGGCGTCGACAATGGCCACCGGCGCACCGTGATCGCCAGCGATCAGCGCCACCCGGCCTTCCTGCACGATGTACAGATCGGCGGCCGCATCACCGGCGCCGAAAATCTCGTCACCTTCGGCGACCGCCTGCTGGAAGCTGGCGGGATCGTCGAGGTTCGGCAAGGCGTCGGGGGGTGTCATGCCGCTAATAACTCCTGGTCAACGAGAACACGGCCGACGGTCCGGCGCGCAGCCCGTCGTTTGTCGCCGGCACGATGACGCTCATCTGCGCCAGCAGCGCACCGGGCAGGCTTGCGCGAAAGCCGACGGCGCCTGTCACCTGGGTGAACGACCGCTCCGCACCCACCTGGAGCGCGTTGTCGCCGATGAAGTCGGCCGAGGGCAGGGCGCCCGCCCCGCGCGACGGGAACACGACGCTCGACGCACTCAGCTTCCGGAGTCCGTCGATGTGACGAGCCGCCACGTCGAAGACGAGTGACACGCGCGGATGGACAATGGCATCGAAACCCGCGGCGACGCCGATTTCGTCGGGCACGCTGCGATCGACGCCGCCGCCCAGGCCCGAACCGAGCTCACCCTCGGACCACACGTACTCGGCACGCAGGCGCGGCGCAATCCGCCCGGCCGAACCCGACCACATCACGGCGGGCCGGACCTGCAGCGCACCGAGCCCGATGAAGTCGTTGGCGCTGCCCGATGGCAGCCGCACGTCGGCGCCGACAGCCACGCCGTTCGCCCCGCCGGCAAGGCGATACTTCGCATTCAGCACGATGTCGCCGAACCCGCGTGCCGTGCTGCTGCCGTGGCAATGCAGCGCATCGGCGTCGAAGCCGGCCTCGAGCTCCGAGCAGTAGCGCGGGAGCGTCCGGTTGGCCAGGGAAATGGTATCGAACTCGTGCACCGCGGGGTTGCTCGATGACGCGGTGCGGATGATCCGGCTGGTGACGCGCGCGTCGGCCGCCACCTGCACGAACGGCACGACAACGCCCACGTCGATCCGGTTCTCCCAGCCATACGTGAGGGCGAAGATCGACACCTTCCGGTTGAGCCGCAGCGAGATGGTCTGCGCCATCATGTCGCGCTCGGTCGGATCGCCCGTGATGGCCTGATGCGGCAGATACAGGTTCATCTCGCTCGATCGCAGATCGAGGTCGTCGACCGAGTCGAACGTGGTGGCCTGATAGGCGAGCGCCAGGCTGAAGTAGCCGCGGCCGACAGTCAGCACGCTGTCCGACCAGCCGCCGGCCACCGGAAGACGCGCGCCCTCGGCGCCCGGGCGCGAGGAGGCGAGCGCCGCCGGTCCGAACGGCAATCCGCCCACGCCCACGGCGAGCACGCGATTGAGCTCGTAGAGCGGCTGCAGATCCTCGGCCGATGGTTCGAAGTGGCGGCTGTGATCGCCGCTGGCCCCTGGTGCGATGACGGCCGACTCGGCCACCAGGCGCGGCAGCAGTTCGGCCACCGACACCGCCTGCGCGCGTGCGCCCGCCGCAGCGCACACGAAGATGCCGCCCGCCGTGAGGAATGCTGCTGCCCTGTGTACTGACATCATGATGTGAACTCCGCGCTCGCCGATTCGTTCGGCAGCGTGACCCGCTGGACGCGACCGCGGCGCGCATGATCCGCGTGGTCCCCGCCCGGGGAACAATAGCGCAGACCCGACGACGACGCGTCGAAAGCCAGGACCGACGGCAAGCGATCGGGATGCGCAAGTCGCAGCAGCCCGTAACCAATGCCCGACAGGCCCTGGAAGAATCCCGGATCGAAGACCCGGTAATCGGTGCCGGCGCCACTCAACCTGAAGTGACCCCGTCGTCGCGCCCTCGCCATGACCCGCCTGGCGAGTGCCCGCGCCGCCTCCACACGTTCGCCATCACCGGCTGCCGTGCCGGCCGACGCAAGCGCCTCGGCGCGCGCGAGCAGGCCGCAACAGACGTGGTCGCTTTGCGCGGGTTGCCACTCGGCCACGCGACCGAGTGCGGCCTGCACACTCCGCGTCACCGACGGCGAGGGTCGACTGACAGCCGCCTCGATCGCGGCCAGCGCGATACCGGGCGCACCGTGACACCACCCCATCATCAGTCCGCCTGAACCGCGACTGTCGTCGACAGCAATCGGCCAGTTGCCGGCGGCCTGCAGATGGCGGCGCCGCAGCTGGCGAAGCGCCAGGCGCGCGGCGCGCGCATGGCGCACGTCCCCCGTCGCCGACGCAAGGCGCGTCAGCGCCGCGCCAATACCCGCGACGCCATGTGCATATCCGAGCAGGTGCGGCCCCTCGCGTGAAGACCACGACATGCCGTCGGCGTGGATCCGCGCCCCGGCCACGAGCCGATCGCCGGCACGCGCCGCCGTGGCGAGGACGTCCGCGTCACCAACCGTGTCGTAGAGCGCCAGCAGCGCCAGCACCGCACCGGCGAGACCATCGACGACGTCGAAATCCGCGACGATGGCCACGCGGGTGCGAATGGCGCGCGCCAGGTCCCGCGCCAGAACGCGGTCCTCGCCGCGCGCCAGCAGGACGGATGTGACGGTGAGGCCGTAGACGATCGATCCCAGCCCGTTGCCGGCCCCTATCGGCTCGTCGGCCGGAAGTGCCTCAATCGGATGTCGGACGGCGTGCGCGTGCACCGAGGCCAGCGCACCCTCGGCGGTCTCGACCCATCGGGCATGGCCCGTGAGCGACGCCAGCGCCGAAAAGAACAGCGCCGGTCCCATCGTCCCGTCATAAAGATGATGATCGCGCCAGCCCGGGCCGGCGGCCTCGAGCCGGTACGGCCACCGCAGCCCGTCGGCCGTGCGCACGGCGCGCGATCGCAGTTGCTCGGCCAGCCATGACGCGTGCGCCATCGCTTCGCGCTCGAACTCTTCGGCCCCGCCGCTTGCGGCCCGGTCGTTCCAGACGAGCGGCGTCGCGTATCGGGAGTGAACGGATTCGCGAAGCGCACGCGCCAGCAGCGTCAGCTGCGCATCCAGATCGGGTTCGGAGAGCGCGGCCAGGCGCGCCAGGGCCATGTCGAGGCCCGGCTGGACGAAATAGCCGACGGCCACCACGCCGGACTCGCACGATACGTCGGTGCCGTCGGCCGGCACGGAGAAGTACGGCACGTCGAGCCCCGCTATCGCGCGGCGTTCTGCAACGGCCACCGGCCAGAGTGCCGGGCGTTCGACCTCGCGATTGAAGGCACGGTGCAGCGCATCGACCGCGCAGCTCGGCGCGGCGCCATCGCGCTGGTAGCGCGGCGTGGCCAGCAGCCACGCGAGCATCGCGTACTGGTTGGTCGGCCGCGGCAGCACCCGCAGGCGGCACGACGCAAATGCGCGCATCGGGCCGGCGGCCATCTCGTCGCGGTACGCCAGCATGTGCCGATACGCCTCTCGAAAGCCGGCAACGATATCCGACGCCCAGTCCGCAGGACGCTGTATCACGTCGTCGACGAGGACGGTATGCGTGGTGCTCGTCTCGAACACCGATTCTTCGACGACCCGCAGCGCGTCGGTTCCACGGTGCTGCCAGACACGCCGCGGAAACGGCAGCGCGCCCGACGGGTCGCCGCGCAGTCCGCCCGAATCGTGCGGTTCGCCCTCGGGCGTGAGGTCGATGAGCGTCAGCAGGCCCGTCGACAGACACGACGATTCGACCGTCGGACCCATCCGGGTATCGCCGCTCTCGGCGAGCGGCGTGCTCGTGCGCCGTTCCGGCTGCAGCAGCAACTCGACGTCGACGAGCACCGGTCCGTTGCGCATGGCTACCACGTTCTCGTGGTGCAAGTCCCGCGCACCGAGGACCGAGGTCACGGCCATCAGTGCGCCGGCGCGGTGGAACCAGGCGGCGGCCTCCGACCTGTCCGCCAGCGGCTCGTGCCGCGCCATCTCGACCCATCCGTGTGTGTCCCGATCGACCGTGCGCAGCGTGGGCAGCGGGTGCGCCAGGCCTCGGTTGAGCCACCGCAGCAGGTTCGCAAATGCATCGTCGAGCCGCACACTCCGCGGTTTGTAGACGAGGCGCAGGCCCGACTCGAACTCGATTGCCATGACGCGTCGTCGGCCGTGATGCGGGTCGGACAGCGCCGGCACGATGGCCACGACGCGTCCCGGGGCTGTGCCGGATCCGAACGCCAGAGCGATCGCGGCGGAGTCGGCATCGAGGCGCCGGAGGAACTCGACTGTCGCTTCCACCCATGTCTGCAGGAGGGTTGCCAGCTGGCGCGCCAGCGCCGCGTGGTCGACGAGAAACGTGACGAGGCCGCCCTCGAGCATGTGTAAGACGAAGGCTCGGTAGCGCGCGTCGGCAGCTGACGTGTTTGTCTCTTGAAACTGGTTGTAGAGCGCTGGGTCGCCGAATCGACCGGCTTCCACGAGCAGTTGTCGCTCCAGCGTCTCGAGGGCCGACGGAGAAAGCCTGTCGATCAGGGCCGCGGGTGCAGCGACGAGCAGGGCCCGGTGCGCGGCACGCGGGAGAATCGTCCAGATGTCGTCAAACGCTGGTGCGTCGGGGGCTGTCGAACGGGCGAAGGCCCCGGAGCCCAGGTCGGCACGGAGGGCCGGCACCTCGTCGAGGATGCGATCGAGCCATTCGAGCCAGGCGGGGCCCGACGTTTCTCCCTCGGTCGATGCCGTGTCGTCCGGACCTTCGACACAACGGGCGGCATCGAAGCCATCCCAGGCCAGCCGACGTGCGAACGCGGCCGGGTCACCGGGCGAGAAGGCCTGATTCCAGAGGCGCAGGGTCCCAGCCGGGAGGGTGAGTGGACCGCGCGACACCGCCCCGCCACGTTCGTAGATCGTGGCGGCGCGAGCGGCAATCGCTCGTCTGTCGTGCGGCGACAACCGCGTCACTGTGGGGGACATCGGACGGCACTACCCAACGGGTCGTCGAACACGCGTGCGCGACCGCGTGTGCTGTATCGGGATGATGGCCACGTCCCGCCGTGGCGTGCCGACCGGGTGCCCGATCGGCGGCGCCACGTGCGAGACGCGGGAGAATCCGAACTAGAGGTTGATCTGCGTGACCGTGTTGCCCGCGGCCGCGCCACCGAGCGCCAGCGCCGTGCACTCGGCCTTGATGTCCTGCTTGCCGCCGGCGACCTTTTCGAGATCGGCGTCGCTCAGCTCGCCCTCGGCGGCCGCGTACGGGATCACGACGTGCACGGTGTCGGCGGTGTCGGCGACGGCCTTGACCTTCAGGCTGCCGATGCTCGTGTTGAGCTGCTTCTCGATCACGCCCTTCGGATCCTTCAGGAGGGCTTCACGGTACTTCGGGTTCTCCGCCGCGAACTTGCCGACCAGATCCTGCACTTCACCGCGGGTCATTGCCTGTGACATTGGTGTATCTCCTCGATCACTCGGGTTGATGTATCCGAACGGCGACAGTGCCGCCCGACGTTGCGCGCCGCTTTCTGTGCGAACGCGTCGTCCTTCTCCAGAGCAACGTTGGGGCCATGTTCGCCGAAATCGACAACACGCGGGAACTGAACGACTTACACCGAACCGTCGCGCGAATGGCCTGACGGCGATGGAGCCATGGCTCCATTCGATGGAAGCATGGCTCCAGTCGATATCGGGCCGATTACGGTTTTAGGTCGTGATGACGTAAAAAGTCCATGAACTTCTGGTAGTCCGACGCGGGCAGCTGGAACAGGGAAAGTATGCGGCGATAGTTACCCGTCGTCTCGCTGAGTCCGCGCTGGACTACTGCCTTCACCTGGGCGCGATTCAGGTTGCGCTCCATGAAGGGCTGGCCCACCACGGCCCAGAAGTCCTCGCCACCATTCACGATTCGCCCGTAGAGCGTTTCGACGGTACTGGCGGGCGAGAGATCCGACCCGTCGGCAAGCGGGCCGAAGTCATCGGGCTCGATCAGTTCCCCATCGGCCATGCCGTAGCCGGTGGATACGACAGCGATGAGTTGACGGATGTTGCCAGGCCAGCGATTGGCCGCCAGCAGTGCCTCGGACGCAGCCGAAAACCGCTTGGAGACGCCGTACTTCATGGCCAGCCGGTGGAGCGCGTGGTCGGCGATGAGGCGCCAGTCGTCCTCGCGTTCGCGCAGCGGCGGCAGGGCCACGAGGAAGTGGCGCAGGCGGAAGAACAGGTCGTAGCGGAACTGGTTGGTCATCACCAGTTCGTTCAGGTCGCGGTTGGTGGCCGAGACGACGCGCACGTCGGCGGTGCGCGCACCGACGGCCCCGAGGGGCCGGAACTCGCCGGTGGCCAGCGCGCGCAGCAGGAGCGCCTGGGCGCTGGCGGGCATGTCGCCAATCTCGTCGAGGAAGATGACGCCCTTGTCGGCCTCCTCGAACGCCCCGCGCCGGTCGGCCACGGCGCCGGTGAAGCTGCCCTTCAGGTGTCCGAAGAGCTCGCTGACCGTGAGGTTGCCTTCCTGGTATTGCGGACAGTTGACCGTGACATACGGCCGTCCCGGCTGGCAGCCGAGCAGGTAGATGGCGTGGGCGAACTGTTCCTTGCCAGTGCCGCTCTCGCCGGTAATCAGGACGGGCTCGCGAAAACGAGCGATTTTCTCGATCTGGGCGAGTGCGCGCAGGAAGCTGGGCGACTCGCCCACCATCTCGAGCGGTCGGGCCGCTCCATGCCTGGCTATTGAGAGCTCGCGCAGACGACTTGCGGGACCACTCAGAACGGGCACGAAATCTCCAGGAAACGGACGGCCGGGCTCCGGCCGCCAGAGCGTGGCGCGGGCCATTCGCGTTGTGCGCGCCAACTCCCCACGCGGCCGCTCCGGGCGCATGGGGAGGGGTCTCATAGTGGCGGAAACGCGATGCCCTTGACGTCGAGTTCGGTCTCCAATTGCTTGATCGCCGAACAGGGAAAGATGAAACCGTGTGCATCGATCGCACGGACGGTGCGCGGCTCGAGGTCGCTGGCAAAGTACAGAATTGTTGCCAGCGGATCGCTCGGGTCGTCGCCAATTGCACTGAACTTGAATGTCGCGTGAACGGCCACCGCGTTGTCGTTACGCACGGTCCCCACGACGCGGCAGCAGCATTGCGCCGGATTGCCGATCGTCGGCTCCAGCTTCAGCTCGCCGACCGTGACCGAACTGAGCGATGGGCCAGTCGGAAGGCCGCGACAGGCTCCGCCGAGCACGAGCGCGCCCACCAATGCCGTAAGTGTCGTGAGGCGGATGACCATAAGAGAATGCCGAGGGTAACACATCTCTTCTGCAACTGCTGCACGACACACAACGAACGTGTCAAAGCGTGAATACAGTATCGAAATCGCATGAATTCCCCTGTCGACGCTCGGTTCGCGCGCGCTGTCTTCTGGTAAGATCACGCGCCCGAACACGTTCTGCGCTCGCGCGTCGTCGTGACACGCGCGTGGTGTCGGGAACAACTGCAGAGCACGTGCACTCCAGGAGACTTCCAGCGATGGCACCGACGCCTGTGCGCGATCGTCTATCTTCCTTCTTCGTCATTCCTCTCGTTGCGGGCCTGCTGTGTGCGGCGGCATCGCCGGCACTGGCGCAGACGCCGCTCGATCCGTTGCCCGTGATGACGTTCGGTCCCGAGGGCATCACGCTCGATCAGGCCATCGCGGTCACCTTGACCCACGATCCGGATCTCGCGCTCGGCCGCGCCGACGTGCAGCGCCGAGAGGGCGTGGCGCAGCAGTTCAGCGGCAGGTTCGATACCGTCCTGTTCGCGACTGCGCAATACACGCATCGCACGCAGGAGCTGAGCGAGAGCCAGAAGCAGACCGAGATCAACAAGCGCGCGCGGCTCGACGAGGTCATCGACTCGCGCGACGAGCACCTGGCCGAGGTGCAGGCGCTGCGCGACCTGATCAACCGCGTGCGCGAGGCGCCGTCGGGCGGCGGCCCGCTCGCCGAACTGGCGCTCATCAGCCCGGCGACGGCGGCCACCGTCCGCGTCCTCGATCAGCTGATTGCCAGCTCGGACCCGGCGACGCAGGCGGCCTTCGCCGAGATCCGCACGAGCTTCCTCAACGACGCACTGGTGCAGTTCGAGGACGAGGTCGTGCGCGCCGAAGCCGACTTCGGCCGGCTCAGCGCCGATCGCGCACGGCTCGGGGATGCGCCGGTCGACGAGGTCTTCATCGACGCCACCGGCAACATCAACCTCAGCCGCATGTTCCGCTCCGGCATCATCGTCAACCCGTTCTTCGACGCGTCGTTCAACGGGACGAACTTCAAGGGCAAGCCGCGCGCCGCCGAGTTCGGCGGCAAGGGCATCTCCGACGTGCTGCAGTTCAAGGCGGGGCTCAACGTGACGCTGCCGCTCCTGCGCGGCCGCGGCGCCGCGTCGGTGGCCGCCGCCGAGCGTGCCGCTGCGTTCGACGTGGCGGCCGGCCGGCTGCTCCTCGACCATCAGGCGTCGGCCAGCGTGCTGCGCACGGTGCAGGCCTACTGGAACGCACGCAGCGCGCAGGATGCCGCCGAGATTGCCCGGCAGTCGGTCACCTTCCAGGCCGAACTCGCCTCGATCACGCAGCAGATCATCTCGGCCGGCGACCTGCCGCAGGTCGAGCTCGCCAGGGCGCAGGCCGCCGAGGCGCGCGCGCGCGCCCAGGCGCAGGACGCCGAACGACGGCTGCACGAGGCGCGCGTGGCGCTGGCAGACGCGATGGGCATCGCGGTCACCGGCGATCCGACCACGCTGCCGTCGGCCACCGATCCGTTCCCGGCGCCGCCGGCCATCGCGGCCGTCGACACATTGATTGATACGGCCGTTGGCCAGCGGCCCGACCTCGAGGCCACCGGCCGCGCCCTCCAGGCGAGCAGCACGCTCGTCACCGGCGCCCGCGCGGACCTGAAGTCGCGGCTCGACCTGCAGGTCGGATCGTGGTTCACGGCCCTCGGCGAGGGATCGGGTCCCAAGGCACTCGATCGCTGGGTCGGCCCGAGCGCCGGTGTCGGCCTCGAGTACGAGAAGCCGCTCGGCAACAACCTCGCGCGGGGCGTGCTCGCACAGCGCGAGGCCGAAGTCCTGCAGCGGCAGATCGACCAGCGCGACCTCGACCGGCGCATCCGCCTCGGCGTTGTCGAGGCTGCCGGGACACTCGAGGAAGCCGCCGCGCGCGTGGCCCAGGCCGAAGCGGCCGTCGGCTTCTTCGAAACGACGGTCAACGCGGAACTGCTGCGGTTCAGGGCCGGTGACTCGACGCTGTTCGACACCGTGCTGACGCGCCAGCAGCAGATCGATGCCCAGCTCTCGCTGGTGCTCGCGCGCCAGGACCTGGCGCAGCGCCTCGCACAACTGCAGTTCCAGACCGGCACACTCGTGACGCTGCCCGACGCGCCCGTGGTGAGGGACTAGATGGCGGCGCGTACGACTGTCGCTGCGTGGTGTGCCTTGCTCGGCCTTGTGGCCGCCACGGCGGCGCCGCTCTCGGCGCAGGTCGTCGAGGTGACCGAGGCCGACCTGCTCGAGACGGCGGCCGCTGACCCGGCACTGCTCGCGCAGCCGACGCTCGGCCTGTCCGACGCGGTGGCCCTCGCCATCCGGCACAACCCCGCCATCGCGCGCAGCGCGGCAGCGGTGCGGGTGGCCGAGGGGCGCCGGCAGGAAACGCGTGGACTGTTCGATCCGACCATCCGCTTCATCCCGTCGGCCACGTTCGACCTGAAGGAGATGGCGCCTTTCCTCAAGGCACGCGAGGTCAGCAAGCGCGAGACGATTCGCATCATCCGCAACAACTTCACCATCCTCACGCACGCCCTGCGCGAGATGATCGAGGTGACGTCCACGACGCCGCCCCGCTGCCCGTCCGGGCTCCAGCTGCAGAACGGCCAGCTCGACCTGACCGGCGCGAACGTGGACCTGTCGGGCCGCGACGCGGCCGAAGTGGCGCTGCTCGGCGTGAGCACGCCGCTGCAGTCGGTACTGGTCGAACTGGGCGAAGGCCTCGACATCGACATCTCCGACATCTGCAGCACGCAGCCGCGCGACCTGATCTCGCCCGAGCTGCTCATCGGCACCTACCGCAGGATCGACCAGTCGGGCGGCCTCGGGCTGCAGGGCATCCTCGAGAGCGTCGCGCAGATTCCGCGCGAGATGCGCATCCTCCAGGAGGAAATCACGCGCACGGTGGCCTATCGCGCGCAACTCGCACTCGACCGCCTCGGCCCGGTGGCCGACGACGAGCTGAAGCGCAACATCACGTTCGACGTGAACTTCTCGAAGGTCTTCCGTGGCGGCTTCCAGCTGAGCGCGAGCTACCAGGCGCAGAGCCAGGAGCACAACTTCGTCGACAAGCCGCTCGACCCGACCTTCGGCGGATTCGAGACGCCGCCGCAGTTCTTCTCGACCGCCTCGGCGACGTTGACGACGCCGCTCGGCCGCGGGCGGGGGCGCGCGGGAACGGCGGCCTCGGAGACCGCCGCGCTGCGGCTGGCCGAAAGCGCCCGCGAGCAGTTCCTGCACGACGTGTCCTCGGAAGTCTTCCGCACGGTGGTGTCGTACCTGAACCTCGTCGCCGCGCAGGACACCGTGCGCCAGCTCGAGGAATCCACTGCACGCCAGCGGCGCATCCTCGAGCTGTCCGAGGCGCGCGTGAACGCCGGCGAACTGGCCCAGGCCGACCTCGCGCGCGTGCGGGCGAGTGTGGCCGGGATCGACGGATCGCTCGCCCAGGCGCGGACGGCGCTCGTCACCGCTCGCGTGGCGCTTGCCGACCAGATGGGCGTGCACATCACGACGCTCCAGGGCGCGCCGGTGGCCGGCCAGTCCTTTGTTGACGCCACCACTGCCGCACTCGACGTCGACGCGCTCGTCGCGCAGGCGCTCGCGACGAGGCGCGACGCGCGTGCGGCCGATCTGCGCCATGACGCGGCCGAAGCGCTGGCGGCCGGTGCGCGCGCCAACGCGCGGCCCCGCCTCGACTTCGCGCTGACGGCCGGCATGTCGAACCTCTATGACAGCCCGTTCTTCAAGTTCCTGCCCGACGAACGGCTGCCAATCATTTCGTCCATCTCGGGCGTCCCGACCCAGCCGGTGACCGGCACGCCCGTGCCGCCGCTGTCGGCCGTCCGCTACTACGAGCCGCGCGGCTACGGCCGGGCGATCACGGGTCGCTACGAACCATTTGCCACCGTCTCGTTGACCGTCGAACTGCCGTTTGGCAACCGCACGGCCCGCGGGCGCGTGGCACAGGCCGAGGCCGCCCTGACCTCGTCGGCCGTCCAGACGCGCGACCTCCGCCGCACGATTGGCGACAACGTCGTCGAGGTGGCTGAAGCCCTGCGGCGTGCGGCCGATTCGCTCACCGAGCGGCAGGCCGCTGTCACGCGCGGGCTCGAGACGCTCGGCGGGCGCATGCAGATGTTCCAGGTGGGCGACGCCACGCTCATCGACGTGCTGATGACCGAGGAAGGGTTGACCGGCGACGCGCTGTCGCTCGTGCGTCAGCGCCAGGCCTACCTGAGCGCGCTCGCGCGGATGCGCCTCGAGCTGGGACAGCTCGCCGAGGTTGGCGGCACCGGCGCGCCGGCCGACAGCATCCGGTTCGACTCGCGCGCATTCACGGCGACGCCGTAGCGTCGTCGTCACCGCCGCCGACGCCTGCACGGATCGGATCAGGCTCCGCAAGGAGAATAGAGAGCCATGGCAGACGATTCACTGTTCCGCAAGGCCGCACTCGACAAACTGGCATCGCCCGAACGGCTCGACGTGCTGATGCAGGTGACTTCGCCGAAGGGCTGGATCGCGCTGTGGACGATTGCGGCGCTCCTGGTCGGCGTGGTGGTCTGGAGCGTGTTCGGCAGCCTGCCCGAACGCATCAACGGCCAGGGCATCCTCACCGGAGAGGGCGGCCTCCGGCAGATCCGCGCCAGCGGTGATGGCCGGCTCGCGCAGCTCAACCTCGCCGTCAACCAGGTGGTCGCGCCCGAGGAAGTGGTCGGGCAGGTGGCGAGCGTCAACATCGAGGAGTCGGTTCGCATCGCGCAGGTCGAGTACGAATCCTCGCTGCGCGCGCACGAGGCGGCCAATGCCGCCGACCAGGCGACGATCGGCAACCTCCAGATCCAGCGGAGCCGCGTGCAGGGCAGCCTGTCGAAGGCCGAAGCCAACCTCGACCAGCGCAAGGCCAACCTCGCGGCGGGCATCGGCACCACCAACCAGGTGCGTGCGGCCGAGGCGGACGTCGACGGCTACGTTCGCGAGATTGGCAGCTACGACCAGCAGATCCGCAACGTGCGCGAGCAGGGACGCCAGCGCGAGATCGGCCTCGAGCGGCTCAGGGCGCAGGTGCAGAGCGCCGAGACGCGAGGCGCATCGGGATCGGAGATTCGCAGCACGGTGGCGGGCAAGGTCGTCTCGGTAGCCAAGCAGGTGGGCGACATGGTGCGCAGCGGCGAGGTCGTCGCCGAGGTCGAGTCGACGTCCGAGAAGTCCACGCTCGAGATCATCGCGTTCGTCTCGTCGAGCGTGGGCCAGCGCATCCGCCCGGGTCACCCGGCGCAGATCACGGTGGCCGGCGTCCCGCGCGAGGAATTCGGGTTCCTGCGCGGCCAGGTGCGCTCCGTCTCGCAGTATGCCGAGACACCCGAGAGCATTGCGGCCGTGCTGCGCGACTCGACGATCTCGGAAGCCAGTTTCCGCGTGGTGATTGATCCGGAGCCGAACGCGGGGACACCGACCGGCTACGCCTGGTCGACCGGCGTGGGGCCGCGCACGCCCATCTCCGGCGGCACGCCCATCACCGTTGCGGTCGAGGTCGATCAGCGCGCGCCGATCAGCCTGGTGCTGCCGGTCATCAAGGGTTCGATCGGCGGATAGACCATGGCGGACACCGACGAGACGACACCGGCCGCCGCGCCGGAACCCGCACGCAGGAAGCCGCCACGCCGCCGCGTGAGCTCGCCGACCATCCTGCAGATGGAGGCGGTCGAGTGCGGCGCGGCCGCGCTCGCGATGATCCTCGCGCACCTCGGTCGCTGGGTGCCGCTCGAGGAGCTGCGCCAGGAGTGCGGCGTCTCGCGCGACGGCAGCAAGGCGAACAACGTCCTCCGCGCGGCGCGCAAGTACGGCCTCGAGGCGAAGGGCTACAAGTACAGCGACCTCGAGAAGCTCTACGACCTCGAGTTCCCGGCCATCCTGTTCTGGAACTTCAACCACTTCGTCGTGCTCGACGGGTTCAAGGGCGATCAGGTCTTCCTGAACGATCCGGCGCAGGGCCCGCGCGTCATCACGATGGCCGAGCTCGACGGGTCGTATTCGGGCGTCGTGCTGACGTTCAAGCCGGGCCCCGAGTTCAAGAAGGGCGGGGCCTCGCCCCGGATGATCCCGGCGCTGCGCCGCCGCCTCACCGGCTCGGAGGGCGCGCTCCTCTACACGATCCTCTGCGGGCTGCTGCTGGTCATCCCGGGCCTGGTGATTCCGACCTTCACACGGGTGTTCATCGACGACTACCTGCTGGCCGGGCAGGCCTGGCTCGTCAAGCCGCTGCTCTGGGCGATGGCGGCCACCGTGGTGGTGCACGGCCTGCTCACCTGGCTGCAGAAGTACGCCCTGCTGCGCCTCGAAACGAAACTGGCTCTCGTCACCTCGAGCAGGTTCTTCACGCACATCCTGCAGTTGCCGGCCGCGTACTTCGGCCAGCGCTTCTCCGGAGAGATCGGCAGCCGCGTGATGATCAACGATCGCGTCGCCCAGATGGTCTCCGGGCGGCTCGCCGGCATGGTCATCGACTGCGTGATGACGATCTTCTACGCCGGGCTGATGTTCGTCTACGACGTCACGCTCACGCTGACGGTGATTGGCATCGCGCTGCTCAACGTCGGGGCCATCAAGCTGGCGGCCCGCGCGCGCACCGACGGCAGCCGCCGGCTGATGCAGGACCGCGGCAAGCTCACGGGCGTCTCGATGAACGGCCTGCAGATGATCGAGACGATCAAGGCCACCGGCTCGGAGCCCGAGTTCTTCTCGCGCTGGTCCGGCTACTACGCCAAGACGATCAACAACGAGCAGTTCCTGCAGGTGCTCGCCCAGATCTCCACCGCCGTCCCGCCGCTCGTCCAGACGATGTCGACGGCGGCCGTGCTGGTGCTCGGCGGCTTCAAGGTCATGAGCGGCGAGCTGACGATCGGCATGCTGGTCGCCTACCAGACGCTGCTCTCGAGTTTCATGCGGCCGCTCACCGCGTTCGTCCAGTTCGGCGCCGACATGCAGGAGCTCCAGGCCGACATGAACCGTCTCGACGACGTGCTGCGGTATCCGGCCGACGCGCAGTACGCACAGACCCGGGAGAATCTCTCGTTCGACCCGAAGGTGGTCAAGCTCTCCGGGCACGTCGAACTCCGCAACATCACGTTCGGCTACAGTCCGCTCGAGAAGCCGCTCGTCGAGGACTTCAACCTCGTCGTCCAGCCCGGCCGACGCGTGGCACTCGTCGGCGCGAGCGGCAGCGGCAAGTCCACGGCCGCCAAGCTCGTCTCGGGCCTGTTCCAGCCCTGGAGCGGCGAAGTGCTGTTCGATGGCGTGCCGCGCACGAAGATTCCGCGCGACCTCATCGCCAACTCGCTGGCCGTGGTCGACCAGGAGGTGTTCCTGTTCGGCGGCACGGTGAGCGAGAACGTCTCGATGTGGGACTCGACCATTCCCGTGCAGCGCATCAGCCGCGCCGCGAAGGACGCCGCGATTGACGACGTGATCGAGTCGCGCGAGGGCGGCTACCAGTCGCGCGTGCAGGAAGGCGGCGGCAACTACAGCGGCGGCCAGTGCCAGCGCCTCGAGATCACGCGGTCGCTCGTCGGCGAGCCGACCATCCTCATCCTCGACGAGGCGACCAGCGCGCTCGACCCGGCCACCGAGCAGCACATCGACGAGAGCCTGCGCCGCCGCGGCTGCACCTGCATCATCGTGGCGCACCGGCTCAGCACCATCCGCGACGCCGACGAGATCGTCGTCATGGAGCGGGGCAAGATCGTGCAGCGCGGCACGCACGAGGAAATGAAGGATATCCCCGGCCCCTATCAGCAGCTGATGGGCCACTGACGCGCATGCACGAGACACCTGCCTTCCCAGATGCGGCGGCACCCGGCCGCACCTTCCTGCTCCGGCTGGTGAGGGGCGAGCACGCGTCGGCCGAGGAGATTGCCGTCGATCGGACGATTGTCATCGGCCGCGATCCCGCGTCGGCCACCGTCGTGCTTGCCGACGCGAGTGTGTCGAGGCGGCACGCGAGCGTCGAGCAGACGGCCGGCGGCCTGAAGCTCACGGATCTCGGCAGCGGCAACGGCGTGTGGGTCGGCACCGAGCGCATCAGCGAAGTCGTGCTCGCGCACGGCGACCGGTTCCGCATCGGCTCGGCGGTCTTCGAGTGCGTGGCGCTGATGCCGTCGGTCGTCGATGCCGCCGTCGAGGAGATGGGCGCCACCGTGGTGATGCCGCGGCCGGCGGTCGCAGTGGTATCCGAACCGCTTCCGCCCGCCGGTGCCTACCTGGTGCGCGTCGTCGAGGCGGGCGAGGCCGAGCCGGCGGGACGGACGTTCACCATCGGGCAGTCGGCCACGATCGGCCGGGGCGCCGACTGCACGATCACGCTTGCCGAGAAGGACATCTCCCGCCGACACGCCCGCATCGACATCACGCCGGACGGCATCATGCTCGTCGACCTCGACAGCACGGGCGGCACGTGGCTCGATGGCGCCGAGGTGACGTCGACTCGCATCGGACCCGGGACGCGGTTCAGGCTGGGCGGACGCATCGTGCTCGAGTGCGTGCCCGTCGAGCCGGCGCAGGGAGCAATCCCCGCACCGGCCGCCCCACCCGAAGAAGACGATTCGACACGCTTCATTGCGCCGGAAGTCGTGGCCGCCTCGTTGAAGCCGCAAGCGCCAGCCGAAGCGCCGTCCTCCGCCAAGGCGCAGGCGCCGGCTCCCGCAGCGCCGGCGGCGCCCGTCGCGCCCCCCACAGCACCCCCAGCGGCGGCGGCGCCGGCACCCGAAGCTCCTGTCAGGCCCGCGCCGTCGAAGGGGACGACGGGGCGCACGGCTGTCATCAAGCCGACGGCCGAGGTCGGCCAGGAGGATTTCGGGCAGACGGTCGTCGTGCCGGTGCCGAAGGAACTGCTGGCGGCCGCCAGCCGCACGGGCAGCGAGCGGTTCGAGGACGAGGGCGAAGCCGTCGAGGTGAGCGCCCATCGTCCATTCCTGCTCGACGATCCCGATGCGGTCTGGTACGTGGTCGAGGGCGGCGTGCTGATCTTCACCGTGGCGATCGAGGACGGGCAGCCGGTCGGCACGCGCACGCACTTTCTGGGCGTCCTGCCCGGACAGGCGATTTTCGGTTTCGATCTGCAGCGCTACGGCGTCGGATCGGGGTTCCTCGCCGTCGGCCGCCAGGGCACGACCGTGCGGCGGATATCGCTGCATCGCCTGCAGCAGATCGCGGCGGTACCCACCCGGCGCGCCGCTGTCGCCGCGCTCATCGACGTGTGGGTCACCGGGTTGACCAAGGCGCTCGTCGCGAGCATGCCGGCACCGCGAGCGGACCGGACCCCGCTCACGCCGGGACAACATGTCGAGCTCGACAGCAAGGGACGTGCGACGTCTGCCGGCGGTGTCGTCTGGATGGGCCTCACGAGCGGCAGCGTGCTGTTCAACGACATGGCGACGCCGGTCTTCACCTACCGCGATGCGCCGTTTCCGCTCACGCCGGACAGCTGGATTCAGCCGCTCAGCGACGAGTTCGGCCCGCTGGCGCTCGACCCCGTGCGCACGGTCGACCTGACGGGGCGTCCCGATCTCTGGCGCGGCCTCGACACGTTCCACGCCGTACTGTGCGAGTGCGAGTTCATCGCGAAGAAGCTGTCGACGGTCGACGAATACCTGCGCCTTCAGGACAAGGCCCACCATTCCGATGCCGCGCGGGCGGCCGCGCTCGACGCGATCGGCTCGGTCATGAGCAGCGAAGGCTCCACGCCGCGCGAGTTCATGGCGCAGGGCGACGATGACGCTGTCGTCGAGGCGTGCCGGATGGTGGGAGAAGTCGTCGGCGTGGAGGTGCGCGAGCACCCGTCGAAGCAGGAGGGCCAGTCGTTCGAACAGCAGGTTGCCGCGATCGCGTCGGCCTCGTCGTTCCGCACCCGCGTGGTCGCCCTGCGTGACGACTGGATGCGATCCGACAACGGCCCACTACTCGGGCAGTGGGCCGAATCGAAGGATCCGGTCGCGCTGCTGCCGAAGGGCCCGCGGGCCTACGAGTGCGTCGATCCGAAGGCCGGTACCCGTACGCCCGTGACCAACGAGGTGGCCGAACGCCTGTCGAGTTTCGCCTACACGTTCTATCGTCCGTTCCCGGAGACCGACCTGACGGTCTCGAAGCTCGTGCGGTTTGGCGCACGTGGCATCAAGAACGACCTGATGTGGGTCGTGTACATGGCGCTCATCGTCGGCCTGTTCGGCACGGTGACGCCGTTCATCACGGGCCAGGTTTTCGATTCGGCCATTCCCAACGCCGAATCCTCGGCGCTCATCCTGCTGGGCGTCGCGCTGGTCGCATCCGGCATTGCCTCGTCGGCGTTCAAGCTGACGCAGGGCGTGGCGACCATCCGCTTCCAGCGCAAGATGGCCGCGCCGATCCAGTCGGCCGTCTGGGATCGCATCCTGAACCTGCCGGTGAACTTCTTCCGGCAGTACTCGGCAGGCGACATGGCCGACCGCGCCGACGGTGTCTCGGCCATCCAGGACCTGATTTCGGGTGCCGGCATCTCGGCCATCCTCGGCTCGATCAGCGGCATCTTCTTCGTCGTGCAGATGTTCGCCTACCATCCGACGCTCGCGATGATTGCGGTGGTCCTCACCCTCTTCTACGTGGGGGTGAATACCGGCGCGAACTACCTGCAGCTGCGGTACCAGCGCGTCGAGTTCCAGATGCGCGGGCGGATCACCGGCCTCGTGCTGAACCTGCTGACCGGCGTCACGAAACTCCGCGTGTGCGGCGCCGAGCAGCACGCCTTCCGCATCTGGGCCGAACAGTTCGCGGCGCAGCGCCGCATCAGTTTCAAGGTCGGCAACATCCGGAACGCCGCCGGCGTCTTCGGCGCCGTGTTTCCGGTGCTGTCGTCCATTGTGATCTTCTACTCGCTGCTGAGCATCCAGGAGGGCGGCGCCGGCGGGCCGGGCCTGACGACCGGCGAGTTCATCGCATTCAACACGGCCTACGGCCTGTTCCTCGCCGCCATGCAGGCGCTCGGCGACAGCTCGCTCAGCCTGCTGCGCGTCGTCCCCATCTACGAACGATTCAAGCCCATCCTGCTGGCCAGGCCGGAAGTGGATCAGTCGAAGGCGTTCCCGGGCAAGCTCGAGGGGACAATCGAGCTCTCGCGCGTGTCGTTCCGCTACGACTCGGACGGCCCGTGGATCATTCGCGACGTGTCGCTGAAGATCAATCCGGGCGAGTTCGTGGCGTTCGTTGGTTCGTCGGGCGGTGGCAAGTCGACGCTGATGCGCCTGATGCTGGGGTTCGAGACGCCGACGACCGGGACGGTGCTCTACGACGGCCAGGATCTGAGCGCGCTCGACATCCGCATGGTCCGCCAGCAGCTTGGCGTCGTCCTGCAGGCGAGCCGCGTGATGCCGACCGAGATCTACCGCAACATCGTCGGAGTGACGTCGCGGACGATCGAGGAGGCGTGGGAAGCGGCCGAACAGGCGGGCCTCGCCGAGGACATCCGGGCGATGCCGATGGGCATGCACACCTACGTCTCGGAAGGCGGCGGCACGCTGTCGGGTGGACAGCGCCAGCGCCTGATGATCGCGCGCGCCATCGTCAACAAGCCGAAGATCCTGTTCCTCGACGAGGCGACCAGCGCACTCGACAACCGCGCGCAGGCCATCGTCACCGAGAGCATGGACCGGATGGACTCGACGCGCATCGTCATCGCGCATCGGCTGAGCACCATCGTCAATGCCGATCGCATCTACTTCCTGCACGGCGGCCAGATCGCCGAATCGGGCAGCTACCAGGAACTGATGGAGCAGGACGGCCTCTTCGCCCAGCTCGCCAAGCGCCAGATGGCGTGAGCGACGGGCTGGCACCCATGAGCGACCAGAGAGATGACCGCCGCCGCGACGTGCTCCGCGCGAACGGCGCATCCGATCGCGTGGCAATCGAGATCCTCGCGAGCGACACGCTGCCCTACACTCGAGACGATCGCGTCCTGCAACTGCCGCTCGAAGACGAGCCCATGGCGGAGGCCTGGCGCCGTTATGCCGTCGAGAGCCGCGGTAGCGACGCGGCCGTTACACTCGCCCGACACCTGATCCAGCTGCGTTTTCCGGTGCAGGCCGGCATCAGCGAGACCGACGCCTATCGGCGCGCGACGCGCCGGGGCGACACGTCGGCCGCCGATGCGTTCGCGCCGGGACTGGTGCTGCGCGATCCGGCCGCGGTCGTTGTCGACGTGGTGTCGAGCATGGCCGGGGGCGTCCCGGTGATCGTCGCCGGCGACCGCGCCGACTTCGTCTCCCTCGTCCAGGCCCTGACCGGCCGAAACGAACCCATCGAGGTGCCCGCCGCGATGGGCGCCTGTCTTGTGAAGGGCCTCAACAACTGGAGCCGCATCGCCGATCTTCGCAGCGCGTGGACGACGCGGACGGGCCGGTCCGACGACGCGGAGTGGGCCGATGAGTTCCG
>JBIQJY010000027.1:35200-39804 GCA_044507065.1 Acidobacteriota bacterium
ATCGAGGAACTGGCGTCGCCCGACATGCCCTCCGCCATCGCGGATGGTGACGCATGACCGACGCGATGCACGTCGGGGATGCCGGCACGCGCGTGAGGATTCACGCGCCGGCCAGCTACGCCGGCCTGAAGCGTGTACACGACGCCTATCAGCGGTTTGCGGCTCGGCATGCGCTGCCCGACGACCTGCGTCACGACATGTATGTCGCGGTCGAGGAACTGGTGAGCAACGTCATCCGGCATGGATCCACGCCCGGACGCCGCCCGCGCATCACGGTCGACCTGGCGTGCCGCCCGGACGCCTTCACCGCAATGGTGTCCGACGGCGGGCCGCCCTTCAATCCGCTGTCCATCGCGCCCCCGGACGTGACGACGCCGCTGGCCGATCGATCGATTGGCGGGCTGGGGATCCTGCTCGTCAGGCAACTCACCGACGACGTGCGCTACCGCCGGCGGATGGGCCGCAACCACGTGCGGCTCATGAAGCGTCGCGACGCACACACACGAGCGTGACGTCGTCGCTCTGCGGCGCGAGGCCCACGAACGCTTCGATTGCCTGCCGCAGCGATTGCAGGATGCCGTCGACCGTGCCATCCGAGTATCGGATGGCGGCCATCGTGCGGGCCTCGTCGAAGAGCGCCTGGTTCGCGTCGAGCGCCTCGATGATGCCGTCGCTGTAGAGCACGAGCGCGTCGCCAGGCTGGAGGTCGCAGGTGTACTCCGCGAACCGGGCGCGCGGGTCGAGGCCAAGCGGCGCGCCGCCGGGCTCGCCAATTGCCGCTACCTCGCCGCCCGCGCGGCGCACGAAGGGGGGCGGATGGCCCGCGCTGGCGAGCACGACCGAGCCGCGGGCCGGCTCGATCACCGCCACGGCCACGGTAGCGAACATGCCTTCATGGTCGCGCCCGGCAAGCACCTGATTGGCGCGGGAGAGAATCGCACCGGGATCGACCTGTCCCAGGGCCTGGTACCGCAGGTCGGTCATGAGCTTCGCGGCATAGAGCGCCGCCGAGACACCCTTGCCCGACACGTCCCCGACGATGACGGCCACCCGTCCGCCGTCGAGCGCAATCCGATCGTAGAAATCGCCGCTGACGCCCTGCGCGGGCCGGTACTCCACCGCCGCCGAGAAACCGGGCAGCTCGAGCCGGCCTTCCGGCAGGAACTGCTGCTGGATGCGCCGCGCGAGCGCCATGTCGCGTTCGACGAGTTCCCGCTCGACGAGCGTGGCATGCAGACGTGCGTAACCCAGCGCCATGCCCAGCTGTGACGCCAGGCTCAGCACCAATGCAACATCCGCTTCCTGGAACGGCACGCCCGGCGATGCGCTGTCGACCTGCACGACGCCGTAGATCTCGTCCTGGAACAGCATCGGTGCGCAGATGGCAGCCCGGATGCCCAGCGCGAAGATCGACTCGCTTTCCGAGTACCGCGCGTCGGCCTGCGTGTCGATGGCGAGCACGGCTTCGCGACGCGTCATCACGTCGTCGAGCAGCTGCCGGCTGGCAACTATCTCGGTGGGTTGGCCGGTGCGCATCCGGGCCGCGCGCGGCACCAGGGCCTCCCCCTCGCGCGTGAGGACCACCGATCGATCGGCTCGGGGCACCAGGGCCAGCAGTTCATCCGCAATGAACGTGACGAGGGCCGGTTCGTCGAAGACGAGCGTGCCGATGCGGGCGAAATCAGCGAGGAAGCGCAGCCGGACGGCTTCGTCGACGGCGACGGGGGCAGGCGCGCCCGTCGCGTCGGCACCTGGCATGGTCAGCAGCACGGCGGGTGCCGGACCCTCGTCGCGATACTGCACGGCGGGCTGCGGCGCGACGGCCTCGGCGTCTTCGCTGAATTCCGCAAGGACGGCGCCGATGCCGATGACGTCGCCGGGCTTCAACCGCGTGGGCCGCGTGACGCGCCAGCCGTTGACGAGCGTGCCATTGGCGCTGCCGAGATCCTCGACGAACCACGCGCCGTCCTGCCGCGACAGGCTGGCATGCCGGCGCGAGACGCCGGGGTCGGTCAGCGCGAGATCGGACGTTGCCCCGCGTCCGATGACCGTCGTGCGATCGAATTGAAACTCGCGGCCCCGGGACGCGCCGCTCTGGATGGTCAGCCTGGGCACGCGTCAGTCGGCCTGCGCGTCTGACGCCGGTGCGGACGGCCCGTCCGCACCGAGCGACTCGACGACGGCTGAGGCGAGCGGCGACATCGCGCGATCGCCGGCGGGCGCGCGCCCTCGATCGCGCCGGAGCGGATCGCCGCCGAGCGCGTCGACGACCGCATCGGCCAGCCGCGAGGCCTGAGGTACCGGCGCGGCCGGCTCGGCCGCGGGCCGGGGCGCCGCGAGCCTGGCAATCGCCTCGGCCTCGGTCTCGACCACCTGGAACTGCCCGAGCAGGCCGCCAATCTCGAACACCGTGCGGACGCGCGGGCCGAGTGCGAACAGGACGAGTCCGCCCGATCCGCGCTGAAGGCGGTGCGCCATCATCACGAGTACGCGGATGCCGGCGCTGGTGATGAGGTCGACCCGACTGAAGTCCACGGCAACGGCGCGCGCGCCGTCGTTGAATGCCCGGACGAACTCGGCCTCGAACGCCTGCGCGGTCCGGGTGTCGACGACGCCCGTGGCGGCAACGATGGTGACCGAATCCCTGGTCGTCGAGGAGACGGCCATCGATCAGGCCCTGGTCCGCGACTTCGACTCGCGGCGCGTCGGCACCGGCCACGGCGATCGGAACAGCATGGTGGAATCACCAATGACAATCTGTTCGCCGTCGGCGAGGGTGTGTTCGGTCACGCGCGCGCCGTTGACGAACACGCCGTTCTGCGAGGACAGGTCCTTGATGGTGAAACTGTTGCTGGCCGCCACGATGACGGCATGGCGCCGTGAGACGCCGGGCCGCGCGATCTGAAGGTGATTGTCGTCGGATCGTCCCAGGTAGTTGACGGCCGCCAGGCGGTACTCCTGGGGAAACGATCCGCCCGATTCGATGAGCAGCGCCGCGGCCGGCAGCAGGAACGTCTGGTCGTCGGGCTCCGATGCGGCCAGGGGCGTCGCCGGAGCAAGCACGGTCGCATCGGGCGAGGGTTCTTCGGCTGGCGATACAGGTGCGGCCGGCGATGCAGGTGCTGCGGCCGGCGGGGCGGCGGCCGGCGGCGCCGCTGCTGACGACGTGGTGCCGGCCGAAGCGGGTTTCGACGCCGGCTTTGGCGCCGGCATGGCGCCCGTGACGGCGGCGCCCGCACCGACGCCCGCGGCGCTCAGGTCGTCGGGCGTGATCATGTTGGTCACGTCCGACGGCGGCTCGGGCGGCGCATCGATCGCGTCCTCGGTGCCAAACGCCTCGACGAAACGCGCGCGCAGCGCGTCGACGGCCTCGGCATCGGCATCGCAGCGTTCCAGAACGGCCACCGAACCGCGAAGACGCTCGGCGAGGTCCTCGTCGGACAACTCACCGACGGCGTGCCGCAGCTCGAGTTCGGCCTTCTCGGTTTCGGCCGCGCGGCGTTCGGCCGTCAGTCGATCCATCACGGTCCGCAGTCGCGAGTATTCGAGGCGGGCCTGCCCCTTGAGGGGACCGGCCTCGGCCGACAGGCGAGCGAGCCGCGCCGCATAGTCGTCGGCCACGCGCTGCCAGACGGCCGGATCCACCGTGGCGCGCATCGTCTCGGCCCGCTGCCGGAACTCCTCGATGCGCACTTCTTCCTTGCGCTTCTCGAGCAGTTCGTCGAGGACGGATGTGTCGATCGTGTTCAGCTGCTCCGCCACGGTCCCGTCGTTGGCCGTTCCGGAGGAATCGGGCCGCGCCCTGGAAGGACTCATCGGCTCTGCCACCACCCTCGGACGCGCTCGGCGACGGCAATCGACATGGTCCGGCTCTCCTCGTCGACGCGGCGCTGGCCGACAGACGAATCGAAGCTGAACGTCCTGGCGGCCGGCATGGGCACCACGTCGCCGCCCTTCGCGTCGCCGTTGAACGCGACGGAGTACGTGCGCGTGACGAAGTTCGTGCCGTAGAGCTGCTCGGCCTTCTCGTCGATGATTGTCACTTCGGCGTCGACCATGACATCGGCTGCGCCCGTATCGCGCGTCTGCCGCAGCGTGTAGCGCGAGAACGCGTCGGTCATCGCGCCCTGGAGCGCCGTGCACACCTGTGCCGGCCCATCACAACGGAACAGCACCGTCGGGTTGGCCGGACGCGCCGGTGCCGCCGCCGCTGGCGCGGCCGGTGTCGTCGAGGCCGGCGGCGTGGCTGCGGCGGGCCGCTGGACGGGCGGCGGGGCCGCCGCGGCTGCGGCGGAGGTCTGTGTCGCGCTGGCGCTTGCGGCAGGCGCCGCTGCCCCCTGATTGACGGGCGGCGTGGGCGGTGCGACCGGCGCGCCGGCGGATGCTGCACTGGAAGTTGCTGACAGGTCGGCGGCCGCCATCGGATCGGGCTCGGCGGGCTCGTCCGCAACATTTGTCAGATCGGCCGCCGGCAGTGCGGCGGCCTGCGTCGATGTCGCCGCGCTCCCGGCGCCATCGCCACGCAGCAACCGCATCGCGCCATATGCCACACCCCCGACGACGAGCAGCAGGATGGCAGCGAGGATGATGAGGTTGACGGCGGA
>JBIQJY010000027.1:39904-41926 GCA_044507065.1 Acidobacteriota bacterium
ACGAGCACCGCCGGCGTCGACGGGTCGTTGAAGGGCACCTCGCCAATCAGCATCTCGTAGAGGATGATGCCGAGCGAATAGAGGTCGCTGCGCCCGTCGATCGGGCGGCCGGCGGCCTGCTCCGGCGACATGTACTGCGGCGTGCCCAGGACGAATCCCGTTGCCGTCAACTGCGTCGAGGCATCGTCGAACGTCTTGGCAATGCCGAAGTCGAGCAGCTTCGCCACTTCATGGCCGCCGTCGGTGGCGAGCATGATGTTGTGCGGCTTCATGTCGCGGTGAATGATGTTGTGCCGGTGCGCCAGCGCCAGCGCGCTCGCGACCTGGCGCATGATGCGGACGATGCGGTCGTCGGCGAGCGGGCCGGTGGAACGGATGACATCTTTCAGGCTCGGCCCGTTTATCAGCTCCATCGCGATGTAGAGCGTGCCGTCCTGGGTCTGGCCGAGGTCGTACGCCGCGGCGATGTTCGGATGGTTCAGGTTGCCGGCCGCCCGCGCCTCGCGCTGGAAACGCCGCACCAGATCCGGCGAGGTCACCAGTTCGGGCTTGATGAGCTTGACGGCCACCTGCTTGTCGAGCATCAGGTGCGTGGCCCGATAGATCGCGCCCATACCGCCCTGTCCGAGGGCCGCGTCGAGGCGATACTTGCCGTCGAGCGTCTCACCCAGGCGCGGATCTGTCGCGGGGCCGCCTTCGAGCACCGTGCCGTCCTTGGGGCAGATCTTCACGCCACTTTCGTAATTGGTACCGCACGTGGAACAGGTGCTCATGGATATGCCTCGGAAAGGCCTGATTCTACGCTGCCCACCTGACAACGTAAAGCCGCGGATCACCCGGCATAATCGGTCGTGCCGAGATAGGAGTTGAACGTCTGGAACAGGCGCATCAGGTCGGGCAGCGACTTGTCGGGGCCGAAGATGTCGCCAAGCCGGGGATCCAGCGTCAGCGTGGGGCGCGCCTCGGCGTCGAGCGCACGTTCGATCGACCGCTTCACGTACTCGCCGAGGTAGAAGCTGGCGACTTCCTGTTCATAGCTCTGCGCCATTTCGCCAAGCGGCACGCCGAAGGCCCTCGCGACAACGGCGCGCAGGCCGCCCACGCTCATCACCATCGATCGCAGGAAGAAGGCGTCGGTCGTCTCGGGCGTAATCGCGTGCAGCGAGCTGATGTCGCAGACGCCGCCGTCGAGGCACGCGTTGTTCGGATCGAAGACGTCGCCGAGCCGCCACGACAGGGGCGTCGTGGGCAGCAACCCGAGCCACAGCAGGCGGGCCGCGATGGTGAACCAGCCCGGTATGGCCCGGTCGATGACACTCGCGTGCGAGCCCAGTTCGAGCGGCGCCGGCTTCATGTATCCGGGACGACCGGCCGCGTGCACGCGTACGGGCGGTCCCGGGTAGTAGTAGGCCAGCAGGCCGATGCCGTGGGTGAGGTGCGGCTCCAGCCGCTCGAATGCCATCGCCGAGACACGCGCGCGCAGCCTCGCCACCGCGCCGGCAGCATCCGGTTCCCGCAGTCTCCACACGAAGAGCGGCACCGGCAGCCGCATCAGGCCACCGTAGTGCGCGAGGTGACGGCGTTGCGCGTCGAGCGCGATGGTGGCCTCGCCCATCGCTTCCGCCAGATGGACGGTGCCGGGCGCCTTGCCCTCGAACAGCGGGAAGTGCTCGGCAAGCGGACGCGGCCAGGCGCCGAACTGCGTCCGCGCCATCCACGCGAGGTAGGTGTCGAAGTCCGCCATCAACGGCTCGGTGCCCTTGAGCACCACGACATCGGACGTGCTCTTGTCGTCGCCGAGCGCCACGCAGATCGACCGGTTGTGTCCCTTGAGCCGATACAGGTCGCCCTGCTCGCCGGGGACCGACGACGCCATGAGCGGGATGCCGGCACGGAGCCGTCCCATCGCCGCGACAGCGCGCGGCGCCGAGTCGCGCAGGGCACCAAACACCTCGGGCGAGGCGGTCTCGAGATCGAACACCACGTCCGCCGTCGCCGTGCCGATGCCGTCGTTCCACATGC
>JBIQJY010000028.1:0-41695 GCA_044507065.1 Acidobacteriota bacterium
CACTGGCCCATCTGGATCTGGGTCTTCTTCATCGCGCCCGGACCCATCACATTCGACCTGTTCGCGCACGGGCCGAGCGTGCCGACGATGACCTGGCTGGCCGTGGTATTGGTCGGCACGGGCATCGCGGGCCTGCGGGGCCAGTTGCCCGGCGTGGAACCGGCGCCCTACATCCTGAGGTTCCACGAGGATCGGCCCAATCCGCTCTACCGCCGCATCTGCTACACGCTCGCGTGGAGTGAAGTGATTGCCTACGCGGTCCTCAACATCGCGGGACTCGTCGATGCCATCGTGAATGGACAGTGGCGGGCCCGCGCCATCTACGACGCCGGCTATTTCCCGATCGTCATCACGGTGTGGACGCTTGGCGCGTTCGGGTGGCTGCCGCGCGTGCGGCGATCGACGCGCGGCGAAGGGCACGAGCGCCGCTATTTCTACGGGTCGGTCTGGGCCGTCTGCATCGCGCAGCCGGTGTTGTGGTTCCTGTGGAAGGCGCTGCCGCAAACGCGCGGGTTCGACATACTGAAGCTCACGATTTTCATTGGCATCCTTGCCTGGGTGGGGAACCTGGCGCGGCGCGGGCTCCTGCCGCGGACACGCCCCATCCTGCCGGGCGAATCGGCCGTCGCCGACTGACGATGACGAAGTCCGAGGGCTGGCACGGCTGGGACACCTATGCCGCGTTCTACGACTGGGAGAACGCGCGCACGCTCGGCCGGCGCGATGTGGCGTTCTGGCGTCGGACGCTGCGGGCCGAGCAGGCGCGCACGCTCGAGCTGGGCTGCGGCACAGGGAGGCTGCTCGTTCCCATGGCGCGGACCGGCGTGCCGATGGTCGGCATCGATCGATCGTCCGAAATGCTCGCGCGGGCGGCGGCCCGTGTCCGGCGGCTGCCCCGGGCCCAGCGTCCTCGCCTGATTCGCGGCGATATCCGCACGCTGCCCTTTCCCGATCGCGCCTTTGGCGTCGTCATGGCGCCGTACGGACTGCTGCAGTCGCTCTTGCGCGAATCCGATCTGTCGGCGCTGCTCGCCGACGTGCACCGCGTGCTGCGCCGTGGCGGGCTGTTCGGCATCGACCTGGTGCCCGACCTGCCGGCCTGGCGCGAGTACAACGAGAAGGTCAGCATGCGAGGCGTGGGACCGCGCGGCGGGGAACTCACGCTCGTCGAGTCGGTCCGGCAGGATCGACGCCGCAAACTCACCATCTTCGACGAGACGTTCGTCGAACGCATCGGCCGCCGCCAGGCGAAGCACTCCTTTTCGCTGACGTTCCGGACGCTGTCGCTGCCGGACGTGGTGGAGCGCATCGGCGCCGCGGGGTTCGAGGTGGAACAGCTCCTTGGCGACTATCGCGGCGAGCGCTGGACGGACGACTCGAGCGAGTGGCTGATCCTGGCGCGGCGCCGGTAGTGTGGCCGCCGCGGCCGTCGAATGCCGCGACTCCGAGGTGACCGAATCGCGTCACCCTATAAACAGGTAGCGTCGCCCGTTTCGCACGCCCCTGATGGCCGGTCATGCTTGACGTCGCGGGTTCGGGCATCGACACTAGATGGGCCTTTCGCGTTGGAGGGGCGATAGAGAGAGATTCCAGATCGCACTACTGATGTCTGTTCACCGCATCAAGCAAGGCCTCCGGCTCCCCATCGCAGGTTCGCCCCAACAGGCCATCGACTCCGAACGACCCGTGGCGCACGTCGCGCTGGTGGGCGCCGACTATGTCGGCCTGCGGCCCACGATGCACGCGGAAATCGGTGCATCCGTCGAGCGCGGCCAGCTCCTGTTCGAGGACAAGAAGACGCCCGGCGTCAGGTTCACCGCACCCGTGGCCGGCACCGTCGTGGCGATCAACCGTGGCGAGCGGCGCGTGTTCGAGTCGCTGGTCATCGCCGCGGCCGACGACGAGCGGAGCGGACGCGGAGCGCAGGTGGCGCTGGCATCGTTCACCGGCCGCCAGCCGGCGAGCCTGAACCGCGACGAGGTTGTCGGCCTGCTGCTCGAGTCCGGCCTGTGGCCCACGCTGCGGGCGCGGCCCTTCTCGCGAGTGGCCGATCCGGCCACACGTCCGCGGTCGATCTTCGTGACGGCGATCGATACCGATCCGCTCGCGCCCGACGTCGATGTCGTGCTGGCCGGGCGCGAAGGCGACATCGAAGCAGGCGTCTCGGTCCTGGCTGCGTTGACCGACGGCCCCGTCTTCTTCTGCACGTCGGCGTCTTCCGCGCTGGGGACGCCGCGCGTCGAACGCGTGCGTCACGAGCGGTTCGACGGCCCGCATCCGGCGGGCACGGTGGGCGTGCACATCCACCGACTCGATCCGGCTGGCCGCGATCGACTGGTGTGGCACGTGGGTTATCAGGACGTGGCCGCGATCGGACGGCTGTTCCGGACCGGCGAGATCGAGACGACGCGCGTCGTGGCGCTGTCCGGGCCGGCCATGCAGCGGCCCCGCCTGGTCCGAACGCTGGTCGGCGCGTCGACCGATGAGCTGACACGCGGCGAGCTCGAGCCGGGGGAAGTGCGCGTCATCTCCGGGTCGGTGCTGAGTGGACGTGCGGCGGCGGGCCCCGTGCACGGCTATCTGGGGAGGTTCGATCGGCAGGTATCGGCGCTCGTCGAGGGCCGGACCCGCGAACTGCTCGGGTGGGCCGGTCCCGGACGCGATCGGTATTCAGCCCTGCGCGTGTTCGTCTCGGCCATGGCCCGTCGGGCCGGCTTCGAGATGACGACCAGCACGCACGGATCGCCGCGCGCGATCATTCCCATCGGGGTCTACGAGAAGGTGATGCCCTTCGACACTCCCGCGACGTTCCTGTTGAAAGCTCTGGTCACGCACGATGTGGTGCGCGCCGAGCAGCTCGGGTGCCTGGAGCTCGACGAGGAGGATCTGGCGCTTTGTACGTTCGTGTGCCCGAGCAAGATCGATTACGGTCCGCACCTGCGCGCGGTGCTGGCGGCCATCGAGAAGGACGCCTGATGCTGCGCCGACTGCTCGACAGCCAGGCTCACCTGTTCCACAAGGGCGGCAGGCTCGAACGCTTCTATCCGCTGTACGAAGCGGCGGACACCTTCCTGTACACGCCCGGGATGGTCACGGCGGGGGCGTCGCACGTGCGCGACGGGCTCGACCTCAAGCGCATGATGTCGATCGTCATCGTGTCGCTGGCCGGCACGATCCTGATGGCGATGTACAACACCGGGCTGCAGGCGCACCTGGCCATCGAGGCCGGGGCGCAGCCGCTCGACAACTGGCGGACGGCCGCCATGGTGTGGCTGGGCCTTCCGTTCGCCTCGGCGAATTTCGCCGCCTGCTTCCTGCACGGTGCGTTGTACTTCGTGCCGGTCATGCTCGTGACGTATGCGGTGGGCGGCGCCTGGGAAGGCCTGTTCGCGCAGGTCCGCCGGCACGAGATCAACGAAGGGTTCCTCGTCACCGGCATGCTGATTCCGCTGACGCTGCCGCCGACGATTCCGCTGTGGCAGGTGGCGCTCGGCACGAGCTTCGGCGTCGTGATCGGCAAGGAGATCTTCGGTGGGACGGGGATGAACATCCTCAACCCGGCGCTGACGGCGCGCGCGTTCCTGTTCTTCGCGTATCCCGCCGAGATCTCGGGCGAGGTCTGGCTCGCCGCCGGGGCTCCGGCCAGCGGCGCCGCCGCCGACGGCTACTCGGGCGCCACCGTGCTGGCCGCGATCGGCAGTGACGGCATCAGTGCGCTGGCGGGCGTCTCGTGGTGGGACGCGTTCTGGGGCTTCATGCCAGGGTCGATGGGCGAGACGTCCGCGTTCGCGTGCCTTCTGGGCGCGCTGCTGCTCGTCGTGACGGGCGTGGGCTCGTGGCGCATCATGGCCGGCGTCGTCCTCGGCACGGTGGGCACGGCGTTGTTCTTCAACGTCGTGGGGTCGGACACCAATCCATACTTCGCGGTGCCGTTCTGGTGGCACATGGTCCTCGGCGGGTGGGCATTCGGCATGGTTTACATGGCCACCGATCCGGTGACGGGTGCGCAGACCGATACGGGCCGCTGGATCTACGGCGCGTTGATCGGCGCGATGGCCGTCATGATCCGCGTCGTCAACCCCGCGTATCCCGAAGGAATGATGCTTGCCATCCTCTTCCTGAACGTCTTCGCGCCGCTCATCGACTACTACGTCGTGCGCGCGAACATCACACGGAGACTGCGTCGTGCCGAAGCTCGGTAATAACGCATACACGGTGGCGTTTGCCACGGCCATCTGTGTCGTCTGCGCGCTGCTCGTCGCCGGCGCCGCTGTCGGCCTCGCCGACCGCCAGGCGGTCAACGCCGAGGTCGATCG
Organism: Acidobacteriota bacterium; assembly: GCA_044507065.1. Classification (GTDB taxonomy): domain Bacteria; phylum Acidobacteriota; class Vicinamibacteria; order Vicinamibacterales; family SCN-69-37; genus SCN-69-37. Next base: position 4,317 of record JBIQJY010000028.1, read on the forward strand.
CCAGCGCAACGTCCTGCTGGCCACGGGGGATCTGCGGGCCGACGAGTCGCTGTCGCCGGCGCAGATTGCCGAGCGGTTTGCCGCGTTCCAGCCGGTGGCCGTGGACCTGGCCACGGGTCGCCCCGATCCGACGTTCACCGTGGCGGGCTACGACCAGCGGCGCGCCCTGGCCGACCCCTCGATGAGCCACGCCGTGCCGCCCAACCCGGCGCAGGTCACGCGCGTGCCGAATCACGTCATCGCGTACGAGAGACTTGATGAAACGGGCGAGCGCGACTTGCTGGTGCTGCCGATCGAAGGCAAGGGGCTGTGGTCGACGATGTACGGCTTCCTCGCGCTTGGGCCCGACCTGAAGACCGTGCGCGGCCTCACGTTTTATCAGCACGGGGAGACGCCCGGGCTCGGCGGTGAGATCTCGAACCCGCGGTGGCAGGCCGCCTGGAACGGCCGTCAATTGTTCGACGAGGATGGAGACGTGGCCATTGCCGTGATTCGCGGGCGCGCCGGGCCGGCCGACGAGGAGCCCCATCGGGTGGATGGACTGTCGGGTGCGACGATTACCGCGCGCGGCGTGGAGGCCACGGTGAAGTTCTGGCTCGGCGAGCAGGGCTTCGGTCCCTATCTCGAGTCCCTGAGAAAGGAGGGGAGCGATGTCGACGAAGGCGCGTAAGGTCCTGGTCGATCCGCTGTTGAGCAACAACCCCATCGCGCTGCAGGTGCTGGGCATCTGCTCGGCGCTGGCCGTGACGACGAAGATGGAAACGACCGTCGTGATGGCGATTGCGGTGATTGCCGTGATCTCTTCCTCGAACTTCTTCATCAGCCTGGTGCGCAACCGGACGCCGTCGAGCATCCGGATGATCGTGCAGCTCACGATCATCGCGTCGCTCGTCATCGTCGTCGATCAGTTCCTGAAGGCGTTCCTGTTCGACATCTCGAAGCAGTTGTCGGTGTTCGTCGGGCTGATCATCACCAACTGCATCGTCATGGGGCGTGCCGAGGCGTTTGCCATGCAGAACCCGCCGGGGTTGAGTCTTCTCGACGGCGTCGGCAACGGCATGGGGTACGGCCTCGTGCTGCTGTTCGTCGGGGCGTTCCGTGAGGTGTTCGGTTCGGGCACCTTCTACGGTCTGACGGTGTTGCCGCTTGTCGCCGATGGCGGCTGGTACGCGCCCAATGGCCTGATGGTGCTGGCGCCGGCGGCCTTCTTCCTCATCGGCCTGTTCATCTGGGCGCTGCGGACGTGGCGGCCCGAGCAGGTCGAGGCGCCGGAGGCCTGATGCTCGAGCACTATCTCAGCCTGTTCGTGAAGGCCGTGTTCGTCGAGAACATGGCGCTCGCCTTCTTTCTCGGCATGTGTTCCTTCCTTGCCGTGTCGAAGAAGGTCGAGACGGCGGTGGGGCTGGGCCTGGCCGTTGTCGTTGTCCAGACGCTCACGGTGCCGCTCAACAACCTCGTCTACCACTACCTGCTCAAGGAGGGCGCGCTTGCGTGGCTGAGCCCGGCGCTGGCCACGCAGGACCTGTCGTTCCTGGGCTTCCTGACCTACATCGGAATCATCGCCGCGGTGGTCCAGGTGCTCGAGATGGCGCTCGATCGCCACGTGCCGGCGCTCTACACCTCGCTCGGGATCTTTCTCCCGCTGATTGCGGTCAACTGCGCCATCCTGGGCGGCACGCTCTTCATGGTCGAGCGCTCCTACACGTTCGGTGAGAGCGTGGTGTACGGGCTCGGATCGGGCGCCGGCTGGGCGCTGGCCATTGTCGCCCTGGCGGCCATCCGCGAGCGGATGCGCTACAGCAACGTGCCCGATGGGCTGCGCGGCCTGGGCATCACGTTCATCATCTCGGGCCTGATGGCCATCGGGTTCATGGCGTTCGCGGGGATTCAGTTGTGATGGTGCGAGGCGCGGCGTCATGGTAACCACCGTCGCCATCAGTGTCGGGATGTTCACCGGCGTCATCCTGTCGCTCGTCGGGCTGCTGCTCGTCGCACGCGGTCGGCTGGTGTCGTCGGGCGCCGTGCGGATTGTCGTCAACGGCGACACGGAGAAGCCCCTCGAGGTGAACGCCGGCGGCACGCTGCTCGGCACGCTTGCGACCTGCGGCATCTTCATCCCGTCGGCGTGCGGCGGCAAGGGCACGTGCGGCGTGTGCAAGGCCACGGTGCTCGAGGGTGGCGGCGCGCTCCTGCCGACAGAGGAAAGCCACGTGTCGCGCGGCGAGGCCCGCGAGGGTGTGCGGCTGACCTGTCAGGTGAAGGTGAAGAGCGACATGCGGATCGAGGTGCCGCACGAGGTCTTCTCCGTCCGCAAGTGGGAATGCACCGTGCGGTCCAACGAGAACGTCGCCACGTTCATCAAGGAGCTGATCCTCGAACTCCCGGCCGGCGAAGAGGTGCCGTTCCGCGCCGGCGGGTACGTGCAGATCGAGTGCCCGCCGCACGTCGTGAAGTACGCCGACTTCGACGTGGCCGAGGCGTACCGCGGCGACTGGGACAAGTTCGACATGTGGCGGTACGTGTCGAAAACCGACGAGACGGTCTCGCGCGCGTACTCGATGGCGAACTACCCGGAGGAGCGCGGCATCATCATGCTGAACGTGCGCATCGCCTCGCCGCCACCGCGCGCGGCCAACGACGTGCCGCCGGGCATCATGTCGTCCTACATCTTCGGCCTCAAGCCCGGTGACAAGGTGACGATTGCCGGGCCGTTCGGCGAGTTCTTCGCGAAGGACACCCAGGCCGAGATGATGTTCATCGGCGGGGGAGCCGGCATGGCGCCCATGCGGTCGCACATCTTCGACCAGTTCCGGCGGCTGAAGACGACGCGGAAGGTGACGTTCTGGTACGGCGCGCGCAGCCTGCGCGAGGCCTTCTACGTCGAGGATTTCGACGCGATCCAGGCGGACTTCGAGAACTTCAGCTGGCACCTGGCCCTGTCCGAGCCGCTGCCCGAGGACCAGTGGACCGGGTATACCGGGTTCATCCACCAGGTCGTCCTCGAGCACTATCTGAAGAACCACCCTGCTCCTGAGGACATCGAGTACTACCTGTGCGGCCCGCCCGCCATGCTCGCGGCCTGCATGAAGATGCTCGAGGACCTGGGTGTCGAGCGCGAGAACATCCTGTTCGACGACTTCGGCTGATCACCATGGAGCCGCGCTCTCGACGTCGCCGGCTGCTCGCGTCGGTCGCGGCCGTCGTGCTGGCCGCCGCGGCGTGCGCGCCTCCAGCCTCCGACCGCCACGCGGCCGAGTTCACCGGGCCGTCCATGGGGACCATCTGGACCGTCAAGGTCGTGACGGCGACCGGCGGCCTCGACCAGGCCACGAGCCGCGCCATCGACAGTGGCATCCGGGACCAACTCGCGCGAATCGACCAGCTCATGTCGACGTGGGACGATGGCTCGGAGTTGTCGCGCTTCAACCAGTCGACTGACCTGGAACCCTTTGCCATCGCGCGCGAAACGGCCGACGTCTTCCGATGGGCGGCGGCCATCGCCGCCGAGACGCATGGCGCCTTCGATCCGACGGTCGGCCCGCTCGTCGAGGCGTGGGGATTCGGCGCGGCCGCCGATGGGACGGCGACCCCCGACGAGGCCACTCTCGAACGACTGCGCGCGAGTGTCGGCATGGCACTGGTGGAGCTCGATCCGGATGGCGCATGGGTGCGCAAGCGGCGTCCGGAGATCCAGGTGGACTTCTCCGCGATTGCCCCGGGATATGCGGCCGATCGGATTGCCGAGGATCTCGAGGCGCGCGGGCTCACGGATTTCCTCATCGATGTCAGCGGCGAACTGGTCGCCCGCGGCCGAAACGCGAGCGACGAGCCGTGGCAGGTGGCGATCGAACGGCCGCAGGCGACCGGGCGGGCGGCCGTCCGCGTCGTGCCGCTGGTCGATCGCGCCATGGCGACGTCGGGCGACTATCGCAATTTCCGCGAGGTCGACGGGCAGCGCCTGACGCACATCCTCGATCCCCGGACGGCCCGGCCCGTCGCGCACGCGCTCGCGTCGGTGACGGTCATCGACGACCTGGCCGTGCGGGCCGACGCGCTGTCGACTGCGATGATGGTGATGGGGCCCGCCGAGGCGATGTCGTTTGCGGAACATGAAGGCATTCCCGCACTCTTCCTCATCCGGCTCCCGGATGGTAAGTTCGAGGAACGGGGAACGCCGGCATTCGCGGCCCTCGACCCACGACCATGACCACGCTCCTCCTGGCCATCATCGTCTTCGCGCTCGCCATGACCGGCATGGCCGTCGGCGTGATGTTTTCGAACCGATGCCTCCGCGGTTCGTGTGGCGGGCCGGCGGTCATCGGCCCGGATGGCGAGCCGATCGACTGCGAGGTCTGCCCGCACAACCCGGCACGCAAGGCCCGTTAGGCGCCGGGGGCGGCGCGTGCCTTGACGGCGTTCACCCCGGCCAGCTCCCGGTGCTAGAATCGGCAGTCGGTTTCGACGATCTTTCGCGACGGAGAGGGAGCAATGTCAGGCCATTCCAAGTGGCACACCATCAAGCACAAGAAGGGCGCCGCCGACGCCAAGCGTGGCAAGGCCTTCACGCGCATCATCAAGGAGCTCACGATCGCCGCGAAACATGGCGGCGGAGACCCTGACGCGAATCCGCGGCTGCGCACCATCATCGCCGACGCCAAGGCGGTCAACATGCCGGCCGACAACATCAAGCGGGCCATCCGGCGCGGCACCGGCGAGGAAGAGGGCGTGTCCTACGAGGAAGTGACCTACGAGGGTTACGGCCCGGGTGGCGCCGCACTCATCATCGAGACGATGACCGACAACCGGAACCGGACCGTCGGCGAGTTGCGGCACACGCTGTCGAAGTACGGGGGCAACCTCGGCGAGGCCAACAGCGTGGCCTGGATGTTCGACAAGAAGGGCCTGATTGTCATTGCGCGCGACAAGGCCGAAGAAGACGCGCTCATGGAAGCCGTGCTCAACGCCGGCGCCGACGATCTGAAGGACGAGGGGGAGAGCTGGGAGGTTGTCTCGCCGGTCGAGGCGCACCAGGGGGTGCTCGACGCCGTCCGGGCGCTGGGCATCGAGCCGGAGTCGGCGCAGATTGCCATGCTGCCGCAGAATTACGTGAAGCTGGAGGGCAAGCAGGCGCAGCAGATGCTCAAGCTCATGGACCTGCTCGAAGAACACGACGATACCAAGAACGTGTGGTCCAACTTCGACGTCGAAGAGCAGGAGATCGAGGCCTCGCTGGCGTGAGGATTTTCGGGATCGACCCCGGTTCGATCCGCACCGGCTACGGTTGTGTCCAGACCGACGGCAATCACCATCGGCTCGTGGCCTGCGGCGCGTTCTCGACGCGCGCGGGTGTCGGACTTCCCGATCGTCTCCTCGCGATTCACGCCGGGCTCACGACGGCGCTCGCCGCGGCCGCGCCCGACTGCGTGGCCATCGAGAACGTCTTTCACGCGCGCAATGCCCGCGCCGCACTGACGCTTGGTCACGCCCGCGGCGTTGCGGTGCTTGCCGCCGTGCAGGCCGGCGTCCCGGTCATCGAATACTCCCCAGCCGAGATCAAGATGTCGGTTGTCGGCTACGGCCGCGCCGAGAAGGCGCAGGTGCAGCGGATGATCATGCTGCTGCTCGGGCTCGACGCCGTGCCCACTCCGCACGACGCGGCCGATGCGCTCGCCGTGGCGCTCTGCCACGCGCACGCCAGCCACGGCCTGGCGGCGGTCGCCGCCCGTGCGCCGCGCCACATGCGCAGTTGGCGCCACGCGAAGATCGACCAGCTCGGCAGGCGTCAGGCGCCGTGATCGCCCGACTTGCCGGCACCCTGATCGAGAAGACCGTCCAGCGCATCGTGGTCGACGCGGGCGGGGTGGGCTACGAGGTCCTCGTGCCCCTGTCGACCTTCTACGCGGTGGGCGAGGCCGGATCGGCCGTCGTGCTGCGCATCCACACGCACGTGCGCGAAGACGCGCTGCTGCTCTACGGCTTTGCGACCGCTCTCGAGCAGATGCTGTTCGAGCGGCTGATCGCGGTGAGCGGCATCGGTCCCAAGCTCGCGCTTGCCGTGCTGTCGGGCATCGAAGGGCGCGACCTCGCGAAGGCCATCCGCCAGGCGGACGTCGCCCGCCTGACACGCATCCCCGGCGTGGGGCGCAAGACCGCTGAACGCATCGTGGTCGACCTCAAGGACCGCATGCCCGAGGGAATGGAAGGTCCGGTTGACGCCGTGGCCGAAGCCAGCGGCGCGCTGCGCGACGACGTCCTGTCGGCGCTGGTGAATCTCGGCTACCAGCGACACGCGGTCGAGAAGAAGGTGGACGCCGTGCTCGTCGGGGATTCTGCGCAGGACTTCGAGGCCGTCCTGCGGCAGGTGCTGAGGGAGTTGCTGCGCGCATGACGGATCCACGCCTCGTCAATGCATCGCGTGTCGATGACGACGCCCAGTATGAGAGCGGGTTGCGGCCCCGCACGCTGCGCGACTACATCGGGCAGGAACGGCTGCGAGAGAACCTGATCGTCTCGATCGCGGCCGCACGCCAGCGCAACGAAGCGCTCGATCACGTCCTGCTGTACGGGCCGCCCGGGCTGGGCAAGACGACGCTCGCCAACGTCATCGGCAACGAGCTGAACGCTCCCGTGCGTGCGACGTCGGGGCCGGTGCTCGAGACCAAGGGCGACCTCGCCGCGATTCTCAGCAGCCTGCAGCCCCGCGACGTGCTGTTCATCGACGAGATCCACCGGATGAACGCCGTCGTCGAAGAGACGCTGTACCCGGCCATGGAGGACTTCGAGATCGACATCATGATCGGCCAGGGCCCCGGTGCCCGGTCGGTCCGGATGCCGCTCAATCCCTTCACGCTGATCGGGGCGACGACGCGTGCCGGCCTGCTGACGTCGCCACTGCGCGCACGGTTCGGCATCGTGCACCGGCTCGAGTTCTACGGCGAGGATGAACTGGCGACGATCGTGCGGCGGTCGGCCGGCATCCTCGGCGTGGGCGTCGCGCCGGAGGCGGCCTCGGAGATCGCGAAGCGGTCGCGCGGCACGCCGCGCATCGCCAATCGCCTGCTGCGCCGGATCCGCGACTTTGCGCAGGTCCGCGCCGATGGCCAGGTGACCCTCGAGGTCTGCCATGACGCGCTCGAGCTGATGGAGGTCGATGCGCACGGGTTCGACGAGTCGGACCGCAGGCTCCTGCGCACGATCATCGACAAGTTCGGCGGCGGCCCCGTCGGCATCAACAGCCTGGCGGCCGCCATCGGCGAGGAAAAGGACGCCATCGAGGATATCTACGAGCCGTTCCTCATCCAGATCGGCTTCCTCGATCGCACGCCGCGCGGCCGCGTTGCCACGGCGCGCGCCTACGATTATTTCGGACTGATCCCCCCGCGAAAGGACACGTTGTGGTGAACGCGCTCAGGCGAGTGAAGATTTCGGGACTTGGCACGCACGTGCCTCCGCACGTACTGACGAATGCGGATCTCGAAAAGATGGTCGAGACATCCGACGAATGGATCCTGCAGCGCACGGGCATCCGCGAACGCCACATCGTCGAACCGGGACAGGGCACCTCCGACATCGCCGAGCCGGCGGCGCGCGCGGCACTCGAGGAGGCCGGCCTCACGCCCGACGACATCGGCTTCATCGTCGTCGGCACGACGACGCCCGATACCGTGTTTCCGAGCACGGCGTGCCGGCTCCAGGCGAAGATTGGCGCATCGCGCGCGTGGGGATACGACCTCGGTGCGGCCTGTTCCGGATTCACCTACTCGCTCACGGCGGGCTGGTCGATGGTGGCCACCGGGGCCGTGGACCACGCGCTGGTGGTCGGCGCCGACGTGATGTCGAGCATCATCGACTACACCGATCGGGCCACCTGCATCCTGTTCGGTGACGGCGCCGGCGCCGTCGTGCTCTCGCCGGCCGCCGATGACGAGCCGGCCATCATCGACTTCACGCACGAAATCGACGGCAATGGCGGGGAAGCGCTCTGCATGCCGGCGGGCGGCAGCCGGCTGCCGGCTTCGCACGAGACCGTGGACCAGCGCCTGCACTACGTGAAGCAGGATGGTCAGACAGTCTTCAAGTTCGCCGTGAAGAAGAACGAGGAGACCGCGCTGCGGCTGCTCGATCGCAACAACCTCACGTGCGCCGACATCGACCTCTACTGCTCGCACCAGGCCAATCGCCGGATCATCGAGGCGACGGCCGCACGACTCGGGCTCGCGTCCGACAAGGTCATCATCAACCTGGACCGCTTTGGCAACACGACGGCCGCCACAATCCCGCTGGCGCTCGCCGATGCGCGCGCCGAGGGGCACCTGAAGCAGGGCGACCTCGTGCTGCTCGCCTCGGTCGGCGCAGGCTTCACGGTTGGCAGCGTGCTGCTGCGCTGGAGCCTGTAGGGCCGTCCGGGCGGGGCGTCAGCGTCGAAGGACCGCGAGGTAGCCCTGACGCGAGCGTACGGCCTGCGCGCGCGAGGCCCCGGCGATTTCCACCCGCAGCGATCGCCACGCGCCGTCCCCCAGGGGCCGGCGCGGGATGTAGAGCAGCACATAGCCGCTGGTCAGGTCACCGACGATGGCCGTGAAGCGATCGCCCAGTGATTCCATGCGCTCGGTGAACCACGCCGCGCCGCCCGTTTCCTCGGCCACGCGCGCCAGTTCGCCGGTGGACGACCCGCGCGATGGCTCTGTGCCGCCCACCACGAGGTAGAGCACGACATCGGCGCGCTGCAGCGCCGCCCGTACGGTCTCCACCGAGCCGATGCTGTCGACGTCTTCGCCATCGGTGAACGCCACGATCACCCGCGGCGAGGGCTGAGACCGCAGGACGTCGGCCGCGCGGATGACGCTGTCGAACAGCGCCGTTCCACCCCATGGCGTGATGCGCTCGAGCGCCTCCCGGCGCGTCGTGTCGTCGGCATCGGGCCGGGTCAGCACGAAGAGGTTCTGGTTGAACGCGGCCAGCGTGACGGCATCGTACGCGCGGACCGAATCGAGGAACCTTCCGGCAGCGCGGCGCAGGTCGGCCATTTTCGGTCCCATGCTGGCGCTCATGTCGAGCGCGAGCATGATGCTGGCCGGCGCGTCCTCGGCCAGCACCGAGACGACCTCCTGCGGCTCGCCATCCTCGTACAACCGGAAGCGATCGGCGGTGAGTCCCTGCACGAAGCCGCCGTTGCCGTCGAGCACACGCGTCGGCACCAGGACGGCATCGACAGCCGAGCCGAACGACAGCCCGGGCGCCGGCGTCCGCCGCGTGGCGATCAGACGCTGACCGCTCGTCAACTCTGCCACCACCCGGACCGTGCGGGCCGTCGGGCCATGTCCTGCGGCCCATTCGCAACTGAACGGCGGAGACTGCACGCGGCAGGCCGGCTCGCCGTCGACGAAGAAGGTGACCTGCCGAACGTCGGCCTCGGGCGGCGTGATGGTGGCCGCCAGTTGCGACGGGCCCGACAGCACGACTCCCGGTTCCGGATCCTCGATGACAATCGCGGGGCCAGAGGTCTGGGCTCCTGGCGCAGCAGCACGGGCCGAGACGAAGAGAAGAACCAGCAACGCACGTCTCATTGGGAATCCTCACCCGACGCGTCCGGTGCCACGAGCCGGCCGGTGGCAAGCAGTGCCATCAGGTACTCGTCGACGCGTGCGGCGTCGAGCAGAAGGGGCCAGGTCCTGAACGCATCGACGTCGCTGGTCCACGCCGGCTGCGACCTGTCGATCCAGTCCTGCATCGCCATTGGCAGCAGCGCGGGCACGATTGCGAGGTCCACGCCGAGCTGATGCACGAGCTCCGCGACGCGCAGCGGGCCATCGAGAGGACCGAACGCCTGCACGCCGACGTGCTGGCCGCGCAGGCGCTCCGGGGCTGCGATACGCCCGGGCATCCGACACAGGCAGCCATCGACAGGACGGCTCGATCCGGACCAGAGTGCCGCCGCGCGCGGGTCCGAATCGTCCGCGCCGAGCGCAAACAGTTCACCGATCGACAGGAGATCGAGCGCCGCCGGACCGACGGCGTGTACCGTCCAGGCCATCGTGTTGGCCCGCCAGGCGTCGATGCCGGCCCGCGCCAGATCGCCGGCGAGGGCCCCGCGTTCCGGAGGGCGCTGCTTCCACTCGCTCACCCTCCGCCGCCCGGCCGCCAGCCGATCGATGTCACGGAGGGCAGCCGTCTCGGTCCACTCTCCGGGCGAGACGAGCGCTTCGACGAGCGCTGCCCGATCGGCGGGATCGATGACCTGCGGGACGGGTGTGACGTTCGAGAACACGCGCAGCAGCTGCGATGCGCCGAGCTCGACGTCGACGCCAAGATACGAGCCGACCAGCCCGCTGCTTCCGGCGCCCGAGACAGGCCGCTGCCAGGCCACCTGCTGCCACGGTCGCGAAGGGGCGTCGGGCGCGGGGGCCGGATCGCGCAGCTGGTGGCGCGCCGCCAGATCCGGATAGAGCATCGGCTCGGACGTGGGGGACACGGCCAGCGCATACACCAGCGAGCGCACCGCGACATCGACGACCGCATCGGCAACGTCGAGCAGGTCGGGCCGCAGGTCCGCGACGCGCCGGCGGGCGTCGTTGAGCGTGCTGGTCCGTACGCGTACCAGCGCCGCATCGAGGCGATCGAGTTGCCGCGCGTCGAGCGCACCTGCCCGGTGGGGGGCGGTCAGCGTTCGCACGGCACTGTGCAGCCGAGCGGCCGCGGGGCGAGGGTCGCCCGCGGCCTCCGAGACGGCGTCCAGTTCCGCCCAGCCCGATCGAAGCGCCAGCAGATCGTCGATCCGGATGCCGGGGCGTGCCGCCCGAATGGCTGCCGCGGAATGCCGTGCGGCCGACGAGGGACTGTTCTCGTAGGCGAGTCCCTCCCACTCGAACGATGGCGCCGGGCGCCGGATTCCCGTCGCTCCGTCGAGTACGGCCTCTTCGACGTCGGCTTCCGGCTGGACGCCCTCCGCGACGGCAGGTACGAGGACGTCGGCAACCCACTGCGCGAGGCTCCCGGCCGTCGCTCGGCCGGTCGGGGCCGCCGTCGTCCACGACCGCAGCAGTTCTGCCAGGCGATCGGGCGGGAGCGGTGCGTGCCGATGCGCCTGTTCGAGCAGGGCGAGCGCGGCCTGCCATCGCCCGATGGCGGCCAGGTTGCCCGCGTCGGTGGCCATCCGGGCGGTGCGGGCGAGCAGGGCCAGCAGGGCTGGATCGCGCACCCCCATGCGTTCCAGCGTGAAGAGCAACGCCGGCATCTCCATGACGCCGCGCAACGCGATCTCGACATGCGGTGCGGCATCGCGCGGGGCATCGAGAAACAGTCGCTGGGCGAAGCGCAGCGTTTCGAAGCGCTGCCGGGCGACGTCGGGTTCCGAAAAGACCCAGTCGAAGAACCACCGCGCATCCGCCGCGGCGGCAGGCAGCCCGCGCGCGGTCAGGTCGGCCTCCGCTGGCCAGGCCCGCAGGCTCGTAAGCCGTGCGAACACCGACGGCCACCAGTCGGGCCCCGCCGTGCCGTCCGGCCGAACGTCGAGGGCCATCAGCGCGATCGTGCCGTCGAATGGCGGGCGGTGGAACGGGCGGTGCTCGATGCGCCACCCCGGATCGATCGACGCGAACCGGCGATACACCGCCCGGACGAACGCGTTGCGGTCCGCGCTGGAGAGCTGCGCTCCCAGCACGAACCGCTGCTGGGCCTCCGGAAGGCCCGCGACCGCGTCATAGAACCACGCGAGCCGCCCGTCGTCGGTCGTCAGCAGCGTACGCAGGAAGCGATCGATATCTGACGGTGCGCGTCGAGTGAGGCTCGTCCAGACGCCCCGAGCCGATTCGCCCCCCGGCACCTGCACGGCATCGTCATCGATGCGGATGCTGCGCGCGGCGGTGGCGAATGCCCCGTTTGCCGTTGGTGTCCGGAGGAGCCAGTCGACCAGGCCGGGCCTCGCCGCCAGCGCCTCGAGCGTGCGATCGTCGAGGGCCATCAGGCCGTGATAGAGCAGCAGATTGCGCCGCGACGACACGAGTGCAGCCGTGCCATCCCGCTGCCGCGAGAAGACGCGGGTGCGCCAGAAGGAAGGGAGCGGCAGCGGCAGCAGCGTGTCGGGTTCGCTCGCGCCGGTGCTCACGCGCAGGTGGGCGTCGAGGCGCGCGACGACCGCGCCGCCCTGGCTGTTGGCGTGGCGGCGCGCGACGTCGAGCAGGACCATGCCGTCGAGTCGCCCATCGGCCGATCCGATTGCCGCGACCTCGCGAGCGGCCGCCGCGCCGCCGGGCAGTCCGACCTGGCCCCAGAGCGCATTGTCAGCCTCGGGCGCGGCAGGCTGCGCACCCGCCGTGCCGCGTCCTGCAGCAGTGACCGCGAGGAACATCGCCAGCAGCAGGCGGCGCCGGCGCCGGACCGGGCGTCGCCGAGGTAAGTCCGTATGCAATCGCATCGATTGCCCGAAGGCCAGTTGGGAAGACGCCATTATCGACGAACCCGGCTGGCAGTCAACGGGGCGGCGCGCGAGCGGGCACGTCCGTCAGGTCAATGTGGTCAGGCGGAAGACGGCTGATGAATGGGCGCTCGCCAGCCACGAGGAATGGGGACCCGTCTCGGCCGCGGGCGCATCCGACGCCGTGTCAATCAGGCAGATCCACGAACCACCCGCACGAGGTGGCAGCACGAAGGGTGTATCGGCAGGAGACGCGTTGAGCAGGATCAGCAGTGTGTCTCCGCGCACATCCTCACCGCGCTCGTCGCGTTCGCGGATGCTGTCGCCATCGAGCAGGATGCCCAGCGTGCGCAGCGAGGGCGTCTGCCAGTCGTGCGCGTCCATCTCGACTCCGTCGGCACGCAGCCAGAGCACGTCGGCCTGTCCGGGGGCACGACCGTTCAGGAACGTCCGCCGCCGCAGGACCGCATGGTTGGCGCGCAGCGCGACGACGGCCTGGGTGAACCGGAGCATGTCGACCTGGTCGGCGTCGAGGTTCCACGGCGTCCAGGACAGCGGCGAATCGTGACAGTACGCGTTGTTATTGCCGTTCTGCGTTCGCAGCAGCTCATCGCCCCCCGAGATCATCGGCACGCCCACCGAGACGAGCAGCGTCAGCAGGAAGTTGCGGCGCTGCCGGCGTCGAAGCTCGAGCGTGCGCGGATCGGACGTGGGGCCCTCCACACCGCAGTTCCAGCTCAGGTTGTGTGAGTCACCGTCGCGATTGTCCTCGCCGTTCGCGATGTTGTGTTTCTCGTTGTAGGCGGTCAGGTCCGCGAGCGTGAATCCGTCGTGGCTCGTCACGAAGTTGATGCTCGCGTGCGGCTGCCGCCCCGACGACCCGTAGAGGTCGCTGCTGCCGGACAGACGGGTCGCCAGTTCCGGCAGCACACCCGCATCGCCACGCCAGAAGCGGCGGACGGTGTCGCGATAGCGGCCGTTCCACTCCGTCCAGCCCGGTGGGAAGTTGCCGACCTGGTAGCCGCCCTCGCCAACGTCCCATGGCTCGGCAATCAGCTTGATGCGCGAGATCACGGGATCCTGGCCGATGACGTCGAAGAAGGACGACAGCCGGTCGACCGCATGGAGCTCGCGCGCCAGTGCCGACGCCAGGTCGAACCGGAAGCCGTCGACGTGCATCTCCTCGACCCAGTACCGCAGGCTGTCCATCATCAGGCGGAGGACGGCCGGCGACTGCATGTTGAGCGTGTTGCCGGTGCCCGTGAAGTCCTGGTAGCGCGAGGGACGACCCGGCTGCAGCCGGTAGTACGCGCGGTTGTCGATGCCGCGGAACGAGAGTGTGGGGCCGAGGTGATCGCCCTCGGCCGTGTGGTTGTAGACCACGTCGAGGATCACCTCGAGGCCCGCCGCGTGCAGGGCTCGGACCATCTGCTTGAAACTTCCGGCACCTCCGGCCGGCGCCGCGGTCCGGGCGTAGCGGTGCTCGGGCGCGAAGAACGAGAGCGTGTTGTAGCCCCAGTAGTTCACGCGGCCGCTCGCGGCCAGGCGCCATTCGTCGACGTGCTGGTGCACGGGCATCAGTTCGACGGCCGTCACGCCGAGCGACTTGAGGTGGGCGATGGCCGGCGGCGACGCCAGGCCCGAGTAGGTGCCGCGCAGGTCGGGTGCAATGGACTCGTTGAGCGCCGTGAATCCCTTCACGTGCAGTTCGTAGATGACCGTCTCGTGCCAGGGTGTCAGCGGCCGACGATCGCCGCTCCAGTCGAACGTATCGGCAATGACCTGGCCCAGCGGGGCATACGGCGCGCTGTCGGTTGTCTCGATCGGGCCGTCGCCATCGTCACCCTGGTAGGCGAAAAGCGATCGGTGCCAGGAAAGCGGACGGCCGATGGCGCGTGCGTACGGGTCGAGCAGGACTTTGGCGGGATTGAACCGATGGCCGTCGGCCGGGCTCCAGACGCCGTGCACGCGGTAGCCGTAGAGCTGCCCCGGGCGGACGTCGGGCAGGTAGGCGTGCCACACCATGTCGGTCCGATCGACCATGGGGATGCGCACGCGCTCGACCGTTGCCGCTTCGTCGTCGAACAGGCAGAGTTCGACGCGCTGGGCGTGTTCGGAGAACAACGCGAAGTTGACCCCGGCACCATCCCAGGTGGCGCCAAGGGGACGGGGGGAGCCGGGCCACGCGCGCATGACAGGAGATTATGCCTTCCCTGTAGCCGCACGACCGCGCGCCCCTGTAGCCTTGTGGTGGTGCCGACGCTCTCGTGGCTGCAGGAAATCGCCCGCCTGCTTGACTCCCGCTTCCGCATTCCGGGGACCCGGATCCGGTTCGGCCTCGATCCGGTGTTGTCGCTCATCCCCGGCGCCGGCGACCTCGCCAGCCCGATGTTTGCGGTCGCGCTGCTCGTGCAGGCCGTGCATCTCGGCGTGCCGAAGGTGATCATTGTGCGCATGCTGGGCAATGCGCTTGTCGACGCGGTCATCGGCATCATTCCGATCGCCGGCACCATCGGCGACATCTTCTTCCGCGCCAACCTCCGTAATCTCGCACTGCTCGAGCGCCACTCGCAGCCCGGCGTGCGGCCGACCCGCGCCGACTATGTCTTCGTGCTCGTTGCCGCGGCCGTGTTCGGGATGATCGTGCTCGTGCCGATCGCGCTGGCGCTGTGGATCACCGTTCGGGTGTGGAACGCGCTGGTGCCGGGATGACGTCGATCGAGGCGTTCGACTTCGAACTGCCCGAGGCCCTCATTGCGCAGGAGCCGAGGCCGCGCGGCGACTCGCGCCTGCTCGTTGTCGACCGGGCGCGTGGGACCTGGGACGAGCACACCGTGCGCGATCTGCCGCATCTGCTGGTTCGTGGCGATCGACTCGTGGCGAACGATACCCGCGTGTTCCCGGCGCGCCTGGTCGGCCGGCGCGATCCGAGCGGGGGGGCGGCCGAGTGTTTTCTGCTCGAACGCCGCGGTGGGGAGGACTGGCTCGCGCTCGTGCGCCCCGGACAGAAGCTGAAGCCGGGCGCCCGGCTGCTCTTCGAGGACGAACGGCGTGCCCCCGGCGTGCGCATCCGTGCGCAGGTGCTCGAGCGGCAGTTCTTCGGTCGCCGGCTCATCCACCTCGACGTCGAGGGGGCGGGCGATGTCGACGAGGCCGTCGACCGGCTCGGACACGTACCGCTGCCGCCATACATCCATCGCGAGGACCATCCCGCCGATCGCGATCGATACCAGACCGTCTATGCGCGGGCGCGGGGCTCGGTGGCCGCGCCCACCGCCGGCCTGCACTTCGATGACGCCCTGATCGCCACGCTGGCCGAGATGGGGATCGGATGGACGGCCATCACGCATCACGTGGGGTACGGGACGTTCAAGCCCGTGCGCGTCACGACGGTCGAGGAGCATACGGTCGATCCCGAATCCTGCGAGATACCGCCAGGGGCCGTCGACGCCATTGCCGAGACGCGCCGGCGCGGCGGCCGCATCGTGGCCGTCGGCACGACCACGACGCGCGCGCTCGAAAGTGCGGCGGTCGGGGGACGCGTCGTGAAGGGGGGGACCAGGACGACCGATCTGTTCATCCACCCGGGTTACCAGTTCCAGGTCGTCGACGCGCTCGTCACGAACTTCCACCTGCCGAAGTCGTCGCTCCTGATGCTGGTCGCGGCCTTTGCCGGGCTCGAGCTGACGATGGCCGCCTACCGGCACGCGGTGGACCGGGGGTTCCGGTTCTACAGCTATGGCGATGCGATGCTGATCGTCTAGGTCGTCTCTGTTATCATTCTTCGGTTCGGCCGGTGTAGCTCAGCTGGTTAGAGCATGCGGCTCATATCCGCAGGGTCCGGGGTTCAAGTCCCTGCACCGGCACCATCTTCGGGAGGTCGGAAGCGTGTGCTTCCGGCCTCCCGCCGTTTTCGGGCCGTCGCAGGCCGCGGCACCTCGCCAACCGCCGGGCCTGCTACCCTCACCCCATGCCCCTGGCCCTGCTGCAGCGTATCGAGCGCGGGATTCGCGAGCGCGCGCTCTGGGGGGACGACGACCGGCTGGCCGTCGCCGCTTCCGGCGGCAGCGACTCGGTGGCCCTGCTGCACCTGCTGTCGGAGCTGGCCGGCCGCGCCACGTGGACGCTGGCCGGTGTCATCCACGTCCACCACGGTCTTCGGGGCGCCGATGCGGATGACGACGAAGCGTTCTGTCGCCGGCTGGCCGACCGGCTCGGGCTGCCCATCGATGTCGAGCACGTCGATGTCCCGGGGGCGAGACACCGCACCGGCCGGTCGCTCGAAGCGGTCGCCCGCGGGCTGCGATATGACGCGTTCGAGGTCGCTCGCATGCGTCTCGGCGCGACTGTCGTGGCCACGGGCCACACCTGCGACGATCAGGCCGAGACGGTGCTGCTGCGGTTGTTGCGTGGCGCGACGGTGCGCGGCGCCTCGGCCATTCGCCCTCGGCGCGGCGTCCACGTTCGGCCGCTCCTCGACTGCCGCCGCGACGAGCTGCGGCGCTATCTCGCCGATCGCGGCGAGCCGTTCCGCGAGGACGCCTCGAACACCGACGTCTCGGTGCCCCGCAATCGGCTTCGGCACGAGGTGATGCCCGTCATCGCGCGGGCCTGGCCCGGCGGGGTCGCGGCGTTGGCCCGGTTCGCCGAGCTCGCGCGAGCCGACGAACGGCTCCTCTCGGAACTGGCGGCGCTCGAGGGGCGTCAGGTGATCCGGATGGCGTCAGACGGGGTCGAACTGAACAGGGGCCGGCTTGCGTCGCTCGACCCGGCCCTGGCCCGCCGCGTGGTGCGCGACGCGCTCGAGGCCGCCGGCGGCACGCCGAGGCTGCGCGAGGTGGACGCCGTCCTGAGGCTGGCCCGGGGTCGCCCGCGGGCGCGCATCGATCTGCACGGCGTTGCGGCGGTGGCGCGCGAGGACTGGATCCGGCTGGGGACGCCGCGGCCGCCGACCGTGGTCCCCGATTACGAATATCGGCTGGATGTGCCCGGCGAGGTCCACGTGGTGGAAACAGGGGCGACCGTCCGGGCGTCTTTCCTTGAAGGCTCGGCACACAGGCCGCAGGCGGCGGGGTGGGATGCGTCAATCATCCTGCCGAGCTCGGCAGCGGTCCTGCCGCTGACCGTGCGGCGGCGCCGGCCAGGCGATCGCATCAGGCCGTCGGGTGGCTCCGGCAGTCGAACGTTGCAGGACCTGATGGTCGACCGCAAGGTGCCGCAGAACGAGCGGGCGGCGGTGCCGATTGTGGTCGATGCGCAGGGACGAATCGTGTGGGTTGCCGGCCTGGCCGCAGCCGCGGAGGAGCCCGCCGGGACACCCCCGGTGGGCATGGTAGTCTTGGAGTTCAAGAAGGGCATACTGTGAGCTCAACCCTGAAGAGCATCTTGTTCTGGATGACGCTGGTCGTGGTGCTGGCGTTGATCTGGCAGTTCTCCCAGTCGTTCCAGATGAGCGGCTCGCGTATCTCGTTCTCCGACTTCCTGACGCGGGTCAACCAGAAGGAGATCCAGTCGGTCACCTTCGTCGGCAGCAATGAAGTCCGGGGCAAGTACGTCGCGCTGTCGTCGGACGGCGTGCCCAAGAGCTTCGTCACCTACATGCCGCCGTCCTACGAGGGGCTCGTCAACACGTTGATGGGCTTCGGTGTGGAGGTGTCGTCCGAGCGCGAGTCGGCCGGGGCCTGGACGACGATCCTGCTGTCGTGGGCGCCCATCCTCCTCATCATCGGGTTCTGGATTTTCATGATGCGGCAGATGCAGAGCGGCGGCAACAAGGCGCTGTCGTTCGGCAAGAGTCGCGCGAAACTGTCATCCAGCGCCCAGAAGAAGGTCACGTTCCGCGACGTGGCGGGGGCTGACGAAGCCAAGGAAGAGCTGCAGGAGATCATCGAGTTCCTTCGCGAGCCTCAGAAGTTCCAGAAGCTCGGCGGTCGTATCCCGAAGGGCGTCCTGCTGATGGGCTCGCCCGGCACGGGCAAGACGCTGCTGGCCCGCGCGGTGGCCGGCGAAGCCAACGTGCCCTTCTTCTCGATCAGCGGCTCCGATTTCGTCGAGATGTTCGTCGGGGTTGGCGCCTCGCGCGTGCGCGACCTGTTCGAGCAGGGCAAGAAGAACGCGCCCTGCATTGTCTTCATCGATGAAATCGACGCGGTCGGCCGCCATCGGGGCGCCGGTCTCGGCGGTGGCCACGACGAGCGCGAGCAGACGCTCAATCAGTTGCTCGTCGAGATGGACGGCTTCGAGTCGAACGAAGGCGTCATCCTGATTGCCGCCACGAATCGTCCCGACGTGCTCGACCCGGCACTGCTGCGGCCCGGCCGGTTCGACCGACGGATCATGGTGAGCCGGCCGGACGTGAAGGGCCGCGAGGGCATCCTCGCCGTCCACACGAAGAAGATTCCGGTGGCCGATGACGTCGACATCCGGATTGTGGCGCGCGGCACGGTGGGTTTCAGCGGAGCGGATCTGGCCAACCTGGTGAACGAGGCGGCGCTCAACGCCGCGCGCGTCAACCAGAAGGTCGTCCGCATGACCGACTTCGAGTACGCGAAGGACAAGGTGATGATGGGCTCCGAGCGTCGCTCGATGGCCATCAGCGACGAGGAGAAGAAGGTCACCGCGGTGCACGAGGCCGGCCATGCGCTGGTAGCGGCTCTGCTGCCCAACGCCGATCCCGTTCACAAGGTCACGATCGTGCCCCGGGGCATGGCGCTCGGGCTGACGATGCAGTTGCCGCTCGACGACAAGCACAACTATTCGCGCGACTACCTGGTCGATCAGTTGGCCATCCTGCTCGGCGGCCGCATCGCCGAGGAAATCACCACGGGCGAGCAGACGACGGGCGCCGGCAACGACCTCGAGCGCGTCACCGATCTGGCCCGCAAGATGGTCTGCGAGTGGGGCATGAGCGACGCCATGGGGCCGCTCACGTTCGGCAAGCGCGAGGAACAGATCTTCCTCGGCCGCGAGCTGTCGAAATCGCAGGACTACAGCCAGGACACGGCCATCCGCATCGATCAGGAAGTCAAGAAGCTGGTCATGGAGAACTACGAGCGGGCGCGCAACCTGCTCGTGGCGCACAAGGCCACGCTGCTGACCATCGCCGACGAGTTGCTTGCGCGCGAGGTGCTCGACGCCGAGCAGGTCAAGCGGCTGGCGCAGGGCCTGCCGTTGCCCGAGGCGCCGCCGCCGACGAGCGGCAGCCCGACGCCGACCGATGGCGAGCCGCGCCGCGAGGCCAGCGAGCGCTCGCCCATCGTGCCATCGCTCGGCAAGCCCGTCGTGCAGGAGTAGGCAGATTCCCCGCGCCGAATTCCGTGTCCCCTTGCCGGACGGCCGAGTCCTCGAACTCGGCCGTCGCACGCTCGTGGTCGGCATCGTCAACGTCACCCCTGACTCCTTCTCGGACGGCGGTGTCCGGCTCGACCCGGAAACCGCGGTCGCCGATGCCCTCGGCATGGTTGCCGATGGCGCGGACATCCTCGACATTGGCGGCGAATCGACGCGCCCGGGCGCGCCCGAGGTTTCGGCCTCGGACGAGTGGGCACGCATCGAGCCGGTCATCAAGGCGCTCGCCCGGGAGGCCGGTGTTCCGCTCTCGGTCGACACGACCAAGGCGTTCGTCGCCGAACGCGCCCTCGACGCGGGCGCCGCGATCGTCAACGACGTGAGTGCGCTGGCCTGGGATCCGGCGCTCGCCGGGGTCGTGGCGCGCCGGCAGGCCGCCCTCATCCTCATGCACATCCGCGGACGGCCCGCGACGATGTACGAGGAAGCCCGGTACGACGACGTGGTGGCCGAGGTGATTGCCGAACTGACCCGCAGCGGCGAGTCCGCCGAGGCCGCCGGCATCGCGCGCGAACGGATCATCTACGATCCGGGGTTCGGGTTCGCCAAGCGCGCGGCGCACTCGCTCGAGCTGCTGGCCGGCTTCTCCCGTCTTCAGGCCCTGGGGCGGCCACTGCTGGCCGGGCCCTCGCGCAAGTCGTTCCTGGGAACGGCCACCGGCGACCTGCCGCCATCGGGGCGTGTCTGGGCGACGGCCGCGGCGGTCACGGCGTCCGTCCTGGCGGGGGCCCACCTCGTGCGGGTCCACGACGTGAAGCCGATGGTGCAGGTGGCGCGCACGGCCGACGCGATCGTCGCGGCGCGCCGCGAGGGATCCGTTTGATACTCTGTTCCGGTCAATGGGACAGATCTCCGAGCTCCTGACGCCGCCGCAGGTCTCGGCGTGGGACATCGTCGACATACTGCTCGTCTCGCTCCTCATCTACGAGGCCCTGAAGCTCATTCGGGGGACGCGGGCGATGCAGATGGCGATTGGCTCGGTCTTCGTCCTCCTGCTCCTCTACGTGTCGCGCGCGTTCCCGCTGAGGACCGTCGGGTGGCTCATCGGCAACCTGCTCGCCTACGCGGGCTTCGCCGCGATCGTGCTGTTCCAGTCCGACATCCGGCGGGCGCTGTCACACCTCGGGCGCATGCGGTTCTTCCGGTATCTCGGCCGCAGCGAACGCGTCGCCGATACCATCGAGGAGGTGGTGACGGCGGCGGGCATGCTGGCCAAGTCGCGTGTCGGGGCGCTCATCGTCTTTGAACGCGAGATCGGGTTGCGCAACTACGTGGAGAGCGGCATTCCTGTCGACGCCGCGGTGAGCTACGACCTGCTGGTCACCATCTTCCAGCCGGCGACGCCGCTGCACGACGGCGCCGTCATCGTTTCCGAGGATCGGATCGCCGCGGCCGCCTGCTTTCTGCCGCTCAGCGTTGCGCTGCAGCTCGATCGGGATTTCGGCACCAGGCACCGGGCCGCCATCGGCCTGACCGAGGAGTGCGACGCGGTAGCCGTCGTCGTCTCCGAGGAGCGCGGTGAGATTTCCATGGCCCGCCACGGGACGATCGAGCGCCACCTGTCGCCCGCCGACCTGCGGCAGCGGTTGCAGACCCACATTCTCGAACGCAGGCCGAGCCGGTCGCGCACGGCCGTCGAGGTCGACGCCTGATGGCCTGGCATCCACTTCGCAACATCGGGCTGAAGTTTGCCGCGCTCGGACTCGGGACGCTGCTGTGGTTCACCGTCAGCGGACACCAGATCGAGCGCCGCATCTCCGTACCCCTGTCGTTCCGCAACGTGCCGGCCCCGCTCGAGATGACGGGCGAGCAGATCGAGCGGGTGAGTGTCCACGTCCGCGGCGACGACAACATCGTCAGCGCCCTGACCGAGGGGGCGCTCCGGGTGGTCGTCGATCTCGCCAGCGGGAAGCCCGGCCCCAACCTGATGCCGCTGCGGACCGACCAGGTGGCCGCGCCGGCGGGCGTCGAAGTCATGCAGGTCGACCCGGGCGCGGTGACGGTAACGCTCGAGCGGGCGGTTCAGATCAATGTGCCGGTTCGTGCGACGATCGAAGGGCAGCCGGCGCCGGGTTTTACCGTCGGCCGGGTTACCATCGAACCGGCGACGGTGACCGTTGGCGGTCCCGAGAGCCGGATTGCGCAGCCGATTGTGGTCATTACCGAGCGCGTGCTGCTCGAAGGACGCAGCAGCCGCGTCGTGCAGGAAGTGGGTGTCGGCGTGGCCGACTCGCAGTTGCGTGTGATCGGCCCGCATGCCGTTCGCGTGACCGTTGACGTCGTTCCCCTCGTTCTGCCGGAGAGTTCCCAGCCAGCGCCGGACGTCGACCTGCCGGCCCCGGATTCCCAGGATCGTTGAATCACGTGACAGAACGAATGTTTGGTACGGACGGTGTCCGGGGTGTGGCCGGTGAGTGGCCGCTCGATCACGACACCGTGACACGACTTGGTGCCGCGCTCGTGCGGGTACTCGCGCTCGACCGGCCGGCGCGAATCATCGTGGGCAGGGACACGCGCGAATCAGGCGTCTGGATCGAACGTGCATTGGCGGCCGGGGCCACATCGGAGGGGGCGCGCGTGACGAGCATCGACGTCGTGCCGACACCGGTCGTGGCCTGCCTGGCCGGTGCGGGCGACTTCGACCTGGGCGTCATCCTGTCGGCCTCGCACAACCCGTACGCCGACAACGGCATCAAGGTGTTTTCCGGACGTGGCGAAAAGTTCGGCGAGGCGAGGGAGCAGGCCGTGGAAGCCGTGATTGCCGACCCCTCGTGGCAGGTGCCGGCCGACATCGAGCCGCGTATCGAACACGAGCCGCTGCTCGACACGTATCTCACGCACCTGGCCCGCCTCCTGCCGGCCGCCCCCCGGCTGCGCGGCATGCGCATCGGCGTCGACATGGCCAACGGCGCCACGACGACGACCGCCGCCCGCGTGCTGGAGGGGCTCGGCTTCGACCTCGTCTGCCTCGGCGATCGGCCCGACGGCCGCAACATCAATCTCGACTGCGGATCGACGCATCCGCAGCGGCTGGCCGAGACGGTCGTGGCCACCGGCTGCCGGCTCGGCGTCGCGTTCGACGGTGACGGCGACCGCGCCATCTTCGTCGATCACACGGGCCGAATCGTCGACGGCGACGCGGTGCTGCTGGTGCTCGCGCGCGCGCGCCAGCAGGCCGGGACGCTGGCGCACCAGACGGTTGTGGCGACCGTGATGAGCAACATCGGGCTGGAGATCGCCCTGCGGCGTCACGGCATCCACCTGGTACGGACGGGCGTCGGCGACAAGTACGTGATGCAGGAGATGCTGCGAGGCGGCTTCGTGCTCGGTGGCGAACAGTCGGGCCACATCATTCTCGCCGAGCACCTGCCGACCGGCGATGGCCTCGCCACCGCCCTGGCGGTGCTGCGCGTGATGGAAGACAGCGGCAGGGAACTGGCCGAACTGGCCGGTGAGCTGGTCACCTATCCGCAGACGCTCGTCAACGTGCGTGTGCGCGAGAAGCGCCCGGTCGAGGCGGTGCCCGCGGTCAAGGCCGCAATTGGGCGCGCCGAGGCGGCCCTCGACGGCCAGGGGCGCGTCCTCGTGCGCTATTCGGGAACCGAGCCGCTGTTGCGCATCATGATCGAAGGGCCGACCGATGGGGAGGTCGCGCGATGGGCCGAGGACATCGCGAGCGCCGTGCGCGAGCATCTCTGCTGACCGGCGCGGGCAGACGGCGATGGTGCAGCTTTCGGTCAATGTGAACAAGGTCGCCACGCTCCGCAACTCGCGTGGCGGGTCGGAGCCGAGCGTGGGCCGCGCGGTGGCGGTGTGCCTCGCGGCTGGCGCGAAGGGGATTACCGTCCATCACCGCGCCGACGAGCGGCACATCCGTCGCGGCGATGTCGTCGAGATCGGCGAGATGCTGGCCGGACACCCCGACGTGGAGTTCAACATCGAGGGCGACCCACGGCCCGACCTGCTCGACCTGGTTGTCGCGGTCCGACCGGCCCAGTGCACCCTCGTGCCGGTGATGCCGGGCGAGATCACCAGCCAGGCAGGCTGGCCGCCCGACACCGATCCGGCACGGCTTGGCGCCGTTGTCTCGCGGCTGCACGCGGCCGGCATCCGGGTGAGCCTGTTCATCGATCCGACCGAGGCCGCGGTGCGATGGGCAGGTGCGATTGCCGCCGACCGGGTGGAGCTGTATACCGAGCCCTTCGCGCGCGCGTTCGAACGGGGCGAAGGCACCGCGAGTTTTCGGACCTATGCCGATGCGGCCCGCCTGGCCGCATCACTCGGGCTGGGTGTCAACGCCGGGCACGATCTGGATCTGGACAACCTGACGCTCTTCCGGACCCTGCCGCACCTCGATGAAGTGTCGATCGGCCACGCGCTGATCTCGCACGCGTTGTGGGTGGGGCTCGACCGTTCGGTACGCGACTACCTCGACGTTCTGGCCGGGACGACGCCGTCGGCGTCCCCGGCGGTATGATCGGGGGTCGAGACTTATGAGACGAGACTCCCTGGCGTTCGCGATATCCGGTACGGCGTTCGGCCTGCTGGTCGGATGGATCATCGGTACGCAGTACGCGTCACCGCAACCGGTTTCGGCGCCCGTCGTGGCATCTGCGCCCGCGGCGCCGACGACACCCGCGCCACCGCCGCTCGACGAAGCGCGCGTGCGGGCGCTCGAGCAGCAGGCGGCGGCCGAGCCGCAGAACGTGGACGTACGGGTGGAACTGGCCGAACGCTACTTCGATGCCGCGCGGCTCGACGAAGCCGGGCCCTGGTACGAGGCGGCGCTGGCCATCAATCCGCAGCATGTCGGCGCCAATGCGGATCTCGCCATCGTCTACTTCTACCAGGGGCAGATGGATCGCGCGCTCGCGCAAATCGACCGTGCGCTTGCCGTCGAACCCAACCACGTCAAGGCGCTCCTCAACCAGGGCATCATCCGCTGGCGCGGGAAGCAGGATGTGGTTGGCGCCGCGGAGTCCTGGGAGCGGGTGATCGAACTGGCGCCCACGAGTGAAGAAGCGGCGTTCGCCCGTCAGGGCCTCGACGGGCTGCGGGCTCAGCACCAGGGAACCGGCGCACAGCCCTGAGCCCCCTGCGCACGGACACTGTTCATGAACCTGATCCTGTGGATCGTCCGGCTGATCATCCTGGTGATGATTATCCGGTTCATCATCGGCCTGTTGCGGA
Source organism: Acidobacteriota bacterium (assembly GCA_044507065.1). GTDB lineage: Bacteria > Acidobacteriota > Vicinamibacteria > Vicinamibacterales > SCN-69-37 > SCN-69-37. The sequence goes on from JBIQJY010000028.1 coordinate 29,266, forward strand.
GCGCGTTCGGCACGCGCGGTGGTGCGGCGCCGCGGGGCCCGCGGCGGCCGCAGGAGCGGATCGGCGGAACGCTCGTACAGGACCCGCAGTGCGGCACGTACCTGCCGCAGGATCGCGCCATCGTGCTTGCGCGCGGCGGCGACACGCACTATTTCTGTTCCGCCAAGTGTCGTGATGACTGGACGAGCCGTGTCTGACCAGCAGCTGCGCGAGGACATCGTCGAAGTGGGCCGTCGCTTGTGGACGCGCGGCTTCGTGGCGTCGAACGACGGCAACATCAGCGTGCGGATCGGCGACGACCGCGTGTTGATGACGCCGACGGCCGTCTCGAAGGGGTTCATGTCGGCCGACATGATGGTGATCACCGACATGGACGGCACGCTGGTGTCCGGCGCGCCCGGGCGCCGGCCGTCATCGGAAATCCTCATGCACCTGGTGGCCTATCGGCAGCGCCCCGACGTGCGCGCCGTGGTCCATGCCCATCCGCCGCTGGCCACCGGATTTGCCGTGGCGGGCATTCCGCTCGATCGCGCCGTGCTGGCCGAGGTCGTCACCACGCTCGGCAGCATCCCGATTGCCGACTACGCGACGCCCTCCACGCAGGAGCTGCCCGACGCGGTGGCTCCCTACGTCACGGCCCACGATGGCCTGTTGCTCGCCAACCACGGAGCGCTCGCGCTTGGCGCCGACCTGTTCGCGGCCTACTACAAGATGGAGACGATCGAGCATTTCGCGCGCATCAGCCTCGTTGCGCGCCAGCTCGGGCGCGAGAACCTGCTCTCGCGCGACGAAGTCGGCCGGCTGCAGGGACTTCGCACGCGGTATGGCATCGCGTCGCCCGCGCCAATCTGCGTCGAACCCGACGAGCGCCGCCCGACGGGCCGCGACGAGGGAACGCTGCTGCTGGCCGGTGAGGCCGCGCCGTCTGCGGGGCGCGATGACGCGAGCTGCCAGGTGGTCTTTGCGCCGTCGACGACGGGCGACCGGCTCGTGCCCGATACCTCCGTGGCCCAGGGGGCCGCAACGACAACCGTAGGTACGGGCGGCGAGATTCGGCTAACATACGCGCAACTGACGGCCCTGATCGATGAGGCCGTCAAACAGGTGTCTGAGGGTCTGGGGCTCGTGCGGTAGCCCGGGTCCGCTGGAGGTTTCGATGGGCGAGGCGCTCGGAATGGTCGAGACGAAGGGGTTGGTCGCGATGATTGAAGCGGCCGACGCCATGGTCAAGGCCGCAAAGGTGACGTTGGTCGGTTGGGAGAAGATCGGAGCCGGCTACGTGACCGCGATCGTGCGCGGCGACGTGGCGGCCGTCAAGGCCGCAACCGATGCGGGGGCGGCTGCGGCCCGCCGCGTGGGTGAACTGGTGTCGGTGCACGTGATTCCGCGGCCGCACGCCAATCTCGAAGACGTACTGCCCATCGGCAAGGCAGCCAAGGGCTGACGCCCGCCTTCCCTCATGCTTCTCGCCAGAATCGTGGGCACGGTTGTCGCCACGCGCAAGGACGAGCGGCTCGTCAGCAGCAAGCTCCTCGTGGTTCGTCCGGTCGATCCGACCGGCAAGGTCGAGGGCAACTATCTCGTCGCCGTTGATACCGTCAATGCCGGCGTCGGCGAGACGGTGCTCGTTGTCAGCGGCAGCTCGGCGCGGATGGCCGCCGGGCTGAAGGACTCGCCGGTCGATGCCGCAATCGTCGGCGTGATCGACCAGGTCGACGTTCCGGGCTAGGCGATGCAGCTCGCCCGCGTCATCGGCGACGTGGTCGCCACCATCAAGGACGCCGGGCTGCACGGCCACCGACTTCTCCTGCTCCAGCCGATCATGCCGGACCGTTCGCCGGTCGGCCGCGTCGTCGTGGCCGTCGATGCCACCGGTGCCGGCGCGGGTGAGCACGTGTTCTTCGTGCGCGGCAAGGAGGCGTCCTTTCCATTCCTGCCCGCGGCGCCGCCAGTCGACGCCTGCGTCGTCGGCATCGTCGACGAGTGGCACGTGGAGGCCTGAAGCAGCATGCAGATCGGCCGTGTCGTCGGCACCGTCGTCTCCACCCAGAAGCACGCCAAGCTCGAGGGCGCGAAGCTGCTGCTCGTTCAGCCGCTGACGCTCGAGGGCGATCCGCGCGGCGTGCCCCTGCTGACCATCGATTCGGTCGGCGCCGGTGTGGGCGAGCGTGTCGTGATCGTGATCGAGGGCCGGGCCGCGGGTGAAGCGTTGCGGCGCAAGGCCGCGCCCGTCGATGCGGCCATCATTGGTATCGTGGACAGCATGATCCTCGAGGACGCTGCCGTGGGTCGCGACGGGAAGGCGCGCTCGTGAACGAGGCCGACCTGCGCGCGCTCGTGCGTGACGCCGTTCGGCGTCACCTGGGGACGGCCGCGGCGGGACCGTCGGCGCCTCGACCGGCGCACGCGCCCGCCCCGGACGCGGCGCCGTGGCGGCACCACGCGAGTCACCAGCTCCACATCACGCTGGTCAACGCCGATGACAGCTGCGTCATCGAGCCCTCCGTGGCCTGCGACCATTGCGGATACTGCAAGAGCCACGGACACTGATTGTCATGGATGTACTTGCCACCGCTGTCCTTCCCGATACCATCGCGGAGATTGTCTCGCCTGCCCGGCTGCGCACCTTCGAGCGTGCCGCCGACAGGCCGGCCTTTCTCGAGGCCGTCCGCGGCGCGCACGCGCTGATGACGATGGTCACCGACAAGGTGGATGACGGGCTGCTCGACGCGGCCGGCAGCCAGCTTCGAATCGTGGCGAATGTCGCAGTGGGCTACGACAATATCGATCTGGATGCCGCGCGGCGGCGTGGGATCGTGGTCACCAACACGCCCGACGTGCTGACCGGTGCCGTCGCCGAATTCACCTGGGGCATGATTCTGGCCATTGCGCGACGGTTGGGTGAAAGCGAACGGCTGGTTCGTCGTGGCGGCTGGCACGGGTGGGGGTTCGATTTCCTCACGGGCACGGAACTGGCGGGCAAGCAGCTTGGCATCATCGGTGCCGGGCGAATCGGGCGCGACGTGGCACGTCGCGCATCGGCCTTTGACATGCGCGTGGTCTTCGGCGGCCGGAACCCAGGGACGGAAGTCGACGGCTGGCCCGTCGTGTCGGTCGACGACGCGATCGCGTCGTCGGACATCGTGTCGCTGCACGTGCCGCTGAGGCCCGACACGCGGCACCTGATCAACGCCCGGGCAATCGGCCTGATGAAGCCGTCGGCGTTCCTGATCAATACGGCTCGCGGACCGGTCGTCGACGAGGCGGCGCTCGCCGAGGCGCTGGCAACGCGCCGCATCGCCGGTGCGGCGCTCGACGTCTTCGAGCGCGAGCCCGTCATTCACCCCACGCTGCTCACGCTCGAGAACGTCGTGCTGCTGCCGCACCTCGGCAGCGCCACCGTCGAGACGCGCACCACCATGGCGGAGCTTGCGGCCAGGAACGTGGCGGCGGTGCTTGGCGGGCAGCCGCCGCTCACGCCACTGTGACCGCGCCAGCCGACGTCCTGCGCCGCATCCGGCGCGCGATGCGGGGCATGAACGAACTGGCGGTCGAGAAGATCAGCCAGGACTCGCGCAAGGATCCGTTCCAGGTACTCGTCTCGACGCTGCTCTCGGCGCAGACGAAGGACGCCGTGACGCATGCGGCGTCCAGGCGGCTGTTTGCCGTGGCGCGTACGCCGGAAGCGATGGCGGTCCTCAGCGAGGCGCGGATTCGCACGCTCATCTATCCCGTCAGCTTCTACCGCACGAAGGCCGTCCATGTCCGGGCCGCGTGCCGGATGATCATCGACACCTATGGCGGTCGTGTGCCCGACACGATGGAGGGATTGCTGACCCTGCCCGGCGTGGGCCGCAAGACCGCCAACCTCGTCCTGATCCTTTCGCACGCGAGCCGCGACAACATCTGCGTCGATACCCACGTCCATCGGATTGCGAACCGGCTCGGCTGGGTCAGCACGCGCACACCCGATGACACCGAGCAGGCGCTCTACCGCGTGGTGCCGCGCCGTTATTGGGCGGAAGTCAACCTGCGACTGGTCACCTGGGGGCAGAACGTGTGTCGGCCCGTCTATCCCCGCTGCGCGGCGTGCGTGCTGGTCGACGTCTGTCCTAGAATCGGTGTAACCAGACAAGGACGGTGAATCATGCGCACATGGCTTGCGTTGAGTGTGATGTGTCTTGCTGCCGTCGTGGCCGTCGACGGGCAGCGCGCCGGCGGCGCGGCGGCTGCGTCCGGTCCGACGATGACGATCGAGACGGCGAAGGGCACGATCGAGATCCTGTTCTACGCGTCCGACGCGCCGAAGAGCGTGGCCCACATCGTCGGCCTGGCGAAGAGGAACTTCTATCGGGGGCAGCGGGTGCACCGTGTCGAAGAGTCGCTCGTGCAGTTCGGCGATCGCGTGACACGTGATGCATCGCGGCGGGACTCATGGGGCCGGTCCGGCAGCGGCACGCCCATCGGGGAGGCCGAGTTCAACAAGCATTCCCATGTGCGTGGCGCCGTGTCACTCGCGCACAGCGGGAACCCGCGCAACGCCGACAGTCAGATGTTCATCATGAAGACGAACATGAGCGGGCTCGACGGCAAACACGTGGTGATCGGGCGGGTCATCCGCGGCATGGACGTGGTCGACAAGCTGCAGTACGCCGACCTCTTCAAGCAGGTCACCGTCACCGAACCGTAGCTGCCCGGCCGACGCCAGCCAGCGGGGCGGCAGGGCCGCGTGTCAGAACGGCAGGCCGGACGTCCGCACGATTCCCGCAAGGTCGGGGTACCGGTCGACCATTTCGCGCGGATACTCGCCCGGCAACGGCTCGCCGAGCTGGTGCCGGAGCAGGGCCGCATTGGCGGCCGACTTCGCCGCGAAGCAGTTGTTCAGGTAGATGAGAACGCGCCGCTGACCGTCGGCGGCAGCCTGACGCGCCGCTTCGGCAAATGGCGCGAGTTCGGTTGGCGAATAGAGGTAGTCGTAGCGCTCGTCGCCCCGCCCCCACCACTGCGCGGCATTTCGCCCATGCAGGCGGATGTAGCACGACGCGGCCGACGGCGCCGATCGTGTCAACGTCGACACCAGTCGGGACGTCGTCCCGTGCAGATCCTGCCGGATGGAACCGCCGAATTTCGGCTCGTCGATATGGACCCACGCCGCGTGATGTCGATCGAGCAGGGCGCAGGTGCCCTCGGCGTCGTCACTCCATGACCGGTGCCGCAGTTCGACCGCCAGGGGATAGCCGGCCCACTGCGTCAGCAGCCAGTCGAGATAGGCGCGCGTCTCCTCGGTGCCGTGGAAACTGGCAGGGAACTGCATCAGCAGCGCCAGCAGGCGTCCGGCCGAGACGATCGGATCGATGCCCGTGCGGAACGCGTCGAGATCGCCCTCGGTAATGTCCCAGTCGGCAGCCGGGCGGCCTTCGAGGAACATGTCCGGGTGCGTGAACTTCTGGAAGAGCTTCACGGCAAACCCGAACGTCGCCGGGGTGCGCCGCACCCAGCCGCGCGCGTGGCCGGGATCGGGCTGCCGGTAGAACGTCGAGTTCACCTCGACGCTGTCGAAGTGCTCGGCGTAGTAGGCCAGCTCGTCGAAGCCCTTCGCACGCTTCGCCGGGTAGAAGATGCCGTTCCAGGTGCCTTGTCCGTCAGGGTAGTGCCAGCCGGACGTCCCAATCGTGATGGGCATGCGGCGCGTTACGGCAGGTGCTCTGCCAGCAGATCGACGACCGCCTGCGGCTTCTCCGCATGGATCCAGTGGCCGCCCTCGATCAGGTGGATGATGACGCGGTCGCGTGGCAGCGCCTCGGCCCGCGCGACGTCCCCGGCGGTCATCGTGCCGGAGGCGGTCGCCTTGATGAAGTGGAATACCTGCCCTGCGGCCGCCGCGTCGACGACGTGCCACAGGTCCGTTGCAAAGAAGCTGTCGAGCAGGCGCTCCATGACGTCGAAGTCGAGCCGCCAGTTGAAGCCGTCCCCCTCGCGCACGAGGTTGGTGGCCATCCATTGCGAAACAGCCGGTGCCCACCCGGCGGCCGTCAGCGCCGAGACGAGATCCTCGCGTGAGGCGAAGTATGCGGGCAGCGACCGCACCGTCCGCAGCATGTCCCACGCGCTGCCGGAGGGCGCTTGTCTCGCGGGTGTCGAGTCGACGACCCAGATGTGCAGCCCCGGACGTCCACCCTCGCCGGCTATGGCGAGCGCCACCTTGCCGCCGAAGGAATGGCCAAGGACGGCGTCCGGCTCGATGCCCTCCGCCTTCATCCACTCGAGAACGTCGCCCGCCAGCCCGGTCACCGTGGGCTCGTGACGCCCTGCAGCCGAATCGCCATGATGGGGCAGGTCGATGAGCCAGCAGGCGTACTCGGGGCGCGCCTCGGTCAGGCCGCGGGCAATGGGCTGCCAGTTGCGCCCGCGCCCGTACATGCCGTGCAGCATCACCAGGGAGGATGACGCCGACGGGGCGCCAACGCGAGTCGCGGCGAGCGAACCGACCATGGGGCCATTGTAGGTCTGGTGTGGTACGGCTGTCCGCTCTGTCACAATTGACTGTCGTTCATGCTGACCGTCTTCGAGATCTATCTGTCAATCCAGGGGGAGTCCACCCACACGGGCCGGCCGTGTATCTTCGTACGGCTGGCGGCGTGCAACCTGCGCTGCACCTGGTGCGATACGCCTTATGCGTTCACCGGGGGCACGAAACGCGCGGTTGACGACGTACTGGCAGAGGTCCGGGCCCTGGGGTGTCGGCTGGTCGAGCTGACGGGCGGCGAGCCACTGCTGCAGCCCGATGCGATCGTGCTCATGGAACGGCTCGTGGCCGAGGGATTCGAGGTGCTGCTCGAAACCGGGGGACACATGCCGACCGACCGGGTTCCCGCCGAGGTGGTGACCATCCTCGACGTGAAGTGTCCGGGGAGCGGCGAGGCCGACGCGATGCATTGGGCCAACCTCGATCGCCTGGCGCCGCACGACGAGGTGAAGTTCGTCATCCGCGATCGCGCGGACTTCGACTATGCGTGCGCCGTGGTCGGTCGGCACGCCCTGACGGACCGTGTGGCGGCCGTGCTCTTCTCGCCGGTCTTCGGCGTGCTCGATCCGGCCGAACTCGCACGATGGATGCTCGACGCGCGCGTGGCTGCGCGCCTCCAGTTGCAGACGCACAAGTACATCTGGGATCCGGCAGCGCGGGGTGTGTGATGGCAGGTCAGGCGGTGGTGCTGCTTTCCGGCGGGCTCGATTCGGCAACTGCTGCGGCCCTGGCGCGGCGTGATGGATGGACTCTCAATGGACTGACCGTCCGCTACGGTCAGGTCCACGCCGTGGAGATCGAGGCCGCGCGGCGCATGGCGGCCGCACTGGGCATGGCGCGACATGTCGAACTCGACGTCGACCTGAAGGCGTTCGGCGGGTCCGCGCTCGTCGGGGACGGGGCGATTCCGAAATCCGATGACGGCCACAGCACCATCGCTATCCCTGCCACGTACGTTCCGGCCCGCAACACCGTCCTGCTCTCGCTGGCGCTTGCCTGGGCCGAGGTCCTCGACGCCGAACGGATCATCATCGGCGTCAATGCCGTCGACTACTCGGGATATCCGGACTGCCGGCCCGAGTTCATCGCGGCCTTCGAGTACCTGGCCACGCTGGCCACGAAGGCCGGGACCGAAGGCCGGGGCCCGCGCATCTGGGCGCCGCTGCAGGATCTGTCGAAGGCCGCCATCATCCGCCTCGGGGCGGAACTCGGTATCGATTACGGCCTGACGCACAGCTGCTACGACCCGCTGCCCGACGGCCGGCCGTGCCGGCAGTGCGACAGCTGCGTGCTGCGCGCGCGTGGATTTGCCGAGGCCGGCGTCGTCGATCCCGCGCTCGGCGAGGCCAGGTCGTGAGCGAGCGCCTGTACTACGACGACAGCCGGCTGTGCGTCTTCGACGCGGTCGTCACCTCGTGCGTTGTCGTAGACGGACGCCATGAAGTGCAGCTCGACCGCACGGCGTTCTATCCGACATCCGGCGGCCAGCCGTTCGACACCGGCCACATCGGCGGCGAAGCCGTCATCGACGTCGTCGAGCGCGACGACGCGATCGTCCATGTGGTGACGGGGTCCATCCCGGCGGGAACGCGCGTGCAGGCCACGATCGATTGGGATCGGCGCCGCGACCACATGGAACAGCACACCGGGCAGCATGTCCTGTCGGCGGCCATCGAGGCTGCCTGCGGCGTGGCGACGGTCGGCTTTCACATGGGCGCGGACGCCTGCACCATCGATCTGGCGCGCGAGCTCACCGTCGAGGAGATTGTCGCCGCAGAACGCGAGGCGAACCGCATCATCCGCGAGGACCGATCGGTCAGCGTCCGTGTCGTTGCCGCCGACGAAGTGCCCGCGTTGCGGTTGCGTCGGCCGTCGAGCCGCACCGGCGCCCTGCGCATCGTCGAGGTGGCCGACTTCGACGTCTCGGCCTGCGGTGGCACCCACGTGTCCCGGACGGGAGAAATCGGGGTGGTGATCGCGCTGGCCTGGGAGCGCGTGCGGGGCGGCACCCGCCTCACGTTCGTCTGTGGAGGGCGCGCGCTGGCTGCAGCGCAGCGCCTGCGGGATACGACGATGGCAACCGCGCGCCTGCTCGGTGTCGGTCCGGGCGATATCGCTGCGCACGTGGGACGACTGCAGCAGGCCGGGCGTGATGCGGATCGTCGCCTGCGCGAGCAGCGCGACGAACTGGTCGCGCTGCGTGTGCCCGCCTGGCGGGCCGCGGCGGAGACCATCGGGGGGCGTCGCGTCGTCCTAAAGGCGGAGGCCGGCGGGGATGCCGGCGAACTGAAGCAACTGGCGCAGGCGCTGACGGCCGAAGCCGGCCTGGTGGTCGTACTGGTGGGCAGTGGTGAGCCGTGTCCCGTCGTGGTGGCGCGGTCGGCCGACGTCGCGTTCGATGCGGCGGCCTTCATGAAGGCCGCCGCATCGGCGATCGGCGGTCGCGGCGGCGGGCGCGCCGACCTGGCACAGGGCGGATTGGCGGCGCCGGGTGACGCCGTACTGGCGTTCGCGCGGCGGGCGCTCGCCGCTGACGGCTCGGCCGAACCCGGGGACGGCCGGCCGTCGTAAGCATTGCCTCGAGCGCTATCGTAGGAGCAGGCATGGCAGGCGCGCCGAGGGCGCGCCTGTCACACTTTATTCACCCGTTTTCATCCGGCAGTTCCGGGGCGGCTCCGGGATCCGTGGGATAGAATCGGCGTTCCCGTGTTCGAATCGGCGTTCAGGTTTCTCTTCAAGTACGAGCCGCTCGTCTTCGAGCAGGGGCAGTTCGTGCTCGGCGCCACCCGTTCGATGTGGCTCGTTGCCGTTCTGGCGGCCGCGGCGGGGCTGTACGTGGCCTGGACGTACTGGCAGGTACGCGCGCTCGCGGGACGTCCGCGCGTGCTGCTGCTTGCCACGCGCATCGCGCTCCTCCTCATTCTCGTGTTCGCCGTGCTGCGGCCCATGTTGCTCCTGCGCGTGGCCGTTTCGCAGCAGAACTATGTCGGTGTCCTCGTCGACGATTCGCGCAGCATGCAGGTCGTGGATGAGGCCGGTGCGGCGCGTGGCGACTACGTGCGTCGCCAGGCGGGCACGGCCGACGCACCGCTGGTGGCGGCGCTCGGCGAGCGCTTCGTGCCGCGCGTCTTCCGCTTCTCATCGGATACCGAGCGCCTGCTGTCGAGCGACGGCCTCACGTTCCAGGGCACGGGGACACGGCTGGGCGACGCGCTCGATCGCGCGCGGGAAGAACTGAGCGGGCTGCCGGTTGCCGGCCTCGTCGTCATCAGCGACGGCGCCGATAACGCCGAGACCACGCTCGATCAGCCCATTGCGGCGCTCCGCGCGCAGGGCGTGCCCGTGTTCACGGTGGGCGTCGGCAGCGAGCGCCTGTCGCGCGACGTGCAGGTGACGCGCGTCGAGACTCCGCGACGTGTGCTCGAAGGCACTTCGCTCATCGTCGACGTCGTGGTGACGCAGACGGGGTATCGCGGCGCGACCGTTCCCCTCGTTGTAGAGGAAGACGGCCGCACCGTGGGCACACAGCAGATCACGCTGCCGCCCGATGGCGAATCGCAGACCGTCAAGGTGCGCTTCAAGGCCGGCGCGGCGGGCCTGCACACGTTCAGCTTCAGCATTCCCGAGCAGGAAGGCGAGGAGGTCGCGCGTAACAACCGGCGCGACATGCTCATCGACGTGCGCGACCGCAGCGAGCGCATCCTGCTGGCGGAGGGCGAGCCCCGGCCGGAGGCGAAGTTCATCAAACAGGCGACCGACAAGGACGATCACCTGCAGGTCGTCTTTCTGTTGCGGACCGCCATGGCCACGGCCAATGCGCCGGACAAGTTCTGGCGTGGGGGCGTCGCGAGCCCCGACGAACTGCAGTTCGGGTTCCCGACGACGCGCGAAGAACTGTTCCGGTATCGCGGCCTGATTCTCGGCAGCTTCGAAGCGGCGGCGTTCACGCCGGAACAGCAGCGAATGATCGAGGAATTCGTTGGCGTGCGCGGCGGCGGCCTGCTCGTGCTCGGCGGCGCGCGGTCGCTGTCGGAGGGCGGCTGGGCCGGCACGCCGCTGTCGAATGCGTTGCCAATTTCGCTCGACGCCTCGGCGAGCGAGCCCATCATGCCGCCCGTCGAGCTGAGCGTGAGGCCGACGTTGCTGGGGCAGTCGCATCCGGCCGTGCAGATTGCGGACACGGCTGAGGCCGCCGCGGCCCGCTGGGACGAACTGCCCACGGTGTTTGCCGTCAACGCGGCGCCGGCCACCGCGCTCAAGCCCGGCGCGAGCCTGTTGCTGTCGGCTCCCGGCCGCGGCAACCGGGATCAGGTCGTGCTGGCGTACCAGCGGTACGGCCGCGGCAAGACGCTGGCGCTGCCCGTCCAGGACACCTGGCTCTGGCGGATGCACGCGTCGATGGCGGTGGAAGACACGACGCACCAGTTCTTCTGGCAGCGGCTCACGCGCTGGCTGGTCGACGGTGTGCCGGAACAGGTGTCGGTCGCCGCGACGCCCGATCAGGTCCAGCGCGGCGAACCGGTGACGTTGACGGCCGAGATATTCGACGCCGAGTACCGGGGTGTCAATGACGGCCGTGTGCTTGCGCATGTCACGCACCCCTCGGGCCGCGTCGAGGACGTGCCGATGGAATGGACGGTCGAGCAGGACGGCGAGTACCGGGCGCGGTTCACGCCAACCGAGGATGGTACCTACCGGATTGCCGTGGATGGGACGCGGCGTTCGGGCGAGGCCATCGACCGCGCCGTCACGGCGTTGCGCGCGGGTCCGAGCGACGCCGAGTATTTCGACGCCGCCATGCGCGCCCCGCTGCTGCGCCGGCTTGCCGAAGAGACGGGCGGCCGGTTCTTCCGCGCGGCCGACACGACGACGCTTGCCGAAGCCATCAGCTACAGCGGTCGCGGCGTGACGCTCGTCGAGGAGCGCGACCTGTGGGACATGCCCGTGATCCTGCTCGCCGTGCTCGGGCTGATGGCCGCCGAATGGCTCACGCGCCGGAAGTGGGGGCTGGCATGACGCGCCGCGCCCGCATCGTCGTCATCGTCGTGGCCGTCGGCACGATCGTCGGGACGACGGCGCTGGCGCAGCAGGGCGGCTTCGGCCGTCGATTTGCCCCGATGTACGGGTTCGACGGTAACCAGCCCTACGACGGGCGCTTCGTGTTCGTCCGGATGTCGTACGGCACGAGCATGGGTTTCGGCCGCCGCGAACCGGCGTGGGCGCACGACTATCCGCTCGGCGAGTCGAACTTCCTGAAGATTCTCACGGCGGTGAGCAACGTGCCGGCGAATCTCGACGGGACCAACGTCCTCGCCTTCGACGATCCGGAGATGTTCAAGTTTCCCGTGCTCTACCTGGTCGAGCCCGGGCACTGGCAGATGACTGACGAGCAGGTCGCCATGCTGCGCGACTACCTGCTCAAGGGCGGCTTTCTCATTGTCGACGACTTCCCGTACTGGGGCTGGGACCAGTTCGAGTTCCAGATGAGCCGGGTGTTTCCGGGCCTGGTGTGGCGGGATCTCGACGTGGACCACCCGATCTTCCACTCGTTCTTCGACATCCAGACGCTCGACATCGTGCCGGCATATCCCCAGCTCGGCGATCGGCCGATCTTCCGTGGGCTGTTCGAGGACAACGACGTGGCCGGGCGAATGATGGTCGTGGCCAATTATCAGAACGACCTGTCGGAGTTCTGGGAGTTTTCGGAAACCGGACGCTACGTGGTGGGCGAGACGAACGAAGCCTACAAGGTCGGTGTGAACCAGTTCATCTACGGGATGACACGATAGCGGAGCGCCGTCGAACGTTCGGCGTTCGCACCTCGGCGGGGCCCGTGCGACACCCCGAGGCCGAGCGCGTGGAACGGAGCCGCGAGTGGCCGTGGGTGGTTGAGTGCTGGGGCTC
>JBIQJY010000029.1:0-35952 GCA_044507065.1 Acidobacteriota bacterium
ACCACCTGCCAGCCCGCTCCTGGTACGACATGGCCCATCAGGGCACACGGTGCAGCTACCACGAGCACCTCGGCGACTGGCAACAGGTCGTGCAGATCGTCGACGACGTGGATGCCGAACTGGCGCGACGGCAGTACAAGGCCGTGCGCGCCTCCCTGCTCTGCGCGAAGGCGCGGGCGCTCGCACGCATGGGCCGGCACGCCGAGGCCCAGCAGGTCCTTGCCGTGGCCATCCGATGCTGCCCGCGCAGTGCCGTCGATCCGCTCATCGCGCTCGAGGCCTCGAAGGCCCTCTGCGCGCACCTTCGTGGCGACACCAGCGACGCCGCCGTGCAATTCGATCGTGCCGTCGCGGCCTGTCGTGCCATCGGGCACCGCTACCACGAGCACTGGATCACGGCCCTGCGCGACGACACCAGCCGCACATCCCGCACCGCTGTAGCGACACCGCGGGCGCTCGACGTCACCGATGCGGCCCTGCTCCTTGGCGATGTCGGCACCATCCTCGGCGCCGGCCACTCCATCGATCTCATGGCCCACCGCATCGCGTCGCTCCTCCAGAGCACGACCATGCGGTCCCGCGTCGAGGTCGACAGCAAGGGCAACTGCGAGTTCCAGCCGCAGCCTTCCGCATCCTGGGAACCCAGCACCACCGGCGGCTTCCGGATCCGGCTCCGGGGATCCGATCGACAAATCGACATCCACATCCACCGTGTGGAAACCATCGAAGAGGTCTCGCTGCTCAAGAGCCTGGCCGATGTGGTGCAAACCGGTGTCAGCCGCGCGGTCGACACCGAACACGAGGGCGACGACCAGAACCTGTGGCCGCAGGCCGTCATCGCCAACGACGAGGACGCCGTCTTCCGCTCGCCGCGCATGGTGGAACTCCTCAAGATCGCCACCCGTCTCGCGAGCACGGACCTGCCCGTCCTCATCAGCGGCGAAACCGGGACCGGGAAGGAGATCTTTGCCCGCCTGATCCACGAGCGCAGCCGGCATCGCCGCGGCCCGTTCATCCCGTTCAACTGCGCCACCGTGCCGCGCGACCTTGTCGAGAGCCAGTTGTTCGGCCACCGCCGCGGTGCCTTCACCGGCGCCCACGAGTCGTTTCCGGGACTGATTCGCGCCGCCGAGCGCGGCACCCTGTTTCTCGACGAGGTCGGTGATCTCGATCTGTCCGCGCAACCCAAGCTGCTGCGCTTCCTCGAGAACGGCGAGATCCAGCCGCTGGGGGAACTGCGCCCCCAGCGCGCGGCCGTCCGCATCGTGGCCGCGACCAACGCGAACATGGACGACCTGGTGGGCCGTGGCCTTTTCCGGCGCGACCTGCTCTATCGGCTTGGTGTCACAGTACTGGTGCTGCCGCCGCTGCGCGAGCGCAAGGACGAGATTCCGGCCCTCGCGTCCTTCTTCCTCGCGAAATCCTCGAAGGAATGCGGGCGGCAGGGCGTGACGCTGGCCAACGACTACGTGGCCGCCCTGCTGCTCTACGACTGGCCGGGCAATATCCGCGAACTGTCGAACGAGGTGCGGCGCGCCGTCGCGCTTGCCAACGACGGTGACGTGCTCGGCGCCCGGCATCTCTCACCAGACATCGCGCGCCTGTGGCACTCGCGTCCATCGGCCGAGCCGGCCGCTCCCGCCGCGCCAGGCATCCACGTGCGGCTCGACCAGACACTCGCGCAGGCCGTCCGCGACCTGGAATCCCGCTTCATCGATCACGCCCTGCAGGCGACCGGCGGACGCGTGACCGACGCCGCACGACTGCTCGGTCTCTCGAGGAAAGGGTTGTTCCTGAAACGACGCCGCCGGGCCGGCAGCGCGGACCTGGACGACAGCGACGCGCTCGTCGAATCGTCCGGCGGCTAGCCGCGAGGCTGCCCCCCGGACGACGGTCGCGCGAGGTCCACGGGCTGATCGAGGCGCACGCGCAGGACCGTCCCCGCGGGCAGGTCCACGTCAGTGCCGTCGACGGCCGCAATGGTGCCGCCGCCACCAATCAACACACCCAGCAGGGCCCCGCGCCCGCCCCCGAAAATTCCGCCCAGGATCGCCCCGACGGCCGCCCCGGCGCCGATGCGCGCGACATCCTCGTTCACTTTCGCGTCCATCGCCTGCGTGACGACGGCGCGCAGACGGTAGGACCGGTTGCCAAGACGCAGTTCGTCGAACGACAGCGTCAGGCTGCCGCGGCGATCGATCCGCCCGGCCGGGCGTACCGAACTGACGAACCCGCGCACCACGGATCCCGCCGGCACGATGACGTCGCCGTCGACGGTGTAGTCGAGCAGCGTCGTGGCTTCGAAGCGCTGCTCGACGCGGGCGGTCCCTGAATGAAGGGCCGTCTGGAGTCGCACGTCGAACTCGGTCCCGACAGGGATGGTCACGATCGACGGCGGCGCGGTCGTCTCGTCGGCGGGCGTCCCCGGCCGCGCCCCGTCGGCGTCGACGCGCACCTGCAGCGTGTCGAGCCGATCACGAAGCGACCCGTACTCGTCGCGGGTGACGCTGCCCTCGCGCCGCAGCTTCACGCGAAGATACGTCACTTCATCGTTGAGGTCTGCGAGCCGCGCCGAGACATCGCCCGCGAGCGTCGGGTCGCTCTCGCGCAGGACCTCGACGCTTCGCGCGATGTCGGCAGCCATCGTCTCGAGGCGGCTGATGTCGGCCGAGGAGACCGGGGCCTGGGCCCACGCCGGGATCACAGCGGCGATCAGTCCAACGACGAAAACGAGCAGCCTGAGTGTCCGCATGGCAGCAACTCCGTCCAGCACCGGCCCGCCGACATGGCGGTCAGCGTCACATTGTATCCGCGCACCAGGCGCGCCAGCCGCCCCGTGGTTTCCGGCCTCGGGCACAATACGCGCCGCTTCATGGCATCATGATCAGGATGTCCCAGCCGCTTCGCCTCCATCGAACGGTGCCGGTCACCGTGGGTCACGTCCAGGTCGGCGGGGGCGCACCGATCGTGGTTCAGAGCATGACCATGACGGACACGGCCGATGCGGCTGCCACGGCGCGCCAGTGTGTCGAGCTCGCGGAAGCCGGCTCGGAACTCGTTCGCATCACGGTCAATACGCCGGAGGCCGCCGCCGCGGTGCCCGAGATCAAGCAGCGCATGCTCGACGCCGGCTGCGCCGCACCGCTCATCGGCGACTTCCACTACAACGGACACCTGCTGCTGACCCGTTTCCCCGACGCAGCACGGGCGCTCGACAAGTACCGCATCAATCCGGGCAATGTCGGCACGGGCCGGCGGCGCGACGAGCAGTTCACCACCATCTGTCAGGTCGCCGTCGAGCACCAGAAGCCGGTCCGCATCGGCGTCAATGGCGGTTCGCTCAACCAGGAACTCGTCGTGGCGCGCATGCAGGAGAATACGGACCGGCAGCTTGGCCTGAGCTCCGAACAGATCATCAACGACTGCATGGTCGTCTCGGCGCTGCAGTCCACGGAGCTCGCGCTCGAAGCCGGCCTGACCCGAAACCAGATCATCATCTCCTGCAAGCTCTCGCGGCCGCGCGACCTCATCACCGTCTATCGGGACCTCGCCAGGAAGACATCGCAACCCCTGCACCTGGGCCTCACCGAGGCGGGCATGGGGACAAAGGGCCTGGTGTGGTCGGCCTCCGCCTTGTCGATTCTCCTCAATGAAGGCATCGGCGACACCATCCGCGTCTCGCTGACGCCCCGCCCGGGCGGGGATCGACGCGAAGAGGTCTATGCCGCCTGCGAGATCCTGCAGGCACTGTCGCTGCGGTCGTTCGCGCCCTCGATCACGGCCTGCCCGGGATGCGGGCGGACCACGTCGACAACCTTCCAATCGCTGGCCGAGCGTGTGCAGGACTATGTGCGCACCATGATGCCGATCTGGAAGAGCACGCGGCCGGGCGTGGAAGCCATGACCGTCGCCGTGATGGGGTGCGTGGTCAACGGGCCGGGAGAATCGAAGGCGGCAAACATCGGCATCTCGCTGCCCGGCACCGGAGAGTCGCCGAACTGCCCGGTCTTCATCGACGGCCAGCACGTCACGACGCTCCGGGGCACCTATGACGAACTGGCGGCGGCATTCCAGGTCCTGATTGACGAGTACGTAGAGCGGACATACAGGCAGGCTGTCACGTCCTAGCCGGTGCCAACACGATAGTCATCAGAGAGCAAGCCCGCCCCGTCGCCCGGCACCGTCCGACGGAGGCGCGCGGAGGAAGGACATCATGAAGAAGACCATCAGCATATGCGCGGTTGGCCTGGCGGCCATCCTCGCGTCTCCGGTCGTCCAGGCCGACGTCAAGACGCGGGAAAAGACCACATTCGAACTCGGCGGTTTCCTGGGCGGCGTCGTCCGCGTCTTTGGCGGCCGCGCGGCCCGGGAAGGCGTGGAATCGACCGTCGCCGTGAAGGGCACGCGCAAGGCCACGATGGGCGACAACACGGGCCAGATCGTCGATCTCGCCGAAGAGCGCGTCTACACGCTCGACACGCGCCGCCGCGAGTATCGCGTGCGGACATTTGCCGACATTCGCGCGGAGTTCGAGAAGGCGAAGGCCGAGGCGGCCAAGCAGGCCGAAGAGGCGAAAGCCGAGGACAAGGCCGCGCTCGAAGAGGCCGGACGTGAACTCGAGTTCGACATCGACGTCGCCGAAACCGGCCAGCGGCGGTCAATAGCCGGCCACGATACCCGCGAGGTCGTGCTGACCATGACGGGCCGCGCCAAGGGCCAGACGCTCGAACAGGGCGGCGGCTTCGTGATGACCAGCACGATGTGGCTCGCGCCGCGGATTGCCGCCCTCGACGAACTGGGCGCCTTCGAGCTGAAGTACGTCCAGGCCGTCTACGGCGAGGCCTTCGTCGCCGACATGCAGCAGATGGCCGGCATGATGGCGCTCTACCCGTCGTTCGCGACGATGGCGTCCCGGATGGAAGCCGAGCGGGGCAAGCTCGACGGCACCGCGCTGTCGACCACTGTGTTGTTCGAGGCCGTCAAGAGCGCCGAACAACTGAAGCAGGCCGAGCAGTCGAGCCAGTCGTCGGGCGGTGGCGGGATCGGCGGCATGCTCGGGCGACGCATCATGGGCAACCGTGGCGCACCCGAACCGCGGTCGATGGTGCTGCGCACCACGCACGAGATCCTCTCGGTCGACACCACAGTGGCCGACGCGGACGTGGCCGTCCCCGCCAACTTCCGCGAACGCAAGTAGCCGCAGCGATCAGCAGGCGCTCCGCGAGGTTGGCGACGGCAGCACCCGCTGCGGCCGCCAACCCCGCACTCGTTTCCGGCGCGCCTAGGTCCTGACGATCCGCACGGCGTTCATGACGACAGGCGTCTTCGGCCGATCGTTCGGACCCGTCGGTACGTGCCCGATCTTCTCGACGACGTCGAGCCCTTCGGTCACGGCGCCAAAGACGGTGTGGCGCCGATCGAGGTGCGGCGTCGGTCCCAGCGTGATGAAGAACTGGCTGCCATTGGTGTGCGGACCGGCGTTGGCCATCGACAGGATGCCCGCGCGATCGTGCCGCAGATCGGCGTGAAACTCGTCCTCGAACTGGTAGCCGGGCCCGCCATATCCCTGCCCGAGCGGGTCACCACCCTGAATCATGAATCCGTCGATGACGCGGTGAAAGATGATGCCGTCGTAAAACGGCTTCGTGTGCTTCTCACCCGTCTTCGGGTCGCTCCATTCCTTCGTCCCTTCGGCAAGGCCGACGAAGTTGGCGACGGTTTTCGGCGCCTGGGTCTCGAAGAGCTCGATCGTGAAATTGCCGAGTGTGGTCTCGAACTGTGCGTAAACAGCCATGAGCCCTAGCTTACCGGTAATCGCGCTGATAGACGTAGACCATTGCGGCTGCCGTGATGGCGAAACAGGCCCAGGCAACCCAGCGCAGCGCGGGCCGGGTCGAGGCCAGCCGCAGCACGGTGAGCCCACCCCCGAGCCCCAGCAGTCCCGCCACCTCGAACCAGTTGCCGCGGGTAGCCTGCAGCACGGCGACACCCAGGCACAGCACGATGACCAACGGGCGACTGAACATCACGATTGGGCTCCAGGAATGACGGCCTACGGGGTTTCGATGACGCGATCGTAGACACGATCGAAGCCGGGTGCGCGCCGCCCGCGCCCGGGGTCGCCCACACGGACAATCACGAACATGCGGCTCGCATCTGGACTGAGGAAGTAGATCTCCGACATTCGATACCCGAAGGATCCCTCGATGTCGCGTCGCAGTCGATCGCCGTCCCATCGCACCCGGGCCGAGAACTCCGACGCGCCGAGACGATACCGCTCGCGGCGACCATCGGTCGGGTAGGTATGCGACCGATCGAGATCGTCGGTCACGGTCACGGACTCGTCACTCACCACGAACTCGAGCCGCTCGGGCACCTCGAGGAGGTCGCGGGCCATGTCGCGTGCCTCGCGCATGGCCTGGACGGTCGGCGAGAAGGGTGTGTTCAGCTGGGCCTCGGCGGCCGGATCGGCGGCGATGCGCGGAGCAACGGTGGACCGGGGTGGCGGCGCACCACGCGGATTCTGTTCGGGGCGGCCGGTGGCAATGTTGATGCTGTGCTCGGCGTTGTAGTCCCAGAGGCCGTTGAAGTTCGACGGCTGGTGAATCACCTCGGGCACATCCACGCGCGGGTCCGTACGGGTGTTCTGTGCCGACATCCCGCTCGGGCCCGCGGCCAGCAGCGCCGCAGTCAGGCCGGCACCCACGAACGATTGCACAGTGCGCATCGCGCGGCGCTCCCGCTATCTCCGCGTGGAGGCGATGCCGTCCTCGAGCCGGTCGAGCTCATCGTCGGGCATGCCGTAGGTGTGACGGTCGTCTGGAAACAGGCCGCTCCTGACCTCCGCGACGTAGGTCTCCAGCGCCTTGAGAATGTCGGCCGACAGGTTCGCGTACGTCTTCACGAACTTCGGCGGTCGCCCCTCGCCGAGCCCGAGCAGGTCGTGCCACACGAGCACCTGCCCGGTGCATCCGGCGCCGGCGCCAATCCCGATAGTGGGGATCGTGACCGCCGCGGTGACATGGTCGGCCACGACGGGCGGCACAGCCTCGACGACAATCGCAAAGCATCCGGCGCGCTCGAGCGCGACGGCATCCTCCACCAGGCGCCGTGCCGCCGCGGCCGTTCGCCCCTGCGCCTTGTACCCGCCGAGCAGCGTTGCCGACTGCGGCGTCAGGCCGATGTGCCCCATCACGGGAATACCCGCATCGACGATCGCGCGGACGCGCGACAGCGTGGGCCCGGCGCCTTCGAGTTTGACCGCGTCGGCGCCGCCGTCCTTGAAAAGACGAATGGCGGACCTGACGGCGGACGTATCCGACACCTGGAACGAGCCGAACGGCATGTCGGCCACGACGAGTGCGCGCTGCGTTGCGCGCCGGACGCCGCGGGTGAACACGAGCATGTCGTCAACGGTGACCGGCACCGTCGACGTGCCGCCGAGGACCGTCGTCCCGGCCGAATCACCGACAAGAATGACGTCAATCCCGGCGCGATCGGCAAGCCGGGCGCTCGGTGCGTCGTAGGCCGTCACCATGGCGATGCGCTCGCCTGCCGACCGTCGTCGCGCCAGTTCCGGCAGTGTGACTGCCGGGGCCTGCGGTGCGTTCGCGTCTGGAGTCATCGTCTTTCCGTCCGGCGGAATCCCCTACAGCCCGAGCCCGGCGGCCGCCGGATTCCGCAGAGGAACATTATCGATCAGCCGCGTGCCTCCGATGCGCGCGGCTACCACGAGCGTCGGCTCGCCATGAAACTGCGCGACGTCCACATAGTCCACCTCGAGATCGCGCAACTCCGCCCTCGCGGCCGCCACCGCATCGGCTCCAGCCTGATAGGCCTCGAAGCCACGCCGCAGCGACCGGGGAATGGCTGCGGCCCGCAGCCGGTCGTCCGCCGACAGGCGGATGTTGCGCGACGACAGGGCAACGCCGTCGGCATCGCGCACGGTGGGGACGACCCGGATCTCGAGCGGCAGACTGAAATCCGCGACGATCTGGCGAATGACGGCCACCTGCTGAGCGTCCTTCTGGCCGAAGTACACGCGGTCCGGTTGCACCATCGCGAACAGCGTCAGGCACACGGTCGCCACGCCATTGAAGTGATCGGGGCGATGCGCGCCTTCGTAGCCCACCGCCGCGCCGCCAACCATCACCGACGAGGCGTGCCCCGGCCGGTAGACCTCCTCGACGCCAGGCACGAAGAGGACGTCGACGCCGGCAGCGTCCGCCAGTTCACCATCGCGATCCTCGACCCGGGGATAGGCAGCCAGATCGGCCGCGTCGTTGAACTGCGTGGGGTTGACGAAGACGCTGGCCACGAGCAGCCCCGACTCGCGGCGCGCGACGTCGAACAGCGTGGTGTGACCGCGGTGCAGTGCGCCCATCGTGGGCACGAATCCCACGGGCCCCTTCGACCGGCCGGCGCGAATGGCCTCACGGAGTGCGGATACGGTGCGCGCCCAGATCACGGACGGGTCGCCTCCGCGAGGGCGCGATAGACCGGCTCGAGGTCCGGCAACTCGCGCGCGAGGGCGCCGAGATGCGCGTCGACGGTCGCCCAGTCGCCGCGGGCGATGGGCCCGGTCAGGTCGAAGCCGTTCTCGATCGTGCGGGTCATGAGCGGTATGAGCGCTTCGGGCGGAACACCGGCGGTCGCCAGCGCGCGGGCGGACGACCGATAGAGTGTGACCAGGAAGTTCGACGCCATCACCGCGCCCGCATGGTATGTAACCCGTCGGTCGTCGGCCAGGTCGAACGCGCGCAGTCCGAGTGCGGCAGCCAGTTCGTAGGCCCGATTGCGCGCGTCCTCGTCGGCAGCAGTGACAGCCCCCCACGCACCATCGATCTGTTCGGGCCCGCGGGCGCGCGTAAACGTCTGCAGCGGGTGGAGACTGAACCGCCGGTGATGCGGATCGAGACGCGCGAGCGGTGTGGCGCCGCTCACGTGTGCCACCCACGGCCCCGGGGCGATCGATCGTGCGACGTCGGCAATGGCCGCGTCCGGCACGCACAGCAGCACGACATCAGCGTCACCGATCTCGTCGGCCAGCATGCCGCCGTCGGCCAGACGCCGAGCGAACGCCCCGCCAACCCGCCCGCGCCCGATGACCGCAACCCGCTGATCCATCCCCGCCATTCTGTCCCAGCCGGCCCCAAGTGTGCCCGTCTTCGCACCGGACCACCGAGGTTGCGTCGACGCGGCGGCTGGTTTGCGCCGCGTCCGGGGGTTCGCTATGCTGGCCCTCAACCACCCTGCCGCCGCTGGTATCGTCAGGAGCCGATCGTCATCGCTCGTGCCCCCGCCCGTTCCCGCAGCAGTTCGTGGATGGTCCACGGGCGTGGTTTCACTCGCCGCTTCACGCGGCAGGCCTGCCATCGCGGGCGAAAAGAGGGCGCATGAATCGCAAGTTGTTCGTCGGCAATTTGCCGTTCTCGACCGAGGAAAGCACTCTGCAGGAACTGTTCGTCCAGGCCGGGCCGGTCGAGTCGGTTCGCGTCATGCGCGATCAGGCCACGGGGCGATCCCGCGGTTTCGGATTCGTCGAGATGGCGACCGAAGAAGCCGCGGCCGCGGCCATCGAAAAGTTTCACGACACCGAACTCGACGGACGCCGACTCGCGGTCAACGAGGCCCGCCCGCCGAGCGGTGGCGGACGCGGGTTCGGAGGCGGCGGGTTCGGTGGCGGTGGCGGTGGTCGCGGCGGAGGCTACGGCAACGGCGGTGGTGGCGGACGCGGCGGCGGCAACGGACGCCGCGAGCCGCGCTGGTAGCGAATGACGGTGTCGCGGCCGCGGGTTCACCGCGGCCGCTTCAGCAGCACGCGCGCCGCCGCTCCCTGGCCCACGACGCCGACGGCTTCCCACCCATCGACGCCGGCGGCATTCAGCGCGGCGGCCGGATCGTCCGGCCCGATCGCGATCGCCTGGTATTCCCAGCCCTGCCTCGACGTGCGCGACCAGACGATGGCGTCGCCCGTCATCGTGACGGCTGGCGTGCCGACAATCGCGACAGGCTGGACGTCTCCACCCGGCTGCAGCACGACAGGTATGGCCTGCTCGCGCTCATTGATGACGACCATGCGCGCGAGCGACTGCATCCCTGGAAGACCGGTGGCCGGAGTCTGCTGGTCGGCCATCAGCGCGGACGACAGGACAGCTGCCGCCGCCACGAACACCATCGCGATCGTCACTCGTCTCATACGCACACCTCAGCGCCAGCTTAGCCCGGAATTTTGCGTCGGCGGGCCGCCGCGCGCGGATAGAATGCCGGAATGGAGCCACCCGGCCTGAACCAGTTGCTGGCGCTGGCAATCGCCATCAGTTTCGCGGCCGGGCTCAACCTCTCCGCCGTCCTCCTGACCTTGGGGCTGCTTGCCCAGGCGGACGTGCTCACCCTGCCGGGACCCATCGCCGTGATCGGTGAATGGTGGGTCATCGCCATCAGCGCGGCCCTCTGCGTCGTGGAACTGCTGGCCGACAAGATACCGGCCTTCGACCTGATATGGAACGCGCTGATGACGTTCGTCCGGGTGCCGGCCGGTGCGCTGCTCGCGTTCGTTGCCACCGACTCGCTCGGCCCCGGCCTGCAGCTGGCCGCGGCGACCGCCGGCGGTGCGGTCACGCTGACCGCGCACAGCGCGAAACTTGCGCTTCGCGGCACGGCATCGGCCTCACCCGAGCCGTTCTCGAACGTCGGCCTGAGCGTCATCGATGACATCGCGGCCGTTGGCCTGACGTGGTTTGCGGTCGAGCATCCCTACATCGCCGCCGCCATCGTCCTGGCGCTGCTGGCGCTGGCGCTGCTGCTGATTCGCTGGGTTGTGGGAGCGTTGCGGGCGGTCTTCCGCGGCGCGTCGCGGCAGTGGGCGCGGAGCGGGACCGGCAGTCCCGCCCCCTGACCTCAGTTCAGGTTGCCCGGCACCCGCAGATCCGGCATGGGGGCCGCAACGAAGAAGCGTCGCGCGACCCGCCCGATCATCTGCGCCCGCCGCGCAGAGGCCTGCACGCGGGCGCTGTCGGTGGCAATCCCGGTGTTCGCATACATCTGGCGATAGAGCTTGGAGATGAGCAGGAACGCCACCCGCGACTTGTAGCTCTGCAGCATGTTCGAGCGCTCCCAGATGCGTCCCCAACTGTAGAACTCGTCCCACACGCGCTGCGTGCGCGATCGAATCTCGTCGGCGGTCATCGTCGGGTGCTCCATGTAGATCTTCGGGCGACTCGACTCGTCCATCAGCCAGTGCTGGGTAATGGGCACGCCGTTGATCGACGTACCGACCTCGGCCTGCTCCTTCGACCACTTCTCGAAGTCCACCGTTCCGGGGAACGGCTGCAGCAGCACGAACTGCGCGAACGAGATGTGCGCCCGCTCGGCCAGCGACAACGTCGCGTCGAACGTGGCAGCACGATCGCTCGGCAGGCCGAAGATGAACGAACCCAGGATGTAGATGCCGTGGGCGCGGAACTGCCGCAGGCGCTCAACCAGTTCCTCACCGGCCAGGTTGAAGCCCTTGTAGATGTCCTTCAGACCCTCGGGCGTCACTGCCTCGACACCCACCAGTGCGCCGCGGATGTGCGCGCGGCGCATGGCGTCGAGGAACTCGGGATCTTCGGCCGCTTCCATGGTGATCTGCGTGAAGAACACCATGTCGTCGGGGAGGGCCTCCATGGCCTTCATCAGCGCGAACCGCTGGGCGCGCAGGTCCTGCAGTTCATGCAGGCGTGTCTTGTCGGCGCGGCGGTCGGCCTGCGCGAGATCCGCAAGCGGCACCGGATAGAAGTTGTCATCGGCCAGCGCGATGAAACGGAATCCGCGCCGGCGCAGATCCACGAGCTCGCCAACCACCTTTTCCACTTCACGATTGCGCGGCGCCTGCCCGTCGGTGCGCCAGACCGAACAGAACGAGCAGTGCTTGGGGCAGCCGCGGAGGGTCTGGACCGACGCCCACATGTAGCTGTCGCGCGGCATCAGGTCCCACCGCGCCGGGATGAACGCATCGCCGGCAATGCGGCCGCCGTCATAGATCCGCTGGGGCGTTCCAGCCAGGCAATCCGAGACCACGCGTTGCCAGATCAGGTCGCCATCGCCCTTGACCACCGCGTGTGCGGCGCCACGCTCGTGGACTTCGTCCGGGAAGAGGGTGCTGTGGATACCGCCATAAACGACCCACGCGCCGCGCGCCCGGGCCTCGTTGCCGATCTCGTAGCCACGCCGTGCGTTGCCGGTGTGGATCCCGATCCCGACGACATCGCCGCGATTCACGCGCGTCACGTCGAACCGCGTGAGCGACTCGTCGATGACGATCGGGTCGCCCCACTCGGTCCCGGTGGCCGCCGCGAGCACGTAGAGCCAGCGCGGCGTGATCACCCCCACGCCGAACGTCACACGACTCGGGTTGACCAGGAAGATCTGCAGACTCATAGTCGCACCTCAGGCGGCGGAACAGCAGTGAAGCGGTTCGACGACGATCAACGGGCTAGTTGTCGGCCTCGTCCGACTCGTCGGACGTGTCGACCACCTCATCGTCGTCGCCCCAGGGCGACGGCTGTGGTCCCGGGACGATGCCGGCGATGTCGGGATCTTCGCCGGGTGCGACGCCTGGCTCGACGCGCCGGCCGCGGTTTTCCATGCGACGCGCCTCTTTCTGCTGGCGCTTTTCCTGACGCGCACGCTCGCGCGCACGCTTGTTCTGCGTTGGACGAGATTTCTGCACGGGGCCTCCGAGAAATTGCCCCCACCGCGCCTATTGTGACCGGCAGGCACTGGCATGGTAGTCGATCCGGCGGCCCTGTAGCCAATGGCGTTCGGACGGGTTATGCTTGAGGGGCTTGAGCTAGCCTGCCGCTGACAACGACCTGAGACGATCGAGCCGATCTCGCTTCCCTCTTGCCTTGCAGCAGTCTGTGGTGGATGGTCCACCGGCTAATCTCTGGAACGCCACACGGGTGGCGGTTCTGTCCGTGACTGCGGACGAGAAGAGGGTCAATGAATCTGAAGCTGTATGTCGGTAATCTCGCGTTTTCCACTGAGGAAGGCGCCATTCAGGACTTGTTCGCCGAGGCCGGTCCGGTCCAGTCGGTGAGCCTGGTGCGCGACCGCGCCACGGGCCAGTCGCGGGGGTTCGCCTTCGTCGAAATGGAAACCGAGGAGGGCGCGCGCGCCGCAATCGACCGGTTCCACGAGAAGGAACTCGACGGCCGTCGTCTGACGGTCAATGAAGCCCGTCCCCAGGAACCCCGTGGCTTTGGCGGCGGCGGTGGCGGCCGTGGCGCAGGCGGTGGCCGTGGCGCGGGCGGCGGCGGGGGCTTCGGCGGACGACGCCGCGAGCCGCGCTGGTAACAGTCGTCTCTTTGAGTCGTCATCGGAAGGTGCGGGGCGGACCCTCGGGTTCGTCCCGCACCGGCCGGTGGGCTGTCTCCGCCCGGTTCGGTAGCGGGCGGGGATGCGTCTGGAGGTCTTCTTGAAGCTGTTCACCAAAGGCAACCGTGTCTCCCAGGCGAACTACGGCGCCGGCACCGTTGTGTCGTCAGACGAGCGGTACACGGTCATCGAGTTCGACAATCACGGCCGCCGTGTCTTCATCACCGACATGGTGACGCTTGGAAAGACGGACGAACCGGCGCCGAACAAGCCGACCAAGGGCCGCCGCAAGAAGGTGGCGACCCCGGCCGCTCCTGTCGCCCAGGCTGAGGCACAGGACGAGTAGCGTTCAGCATGTCGCGCGGGCGGTTCCTGTCGGAGCCGCCCGCGCGCCAGTGTGTCGTCCGCCGGACGGCACCGGTCAGGCCGCGACGGCCTGAACCGACACCGCGATTCGCACCTCGTCGCCCACCAGAAATCCCCCCGTCTCGAGCGCCGCGTTCCAGTTCAGACCGAAGTCCTTCCGGTTGATTGTCGTTTCCGTCTCGAACGCCAGCCGTTCGGCGCCCCACGGGTCCTTGGCCGTGCCGAGGAACGTCACCGGCAGGGTGATCGGGCGGGTCACTCCGCGAATCGTCAGGTCCCCGGCCACCTCGTAGGCTCCCTCGGCCGTGCGCTTGATCCCCGTGCTCACGAACGTCAATGTCGGGAACTCGTCGACGGCGAAGAAGTCCCCGGACCGCAGGTGCTTGTCGCGGTCCGGCTGGTTCGTGTTGATGCTGCCCGCCTGGATCGTCAGCGTGACCGACGAGGCTTCCGGCGTGGCCGCATTGAACTGGATGGCACCGTCGAAGTCAGAGAAATGTCCACGGACCCTGGTGAGCAGATGCCGCACCTGGAAGGTGACTTCGGAGTGGCCCTTGTCGACCTGGAACGTTCGGACGTCGGTGGCGGAAGCGGAAAGTGCAGTCATGTTCTGTCTCCTTCTGGAAAACGGTCCGTGTGGACCAATTAGCTGTTTAAACACATACATGGGACGTTCAAGAGCTCATGCCGAGGAGCGAACCTCCTCCAGCAGATCGACAAGGGTGCGCAGGCCGGCCTGGCCAACGTGGCCGAGCCGCTGCCGATGGAACTGCTGAACCTCGTCGTCGAGCGCCGCGAGCAATCCCAGGCCTTTGCCGGTAATGTGCGTTGTCACGAAGCGCCGGTCGTCGCCACCGCGGCGCCTGTCAATCAGGCCGAGCTGCTCCATCCGGTCGAGCAGCCGCGTCACGTCCGGCACCCGGCGCACCAGCCGCTCGCCCACCTCGTTGCGACAGAGCCCATCAGCGCCCGCGCCCCGGAGAATGCGCAGGACGTTGTACTGCGTCGACGTGATGCCGTGGGGCTTGAAGACCTGGGCGAGCTCGTGGTCCAGCACCGCAGCCGTCCTTGCCACAGCCAGCGACGCCTCCTCCTCGAGGGACGCCCACGGACGCGTCTGTTTCAGTTCGTCCTGCAACCTCGACGTCATGACCCCATAATAGGTGTTTAAACACCTATTGTCAAGCCCCCACCGTCCGCGGCCGCATCCGGCCCTCCGTTTGACAGACCGGTCGCTCGACCCGTATGTTCTTTCGATTCCTCGTCCCTCTTCGTTGCGTCAGGCACGGCGTGGCGCCGCCACCCCGGCTGGATCACGTCTGGAACGAGCCGAGGCCTGTCCATGAGCAATATCTCCACCCAGACCCCCAACACCTACGACGCCATCGTGATTGGCTCGGGCATCAGCGGTGGCTGGGCGGCCAAGGAACTGTGCGAGAAGGGCCTGAAGACCCTCGTGCTCGAGCGCGGGCGCATGGTGAAGCACGTCGATGACTACCCGACGATGCATATGGATCCATGGGACATGCCCGGACGCGGGGCGCAGACGGCGCAACACGCCCGGGAACAACACATCCAGCGGCGCACCGGCTTCGTCGACGCCACCAACTCGCACTTCTTCGTCAACGATGTCGCGCATCCCTACACCGAGGTCCAGCGCTTCGACTGGATCCGCGGCTATCAGGTCGGCGGCCGCTCGCTGACGTGGGGCCGGCAGTGCTATCGCTGGAGCGACCTGGACTTCACCGCCAATGCCCGCGACGGCGTGGGCGTCGACTGGCCAATCCGCTACGCCGACCTCGAGCCCTGGTACGACTACGTCGAGCGTTTCGTCGGCGTGAGTGGAGAGCGACTCGGCCTCGCCCACCTGCCCGACGGCCAGTTCCTGAAGCCGATGGAACTCAACTGCCTCGAGCAGCACGCCCGGACGCGCATCGAGGCCGCCTTTCCCGGCCGCCACCTGACGATCGGGCGTGTCGCGCACCTGACCGAACCGCTCAACGGACGAGGCACCTGCCAGTATCGGGATCGCTGCGGACGCGGCTGCCCGTTCGGCGCCTATTTCAGCAGCAACGCCGTCACGCTTCCGGCCGCGGAGGCCACGGGGAACCTGACGCTCCGTCCCGACGCCATCGTCACAGCTCTCGTCTACGACGACGACACCCAGCGGGTCACCGGCGTGCGGGTCATCGACGCCGCCACGCGCGACGAGACGGAGTATTTCGCGAGAGTCGTCTTCTGCAATGCCTCAACGGTAGGCACGACGGCCCTGCTGCTCGCTTCGACATCGGCCCGCTTCCCCGACGGGCTCGGCAATGACAGTGGTGAGCTGGGCCACAACATGATGGACCATCACTACTTCGTCGGCGCGATGGGCAGCTACGACGGTTTCGCCGACGAGTACTACAAGGGCCGCCGCCCGACGGGCATCTACATTCCCCGATACCGCAACCTCGGGGGCCGGCGCGAGACGGGCTATCTGCGCGGCTATGGCTATCAGGGCGGTGCGGGCCGGGGCAACTGGCAGGGCGGCGCCAACGCCGCGGGGTTCGGCGGTGCGTTCAAGGACGGCCTGTTCCAGCCCGGCGGGTGGGGCATGATGCTCAACGGCTTCGGCGAGGTGCTGCCCGACCATCGTAACCGCATGACGCTCAATCGCGACATGCTCGATCAGTGGGGCCAGCCGACCGTCTCGTTCGATTGCGGATTTGGCGAGAACGATTTCGCGATGCGCAAGGACATGATGACCGACGCGGCCGAGATGCTCGAGGCGGCCGGCGTGAAGGACATCCTCACATTCGACTACATCGGCGGCATGGGCAAGGGCGTGCACGAGATGGGCACGGCGCGCATGGGCCGCGACCCGAAGACATCGGTGCTCAACGCCCACAACCAGGTGCACGGCGTGCCGAACCTGTTCGTGACCGACGGCTCGTGCATGACGTCGGCGTCGTGCGTGAATCCGTCGATCACCTACATGGCGCTGACGGCGCGGGCCTGCGACTTCGCCGTGTCCGCCATGGGCAAGGGGGATTTGTGACGCTCACCAGACGCGAGGTCCTGCAGCGTGCGTCGTTCGTGCTCGGCTACGCGGTTACCGGTTCGGCAGCGGCCGCGGCGTTGAGCGGGTGCGACGTGGACCTGGCTCCGGCATGGACGCCACGCCTGTTCAGCGCCCAGCAGGCGCTGACGGTCCGTGCGATGGCCGATCACCTGCTGCCGGCGACGACGACGCCAGGCGCCGCCGACCTGCAGGTCGAGCGGTATATCGACGCCGCGCTCGACGGCTTCGCATCGGCCGACGAGCGGCAGGCATTTCTCGAGGGGCTGGACGAATTCAGTGCCACGTGCGAGTCGATGTTCGACCGGTCCTTCGTGGGACTGTCGCCCGCCGAGCGCGATCAGATCTTCACGCACTACGAGAATCAATCGCCGCCGATTCCGCCGAACGTCTGGGGTGGACAGATCGCCGAGACGGTCGATCCGCCGGTCTTCTATCGGCAGTTCAAGCAACTTGCGCTCGTCGGCTACTTCGCCTCGGAGACGGTTGGCGAGACACTGCTGGCCTACGATCCCATCCCGGGCGAGTACATCGCCTGCATGCCGCTGACCGACGTCGGAAAGGCGTGGTCGCTGTAGGGCGCCCTACAGCCCCAGCTTGTCCAGCACCTCGCGAGGCGGACCGTTCCACACGGTCGGCCGGTTGCCGGAGTAGCCCAGGTCCTCGACGCCCATGCGGCTCGACCAGAACCCCGTCGCCACCAGATCACGCATGGTCGAAAAGAAGCGCACGCCGTGGCTCATCTCGGGCCGCGCCCTGGCCGGCCAGGCGATGTCGTCCAGAACCTGACGGCGCTCGGTGTCCGACGCGTCGAGGAAGGACCGATCGAAGCGTCGGCGGCATTCGGAATCGAGCCAGACGAGCCCGCCGCGCATGGGTGTCTGGCGTGCCGGCTGTTCGGCGACGATGTAGTCGATGAACGCCGGCGCACCTGCGTCCGATGCACTGCCCGACCGACCGTCCTCTGGAATGATCAGGTCGGCCAGCGCGACAATCGTGGCGTACTCGTGGGCATTGAAGAACCGCGGCTGGTAGGGACCGGTGGCGGCCGGAGCCTGTGCGCCCGGATTGGTTTGTGCCGCAGCGCCAGCCGGTACGAGCGAGGCCGCAACGGCCGCGGCCGGCGCCGTGCCCAGCACGTGCAGCATCCTGCGTCGATTCATCTCCGCCATCGGCTACACCTCTCCTCGTCGTCGCATTTCCGCGAGGTTCTCCGCCGTGCGCCAGGCGAGCGCCATGATCGTCCACGTCAGGTTCTTGTCGGCCTGCGAGACGAAGGGCCCGCCATCGGCCACGAAGAGGTTCTTCACGTCGTGCGCCTGGCAGTTCCGGTTGAGCACGGACGTCGCCGGATCGTTGCCCATGCGCGTTGCACCCGCTTCGTGAATGATCAGGCCGCCGACGGCCAGCCCGTAGTTGGTCTCGACGCCCGGCATCGCACTGGTCGGCGTGCCCCCCATCTCCGCGATGATGCCGCGGAAGGTTTCCTGCATGTGTTTCGCCTGCAGTCGTTCGTGGTCGCTCCAGGTGTGGTGGAAGCGCAGCACCGGGATGCCCCATTTGTCGACGACATTCGGATCGATCTCGCAGTAGCAGTCCTCGCGCGCCACCTGCTCGCCCCGGCCCGCGAAGTTGACGAACGCACCGTAGTGCCGGCGGTAGTCCTCCTTGAGGCTCGCGCCATAGCCGCCGCCCTGCCCCATCGGATAGTTCTCGACTCCCCCGCCGAAGCCGTAGCCCGGCATGCCGAAACCGCCGCCGAGTTCGATGTGATAGCCGCGCGGGAATCCGAGCGCCTTGTTGTCGCCCCACCACGGCACATACAGGTGCATGCCGCCCACGCCGTCCGAGTTGTACCGCGGCGTATCGAGCAGCGCGGGGATGAAGCCCTGGACACTGAGTCCGGTCGAATCCGTCAGATACCGTCCCACTGTCCCGCTCGAATTCGCGAGTCCATCGGGAAACGACGCCGACTTCGAATTGAGGAGCAGGCGCGCCGATTCACAGCAGCTTGCCGACAGCACCACCACGCGGGCCCGCACCTGGTGCTCGGTCATCGTCCCGGTGTCGATGTAGGACACGCCGGTCGCCAGTCCGTCGGCGCCCACGGTGACCTCGCGCGCCATGGCGTTGGCGACAATCGTGAGACGCCCGGTGGCCAGCGCCGGTGGCAGCATCACCGACACGCTTGAAAAGTTCGAGTGCGTCGCGCAGCCCCGGCCGCACTGCCCGCAGTAGTGGCACGCGGCGCGCCCGTTGAGCGGCTGCGTCAGGATCGACAGCCGCGAAGGCACGACCGGGATCTTCATGCGGTCGCACGCGCGCTTGATCAGCAGCTCGTGCGCGCGTGGCGCCGGAGGCGGCTGGAAAATCCCATCGGGCTCGTTGTGCAGGCCTGTCTCACGTGCGTGGTTGGTGCCGAAGATCCCGACGAACGAGTCGAGCTTGTCGTAGTACGGCTTCATCTCGTCGTAGGTGATCGGCCAGTCGTCGCCGTACCCGTCGATCGATCGGCGTCGAAAGTCGTCGGGCCCGAACCGCAGCGAGATCCGCCCCCAATGGTGCGTGCGGCCGCCCAGCATGCGGCCGCGAAACCAGCGCCAGGCGCCCGTCCCGACCGTGTAGGGCTCGCCGTCGATGTCCCAGCCGCCCAGGCAGCCGTCGTAGGCGCCGAACGGCTTGAGATCCCCACCCCATCCGCGGGTGGGCGAATCGTAGTTCCACGCGAACATCGCGCTGTCGGTAGCCGAATCCCACATCGGTCCGCCCTCGAGCATGACGACGTCGGCGCCGGCCTCGGTCAGTACCTTGGCCGTCGTACCGCCGCCCGCGCCGGACCCGACGATACAGACGTCGTACACCTTCGGTGAGCGAATGATCTGCAACATGACTCCTTCCGGCCGCGGTTCGGCGACCGCTGCCAGCCGCTCTGGTTCCTTGGAAGGGCGCATCTTAGCACGCCGGGTTTGGCCGGTGCCGGTGCGCCGCCATCTCAGCCGGCGATCTCGATCGTCACCTCGCCGACGCCGTCCACGCCGCCTTCCAGACGATCGCCGCGCTTCACCGGCCCCACGCCGGACGGCGTGCCCGTGAAGATCAGGTCGCCGGGCATCAGGTGCATCGCCCGCGAGGCCTGCGCGATCACGTCGGGCACCGGCCAGATCATTTCGGAGAGATCGCCTTCCTGGCGGATGACGTCGTTGACCGCGAGCCAGATTCGCCCCGCGCGGGGATGCCCGATACGGGCCACCGGCTGGATCGGTCCGCATGGCGCGGCGCCATCGAATCCCTTGCCCCAGTCCCAGGGTCGCCCCAGCTCACGCGACGCGACCTGCAGGTCGCGCCGCGTCAGATCGAGGCCGACCCCGTATCCGAAGACGTGGTCGAGCGCATCGTCCTCGGCAATGTCGGCCCCGGCCGTGCCGATGGCCACGACGAGCTCCACTTCGTGTTGCAGATCCTGCGTGAGCGGTGGATACGAGACGCGCGTGCCGTCATCAACCACGGCGTCGTGGGGCTTGAAGAAGAAGAACGGCGGTTCCCGGTCGGGGTCACGGCCCATCTCCCGTGCATGCGCGGCGTAGTTGCGCCCCACGCAGATGATGCGCCGGACAGGCAGCCGCTTCGACGACCCGGCCACGGCAACTGACGGAACGATCGGCTTGATCAGGAACTCGGACATGGGTCCTCCGCTCACCCGGGTCGGCAGCCGGCTAACGTGCCTCCGGCAGGGCAAACGCCACGTATGTGCCGCCCGATGGTCCGCGCGTCTTGCCGCCGCCGGCCGCCACGACGATGAACTGACGACCGTCGATTTCGTACACAGCCGGCGTGGCATTGCCGGAAAACGGCATCGTCGCTTCGAAGAGAATCTCGCCGGTCGCCGCATCGAACGCGCGGAACTTGCGATCGTGGTTCGACGCCGCGATGAAGACGAGGCCTCCCGCCGTGACCACCGGCCCGCCGTAGTTCTCGGTCCCGGTAGTCTCCAGGCCGGCTTCCGCCAGCTCCGGATACTCGCCGAGGGGCACCTGCCAGGCGTACTCGCCCGTATTGAGATCGATGGCGCTCAGCGTGCCCCAGGGAGGCGCGGTTGCGGGATATCCATCCGGATCGAGAAACTTGCGGTATCCGGTGAACCGATAGGTCACGTCGTTCGCGGACGCACCGCTTGGCCCGGCCGGACCGTTCTCGCCCGTCGCGAGATATCGGACGAGCGCGGCCGTGGCCTGCGGTCCCAGGTTCGGAAAGCCCGGCATGCGTCCGGCGCCCTGCTCAATCACGCGCGCGATCTCGGCGGGCCGCCGCCGCTGACCGATGTCGACCAGGGATGCGATGGCCGGCGGTGTTCCGCGGAGGTCGTCCCGATGACAGCTCGCGCATTCGCGCAGGTACACATCCCTCGCCCGCTGCCCGATGTTGTTGGTGGCAAGTCCCCCGGTCCACGCGAGGTCGTTTGCGTTCACGTACAGGATGCCGGTCGTCGGATCGGCCGCGGCGCCACCCCATTCGGCGCCGCCATCGAAGCCCGGGAACACGACTGTCTGCCTGTCGACGGCAAACGGCAGGAACTGGCCGTTGCTGCGAAATGTCCTGAACTGATCGCGCGCCCATTCGGCCGCAGCCGGTGTGCGCGTGGTCAGCTCGTCTTCGCCGAGTCGCTGCCTGGCGAACGGACGCGGCTTTGCCGGAATCGGCTGGGTCGGCGCCGCTACCTCTCCCGGCACGTCGCTGGCGGGAAACGGCACGTATTCAATCGGGAACAGCGACTCGCCGGTGACGCGGTCGAACACGAACACGTACCCGTGCTTGGTCGTCTGCACGACGGCATCCACGTCGCGCCCGTCGCGGCGCACCGTCAGCAGCGACGGCGGCGACGGCAGGTCGCGATCCCAGATGTCGTGCCGCACGAACTGGAAGTGCCACAGCCGACGGCCCGTGGCCGCGTCGAGCGCCACGAGTGAGTTCGCGTAAAGGTTGTCGCCGATGCGGCTGGCGCCGTAGAAATCCGGTGAGGCCGATCCGGTCGGCACATAGACGATGCCCCGGGCCTCGTCGAGCGCCATGCCGGCCCAGTTGTTCGCGCCGCCGCTCACCTGGTACGAGTCGGGCTGCCACGTCTCGTGCCCGTCCTCGCCCGGATGCGGGATCGTGCGGAATCGCCACCGCAGTTCGCCTGTCCGCACGTCGAAGGCACGAACGTCGCCGGGTGAGGCCGGCAGTCCTTCCGACACCCTCCCGCCGATGATCAGCAGATCGCGGTAGACGACGCCCGGGGATGTCAGGCGGATGTCCTGCGTCTCGGGCGGTCGTCCCAGGCCTTCGCGCAAGTCGATGCGGCCGTCGATGCCGAACCCGCGAACCGGCGTGCCGGTCGACGGATCGAGCGAATAGACATACGAGCCGACTGCGGAAAACAGCCGACGCTCACGACCGTCCTCCCAGTACATGAACCCACGATTGGGTCCCTGACCGTGGATGCCCGAATCGAACGTCCACCTGGCTGTGCCGGTGGCGCCGTCGAGCGCGACCACTTTGTGTGTGGGTGTCAGGACAAAAACGATCCCGTCGACGACGAGCGGTTGCGTCTGCAGGCCGCCGGTCTCGCCGCTGTCCCAGGTCCACGCGATCTGGAGCTGTCCGACGTTGCGGCGATTGACTTGATCGAGGCTGGAGTAACGGAGTTGATCCGGTCCGCCGCCGTAGGCCGACCACGTCCGATACGCGGTTTCCGCCGCCGGGCGCAGACTGACGACGGCAATCGCACTGAGGAGTGCGAGCGCCAGGACGACAACCGTGGCGAGGCG
Organism: Acidobacteriota bacterium; assembly: GCA_044507065.1. Classification (GTDB taxonomy): domain Bacteria; phylum Acidobacteriota; class Vicinamibacteria; order Vicinamibacterales; family SCN-69-37; genus SCN-69-37. Next base: position 22,594 of record JBIQJY010000029.1, read on the forward strand.
CTTCATGGAGCGCGACGAGCATATCGCACGGGCCGGTTGGCGTCGCGAAACCGCGGTGCGGGCCGACCAGAGGCCGGCCCGCCGGGTCGTGCATCGCGTCGCTCAGACCGTCCTGAACTGCGCGGGCTCGATCTTCCGCAACACGAGGAACAGGCTGGCCATCGCCAGGAACGGGAAGATGCCAAATCCGAAGAACACCGGCGTCCACCCGTAGGCGTCGGCGACCATTCCGGCGACGAGTGTGGCCGCCATCGAGGCCGCGCCGTCGGCGAGGCCGGCAATGCCGTTGACGCGGCCCGCCAGCTGCTGCGGCACGACGTCGCCGACCGTGCCGATGTAGGTGGCCGCCACCCACTGGTTGCCGAAAAGGGCCAGCCCCATCAACAGCACCGCGAGGAAATCACTGCCGACAAACGGCAGCACCATGCTGAGCGACCCGAGCAGGAACGCCCCGGTGAAACCCAGCTTGCGGCCGGTATCGACCGACCCGGTCATCTTCACGAGCTTGTCGGTCAGCGCGCCGCCGACGATGTTGCCCGTCATCCCGAAGATGTTGGGGATCGCGGCAAACAGGCCCACGGCCAGGAATGCCATGCCGCGACCGCCCTCGTCGGGCGACGAGCGGAGGTACAGCGCCACGAAGTTCCAGTAGAACCAGGTCACCGGACCGGTGAAGACGCGGATGAGCGCGAGCCCGAGCACCTTGCTGTTGCCGAACAGCTGGCCGAGCGTCAGGTCAGGCGCGGGACCGGCCGATGCGGAAGCCGACGCGGCGGGCCGGATGGCCGTGGCCGCCATCTGCTCCTGGCTCGGGAAGAAGCGCAGCCAGGGCAGCAGCCACAGCAGGCCGACCAGCGCGGGCACGACAAAGGCCATCTGCCACGAGAAGCCCAGCGTCGCCACGAAGAGCGACAGGATGAGCGGGCCTGCGATGACCGATCCGAACTGCGCGCCGGCGTTGAAGAAGCCACCCGCCTTCGACCGGCTTTCGGCCGGAAAGAGTCCCGCGAGGGCCTTGATGCCGGCGGTGTAGTTGCCGCACTGGAACAACCCGAGGACGAAGCGCAGGAAGATGAATCCACCCAGGCCGGCACTGACGGCCGTCACGCCGGGGACGAGCGTGACAATGCTGCCGAACACCGTGTCGATGATGGTGCCGGGCCCGGCCAGCGCGTGCGCCGCCGTGATGAGCGACCAGCCGATGAAGATCGTCGCCAGTCCAACACGCGTCCCGACCCGGTCGAGGAACTGGCCAGCCGGCACCTGCCCGATCATCATGCCGAGGCCGAACGCCGTGCCCGCCAGTGCGTACTCGGTGTTACTCCAGCCGTAGAGTTCGCGCAGCAGCGGCGCGAGCACGGCAAAGACCTGCCGGTCCACGAGGTTGATGGCAATCGAGGCGAACAGCAGACCAACGATGGTCCAGCGGGTCTTGGAGGTCAGCGCGGAGTCCTGGGTCATGGGTCTCTCGTCAGGCTAGTGGGCGAAACCGGGTCAGTATCGGTGAGCGTGGATCCGAGGTCAAACGGCCAGCGACGTCCATGTGCGATCTTTCGCCGAGGTCTGCAGCGCGGCCAGCACTTCCTGGACCGCCAGTCCGTCGGCAAAGTTCGGATGGAACGTCTCGCCCTTCGACAGGCAGTCGAGAAACGCGGCAAGCGTCGCGATGAAGCTGTGCTCGTAGCCGATGATGTGGCCGGGTCGCCAGAAGTTGCCGAACACCGGGTGCTTGAGGTCGGTGACCATCAGGTCGCGGGGACCCTGCTCGGTCGACGGCTCGGTGAAGTCGAGGAACTCGAGGTTGTTCAGCTTCTCGAGGTGAAAACCCACCATGGCGTTGGCGCCGTGGATGCGGAAGGACTTGGCGTTCTTGCAGCCGATGCCGAACCGCGTGGCCATGATCGATCCCATGCTGCCGTTCTCGAACCGGAGCATCGCCTGGAAGGCGTCATCGACAGCCCGGCCCGGCATGAACGTTTCGGTGACGGCCACGCCTTCCTTCAGCGGCCCGTTGAGGAACAGCGCGGTATCGATGACGTGCGTCAGCAGGTCATCGGCAACGCCCGACCCGCCCTGCTTCGGATCCATGCGCCACGTCGCGGCGCGCGTGGCGTCGGCGCCCCACTGCTGCTTGTAGGCCGCCTCGTAGTGGAACACCTGGCCGATGCGCCCCTCGTCGATGAGCTGCCTCGTGAAGGCAATGGCGGGGACCCGGCGGTAGTTGTACCAGACGAGCGTCGGCACGCCGGCCGTCGCCTTCACCATCGCCCGCGCGTCCTCGACGGTATTGGCGAGCGGCTTCTCGGACAGCACGATCTTGCCCGCCTGCGCCGCGGCGATCGCCGCCTCGGCGTGCAGGTGATTGGGCAGCGCGATGTCGACTGCGTCGATGTCCTTCCGGTCGATGGCTGCGCGCCAGTCGGTGGCCGTCTCCTCCCACTCCCACTGTGCCGCCGTGCTGTGCAGGAGCGGGGTGTCGAGGCCGCAGATGAGCTTGCGGCGGATGCGGTATGGCAGGTCGAAGAAGTGGCCGGCCTGGGCGTGCGCGTTCGAATGCGCCTTGCCCATGAAGCCATCGCCGAGCAGTGCTACGCGTAGTTCTGGTTTCATCGATGTCCGGTTGGCAGGCGGCCCGGTGCTGGTCGGCAGGCCGGACGCCCCCGTGTGCGGGAAAACGAAACGGGCCGTGCGAGAGATCCGCTCGTCGCACGGCCCGTCAAGCGACGGCCCGGTCTAGAGCGCCCGTGAGGCGCGGGCCTGGGCGTCCCAGCCGAGAATCTTCCCGGTCTTCAGCGACTCGAGCGCGAGCAGCGCCGGAAGTGCGGCGTGGTAGCCGATCTCCATGTCGGCATTCGGCTTCTGCCGCGACGCCATGCACGCGAGGAAGTTCTGGACGTGCGCGTCGAGCGGGTAGTCCTCCTCGACGCCGCCGCGCGGGTTGAGGTAGGTACGCTTCTCGACTGGCTTGGCTCCACCACCGCCGCCACGACCACCGCCACGGCCACCCTGGCGTCCACCGCCCGCAGGAGCCGCGTCACCGATCTGCACGTTGCCGGCCGTCGGGGGCGGCGGCGGACCCTGCAGACGCTGCGTCGTCGGAACCGGAGGCAGCACCGAGTAGCCCATGCGGTTGACGTGAAGCGTGCCGGAGCCGCCCTGGAAGTAGACGCCCCAGCCTTCGCCATCTTCCCTGTCGCGCGGGATGACGGCGTTGGCGAACGTCATGACGAAGTTGTCGTACTCCCACGAGATCGAGAAGGTGTCGGGCACCATCTCGGGATCCGCCTGGGGCTGCTGGAGGAAGCGGCCGACGGCGGCCGTCTTGAACGGCACCTGCGAGTCGGCGTTCATGAACCAGTGCGCCACGTCGATGTGGTGTGCGCCCCAGTCGCCGATGAGGCCGCTGCCGTACTCGTACCACGGACGGAACGAGAGGCGGTTGGGCGAAAACGGCCGCTCGGGAGCGCCGAGTTCCATGCCCTTGAGCTGCCACAGATCCCAGTTGAGCCCTTCGGGCACCGGCTGCGGCTCCTGCCGCGCGCTGGCGTAGCTGCCCGGCTGCTGGATGACGACGTGCCGCACGGTCCCGATCGTGCCGGCATCGAGAATCTTCTTCGCTTCCGCAAAGTGATCCCAGCTGCGCTGCTGCGTGCCGACCTGAACGACGCGGTTGCCCTTGCGGTAGGCGTCGAGCATCGCGTTGATGCGCGGAACGGAGTTGGCCGCCGGCTTCTCGACGTAGATGTCCTTGCCCGCCGCGATCGCATCGATCGTCATGCGCGCGTGCGAGAAGTCCGGACCGCCGATGAGTACGGCGTCCACGTCGTTGCGATCGAGGATGCGGCGATAGTCCTCGACAATGTCGAGCTTGAATGTCTGGCGGGCGGGCGTCATGAAGGAATTCAGCTTCTGCTGATTCACCTCACAGCCGGCCACCCACTGCACGCTGCTCTGACGCGCGAACGCGTCGAACACCCGGCCGGCACGATTGCCACAGCCAATGACCGCGAGGCGGACGCGGCTGTTCGCGCCCTGAAATGCGTAGGCCGGCCGCGCCGCAGCCACGGCGATCGCCGCCGCGGACGCCTTGAGAAATTTCCGTCTGCTTTCCATTGCCGTTTTCTCCTTCGAGACGCCGGAACGTGCGCGCCGGTCGTCGGTACGGGGGTCGGTGCCGCGAGACGAATGGCGATTGAAATGCGTGCGGCCCGATGATGAGGGTCATCGCGCCACGCACGGAATCAGCCACTGGTATCGTTCTACAAGGATACACACACGCTCGACGGCTATACCCTCGAGCCTGACCTTCCCCGCCACGCCCCCTGGACGTTGGCAGGGTCAAATGCAATACCTGTCGTATGGAAGGTTAGCGGAAGCATCAGGTGGACGCAACGACAATCACCGCGTCGTGCGCGATGCATACTGCCGGTGGGCTCCGGGTCTTCGCCGGGCCATGCCGGCGGTGACCGCACGCGTCGCGCGCGGAATGGTAACCTGCGTTGCATGCGCCCCAGGGTCGTTGTCTCCGGATTGCGCAAGCGCTACGGCACCGTCGAAGCGGTCCGCGGCATCGATTTCCAGATCAACGAGGGCGAGATCTTCGGGCTCATCGGCCCGAACGGCGCCGGCAAGACCACCGCCATCGAGTGCGTCATCGGCCTCAACGAACCCGACGAGGGACAGATCGAGGTCTGCGGCCTCGACGCACGCCGATACCCGAGGCAGGTGCGCGAGAAGATCGGCGCGGCGCTCCAGACCACGGCGCTCCAGGATCGGATCACGCCGCGCGAAGCGCTCGATCTGTACGGCGCCTTCTACCGACAGCGGATCCCGAGCCAGGCGCTGCTCGAGCGGTTCTCCCTCACGTCGCAGGCCGACGTGGCGGCCGATACGCTCTCGGGCGGACAGAAGCAGCGGCTGGCCCTGGCGCTCGCCTTCGTCAACAACCCCGAACTCGTCTTTCTCGACGAGCCGACCGCCGGGCTCGACGCCCAGTCGCGCCGGGAGCTGCACGGCGAGATCCTGCGCATGCGCGACGACAGGCATACCGTCCTGCTCACGACACATTACCTGGATGAGGCCGAAGCGCTCTGCGACCGCATCGCCATCATCAATCGCGGACGCATCGTGGCCGAGGGTACGCCGCGCGACCTGATGGCCGCGTCGGGCCGCCAGCACCGGATCTCGTTCGTCACCGACGCGGCGTTTGCCGCCGACCTGCCCGAAGCACTTGCCGGCTCCCGCGTCGAAAAGCGGGTCCCCGCGCCAGCGACCGCGCCACGAACGACCGACGCGGCGTCCGGTCCGCTCGTCGGCGCGACGCTGCACACGGCCACGCCGGCGGCCACGCTCCTCGCGCTGGTAGCCGCGCTCGAGGCTCGCGGCATCGACCTGCAGGAACTGCACCTGCAGAAGGCCTCCCTCGAAGACGTCTTCGTGGACCTCACCGACGCGTCGCCCATGGAGTCGTCGACGTGAGAGGCGCCTGGCATCAGCTCCGCATGAGCCTGCGGCTCTACTTCCGGAATCGCATGGCCATGCTCTACGGCTATCTGTTTCCGTCGATCTTCCTGCTGGCCTTCTGGGTGCTCTATCGCTACGAACGGGTGCCGCTCGTGCGGCACATGGGCGAACTGCTGACGGTCACCATTCTCGGCGGCGCCTGCTTCGGTCTCGCGACCGCGCTCGTGAGCGAGCGGGAACGCGGTGTGTGGCGCCGGCTCCGCCTGGCGCCCATTGCAACGGGCGCCCTCATCGTCAGCACCATCGTCGCGCGCTACTTCCTGCTGCTGACGGCGGGCCTGCTGCAGCTGGCGCTGGCAATGGCATTCGGCATGCCCTGGCCGTCACATCCGCTCGATCTGCTGGTGGCCTTCACGGTGGCGGCCTTTGCGTTCCTCGGCCTGGGCCTCGTCATTGCGATGCTGGCCGACAACGTGCCGGCCGTGCAGGCACTCGGCCAGTGCATCTTCCTGCCGATGCTCATCATCGGCGGCGTCGCCGTGCCGCTCACGAGTCTGCCCGACTGGGCGCTCAGGCTCTCGGCGTACTTCCCCGGACGCTATGCCGTCGAAGCGATTCAGTCGGCCGTCAACGGCACCGGGCTTGGCACGGTTCGTTTCAGTCTGCTGGCCCTCGTGCTGATTGGCGCGGCGGCCTGCGTCGCCGGCGCCGGCCTCTTCCGGTGGGACGCCCGCCAGCGCTTCGCCACGAGCCGCAACAAGGGCTGGCTTGCCGTCGCGCTGGCCGGCTGGGTGGGGGTCGGCTTGCTGGCCGACGCGCGTGGCCACGTGATCCCCGCCGCGCTGATGGCCGAACGCGAGCCTCGCCCCGCCGGGCCGCTCACGACGTCGGTGCCGCCGCCGGCAATCACCGGATACGACATGGACGCGATGGCCGAACCGGCACCACCGCCGGTCGACCCGTCGACCGTCGCGCCAACGAGGACCGAGGACGCCGAGCGCGACAGCGATGCCGCACCGGCGACGGGGGATCGGTCGATGGCCGCGCCGCCGCCGGTCGTCCCGACCGAGACGCCGCCCGGGCCTGTAGCACCGTCAACCCCGGCGCCCACAGCGCCGACCCCGCGCGCCGCATGGGAAGAGGTCACCATCGAACAGATCATGGACGACCTCGTGTTCGATCGCCTGCCACCCGACGCCGGCGTCGTCACGCCGATCGCCAGCTACGACCAGGAAGTGCCCGATCAGGAAACCTCCGACGCGCTGGACGTCATGTACGCAGGACTGCAGGAGTGGGCGCCGGGCCGGATCCCAGACGTGCTCGATCGCACGCGCAACCTCCTGTTCGTGCCGGCTGTCGTCGACGTGTTCCAGATGCCGATGGAGCCGTTCGTCCCGCTGCTCGTGTACGAGATCCTCGAACGGGACATCGACCGTGACGTGCTGCTCAAGGCGCTCTACTGGATAGCGGTGCATCCCGACGAGGGCAGTGATGCGGCCGTCGACCAGATGCAGTCGCTCGGCATTCCGAACGGGCCCGGCGACATGCAGGAGGTGCGGGGACGCGTGGGCGTCTACGCCGTGAAACTCATCGGCCGCATCACCGGGGCCCGTCCCGCGCGGTGATTCGCGGCTATCATAGGGGCGCTTGCCACTGGTCCAACGCTTCGAGTTCGATGCGGCGTACGTCGATCGCCTCACGAAAGGCGATGAGGGGACCGAACGCCATTTCACCGAGTACTTCGGTGACCTGCTGACCATCAAGCTGCGCTCGCGGCTGCGCTCACCGTCGCTCGTGGAAGACGCCAAGCAGGAAACCTTCCTGCGCGTGCTGACCACGCTGCGCCGGAAGGGCGGCCTGCAGTCGGCCGGCAGCCTCGGCGCGTTCGTGAACACCACGTGCAACAACGTGCTGTTCGAGACCTATCGCGCCGAATCGAAACGGCGCCAGAACGTCCCGGAAGACGACGCCCCCCTCGAGGCGCCCGGCGCGAGTGTCGAGTCGACCCTGCTCGACGCCGACGAGCACGAACGGGTCCGGCACGCCATTGCCGGGCTGCCAGCCAAGGATCGCCAGCTTCTGCACGCACTGTTTTTCGAGGAACGCGACAAGGACGACATCTGCCGCACCATGGGCGTGGACCGGCAGTACCTTCGGGTACTGCTCCACCGGGCCAAGGGGCGGGTCCGCGAGGCGCTCGCGCGCTCGGCACCGGGCCCGGGCGGCCCCTCTGCCGGATCTGTAACGGCCAGAGGCACCAGTGCACCATGAATAGAGAGCGAATCTGATGGAGCACCACGAAGCTGTCCGTACCCTCGCCGCCGAGCGGTATCTCCTCCGGGAGATGGCCGACGAGGAGCGTGATGCCTTCGAGGCGCACTTCTTCGACTGTCCCGCTTGCGCCGAATCGGTGCGGATGGGCGAGGTCGTGGGGGCCGCTGCCGAGGCGGGCGCGGCCCGCGCGACTGCGCCAGCCCCGGCGACGGTGCGGCGCTTTTCACCCCTGGCCGTCTTCGCTCCGCTCGCGGCCGCGGCCGTCCTCGCCATCGTCGCCGGCTATCAGGCGCTCGTCGTGATCCCGGCGCTGCAGGGAACGCGAGCCTTCGTGCCCATCGCCCTGGCGCCGACGAGCCGGGGCGAGGGAACCGTCGTGCCGGTCGACCGGACGGCCGAGGACATCGCGCTCTCGCTCGACATCAACATCGCCCCGCCGATACCCCGGCAACTGGTCTATGATTTGCGCACTGACGCCGGTGACGTTGTCCTGACCGATGCCACATCGGTCCCTCCCCTGGTCAACGCGCTCGTCGTCGTTGTACCTCGCAACTCGCTGACTGTCGGCCAGTACGTCATCGTCGTGCGGGATGGATCCGATCCGAATCGGGAGGTCGGCACATACCGAATCAGCGTGCGATGACACTGGCTCATGGGAGCCTCCATGGATACCGCGCGCCGATTCCTCTTTCACGGTCACGCCTGCGCCTATAGCGGCCGACTCTATCGCCCCGAAGACATCGTTATCAGTTCCCCAGCCTCGACAGCCGTATCCGTGTCGGGCGGCGTCTCGGAGGCCAAGGGCGCACGCCAGCGATTCGGTACGCACCTGACCGTCGGCAAGTGCCTCGTGTCGACCGTCGCATCGTTCGATGACCGCAAGCAGGCACTGGCCATGTCGCACGGGCGCGTCGGCGAAGAAGCGCTCGCCAGCACGACGACATCGACCGTCGAGGTCAACGACATCGTGGCCGACTCCAAGCGCCTGCGCGTGGCACGGGTCGGCGTGGCGCTGTCGGCCTCCGCACCGGGCGGCCGCCGATCCGCGATCCGGCTCGGCCGTCAGACCGCGATCCGCGATGTGACTATCGACGATCACACGCTCCAGGTGACGCTCGACCTGAAACGTTTCAACGCGGCCGATTCATTCGATGCGGCGGCGCGGCTCGGGCGCGGCAAGACGTCGCAGGTCTTCGACCGGTACGACGACATCATCTTCACGACGCTCGTGAGCGAACTGAAGTGGAAGGGCAAACCGCACCCGACCGCCATCATCGAGGGCCACGGCGTGTACGTGCCCGGCATGGGCCGGGTGTACTTCGGCGAGATGGTCATCGAGCGCCACGCGCGCCGCGTGACGATGCTGCGCCTGCACCTGGGATCGCCGATCGGCCTGCGCGTGGGGTTCGGCGACGTCGGCACCAACGGGTCCTGGTATCCGCCCGTCTAGTCGGACGACGGCCATGCGAATCGTCGTCGCGGTGGCGCTGCTGGCGCTCGCGGCGTGTGGACGATCGCCCGGCGAGGATCCGGCGTCGCTGCACGTCGCGGCCACGACCGCCATGTACGAGGGAGCGTTCGACCGCGCGTCGGACCTCGTCCGGCGCGGGCTTGCCGCCTCGACCGGCGACGCCGGGCACATCACCGCGTTCCACCTGCTCGACGCGGAAATCCTCCTCATGCAGCGCGACGTGGCTGGCGCCTCGCCCTGGATCGACGCGCCGATACCGGCCGGGTCGCGCTTCGCGGGACTCGAGGCGCGACGCCGGTACCTCGCCGCGTATCGCCAGCTGTTGGCTGGAGACACGGCGGAGGCCCTTGCCGCCCTCGATGACGCGCGGACGGCCGCCGAGACGGCCGGCGCCACCGACGTCGTACTCGACATCGACATCCTCGCGGGACAGACGCTCCTGCGCATCGGCCGGGTCGACGAAGGCGACACCCGGCTCGAGCGTGCGCGCCTCGACGCGCAGGCGGCAGGCGACCGTTCCCGCGAGGCGGGCGCGCTCGTGACGCTCGGGATGGGCCGCCTTGTGCGGGAACGATTCGACGAGGCCCTCGCCTTCTTCGAGCCGGTGCTCGGCTTTACCGACATGGAGAGCGACCTGCGGTGGGCCACCGCGTTGTCGAACGCCGGCGTCGCGCATGCGCGCCTCGGCAACTTCGATCGCGCGCTCGACCTGCAGCGGCGCGCCATTGCACTGCTCGGGACGAGAGACGTCCCCATCTATCTCGCACAGGCGCTCGGTGAACTCGGCCACACGGAGTTCCTGCGCGGCCAGACCGCAGAGGCCCTGGACCTGCTGGGACGCGCCCGTGACGTCAGTGCGCGGGCCAATCGTCCGGCCGACACCGCCCTCTGGCTCGACAGTTCGGCCACGGCACTCATCGACCTCGACCGGTGGGACGAGGCCGAGCGCCTCAACGAGCAGTCGATCTCGCTCAAGGACGACACGACCGGCGGATCGATCGCGCCGAACCTCGTCAATCGTGCGTACATCGCCGCCGGCCGTGGGCAACACGCCCGTGCCCTCGAGGAATTCACCGCGGTACTCGACGAGGCGACACCAGCCTGGATCCGATGGCAGGCGCACGCGGGCATGGCCCAGACGATGCTCGGGATGGGACGGGTCGAGCCGGCGCTCGACCACTTCGAGCGCGCGCTCGCCGTCGTCGAGACGGAACGTTCGACGCTGATGCGGCCGGAGTACCGCATTTCGTTCCTGTCGCGCATGATGCATTTCCACCGGGCCTACGTCGACGCACTCGTCAGCAACGACGAGCCGCTTCGGGCCCTGGAAGTGGCCAACGCCAGCCGTGCGCGCGGGCTGACCGACCGCGCCCGCCTCGCGCCGCAGGTGCCGGCGCGGGCGGCAGCATTCGTCAGCCGCGCGCGGCAGGCCGACACCGTGACGCTCTTCTACTGGCTGGCGCCGGACCGCTCGTTCGTGTGGACCGTGGCATCCGACGGCGTGCGCCTCACTGAACTGCCACCCTCGGCGCAGATCGATGACCTGGTCGCCCGGCACCGCACGTTCATCGAGCAGTCGCTCGGCGACCCGAGGCGGAGCGCCAATCCGCCGGGCGTGGCCCTTGCCGCTGCGGTCCTGACACCGGTGCTGTCCCGACTCCCGCAGGCCGGCCGCGTCATCATCGTGCCCGACGGCAGCCTGCACGGCGTGAACTTCGAGACGCTGCCGGTCGGCGACGACCGGCACTACTGGATCGAGGACGCGACGATTGCCGTCGCCCCGGCGCTCTCGCTGGCCGGGGCGCCCTCGCGCGCGTCGCGCGGTCAGGCGCCGTCGCTGCTCATCATCGGAGACCCGGTCGAGGGCAACAGCGCTCTGCCGCAGCTGCAATTCGCCGGTGCGGAGATCGACGGGATCCGCGCCGCATTTGCCAGCGACCGGGTGACGGTGCACCGCGGCCGCGAGGCGTCGCCCGCCGCGTTTCTCGAGGGCACTCCCGACGCGTTTTCCATCGTGCACTTTGCCGCCCATGCCACGACCAGCCCGCTCAGCCCGATGGACTCGGCCATCGAGTTGTCGGCCGATGGCGACGGCCGGCACAAGCTCTACGCACGTGATATCGCCCGGCACGCGCTTCGCGCCGACCTGGTCACGATCTCGGCCTGCCGCAGCGCGGGCGACCGCGCCTACAGCGGTGAGGGGCTGGTCGGCCTGGCCTGGGCATTCCTGCGGGCCGGTTCGACGCGCGTCGTCGCCGGGTTGTGGGACGTCGACGACCAGTCCACGGCCACCCTCATGACGGGCACCTATGCCGGGCTTGCCACCGGCCTCACACCCGCCGAGGCGCTGCGCGCCGCCAAGCTCCGGCTCATCGCAGCCGGCGGCAACTTCGCGAAGCCGTACTACTGGGCGCCCTTCCAGGTGTTCACGGCCGAGCCGTAGGCTGCGGCCGGCACCGCACCAGGCCTCGAAGACGAATCCACCGGTGTCTCGTGCAGGTCCGTGTAACGCCGGTGCGTGCTCCGTCACCAGAGATGCGAGGACGCATCATGACTCTGCCAGTCGCATTTCCGTTCTTTTCGCAGCGGCGCCGCGTGCGCGTTCCGCACTCCCTTGCTCCTCGTCGCCAGCGGGCGTCCGGCCCCGGCGATCGTCGCGGCGTCGTGCATCCGGGAGGCCACCGTGTTCGATGACACCAGCGATATGCTCGTCCATTGGGCGCGCGAGGTGGCGGGCGATGCCGCCGTCCACCTCGGGCCTCCCCCGCCCTTCACCCCTGGCCATGGGGTGATCGTCAGGCTGCTCGACATCACCCCGCAGCCCGCGCCGCGGGAGCGGCGCTACCGGCGCCTGCACGCGAGCCTGCGCTACCTGATCACAGCGTGGGCCGAGGATGACGCCACGCTGCACCGGCTGCTCGGGCGCCTCACGTTCGCCGCCATGCAGCATCCGACCATCGAACTGCGGCCCGAGCCGCCGTCCATGGCGCTGTGGCAGGCGCTCGGCATGACGCCGCAGCCAGCCCTGCTGCTCGAGTGCCGCGCCTTCCACGACATGCCGGAAGACGAAGAGACGACGCCGGTCCGGCGCACGATCTTCGCGAGCACGCCGGATTCGCGCCTCGACGGGCGCGTGGTCGGCGCCGACGGGCGCCCCGTCGATCGCGCGACGGTCGCCGTGCCGAAGTACCACCTCCACGCAGAAACCGACGACGCGGGCCGATTTCACCTGCCGTCGCTACCGCGCAACGAACGCGCGACGCTCGTGGTGCACGCCAACGGACAGCAGCAGGCTGTCGATTTCGTGAATGCGGGGGGGCGGTCGGCGGGCGTCGTGATCCAGCTCGATCGCTAGAGCGGTTTGGCCTTCGTGGCTTCGTGATTCACGGTGCCGATCAGAAGACCATCCGCTATTTCCACGCGTGTGCGGCAACACGAAGACACGGAGGCACGAAGAATCGATGGGCGACGCCAGGATGGACGCAGGCGTTCCCGGGCGTCGTGCGATGAGGTTCTTTCCCCCCATACCCTTCGTGCCTTCGTGGCTTCGTGATTCATGGTGCCGATCAGAAGGCCATCCGCTATTTCCACGCGTGTGCGGCAACACGAAGCCACGGAGGCACGAAGAATCGATGGGTGACGCCAGGATGGACGCAGGCGTTCCCGGGTATCGTGCGATGAGGGTCTGTTCCCACCCATACCCTTCGTGCCTTCGTGTCTTCGTGATCCACGGTGCCGATCAGAAGGCCATCCGCCATCTCCCACGCGTGTGCAGCAGCACGAAGCCACGGAGGCACGAAGCGTCGATGGGCGACGCCCGAACGGCTTGCCCGGTCGCGCCGGGCTGTCCTGCGCTCTGGGGATGTCTCCTCCTCCGCCGTTTGCGTGGGAAGCCTGGTACGAGCGCATCGGCGGACGGTCCATCAAGATCGAGGCGGTCGACGAATACCTGCGTCAAATCTTCGACGAACAGTACCCGCGATGTTTCGGCGACGTCGCACCAGAACGACAGACGTTTGCCTCACCCGAGGCCGCGGCGGCCCACATCAAGGCCGCGGCGCGGGAGCTCGGCGCGGATCTGGTCGGCACCTGCCTGGGCGCGCGTGACGGGTGCCGCTGTCGTGGACCGATGGCCGCGCGGTGTGCGCTCT
>JBIQJY010000029.1:36052-41227 GCA_044507065.1 Acidobacteriota bacterium
GGCGCGCGTGACGGGTGCCGCTGTCGTGGACCGATGGCCGCGCGGTGTGCGCTCTCAGTCCTGAGGCGTCTCGACGGGTAAACCGGCTTCGTTCCAGGCGCGCCAGCCGCCGTCGAGCGAGATGGCCTGCTCGTAGCCCATCCTGGTCAGTGCGTCGGCGGCAAGCGCGGAGCGGAACCCGCCGCCACAGTAGAGCACGAGCGTGGCCGATTTGTCGGGAACGGCCGCCTCGATGTCGCGCTCGATGATGCCCTTGCTGAGGTGGATGGCGCCCGACGCGTGGCCGGCCGCCCACTCGTGGTCCTCGCGGGTGTCGATGAGGACGTGCGGGCGGTCGCGCATGCCCTGATACCCGGCGACGTCGATCTCCCGGATGCGCGCTCTTGCGTCGTCGACGAGCGCGAGGAAGCCCGGACTGTGCGCCTTGTGCGCGGCCGCCATCGCCTGCCTACTTCACTTCGGTGAAGGCCAGCCCGTCGGGGTTGTCCTCGGCCGCGATGGTGTTGACCACCGTCCACGATTCGGGGTCGATGATCGAGATGAGGTCGTGCGCCATGGCGCTCATGTAGACACGCCCGTTGACCGGATTGACGGCCAGCGACCCTGCGCCGCTGCCGAGGTTCTCCGCCACCGTGCCCACGACCGCGCGCGAAGCCACATCGATCTTCCACGCCCGCAGGTTGCCGCCCACCGGACCGCCGGGAACCGCCGGTGCGGGACCGCCGGAACGACGCCCACCTGGCGCAGGGGCCGCTGCCTGCGGTGCCGCCGGAGCCGCCGGGCCCGCGCCAGGCCCACCGGCAGCCGGAGCCGCACCGCGGCCACCACGGCCGCCGCGGCCGCGTCCGCCGGGCATCGATCCCATCACGTAGAGGAAGCGTCCGTCGGCGCTGAACTGCCCGGTGAACGGGCTGCCGTCGACCTCCACCGAAAAGTCGAGCTCGCCGTCCGACGTGCGATAGAACGCCACGCGGCGTTCCTGGCCGAGATTGGTCACGAACCAGCGGTTATCCGGACTCAGCGCGACGCGCTGGTTGCTCACCCCTGTCGGGACCGTCTTCTCGACGCGACGACCCGCCACGTCGACGATCGACATCGTCTGCGCCATGACGTTGCTCGTGTAGATCCGGCGCTCGTCGTTCGACAACGCGATCATGTGCGTGGTGTTCGAACCGGTGGGCAGCGTCCCGACAATCTCGCGCGTCTCCGGATTGATCACGAGGATCGATTCCTTGAGCTCGGCGGTCACGTAGATGGTGCCGCTCTCGCCCACCTGCACGTGGTGCGGCCGCTTGTAGTCGCCGGTATCGAGCGTGTGGACGGTCTGGCAATCCGAGGTGCGGATGAAGCTGATGATGTGTTCGTCGGTGCCCGGGGCCCCGACAGCCGAGCTGCCGTAGGTCGGCACGTACGCCATCCGGCCGTCCGGCGAGAATTCGCCCTCGTGCGGTGCAACGCCGAGGTCGGCCGACTTGCAGTGCAGCTGGTCGGTCTCCGCGTTGTAGAGCGCCATGCCCGGCTGCTGCTTCGAGACGACCATCAGGAGGTAGCGCGGTGTCGCCTGCGCGCCGCCAGCCGCCTGCGCCTGCGCGATCGTCGTCGTTCCGGCGAGCGCAAGTCCGACGAGTCCGAGTGTGATGTGCCCACGCATTGCAGTCTCCTCCTGGCCGCATTCGCTGCGGCGATCGCGCGCGCCAGGTTCATCACCCGCGGCTGTTCGAATTGAGGTTCAGCGTATCACCAAGGCGGCGTGCCGGGGCCGCGGGAATGGCATGCTCGACAGGAGTTCCGCATGCACGCTGGCGCCCGCAAGCGCGCCGTATGGGGGACGGAGCCGTTTTGTCGAACGGTATAATTGCAGACTGAATGCAGAACTCGAAGTCCACCGCTGGCAACCTTTCCGACCGCGTCGTCAGCTACCTGATCGACTACACGCGCCGCAACCGCCTGCCGTGCGGCGCCGAGATTCCGTCCGAAGGCACCCTCAGCAGCGAACTCAAGGTCAGTCGCGGCGTTGTCCGCGAGGCCTATCGCTCGCTCAAGACCGCCGGCATCATCGACATCGGCAACGGCCGATCGCCGCGCGTCGGCCGCCTCAGCAACCTGGCGTTCTCGCAGTTCCTCAACCACGCGCTGTCCACCGAACAGGCGTCGGCCGCGCAGGTCTTCGACGTCCGGAGCTCGATTGAAGTGCGCGCCGCCGAGCTGGCCGCGCGCAACCGGACCGACGATGACGCCCTGCAGCTGCAGCACGAGGCCGAGGTCATGCGTGCGTCCATCCGCCAGCGCCGCCGCTTCGTGAATGCCGACATGCGCTTCCATGAAGTCCTCGGCCGCGCCACGGGCAATCCGCTCTTCGCGCTGCTCAGCAGTGCCCTGCGCGAGTCGCTCGACGCCACGATCCGCGCGGGGTTCGACGCGCGCCACACGCAGGCCCAGCTCAACCGCGTCGCGCAGATTCACGCCGACATCGCGGGCGCCATCACGGCCGGCAATCCGGCGCGGGCGCGCCGCGCGATGACCACGCACTTCGACGAGGCACGCCTGTTCGTCACGGCGATTCAGCACAAGCCGGCCGCGCGGACGCGTCGGCCGACCGGCGCCAGGCGTCTTGCGCGCGCGACGCCACGGGCGCCCCGCGCGTCAGCGAAGTCGCAGTAGGGTGGCGGTGATCTCGCGCGTGGGGCGGCGGGCCGGCCGCCACTGCACGAGGATGGGCACCTGGTACGTGCCCTCGAGGAGCGCGCCGCGCCCGGGCGTCTTCGCATCCGAGACGACCAGATCCACGGAACGACGCATGCGGATGAACCGCGACGCCGAGACCTCGAGCGTACGCGCCACGAGCCGCTCGACGCGCGAGGCGCCGAGGCCCAGCGAGTCAACCAGCTGGTTGAGCGCCCGGACCAGGTCGTAGCGCGCATAGGCCAGGGCCTTCGCGGGCACCGCCAGCGGATCGTTCCAGGCGTGGCGGGCCTTTTCGGCGGCAAATCCCAACGGATTGCGCAGCACGTCGGCCAGGTCGTGCTGCATCAGCAGCGTCTCGTACTCGTTGACCGTCAACCCGGCGTGCTGCTCCTCGTTGCTCAATTCGAGCCGGACGCGCCCGTTGGTCACGCCGTGGCGCCGAATGAGTTCGGCGATCTGCTCGTACATCCCCAGATCGGCTGCCTTCAGGCTCACCGCATCAATCGGATGCCGCGAAACGGGTACGCGCAGCCGCGCCTCGGCCACGGCCTCCTCGGAGTCGTAGCCGATGATGGTCGTGTGACGCTGCCGGGGCGTGCCCTCGTGTGTGCCGTCGAGGTCGACGAAATACACCGGCATGTCGCGCCGCGCATCGTAGGACACGCACGAGTAGAGGCCGCCGGCGATGAAGGCGAGGTGCGAGTCGGCGTTGATCGGTTCGCGCGCACGCTGGTCGACGGGGACGTCGGCCCGCAGCTCGATCTGATCGTGACGGTACCCGGCCCGCTCCGGGAACACCGTCCCGAGCAGCTTCAGGTACGACTCGATCGCCTCCGGCCGCGCACAGAGGCGCGCCGCCAGGCTCTGCGGCAGATATCCCGCGGTCGTGTGATGGGACGCGTAGAGACGTCGGCGAAACGGCTCGAGAGCTTCGCCGTGAAGTCGAGTGACTTCGGCGCGAACGTCGAACAGATCGACCCGTCGTCTCGGTTCAAGCTCGAGGGCTATCTCGATCGGCACGACCAACCATCTTTACACGATCGACGCCGGAATGCCCACCGTACAGGACTCACTGAGCGCTGCCCGCCTCATAGAGTCGCAGCCGCTGCAGGGCAAACGGCGGCGCCCCGGTCGGAGACGCCGTCTGCGTGATGCGCACGAACTTCGCACGCGTCGGTGCGAAGTCGATGGCCGTCTCGACGCCGCTGGCCGCGCCCTCGGCCACCTGCGTCCACGCGGCACCATCGGTCGAGACCTCGACCTTGTAACCGCGCGGATAGCCGGGAGCCGGCGCGGGACCAGCCGCACCGCCGCGCCCGCCGCCGCTGCGCGGGGGCGCACCGGGCACGATCTCACCTTCGACCGGCACCACGTTACCCGCCTCGAACTGCAGCTCGGTCAACATGACCGGCTGCGGCAGCTCCACCTGCAGCCACATGCCAGGCGCCTGCGGCGCACCCGACGTCCACGGCTGGATGGTCACCGCGTAGCTGGCAATGCCGGGATTGTGGCTGGCGTCGAATTTCCACGACGAATCGAAGACGACCTGCCGCGGCAGCGACGCCACCAGTTCGTCGAACGTCCAGCTCGTCGTGCGTCCGGCCGTCGCCGCCCGCACGCGCGCCACCTGCTCCGGCGTGACCATCGGCGCGCGGTTGCCGAACGCGTTGCGCACGTAGGAGGCCGCCGCCGCAATCCACTCGTCGTCCTGCATGCCCATCGGGATCATGACGTCGAGATAGCTCGTCCCGTTGATGGGCCCCGTCAGGCCGTGGAGCAGCACCTTGATGACGTGATCGCGATGACCGGCAACGCGCGGGGACCCGGCCAGTGACGGCGCGGAAGCCTGCACACTGCCGGCGCGCTCGGCGCCCCGGCCGTCCTCGCCGTGACACGAGAAGCAGAGCTCGGTGTAGATCGTCTCGCCGCGCGTGAGCACGGCCGTCTCCTCGGCGCTGCGGGCCGGTCCACCGCCCCCGCCCCCACGGCCTCCGGCCGCCGGCGGATTCACGATGCGGTTGGCCACGAGCTGCACGCCCCGGGCCTGATTCGTGTCGAGCGCGGCCTTCACCGTCGCGTCGCCGCCGGCCACGCCGAGCACGTTCAACGTCAGCAGCGCCTGGATGGCCACGTCGACGTCGGCGTCACTGGCCAGCCTCGTGTAGTCGGCGCCAAACGAACGATCGCCGGCCTTGTAGAGCGTCTCGCTCACGCGGATGGCCGCCATCCGAATCTCCGGGTCCGGCGATCCGAGCAGCTCACGCACGAGCGTGGCGTCGGCACGTCCCAGGCCTTCGAGCGTCCACAGCGCGTGGATACGGGCGAGCTGCTGGATGTCACCGGAGGCGCCGGCCGTCGCAGGCGACACACTGCGGGCGAGCTGCTGCAGCGCGGGGACAACCGACATGTCCTGCTTGAGCACGAGGAGCTGCTGTGCGGTGTCGCGCCACCAGCCGTTCGGATCGGACAGGTGCCGCACGAGCTCGGCCG
>JBIQJY010000106.1:0-6198 GCA_044507065.1 Acidobacteriota bacterium
CGGACGCGCCGCTGCCGGCCGAGGCCTATTTCTCGCCGTCGACCAAGTGCTGCACGTACCACCCTGCGCTGCCCAACTATTCGGTCGGCGGCCTGCTGCAGGACGATCGCCCGGAGGCCGCCGAGGGACGGCGACGCATTCTGCTGAAGATCGAGGCACGCCGCGGCGTGACGCCGCTCGGCATCCTGCCTCCGGCGCGGACCATGCTGCTGCGAAGCCACGGCGCGCAGGCGTTCGGTCGTGCGGTGTCACTCGCCTGCCCGTACCTCGATCAGGAGCGGGGGGCCTGCACGGTGTGGGCGCATCGCGAAGCGGAATGCGCCACGTGGTTCTGCAAGCACAATCAGGCGTTCGATGGCCGCGCGTTCTGGCGCCAGCTGCGCGACTACCTGCAGGGCGTGCACGTGGTCCTGGCCACCTACGTGCTGCGCGAACTGGGATTCGATCCCGATCGGATCGCTGATGGCTTCGGGACGACGCCCGATGCGCTCGATGCGCGTGACCTCGACGATCGACCGCCGTCCGACGCGCAGTATGCGGCAATCTGGGGCAACTGGACGGGCCGCGAGCAGGAGCTGTTCGTCACCGCGTACGAGATGGTGCGCGCACTGGATCGAGCACGGTTCGCCGCGCTCGTCGGCGTCCGCCACGACGTGACGGTGGACCGGCTCGCGAAGCGGCACGATGCGATCTACCGGCCGCAACTGCCGGACCCGCTCGTGCGCAATCCGCTGATGCGCGTGGACCGTACGCCGGACGGTGGCTATGTGCTCACGGTTGGCGATCGCGGTGAGCCGACGCGACTGCGCCGCGAGGTCTACGCCCTGCTCGATCGTTTCGACGGCCGGCAGCCGACTGCCGACATCCGCGCGGCCATCCGGCGCGATACGGGGCTCGGCGTCTCGGACAGCTTCCTCACGGCCCTCCACCACCACCGCATCCTGATAGGGACAGAGGGCGTCTAGCCTCGGCTCATTCCTGCCCGCGTGAACGCACGGCCTTTGATGCCCGGGCGCGGAACTCCCGCAACTCCGCCATCCGTTTCTTCCCGAGCAGCGTCAGCGAGTCGAGCCACTGGGCGCGGCAGGGCCGCAGGGTCTCGACGACCGTCTTGAGCACCACGTAGTTGCGGTACCACTTCCTGTCGGCCGGCACGATCTGCCACGGCGCGGCGGCCGGCGAGCAGCGCGAGAGCGCCGCCTCGTAGGCGCGCGTGTAGTCGTCCCAGAACTCGCGCTCCTTCCAGTCGCCCACGGAGAGCTTCCACGCCTTCTCGCGTTCCTTCTCGCGATCGAGCAGGCGCTCCTTCTGTTCGTCGAAGCTGATGTGCAGGAAGAACTTGATGACGAGCGTGCGGTTCTCGAGCAGCAGTCGTTCGAAATCGTTGATGGCGGCATACCGCGCGTCGACGACGGCCTCGTCGACCAGTTTGTGGACACGCGCGACGAGCACGTCCTCGTAGTGCGACCGGTTGAACAGCACGATTTCGCCCGTGCCCGGCACCTTTCGGTGCACGCGCCACAGGAAATCGTGCGACAGCTCCTCTTCGGTCGGCACCTTGAAGGACTCGACGCGCACGCCCTGCGCGTTGCAGCAATCGAGAATCTTCCGGATTGCCCCGTCCTTGCCGGCCGTGTCGCGCCCCTGGAAGACGACGAGCACGCCGTGCTGGCGCGCAAAATAGAGCAGGTCGTCGAGCTCGGCAAGCTCCTGCTCGTAGCCGTCGCTCAGTTTCCTGATGTCCTCGCGCGAGGTGCCGGGTGGTGGATCAGTTGACACTCGGTCGAGGTGCACCGACCGGAAACCGGACGTCTTCGCCATGAGCGGTCCTTCAGGACGCGGACGGACTGGCGGGCGCGACATCCGCGCCGAAGACGCGCGCCATCGCCTGGACAATGGCGGCCTCGACGTCGGCCATCGCGACCGGACGCCCCAGTATGCGCTCGATCGACGTCACCCCGCGATCGGCAATGCCGCACGGCACGATCAACCCGAAGTGCGCGAGGTTCGTCGAGACGTTCAGCGCAAAGCCGTGTGACGTAATCCACCGGCTGATGCGCACGCCAATGGCCGCCACCTTCTCCTCGCGGCCCGGCTCGCCCACCCACACGCCGCTCAGCCCGGACACACGCCGTCCCGTGATGCCGAACGACGCGACGGCGAGGATGACGGCCTCTTCGAGATCGCGGATGTAGGCGTGCACGTCGCACCTGTCGGGCCGCAGGTCCAGGATGGGATACCCGACGAGCTGCCCGGGGCCGTGATAGGTGACGTCGCCGCCGCGCCCGCTCTCGTGCACGCTGACGCCAGCCGTCGTCAGCTCGTCGCGCGACGCCACGATGTGCGCCACGCCGATGCGGTTCCTGGCGCCGAGCGTGATGACCGGCGGGTGTTCGACGATGAGCAGGGTGTCGCCAATCGAGCCGGCGCGACGCCGCTCGACCATCTGCTGTTGCAGGTCCTGGGCCTCGTCGTACGCCATGCGGCCCAGCCGACGGACGTGCAGCGTCCTCGCCACCCGTGCCACGTCGGCCGCGGCCGACGCCCGCGTCCGGCCGCGGGTCCGGGCCGCGCCGGTCACAGCAGCGCCTCGTCGAACGACTGCAGCCGGTCCTTGAGGGCCTGCAGGAACCTGCCGCCATCGGCACCGTCGATGAGCCGATGGTCGTAACCGAGCGTGAGGTACGACATCGGCCGCACGACAACCTCGTCGTCGACCACGACGGCGCGCTTGTCGATGCTGCCGATCGCGAGGATGGCCACCTGCGGCTGGCTGATGATCGGCAGGCCCCACAGGCCGCCGAAAATGCCGGGGTTGGTAATCGTGAACGTGCCGGCCTCGACGTCCTCGACCTTGAGCTGCCTGGTGCGCGCGCGCTGCGCGAGATCCGCAATCGTGCGCGACAGATCGAGCAGGCTGCACGTGTCGGCCTGTCGGATGACCGGCACGATCAGGCCCTGCTCGAGCGCGACCGCCATGCCGATGTTGATGTCGTTCCGGTAGACGATCTGGTCGCCGTCGACCGACGCGTTCACGTATGGGTACTCGCGGATGGTCGCCGCCACCGCGTGCGTGATGAACGCCGTGTACGTCAGGTTGGCGCCGGCCTGCTGGTAGCGATCCTTGTGCGCCCGGCGCAGTGCGGCGATGCGGCTGAAATCGACCTCGTAGGCGGAGTAGATGTGCGCCGAAGTCTGGAGGCTCGTCACCATGCGGTCGGCAATCTTCCGCCGCATCACCGACATCTTCTCGACGCGGACGTTGTCGCCAGGCTGAAAGAGCGGCGCGCGCGCCGAAACGGCAGCCGACGCCGGCGCGACGTCCGCCTGCGCCCCGGCCATGAAGGCCTCGACGTCTTTCTTCGTCACCCGACCGCCAGCGCCACTCCCCACGACGCGCGCCAGATCGATCCCGTGCACCGCGGCCATGTTGCGAACCACCGGCGAGTAGAACCGCCCCGCCGCACCCGTCGCACCCGTCGCACCCGTCGCACCTACCGAACCTGTCGCACCCGCCGCACCCTCTGTCCCCCTTCCCATCGCACCCACCGAACCCGCCGAACCCACCGCACCCTCTGTCCCCCTTCCAACCGCACCTATCGAACCACCCGAACCCACCGCACCGTTCTGTTCTTTGCCCTCGATCACGGCCACGACGGTGTGCACCGGCACGGTCTCGCCCTCGTTGACGCGGATCTCGGCGATAACGCCCGCATCGGGGGCAGGGATCTCGGCGTCGACCTTGTCGGTCGAAATCTCGAACAGCGGCTCGTCCTTGTCGACGACGTCGCCCACGCGCTTCATCCAGCGCACGATGGTGCCTTCGGTGACCGACTCGCCCATCTGGGGCATCAGGACATCAGACATCAGTTCACGACCTACAGGTGTATCGCGCCGCCGAGCGCCGCGTGCGCCGCCTCGCCAACGGCTTCGGCCATGGTCGGGTGCGCGTGGACCGTTCGTGCCAGGTCCTCGACCGTCGATTCGAGCCGCAGCGCCACGGCGCCTTCGGCCACGATCTCGGTCGCCCGGCCTCCGATGATGTGCACGCCGAGCAGCTGATCGTAGCGGGATTCGCCGACGATCTTCACGAAGCCCTCCGGCTCGCCGGCGATGCGGGCGCGGCCCAGCACGCTGAAGGGAAAGGTGCCCACCTTCACGTCGTGGCCGCGGCGCACGGCTTCCGCCTCTGTCAGGCCCACGCTGCCAATCTCGGGCTCGCAGTAGGTGCACGACGGCACGGCGTCGTAGTCGAGCGGCCGGATGTCGCGTCCGGCAATCCGCTCGGCCACGAGAATGCCTTCGGCCGACGACACGTGCGCAAGCTGCGGATGCGGTCGATCCCCGAGCGCAATCACGTCGCCGATGGCCGAGATACCGGGCACGCCCGTGCGATAGCGATCGTCGACGCGCACGTAGCCGCGCTCGAGCGTCAACCCCGCCGCCTCCGCACCGAGGCCGTCGGTGACGGGCCTTCGCCCCGCGGCCACGAGCACCATATCGACAACGAGCGACGAGGCCTGTCCCGCCGCATCGTCAATCGACAGGTGCACCTCGTCGCCATCCACACGCGAACTGGTCACCGTCGTCGAGGTCCGGACGTCAATCCCGCGCTTGCGGAACGCCTTCGCGAGTTCTGCGGACACCGCGGCGTCCTCGTTCGGGACAATGGCCGGCAGGAGCTCGATTACGGTCACGCGACTGCCGAAGCGGTTGAAGATCGACGCGAACTCGACGCCGACTGCGCCACTGCCGATGATGGCCAGCCGCGCCGGCACCGTCTCGAGGCTGATCGCGTCATCGCTCGTGATGATGCGGCGATGGTCGACGGGCACGGCGGGCAGGTCGCGCGGCGCCGATCCGGTGGCAACGACGATCTCACGTGCCGACAGCGATCGCGGGGCATCACCCGTCACGTCGACGTCGAACCCGCCGGCGAGCGTCGCACTGCCGCGTATCCATTCGATGCGGTGCTTCTTGAACAGAAACTCGACGCCCTTGTTGAGGCCGGCCACCACCTTGTCCTTGCGCGCGAGGACCGCCGCCATGTCGAGGACGGGCGCCTGTGTCGCGCCCGTGACGATGCCCCAGTCGGCGGCCTGCTGAACGACGGAAAATGCGTGGGCGTGCTCGAGCAGGGCCTTGGTGGGAATGCATCCCCAGTTGAGGCAGGTGCCGCCGAGGACCGGCTGCCGCTCGACAACGGCGACCGACAGGCCGAGCTGTGCGGCGCGAATGGCCGCCACGTATCCGCCCGTGCCGGAGCCGATGACGATGAGGTCGAAGCGGGAGGCCATTCGGGGAGTGTATCGCGCGCGTCAGGGGAGACGGGAGGGACGCGGCGCCGGGGAACGAAACGGCGCTCGCCGACGGGAAAGGCCGTCGTACGAGCGCCACAAACCGTGGCTCCGGCAGGCCGGAGCCCGCACGCGTGCTGCTACTTGCGGGGCAGAACGGCGTCCTTCAACTGCTTGGCAATCCGGGCTTTCACGACCGTCTTGGCGGGAATCTTGATGGCCTCTCCTGTTGCCGGGTTGCGTCCCTCGCGCGCCTTTCGCTTCTGAACGACGAGCTTGCAGATGCCGGGGAGGACGAATTCTCCGGACCGCTTGAGCTCCTTCTCGGACAAGGTGGTGAGTTCGTCGAAGAGGTCGCGCACTTGCGTCCGCTTCAGGTCGAACTTGTCCGCGAAGTGCGCGAATAGTTCCATCTTGCCCATGCGCCGGGCGTCTGCCATGCGTTTTCTCCCTGGCTGGGCGCGCGTGTCAACTGGAGTGTGTCGTCGTGACCGCGCGCGCAAAACGGTCGGACGGCGTTTGTGAAATCGGGCCTAATCGTAGCCCCGCGGATCGAGAAGTGTCAATAAAACTCGGCCTCTGTCGACAATCGCGTCGGGCCGCGCTGCCCGTAGAATGATGGCATGTCCTCGCTGCTCGAGACCTTCCCCAACCCCAGGCCCGAACGCGACTACGAGATCCGGATCCGGTGCCCCGAGTTCACCTCGGTCTGCCCGAAAACCGGCCAGCCCGACTTTGGCGAGATCCTGATCGACTACACACCCGACGCGTCGTGCCTCGAACTGAAGGCGCTGAAGTTCTACCTGCAGTCCTACCGGAACCAGGGCATCTTCTACGAGGCGGCCACCAACCGGATCCTCGACGATCTGGTCGGCGCCTGCCAGCCGCGCCGCATGCGCGT
>JBIQJY010000107.1:0-6150 GCA_044507065.1 Acidobacteriota bacterium
CCGACACGCATCTGCATCGACGAGCGCATGTCGGGAATGCCGATGAACAGGCCCCGGCCGTCGGGCGTCACGTAGGTGCTCGACGGGACGAGCGCCTCCTGGCCGCGTGTGCCGTCGAGCTTGAAGTGCGGCGATCCGTACGCGGACGTCCGTTGATAGTTCCACCGTTCCGCCGAGAAGTTCGATCGATCGGTGGCCGCGGACGGATCGATGGCGACGCCGAAACGCACGAGCACGCCGCGCTCGGTCGCGACCACTTCCTCGGGCAGCGTGCTGGGAGCCCCGGTGTAGCGCAGGCGCGCCAGACCGCTCAGTTCACCGGCGTCGGTTCCCCAGATTCGGAAGCCCGCCACATACAGCTGTCCATCGGCTGGATTGACGGCGCCCGCGAGCGGCGCGAACGTCAGTTCGTTGGTCAGGCTCGTGATCGATGCGCGGGGACGGCCGGCACGCGTGTCGATGTGCGCGAGCAGCAGGCCCGGCCGGTAGTAGTTGATGTAGACGAGTTCGTCGTTGATCGGCCCCATCCGCGCGTTCGTCAGCCACACCTGGCCCGCGGCCGATGCACTCACGGCGTGGGGAATCCAGGCGAGCGGCTCGGCAATGGGCGCCGGATACTGTTCCTTCGGCTGCGCGTCGGGCAGGAAGCCGTAGTAGCTGCCGTCGCGCACGATGTGCAGCGGTGTCGACGGCACATAGTTGCCCTGTTGATCGCTCGCGAGGATCAGGCCAGTCCGCGGATCCACGCTGGCAAACGGCTGCCGCAGGCCCCAGCCGACGACCGTCGACGACGACCCGTCAGGCGCGACGCGAAGCACCGACCCGTTGTGGCGGCCGCGCGTGCCGCCGACCAGCCCGCCCTTGGCAATGACGAACGCGCCATCGGGCGCGATGCGCATGCTCATGGCGAACTCGCGCGTTTCGGCTGTCTGGCCGAACACGTTGGCCGCCAGCACATGGCGGTCCGCCTCGCCGTTGCCATCCGTGTCCTCGATGCGCCAGATGCCGTTGCGATCGAAGACGAACAGCGCGCCATCACGCGTGTCGATGGCCAGCGGTTCGTGCAGTCCCGACGTGAACCGGCGCCACGTGATGGCGCCGAGAGTGCCGTCGAGGCCCGTGGCCATCCAGACATCGCCGTCGAACGTGACGAGCGCCGCGCGATCGGGCGACGGAAACGCGATGTCGGCGAACCGCACATTCCGCCGCCACGGATTCGCGTCGGGAATCGCGATCCGGTCCACGACGAAGGCGTCTGGTGATGAAGACAGTGTGCCGCGGGTCGCGACCGTCTGCGGCCAGCGCGCCGACGGGGGAGTGGCTGCCGCGATGGACCCCGGCGCCGTGGGCGTGACGTCGGGACTCACGGCAACGGCGAAGCTGATGGGCGCCTCGCCCGGCGCCACGTGAACGACAAGCAGCCCGTCCGCCTCGGTCGCGAGCGTGGCCAGTGCCGATCCGCCAACCACGACATGGATCGGACCGGCGGCCGTCGGTCGTTGCCCGACGACGAGCGAAAGGGTCGAAGCGCGCGGACCGACATGGAACCGACGTTCGACGACGAGACCGTTGCCCTGGGTGTGTCCGACCAGCCGCTCACGGATGGCGGTGCCGCGGACCCCGTATTCGAGCTGCACGCCGTCGTCGGTCATCTGCACGGCCGTGAACCTGCCGTAGTCGCGCGCCAGGGGACCTCGTCCGATCTCTTCGGGATCGAGCGCCGGGGGGCGCGGGTCGCGGCGTGTCACCGTCGTGCCCGCCTGCCATCCGGGATAGGCCCCGGTGGCCAGCCACGGTGTACCGGCAATTGCGGGCAGTCGCCCCTGGCCGATGGGCGCGCGTTCGCCGGGGTTGTGGTACGAGACCTGGGCCATGCTGACGGGCGTCACGCCGCTGCCGACCCAGATGGCCGAGACGCGCAGCAGGTCGGTGTCGAACGCGGCCCGGAGGTCGTGGCCCAGATGGAGAATGAGGCCGCGCGGCGTGAGGTTGTCGGCTGGCCAGCCGTTGCCGATCGAGCGTGCGTCGAGTACCGAAGAAATGAAGGGAAAGCCGGGTTCGACGAAATCGGCCCACGGCGAATCGATCGCGGCCACCGGCGGCGTCTGCGCGTCGTCGCGTGCGTCGAGGACCGACCCGATCGACAAACACAGAGCGGCCACGACGACCGAGGCCGCCGTGGCGGCGGCAGACTGGCGAGTACCGGGCATCGGCATAACTTATCGCCGAACGACAGTGCGCGGCCAGCGGCGCGACGCCCGGTCGTCAAGCCGCCCCGCGCCGTGTCGATTGTTCTGCCGGAGGGCTACGGCGTCCATGCACTCGTCCGGCGTACGTTTCACATGTCTGCTCGTCGTTGCCCTGCTCGCGCTGGCTCCGGTGTTGTCGCACGCACAGGCACCGAGGCGTCCCGCCGGCATCCAGGGCACGGTGACCGACAGTTCCGCCGGCGTGCTGCCGGGCGTCACGGTGACCGCCTCACTCGCCGACCGTCGCCTGGTCGAATCGACAGTGACCGACGCGCGCGGCGAGTTCGTGCTGGCAGGGCTGCCGGCCGGCATCGTGAACCTCACGTTCCAGCTGAGCGGCTTCGAGGAGGCCACCGTCGGCGTGCGCGTGGCGTCCGACGGCAGCGCGCCGCCCGTCGTGCAGCAGATGCAGCTGCTGGCGCATACCGAGAGCGTGACGGTGCAGGGCGATCCACCCGCACCGCCCCCCGCGCCGCGGCTGTCGCTTGCGCCCGTCCCCGAACACGCGCAGATGGCGGTGTGTGGCCCGGCGCGCGCCGAGGCGCCGGTCCCGGAACTCGGCACGATTCGGTCCCGCCGCGATGACGAAACGAAGGTGATGTTCGGCGCGGGCGACGAACTGCTGATCGATGGTGGATCGGCGTCCGGCCTCGCTGTCGGCCAGCATTTCATCGTCCGCCGCCGGTATCCCACGGCGCTGCGCTACGGTCGCAACCTGGTGGTGATGGGCGAGCACTCGTCCGGGCTGCTGCAGATCGTCGAGGTCGACGGCGACGTGTCGACGGCTGTCGTCGTTTACGCCTGCGACGAGATGATGCGCGGAGACTACCTCGCGGCGTTCGAACCCGAGCCGGTCCGTTCGCCCGACCCCTCGGGCACGCCGGCGTTCGACGAGGCCGCGCGAATCCTCTTTGCCGACGAAGGGCAGCCGATGGGCGTGCCTGGTCGGATGATGGTCATCGACCGCGGCGCGCGAGAGGACGTCCGCATCGGACACCGGCTGACGCTCTTCCGCCAGTCGCGCTTCGGCGACAAGCGCCCGCTCGTCGTGGGCGAGGCCGTTGTCGTGGCCGTGCGCGAGCGGTCGGCGACCATTCTCGTCGAGCGCGCCACCGACATCGTCGTCTTCGGCGAGAAGGGCGACCTGGCAGCGCCGCAGCGCCCCATGCGCGTGGAACGGTAGGAACGCCCGCGCGGCGTGGCATATGATGCCCGCGACGGGAGTCGCCCATGCCGCTGTTCGAATACCGCTGTGACGATTGCGCGACCGAGTGCGAGCTGCTGGTTCGCAGCTCGACCGTGCCCGTGTGCCCGTCGTGCGGGTCCACGTCGCTCCAGAAGCAGTTGTCGATGTTTGCCGTCAGTTCCGAAGGCACCACGCTGCGCAGCCGCGAGAAGCTCGGTGCCCAGCAGCGGCAGACATCGCAGGCCGTCCAGAAGGAGAAGGACCACTACCGGCACGACCACCACGACGACTGACAGTGGCTTCCGGAAGCCGTCATCACGCGTCCGACTTGATAACATCTGCCGGCATGTGGGAAGAGCGTTGGCACCCGCTCCGCGAGGAATGGGTCATCGTTGCGGCACACCGGCAGTCGCGGCCCTGGTCGGGCGCCGAGGTGCCCGACAGTCAGCCCGACGCGCCGTCATTCGATCCCGGCTGTTATCTCTGCCCGGGAAACACGCGAGTCAGCGGCGCCAGGAACGCGCAGTACACGGGGACGTTCGTGTTCGACAACGACCATCCGTGCGTCGGCCCCGATGCGCCGCGTGAGCTTGCGCCCCCCGTCGGCATCTACAGGAGCCAGCCGGCCACAGGCGTGGCGCGCGTCGTCTGCTACAGCCCGCGGCACGACGTGACACTCGCCGAGCTCGACGTCGCCGGCGTCGACGCGCTCCTGCACACCTGGCAGGAGCAGATGCGCGAACTGGCGACGCATCCCGACGTCTCGAGCGTCCTCATCTTCGAGAACAAGGGCGAGGTCGTCGGCGTGAGCAACCCGCACCCGCACTGCCAGATCTACGCGACCAACTTCACGTTCAAGCACATCGAGACCGAGCTGCGGGCCGGAGCCAGGCACCTCGACGAGACCGGCCGCGAACTCTTCCAGGACATCCTTGCCGCCGAACAGCAGGACGGCCGCCGCATCATCAGCCGCCACGGCAGTGCCATTGCCTTCCTCCCGTATTTCGCGCGCTACGCGTATGAGACCTACGTTGCGCCACTGCGCGGCGTCCCCACCATTGCGGACCTGGACGACGACGAGCGGCGCGATCTGGCGACGGTGCTGCGCGACGTGGTGATTCGGTTCGACAACCTGTGGAGCATGCCGTTTCCCTACGTGATGGCGCTTCATCAGGCGCCGTTTCGCGAATCGGCGCGCGGCTTTCATTTCCACATCGAGTTCCACCCGCCGCTCCGCCGGCCGAACCTCCTCAAGTACCTTGCCGGCCCCGAGATTGGCGGCGGAAATTTCCTGAGCGACACGGCGCCGGAAGAGAAGGCGGCCGAGCTCATTGCCGCCGGCGGCCCCCACTACAAGTACGCGCAGGCGTGACCCCGCCGATGCCCCCTGTTCATCCACTGCTCGCACCCATCCAGGCCCTGCACCGCCGCATCCGCCGCGATGTGGTCCGCGCCTGCGAAGACGCGGCCGTGACGACGCTGTCCGGAGTTGCACGGGAAGAAGAAGGCGACACCATCTACGCCATCGATCGGGTTGCCGAACACGTGCTCGTCGAGGAGATTGGCCGGACCATTGCCAGCGCCGACGCGCCTGTTGTCCTGGTGGCCGAAGGCCTGCCGGGCGGCGAGGTCGTGGTGCCGGAAGGCGCCGACCGCCGCGCGGCGAGATGGGTGATTATCGTCGACCCGATCGACGGCACACGCGGCCTGATGTACCAGAAGCGGCCGGCGTGGATTCTGACCGGAGTAGCCGCCGGGCCCGGGCCGTGCACGCTGGCCGACATCGAACTGGCGGTGCAGACCGAGATTCCGCTGGTGAAGCAGCACCTGTCCGACGAGCTCTGGGCCGTCCGAGGTCAGGGCGCATCGGCCCTGCGCGCCGACAGGCTGGCCGGTGAGAGCCGCCCGCTGGACCTTCAGCCCTCGACCGCCACGACCCTCGCGCACGGGTTTGCGACCATCTCGCGGTTCTTTCCGGGCAATCGCGCCGAGCTCGGGGCGATTGACGACGAGCTGGCGACGGCCGTGCTCGGACCGCCGCAGCCGGGCAAGGCGCAGTCGTTCGAGGACCAGTACATCTCGAGCGGCGGCCAGCTCTACGAGCTCATGGCGGGGCACGATCGGTTCGTCGCGGACCTGCGCTCGGTCATCGAGCGCCATCGTCCGGGCGGCCCCGCGCTCTGCTGCCATCCCTACGATCTGTGCACCGAGCTCATCGCGCGCGAGCTCGGCATCCCGGTGACCGACGAGCGTGGCCATCAACTGGACGCCCCGCTCGACGTGATGGCGGACGTCAGCTGGATTGGCTATGCCAACCAGGCGCTGCGGGCGCATGTCGAGCCGCACCTGCTCGGGATCCTGGCGCGCCGCGGGACGTCCGCATGACTCGGTCGCTGCGTCCCGTCACCGCGATCCCGAACGAGGTGCCGGATCTGGCGCGATTTGCTGCCGACGTCGCGGAGCGAGTAGACGCGGGCCGCTGGCCGTCCGGGGACGTCGGCGGTGGCGCGGCGTCGCCCGTGTTCGTGGCCCGCGCGCCCGGACGCCTGGATGTGATGGGCGGCATCGCGGACTATTCCGGTGCGCTCGTGCTGCAGTGGCCGCTGCGCGAGGCGACGCGCGTGGCGGTGCGGCCGTGGGCGGAGCGGCGGATCGCAATCACGTCGGTCGGCCCGGGCCGCACCGAGCGCCACTGCGACGTGCCGCTGGATGTCG
>JBIQJY010000030.1:0-34399 GCA_044507065.1 Acidobacteriota bacterium
ACCCACCGCACCTTCCTACCGCACCCACCGCACCGACCGAACCCACCGCACCCGCCTGATATATCGTCTACCCCGTGCGCCGACTCGTCGAAGGTCCGGTTTACGTGTTGCGGGGCTTCCTCGCCCCCGTGTTGCGGCAGGTCCCATACGTGCGCGGCGCCGTCCGCGTGACGATGAACACGGTGTTCCGCGTGGCGCTGCTGCCGTTCGGGCGCAACCGGCGTGCGGGCACCGCGCGCGAATCGTCGGCGCTCGTCGAGCAGACCGACGCGCTCAACACGGCCGCCGAGCACTACTTCGAGGCGTTCGACGAGACGGCGTTCCTGCTCGCCAAGCCCTTCAGCGACGAATCGGGTTTTCCCAAGCACCTGTTCAACCTCGGCGTGCTGCTGCAGGGCCTCCGGCTGCGGCGGTCGGACGTCGTGATGGAGTTCGGTGCAGGGAGCTGCTGGGTGTCGCACTTCCTGAACCGCTACGGCTGCCGGACCATTGCCGTCGATGTGTCGGAGACGGCACTGGCGCTGGGGCGGGAACTGTTCCGACGCGACCCGGCCACCAACTGGGATGTCGGTCCCGAGTTCCTGGCCTATGACGGGCATCGCCTGCCCCTGCCCGACGCGAGCTGCGACAAGGTCATCATCTTCGATGCCTTCCACCACGTGCCCAACCAGCGGGAGATCCTGACCGAACTGCACCGTGTGCTCACGCCGGACGGCATCGTGGCGATGTCGGAGCCGGGCCAGGGCCACGCCGATACCGAGGCATCGAAGCACGAGGTGGCGACCTACGGGGTGCTCGAGAACGAACTGGTGGCCGAAGACGTCGGCGCGCTGGCCATGGCGTGCGGGTTCCGTGCCGCGCACCTGATTGTCGCCAGTCCGCAGGCCCTCTGGGAGATTCCGACCAACGACCTGGGGCCGTTCATCCAGGGCAAGGGCTTCACCCGGTTCTGGGAGAACCAGTCCGACGCGCTGGTGACGGGCCACTACTTCCTGCTCTACAAGGGCGACCCGCAGCCGACGACGCGCGAGCCGAAGGCGCTCGGCGCGCAGATTCTCCTGCCGCGCGGCGGTCGACCCCTGCGCACGACCCGCGGGCAGTCGACGCCTGTGCGGGTGACGGTCAAGAACGTGGCGGCGACGCGATGGCTGGCCGGCGAGCAGGCCACGGGTGGGTGGACGCGGCTCGGCGCCCACCTGTTGCGCGAGGGCGATCCGCCCGAGGTGGTGGATTTCGACTGGCTGCGCGTGGAACTCCCGCACGACGTCTCGCGCGACGAGCGCGTCCGCCTGTTCGTCCAGCTGCCACCGATCGATCGGCCCGGCAGGTATCGCGTCGTCTTCGATCTCGTCATCGAGGGCACGGCGTGGTTCGTCGATCGCGGGTCGAAGACGGCGACGCTGCTGCTCGACGTCGAGTAGCGACGGGGAAGGACCCTCTTGACCCGCGGCCCCGGGGAGTGGGAGGCTGTATTAACCAAATGGTTAGTCAGCAGAAGCGGGCGCCACGTTCGCGCGACCGGCTCCTCGCCGCGGCTGCGGCCGAGTTCGCCGCCCGCGGGTTCGACGGCGCCAAGGTCGACCGCATCGCCGCGCGGGCCCGCGTCAACAAGGCGATGATCTACTACCACTTCGGCAGCAAGGCGCGGCTCTATCGCGAGATCCTGCTCGGCGTCTTCACGGCCATCGCCGATGCCGTGGCCACCGGGGTGACCGACGGAACGCCCGAAGGACGGTTGGGCCAGTTCATCCGCGCCGTCGCCGACCACGTCACCGTGCAGCCGCGCTTTGCCGCGATGTGGTTGCGCGAGATGGCCGATGGCGGCGTGCACATCGACGAGGCAATCCTGGCCGAACTCCGCCGCGTGCTCGGCGTGCTCGGCGACCTGATCGAGCAGGGGCATCACGAGGGGCGTTTCCAGGCGGCGCATCCCCTCATCACGCAACTCGGCATCGTCGCGCCGATCCTGTTCTTCGCGGCCTCCGCACCCGTGCGCCAACGGGTGGCCAGGAAGGGCGACAAGCTCGCCGTGCCGCGGCCGGACGACCTGCTCCGACACATCGAGGTGGCCACGCTCGGCGCGCTGCGTGTCCCGGCCACCGCCGCCGGCGATCCCGCTGGTGGATCGTCACCGACCGTCAGGAGGCAACGCAGATGACCCGATGGATCCGACTTGCGTCCGCGCTCACGGCCGTGGCGTGGCTGGCCGCGTGCGGCAATGGGGACGACGAGCCGACGCGGCGTGCGAGCGGCTACGTCGAGGCGACCGACATCCGCGTGGCGGCGCGGCTGGCGGGCCGCGTCGCCGAAGTCCATGCCGCCGAAGGCCAGCGGGTCGAGGAGGGCGAGCTGGTCGCAGCCCTGTCGACCGCCGAAATCGATCTCGCACTCCGGCGCGCCGCGGCCGAACGGGCGCAGGCCGATGCGCAGTGGCGCCTGCTGCAGCGTGGCGCGCGAGCCGAAGACATCCGGCAGGCCGAGGCGCAGGAGGCTGCGGC
This sequence comes from Acidobacteriota bacterium, assembly GCA_044507065.1. Taxonomy (GTDB): domain Bacteria; phylum Acidobacteriota; class Vicinamibacteria; order Vicinamibacterales; family SCN-69-37; genus SCN-69-37. The sequence goes on from JBIQJY010000030.1 coordinate 2,499, forward strand.
CCTGGCCGATCAACGCGCGGCCGAAGCCGAACAGGCCGCAGCCGCGGCCGATGCGGCGCGCTTCCAGCAACTCGTCGATCGTGAGGCTGGCTCGGTCAAGCAGCGCGACGATGCCGTCGCCCGGCGCGCGTTGGCTGATGCGCGTGTCCGCGCCGCGGCCGACAGGGCCGCGGCCGCTAGCGCCACGCTGGCCCGGCTTCGGGCCGGCGCCCGGCCGGAAGAGATCGCGGCGGCCCGGGCCCGACTCGACGCGGCCGATGCGCAGATCGCCTCCCTCGAACATGACCGCGGGGAGGCGCGCGTCGTGGCGCCGGCATCCGGCATCGTCACCGCACGGCTCGTCGAACCCGGCGAACTGGTGAATGCAGGCACGCCGCTCCTGGTCATCGTGGATCTCGATCGCGCGTGGGTGAATGCGTACGTCGACGAACCGCTGGTGCCGTCGCTGCGCATCGGCGAGGCCGCGACTGTCGTCACCGACGGGGGCGACCGGCTAGCCGGCGCCGTGGCCTTCATTGCCCCGCGTGCCGAGTTCACGCCGCGCAACGTCCAGACCGCCGCCGAACGTTCGCGGCTCGTCTACCGCGTTCGCGTCAGCGTGGACAACCGCGAGGGCATCCTCAAGCCGGGCATGCCGGTCGAGGTCGTCTTCGACGCGGCAGCCGCCGGGGGCGCGGGATGACGGGGGCGCACGACGCGTCGCCAGTCACGATGCGCGACGTCCGCATGACGTTCGCCGGTCCGCTGGTGCTCGACGGCGTGTCCTTTGACGTGGCGCGGGGCGAGATGTTCGGCCTCATCGGCCCCGACGGTGCGGGAAAGACGACGACGCTCCGAATCATCTGCGGGCTGCTGCGCCCGGTCGCCGGCACGGTGCACGTTTTTGGCGTCGATCCTTACAGGTCGCGTCGCGCCGCGACCGCTGCCGTCGGTTACCTGTCGCAGCGGTTCAGCCTCTATGGCGACCTGTCGGTCGACGAGAACGTCCAGTTCTTCGCGCACCTTCACGGCGTCACCGACTTCGAGGCGAAGCGCACGCGCCTGCTGACGCTCACGGGCCTCGATCGGTTCAGAAGCCGGCTCGCCGATCAGTTGTCGGGAGGCATGAAACAGAAGCTCGCGCTGGCCTGCACGCTCATCCACGAACCGCCGCTCATCGTGCTCGACGAGCCAACCACCGGCGTTGATCCGGTCTCGCGCCGCGAGTTCTGGAAGCTGCTGGGCGAGTTTCTCGCCGAGGGCCTGACGATCCTGCTGGCCACGCCGTACCTCGATGAGGCCGAGCGGTGCACGCGCGTGGCGCTCATGAGCGAGGGGCGTCTGCTGGCGCTCGACGATCCGTCGCGACTGCGTGGCGGTCTGTCCGGCGTGATGTTCGAAGTTGTCACGGCGTCGACCCGCCAGGCACGCGACGCGCTGGCGCCCGTGTGGGGCGCTGCGCGCGTGCAGTCGTTCGGCGATCGACTGCACGCGCGCGGTGACACGCCGGCCGACGCGGCGCGGATCGACGCGACGCTGCGATCCGCCGGCATTGCCGACGCCACCATCCGCACGGTGCCGCCGGGGCTCGAGGACGTCTTCATCGACCTGCTGGCGCAGCAGCGCGCGGGAGGGCCGGCCGGCCTTCCCGCGCGCGAGGACCGACCATGACATCGACACGTACCCTCCGCTCGACTCTCGCGTTGGTCGTCGTGCTGGCCGGGGCGCCGGCGCGTGCGCAGGACGTCGTGACCCTGACGGTCGACGACGCGGTGACGCGCGCCCTGGCGCACGCGCCGCGGCTGGCCGAGGCGCGTGCGCGCGAGCGGGGGGCCGAGGCCGGCGTCGACGCTCGGGCGGCTGCCGGTCGGCCCACGTTCGGCCTGGCCAGCTCGCTCCTGCGCACGAACCACGTGGACGAGTTCGGCATTCCGCAGGCCGATGGATCGACGCGCGTCATCTTCCCCGACATTCCCACCAACTACCGTGTGCGGGCGGAACTGGCCGTGCCGCTCTACACGGGCGGACGCGTCGATGCCCTGGTGGGGGCGGCTCGCGCGGATCGGCGCGCTGTCGAGGCCGACCGGCGCGCGGCAGCTGCGGATATCCAGCTGGAGACCGTCTCGGCGTACTGGACGCTGGCCCTGGCGCGCGACCGCGTCGGCGTGCTCGAACGGTCACTCGAGCGCGCCGACGCGGTCGTGTCCGACGCGAGCGCGCGCGTCGATGCCGGTCTCGTGCCGCCCAACGAACGGCTCTCGGCCGAGGCCCGCCGCGCCATGCAGCGCGTCGCGCTCGTGCGCGCCCGCAACGCCGCGGCGGTCGCCGAGGCGCAGGTGGGCCGGCTCGTGGGCCTGGACCCGGATACCGCCGTCATGCTCGCGACGCCCCTGGCGGCCGCCGATGCCGGAGCCGCGGCGCTGGCCGGACAGCCGCAAGCGACGCTGCTGCAGCAGGCCACCGACGCGCGCCCCGAACGCCTGGCGCTCGTCGAGCGCCAGGCGGCGGCGCAGGCGCAGGGTGAGGCGGCCGCCGCCGCGCGGCGGCCGCAGGTGGCTGTGCTTGCGGCCGTCGAGCCCGCGCGCCCGAACGCGCGTTTCGTGCCGCGCTCCGACCAGTGGCAGACGTCCTGGGACCTCGGCGTCAACGTGAACTGGTCGTTCTGGGACGGCGGGCGCGCGCGCGCCGAGCGCGCGGGCGCGCGCGCGCAGGCCGACGCGCTGGCCGCGCGCGTGGCCGATCTCGACGCGGGCATTGCCGTCGAGCTGCGGCAGCGGCAGCTCGATGTCGAGGCCGGCCGTGCGGCGGTGGCCGCCGGCGACGAAGCCGTCGCCGCGGCCACCGAGGCGCGTCGCGTGGTGGGGGAGCGTTTCGCCGTCGGTGTGGCAACCAGTACCGAACTGCTCGATGCCGACGTCGTACAGCTCGAAGCCGAACTCGAGCGCGCGCAGGCGCTGGCCGAACTGCGGGTGAACGAAGCGCGGCTCGTGCGCGCCGTGGGCGGGGGACAGTAGCCGGTGGAGGAGGTCGCCCTGGCCGTCGATCGGCTCACGCGTGATTTCGGCGCGTTCCGTGCCGTTGACGCACTGACATTCGACGTCGCGCGCGGCGAGGTGTTCGGCTTTCTCGGGAGCAACGGCGCCGGCAAGTCCACGACCATCCGCATGCTGTGCGGCCTGCTGACGCCCACGTCCGGCCGCGCACTGGTCGGCGGCATCGACGTGGGCCGCGATCCGGCCAGCGTGCGTCGTCGCATCGGGTACATGTCGCAGCGCTTCTCGCTGTACGAGCTCCTGACGGTCGACGAGAACATCCGCTTCTACGCGGGCCTCTATGGCCTGAAGGGCGACCGTCTCGAAGCGCGCCGGCGGTTCGTGCTCGACATGGCCGGGCTCGCCGGCAAGGAGCGCGAGCGCACGGCAACGCTCGCCGGGGGCTGGCGGCAACGACTGGCGCTCGGTTGTGCCCTCATGCACGAGCCGCCAATCGTGTTCCTGGACGAACCGACCGGCGGCGTCGATCCGGTGTCGCGCCGCGAGTTCTGGCGGCTCATCGACGACCTGGCGCGACAGGGCACCACGGTCCTCGTCACCACGCACTACCTCGACGAGGCCGAACGGTGCGATCGCGTGGCGATTATCGACGGCGGCCGGATGGCCGCCATCGGGACGACGGCCGAGCTGAAGCGGGTCTTCGACGATCGCCCGATCGTGGAAGTGCGCGGCGCCGATCCGGTGGCAATCATGCGGCAGCTCGACGCACTCCCGCTGGTCGAGAATACGAGTCTGTTCGGCACGGCGGTACATGCCGTGCTGCGCAGTGGTGTTGAGACGGCAGGCACTGTGCGCGCCACGCTCGAGGCCGGTGGGCTGGCCGTCTGGAGCGTCGAGCCGGTGGCGCCGTCGCTCGAGGACGTGTTCCTCGATGTCGTGGCTCGCGCCGATGGGACGGGGGCCGCGTGAGGGGCGCCCTCGCGGTAGCGATCAAGGAACTGCGGCAGATCCGCCGCGACAGGCGCACGCTCGTCATTCTCGTCGTCGTCCCGACCTTCTTCCTGTTTCTGTACGGCTACGCGCTCAACTTCGACATCCGGCACATACGCACGGCGGTCGAGGATCGCGACAGCTCGAGCGAGAGCCGACAGCTCGTCGCGGCATTTGCCGAATCCACCTACTTCGACATCGTGGCGTCGGCCACCGCCAGCGCGACCACCGATGCGCTCGTCGATCGCGGTGAGGTGCGCGTCGTGCTCGTCGTGCCGGTGGGGTTTGGCCGCGTGGTGAGGTCGGGCGGCACGGCCGACGTACAGGTGATCATCGACGGGGACAACGCCAATTCGGCGACGACAGTGCTCGGCTACGTCACCGCGGTGCTCCGCGAGGCGTCTGTCGCGTGGTCCGGTGCGCCGGTGGCCAATGTGGTCCGGGTGGAGCCGCGTGTCTGGTACAACCCCGAGCTCCGGAGCACGGTGTTTCTCGTCCCCGGCCTGATTGCCTTCATCTCGATGATTACCGCCGTCATCTCGACGGCGCTGTCGATCGTGCGCGAGAAGGAGCGCGGCACGATGGAGCAGGTGCGGATGGCGCCGATCTCGACGCTGTCATTCGTCGCGGGCAAGACGTTGCCCTACCTCGTGCTGTCGCAGCTGGGCGCCACCGCCATCATCCTCGCGGCGATGGTCTTCTTCGATCTGCCGATGAACGGCTCGTGGTTCGCGCTGATGGTCGTGGTGGCGCTGTTTCTCGTCGGCGCGCTCGGCACCGGCCTGCTCGTCTCGACGATGGCCGACACGCAGGAGGTGGCCTTCCAGCTGGCCTCACTGCTCGCGATGCTGCCGACAATCATCCTGTCGGGATTCATCTTCCCGCTGGCGTCGATGCCCGTGGCGCTGCAGTACGTGTCGGCGCTGGTGCCGGCCCGCTACTTCCTCACCGCCCTGCGCGGGATCGTCCTGAAGGGGCTGGGCCTCGTCGACGTCTGGCCGTCGCTCGCGGCGCTGGTCGTCTACGGCCTGGTGGTCCTGGGGCTCTCGGCGGCAAGGCTGGCGCGGCGATGATCGACCGGATCCTCACGCTCATCTGGAAGGAGTTCATCGAGCTCCGCCGTTCACCTCAACTGCTGCGGCTGGTGCTGGTTGCCCCCGTGGTGCAACTGGGCCTGCTGGGCTATGCGGCCACGACCGACGTGATCAACGTGCCCATTGCGGTCGTCGACGGTGACCGGTCACCCCGCAGCCGCCAGCTCATCGAGCGTTTCGCCGCCTCGCCGTATTTCGACATCGTGCGCGAGGAGGCGGTGCCGCGGCAGGTCGAGGCGGATCTCGCTTCCGGCATCGTCAATCTCGCGCTGGTCATCCCGCCCGGCCTCGGCCGTGCGATCGATGCCCCGGGACCGCCGGCCGCCGGCCCGCCCGTCGTGCAGGTGCTGGCCGACGGCACCGATGCGAATACATCGGGCGTGGCGCTGGCCTACATGCAGGGCCTGGTCGGCGAGTTCAATCGGGCCCTCGCCGAAGAGCGGGGCATGGCCGGGCCGGGGGCCATCGACGGGCGGATTCGCGTCTGGTTCAACCCCGATCTCGAGAGTCGCAACTTCATGGTGCCCGGCGTGCTGGCGCTGCTCCTGCTGATCATCACGGCCAATCTCACGTCGATGGCCATCGTGCGGGAGCGGGAGCAGGGCACGCTGGATCAGCTCTACGTCTCGCCTATCGGGCGGTGGGAGCTCATCATCGGCAAGCTGGTGCCCTACGCGGTCGTGGGTTTCATCGATGTCCTGCTCGTGGTGGTGGTCGCGGTGGCCTGGTTCGAGGTGCCGCTGCGGGGCAGCATCCTGCTGCTGCTCGCCTCGAGCGCCATCTACCTGCTGTGCACGCTGGGACTGGGCCTGTTCGTCTCCACGATTTCATCGACACAGCAGCAGGCGATGATGACGGCGACCTTCTTCTTCCTGGTGCCGATGCTCTACCTGTCGGGCTTCGTGTTTCCCATCGAGAACATGCCGCGCGTGATCCAGTGGGTGACCACGTTGATTCCGCTCCGCTACTTTCTCGTCGTGGTCCGGAGTATCTTCCTGAAGGGCGTCGGCCTGGACGTGTTGTGGCCGCAACTGGCCGCGATGGCCGCCTGGGGGACGGTGGTGCTGACACTGGCCGCCCTGCGGTCGCGCCGACGCGGCTGACCGGATCCTCGAGGGAGTGCGACGACGCATGCAGATACACATTGGCACGTCCGGCTACAACTACCCGGAGTGGCGCGGCACGTTCTATCCGGAAGGGTTTCCCGCCAAGCAGATGTTCGCCTACTACTCCGCGCGGTTCCCGGCCGTGGAAATCAACTACACGTTCTACCGGATGCCCACGCTGAAGACGACCGAGGCGTGGCGCGAGCAGGCCCCACCCGGGTTCCAGTATGTGTTGAAGGCGCCGCGGCGCATCACGCACGACAAGCGTCTTGTCGACTGCGCCGATACGGTCGAGTACTTCGTTGCGAGTGCGCGCGGACTTGGCGATCACCGAGGGCCGCTGCTGTTTCAACTCCCGCCGCACCTGAAGTGCGACGTCGATCGGCTGGCGGCCTTCCTCACGCTCGTACCGCCCGACATGCGAGCCTGTTTCGAGTTTCGTCACGAGTCGTGGCACGTCGAGGACGTCTGGTCGGTGCTGCGCGCGCACGGCGCCGCACTCTGCATCGCGGACTTCGGTGACAAGTCCACGCCGGTCGTCGCGACAGCGAAGCACGGCTACCTGCGGCTGCGCGACGAGGGGTATGAGCCAGCCGATCTGGCGAGATGGGCCGACGTCGTCGCATCGCACGCGGACCGCTGGGACGACGTGTACGTCTTCTTCAAGCACGAGGACGCGGGCAAGGGCCCCGAATTCGCCCGTGCGTTCAGCGAACAGCTGCGCGACCGCGGGTTGTTGCCGGCATGACCGTCGTCAGGAACGCGATCGCCTGCGTCTCGGCCCAGTAGCCGTCGTCGGTCCGCGGCGCCGACAGGAAGGCGCAGTGTCCGCCCCGGTCGGTGACCGTCACGCGGACATCGGGATTGTCGCGGATGGCGTCGGCGCGGAACTGCGCCGCCGGAACGAACGGATCGTCTTCGGCGGCCAGGATGAGCAGCGGCACGTTCACCCGATCGATGACGCGCAGCGCGCTCGCCAGCCGGTAGTAGTTGGCCGCATCGCCAAAGCCGTGGTACGGCGCCGTGTACGCGTCGTCGAAGGCCCGGATCGTCCAGATGCGGTCGAGCGCCGACAGGTCGTAGCGTCCCGGCCACGCCGCGGCCTTCCGCCGCATGCGCGCACGAAGGTTGCGGACGAAGTTCAGCTGATACACCGTATTCGACCGGCGTTCGATCGCGCGGACGCAGCGATCGAGATCGATGGTGGGGCAGATGGCCACGGCCCCGCGGACGGGCACGTCCGGATGGTCGGTCATTTCGGCCGCGAGTTTGGCCGTCAGGTTTCCACCGAGCGAGTAGCCGACGACGCCGAAGTCGCGCAACCCGTCGCTCGCGACAAGCGCGCGGATGACCTCGCGCGGATCGTCGGTCAGGCCCGAATGGTAGAGGTGTGGCGTGAGGTGTTCGGTGCCGCCGCAGTTGCGCTGGTTGAGCAGGACGGCGTTCCAGCCGGCGCCCCACGCCTTGGCCGCCACGCCGCGCATGTAGTGCACGGAACTGGACCCTTCGAGGCCGTGCAGGACGAGCACCGTGGGGCACCCCTCCCGCTGCGGTTGCCAGTAGCAGTGGGCCAGCACCTGCGTGTCATCGCTCACGCGGATCAGTCTCGGATCCGCAGGAGGCAGTGCGTCGAAGCGGCGCCGCGAGGCCCAGGCGAACACCGTCATCAGGTGGCCGTTGGCCAGACCGCGGCGGGGGACGAATGATGGGGCCTGCCAGGTGACGTCGGGTTGCGGGGGAGCGGGTGTCAGCACGGTCATCGGGTGCGAAGGTCGTAGACGACGAAGCGGCCGTTGCGGAACAGGGTGGGCAGGTCGAACCGCCGGTCGGTGTGATCGACGAACACATCCAGATCGTAGCGCGTTGCGACGGCCCGGACATCGTCGGCCGTCGTCCAGTCGTCGAACCCCGCAAGCGCGGCCGTGCGCTCGGCGACGCGCCCGGCCAGCGCCGCGTCGTACATTGCCATTGCCGGATCCTTGCCCAGCTCGAGCGGCGTGTCCCGCAGTGCGGCCACGCGCACACTGGACCCGTACTTCCAGGCATGCCCCGGATCGGCGAGCACGTGCCACGAGGGTGACTGCTGCCGCAGCCAGCGCATCGCCGCCGTCCAGTCGTCGTCGGCCAGGGCCGGCTGGGCCAGCGGACGCCCGGCCTCGTGAAGCACGAACGCGCCGCGGCCAACAGCCAGAAGCGCCAGTCCCGCGATGACTGCGCGGCGACGCAGAGACGCGCGTCCGGCCAGGTCGAACGCGAGCCACCAGCCCAGATAGGCGGCCACCACGGCGTCGAGCAGCCAGAACACGCGGTTGGCCTGGAGCTGTACGAAGAAGGCGATGTGCCGCTCGGCGAGGGGCAGGGACATGAAGAAGACGGCGACGAGTGCCATCAGGCCCGCCATGAGGCCCGCCTCTCCGGCAACCGCCGCACCCGAGCGGACCCGTCGCCGGAAGAGGGCGAGGATCACGACCGGATACGCGAGGTTGCCCGCCCATGCATAGGCGGGCCAGTCGAGCGAGAACAGGTAGTCGCGATCGCCAAGCACCGCAAGCCAGGCGGCATCCATCACCGGCATGCGCCCCGCCACGAACATCAGCGCCAGCACGGCCGCCACGGCCGCGGCGCCGAGCGCGGCGCGGGCGCGCGTCGTGCGGACATGTGGCCATACGGCGGCGACGACGACAACGCCGGCAAACCAGATCGCTGTCGAGGAATGCACGACGGCGGCAGCCACGACCCACAGCAGCGCGACGACCGGCCGCCGGCGCACGACGTACGCCAGCGCGAACAGGCCCAGGGCGAACGCCAGCATGCGTGGGTGCATGTAGCCTTCGAGCGAATTGGCGCCGGTCCGCGCAATCCGGTGGCGAAGCGTCATCAGGATGAGCGTCGCGGCAATACTCCAGCGGTCGAACCCGAGGCTCCGCCCGAGGCAGGCGGCCCCCGCGGCGAGGCCGGCCATCGTGATGACGTACAGCACGGCAAACAGCGCCGGCAGCGGCACGTGCGTTGCGCGAACGACGGCGCCGAGCACTTCGTCGCCCAGCCAGAAGCGCATCTGCGGATCGAAGACGGCACGGTCGCGTGGAAACAGCGTGTCGTCGGCCGCCAGTTCGATTGCGGGTACGTAGAAGGCCTGGTCGGAGACACCGAACCGGTACCCGCCGGCATTGGCCGTGCCGACGATGAGGAAGAACAGGGCTGCGACGGCGAACCAGGCGGCCCGGCTCATAGGTGGTCGTCGGCGGTCGGTCCGTAGATGTCCGGGACGCGCAGACCCAGCAGGCGGAAGTAGACGGTCAATTGCCCTCGGTGGTGGATGACGTGGTGGAGCAGGAAGCGCTCCAGTGCCTCGAAGCGCGGCAGGATTTCGACGACCGCCGGCCCGCGGCGCAGCGTCCACGGTGACACGAGCCGGGCGTCGGTCGCCGCGGCGAACGCCTCCCGCCATTCGACGACGTGTCGATCGAACATGTCGAGCACGTCAGCGCGCGCCTGGCCCTCGGTGGCACGCCCGGTTGCGCCGGCGAGATCGTAGTCGTCGTGCGCCAGCATCTGGACGCCCCAGTGCGGCAGCCGGGCGAGGTGGGTGGCGAGTCCCGCGAGCGAAAATGATCGCGGATGCGGCCGCCACGACATCGACTCGTCGGGCAGCCGATCCAGCAGGGTTCGCGTCAGGTCCAGGTCGCGATCGACCCGCCCGGCCAGCTGCGCGCGGGCGTCCACGGTCAGCGCGGCGAAAAGTCCACCGTCGGCACCGTCTGGGCCGATTCGGGCGCGTCGAAGTACGGGTACTCCTCGAAGCCGAACATGCGTGCCGTGATGTTCGACGGGAATCGACGCCGCAGCGAGTTGTACTCCTGGAGGCGTTCGTTGTAGCGTCGTCGTTCCTGCGCGAGGCGGTTCTCGGTGCCGGCCAGTTCGTCCATCAGGCGCATGAAGGTCTCGTTCGACTTGAGCTGGGGGTAGTTCTCGACGACGACCAGCAAACGGGCCAAGGCGGACGATTCGGCGTTGGCCGCTTCGATGCGCTGGGCGGGCGTGCTCGCGCCAGCCATCTGCGCGCGCGCGTCGGCGACGGCCTGGAAGACTTCCTTCTCCTGCGCCGCGAATCCCTGCACGGTGGCCACGAGGTTCGGGATGAGGTCGTTGCGCCGCTGCAACTGGTTCTCGACCTGTCCCCACTGTGCCTTGATGGCTTCCTCCTGCGCCGTGAAGCGGTTGTACGAACACCCGCTCAGCACACCGACCGCCGCGACGAGCAGCGTCGCGCGCACCATGAATGCCTGCCATGTGATTGTCATTGTCGTGATCCTCCCGCTGCCCGTCCCTACCATCGGCCCGAGGCGCCACCGCCCCCGCTGAGGCCGCCGCCGAATCCGCCAAACCCGCCGCCGCCCCCGCCTCCGAACCCACCGCCGCCGAAGCCGCCGAAGCCGCCCCCGAATCCGCCCACGCCTCCATGCCATCGCCCGCCGCGCCGGCGTACGTGCGGGCCGCCGCCGGATCCGAGACTCGACAGTGCGATCAGCACGAGCAGAATCAGCACGATCTGCAGCGCTGACGGACCATCGTATGCGCCGGCGGCCGGCGGCGCCGCGTCGGGCAGTCCCTCGACGGCGACACCGCGCACCTCACCGATCCGCCGCGCGAGCGCCGTCACCCCGTCGACCAGGCCCCGGCCGTAGTCCCCGGTGCGAAAAGCCGGCAGCAAGCGCTGTCGAATGACCTCCCCGGCGAATCCGTCAGTGATCGCTTCCTCGAGGCCGTAGCCGACCTCGATGCGCACACGGCGCTCGTCGACGGCGAGCAGGACCAGCAGCCCGCGATCGAGTTCGCGGTCGCCGATGCCGGCCTGTTCGAACAGGGCGACGGCGTAGTCCTCGATCGTCGCGTAGGGCTCGAACGTGCCGATCGTCACGACCACGATCGTGTCGCCCGAGGCGGCGAGCAGAGCGCGGATGTGCTGGTCGAGCGCCGCCTCGTCGGCCGGATCGATGACGTTGGCGAAGTCGTTGACCGGTGCCGTCAGGGTCGGCAGCGGCTGGGCGGCCGCCCGTCCGGCACCCACCACGCCCACGAGGACAGCGAGTGCGAGGACGACTCCCCGGGTACGGGCGCCTACGACGTCCACGAATCGACGAATGCCCACAATCGTTCAGACGTGGCGAGATAGTCAGGCAGCCGCGCCACCAGATGGGACGCCCGTTCGGGATGGGTGCCGAGCGCAATGACTTCCTGCACGAGTGCGGTGTCGAGCGCTGCGGCGCGCGCGCCCGCGGCCGGGGCGTCCGCGCCGCTGATGCCGTGGAGGCGCGCGACATCGGCGAGCAGCGCGCGCAGCGGCTCGGCCGACTCCGCGATGAGGTCGGCGAGTCGATCGTCGTGACCCCCGGCCGTCATCCAGCCCTGGCGGAGGTGAATCAGGTGGCTCTTCGCCTGCACCTCGCAGGCGCGCCGCAGGTGGATCGGGTCGACGGCCACGCCGGCAAACGGCGGATCGCCGGCAATGACCAGGTGCCGATCGAGCACGGCCTGGTATTCGACCGGGAAGATGTCGAGCGAGCGACGGAACTCATCGGGCGTGATGAGTAGAGGAGTCTCCACGTCGTCGCGGTGCCACAGATCCGTCAAGGCGGAGATGGCGCGGAGGTCGCTCGCCGTGACGGTGGCGGCGAACGCGACGCTCGCGCGTCGCCCCGAGGCCACGAGAGCAACGAAACGGTCGCCGAACACGCGTTGGAGGTCGGCAGCCACCCGGTCGAACGCCCGGCGGGTATGGACTGGCAGCGTCAGTTGTCCGCTCACCGGTCCATTGTAGGGTGCAAATCGCACCGAGCCGGTCGCTTCCGGTGCCCGGCGCTCCGGCGGGACGGTAGAATGTCCGCGTGCGTCTGCGCATGCTCAAGGTGGGCTGCTTCGGCGGCGGGACCGGGTTGCCGAGTCTGCTCGGCGGCCTGAAGGACGATCCGTGGATCGAGCTCCACGCCATCGTCACGATGTTCGACAGCGGGGGATCGTCCGGCCAGCTGCGCGACGAACTCGGCGTGCTGCCTCCCGGCGACGTGCTCAAGTGCGCGCTGGCGCTGGCACGCAACGAACGCGAGGCGCGCGCGATACTCCTCGCGCGCCTGCCCATGCTCGCACACGGCCAGGATCGGCTGGCCGGCCACACGGGCGGCAACCTGCTGCTCTCGATGATGGAGCAGTACACGGGCGGCGACTTCCTGGCCGCAGTCGACGGCCTGCGCGCGCTGCTCGGGTGTCGCGGGCACGTCTGGCCGATTACCGTCGAGCGGTCCACGATCTGCGCCGAGTATCACGACGGCTCGCGCACGCGCGGCGAGGTGGAGGTGGATGCCGGACAGGCGGGCGGCCGCCCGATCGGGCGGCTGTGGCTCGATCCGCCGGTTGCCATTCATCCGCGCGTAGCCGACGCGGTCCGTGATCTCGATGCCGCCATCATCGGTCCCGGCAGCTTCTACACGAGCCTGCTGCCGATCTTCATGGTGAAAGGCTGCGTCGAGGCGCTCGCGGCCGTGCGCGGCCCGATCATCTACGTTGCCAACCTGCTCACCGAAGGGCGCGGCATGGAAGGCTTCACGGCGGCCGATGCCGTGAACCGGCTCAGTGCCGCGATTGGCCGCCCCGTCGACATCGTCATCTTCAATCAGGCCGCGCCGTCGCCAGCGGTGCTCGAGGGGTACGCGCTCGAGCACAAGGCGCCACTCGAGCTGGGCCGGCTGCCCGACGGGTGTCAGCTGATCGAAGGGGAGTTCTGGCGTCGGTCCATCGCGCGGCACAATCGCCGCCGCCTGCGTGCCGCCGTGTGGGCGGCGCTGTCCGAACACATGCTGGTGCGTCCGGCTGCGCCGGCCGCGATCGGCTGAGGGGAAGCGGCGCGTCAGCGCCCGCGGGTCTTCTTCGACGCCGGCTTCGACGCGGCGCGTTTCGCCGCTGACGCGGCACGCTTCTTCCCGGTCGACGCGGGCTTCTTCGCCGCCCCCGCGCGCTTCGTCCCGGGCGATTTGCCTTCGGTTGCCGCGGCTTCGCGGCTTGCCTTGAGCTCGGCCGCCTGTTGAATCACCCGCGCAAAACGCTTCGCACTCTCGCCCGTGTTCACCGGACGGTTCGAGCGCCAGACGTCGGGGTTCTCGGCCGCGAGAATCTCGTGGAAATCGAACTCGCTCTTGACGCTCAGCGGGGCGAACTCCGTGATGTCGAGATCGCCCGACCAGTCGTCACGGTGCTTGATGAGCAGCCAGCTGCGCCCCTCGTTCCGGCCGTCGCCGTAGCCGCGCGTGCGCACGAGCGCCCACGACCCCTTCAGCTTGTAGCCGTCGAGGGAAAACTTCAGGTCGCCCTTGGCCAGGGCCGCGTCGACGTCGGGTACTTCGGGCACCCACGAACCGGTATCCCACAGCATCACGATACCGGCGCCGTACCCCTCGGGGATGACACCCTCGAACGATCCGTACTCGACCGGATGATCCTCGACGTGCATGGCCAGTCGCTTCACGCTGGGATCGAGCGACGGCCCCTTCGGGACGGCCCACGAGAGCAGCACGCCGTCGTGCTCGAGCCGCAGGTCGTAGTGCAGCTGCGTTGCCATGTGCTTCTGCACGCAGAACATGCCGCCCTGTGCGCGGCGGGCCTTCGGCTTCGGCCGGCCGGCCGGCTCCGGGGAGATCGTGAAGTCGCGCTTCCTGCGATATTCGTCGAGTGCCATGGTGATCTCGAGCTCCGGACGGCGCCGGCGACGATGGCGGGCTGATGTCGATCAGGGCGTGCCGGACGATTCGGGGACGTAGCCGGGCGGCAGCGACGCGTTCTCCGCGAAGAGGTATTCCTCCATCTGCTTCACCACGAGCGCCTGCGCTTCCTTCTGGAAGGGCAGCAGTCGGTACTCGTTGAGGATCATCTTCATGCGCTCCTCCCAGAGTTCCCATGCCTCCTGGGAGATGTGCTCATAGATGCGCTGGCCGAGCGCGCCGGGCCAGGGCGGCGCGTCGAGGCCTGGCAGTTCCTTCTGCAGTTTCTGGCAGAAGACCATGCGGACTCCGGCGCTTCCTTCTGATGCCATAATCGAACTCTCCACGTCCCGAAGAGCGGGGCTGTGCCCGGATCTTACCTGAAACGGTAGAGGGCTGGTCGGCGTGTACCTGGGAGCTCGAATGACACCACCGGGGACCCTGCGTGTCGTGGCGCTGATGCTTGCGGCCGTGCTGTGCCTGCCGGCCGCTGCCGGCGCGCAGTACTTCGGCCGGAACAAGGTGCAGTATCGATCGTTCGACTTCAAGATCCTGCAGACCGAGCGCTTCGACATCTACTACTACCCCGAGGAGATCGAAGCCGCCCACATCGTGGCGCGGATGGCGGAGCGGTGGCACGCCCGGCTCTCGCGGCTGTTCGGCCACGACCTGCGTGGTCGTCAGGCCATCATCCTGTATGCGGCCGGCGCGCACTTCCGGCAGACCAACACGATTGACGGCGCGATTGGCGAGGGTACCGGCGGCGTCACCGAATCAATCAAGCGCCGCGTCGTGCTGCCCATGGCCGGCTCGCTCGCCGATACCGATCACGTCCTCGGCCACGAGCTCGTGCATGCCTTCCAGTTCGACCTGACCGGAGACGACCCCCGCGACAGAACCGGGCAGGCGCCGGGGATCCTGGCGTTTCCCCTCTGGTACGCCGAAGGCATGGCGGAGTACCTCTCGCTTGGGCCGGTCGATACGCAGACGGCCATGTGGCTGCGCGATGCCGCGCTGCGCGAAGCGCTCCCGCACATCCGGCAACTGGACGATCCCGACTACTTCCCATATCGCTGGGGGCATGCCTTCTGGGCGTACGTGGGGGCCACCTACGGCGATCGCGCCGTGGCCTCGCTCGTGCGATCCGCCGCCAATCCGCGTGTCGATATCGAGGGCCTGATGCGCCAGCTCGGGACCGATCCCGACACGTTCACGGCCGAGTGGCATGCGGCCATCGTCGAGAAGACGCGGGCGCTGGCCGACGAGCAGTCGTCGCTGACGAGCCTGCCGCTCGAGGTGCTCGGCCCCGAGAGCGGCGGCGGTCAATTCAACGTGGGGCCCCGCGTCAGCCCGGACGGCCGGAAGGTCGCATTCTTCTCGGAGCGTGGTCGATTCTCGGTCGACCTGTTCCTGGCCGACGTCGAGACGGGCCGCATCGAGCGGCGGCTGGTCACCTCCGCCAGGGACACGCACTTCGACAGCCTCCAGTTCCTCAACTCGGCCGGCGCCTGGAGTCCCGACGGCACGACGCTGGCGATTACCGCCTTGCGTGATGGGCGGCCGATTGTCGCGCTGATCGATCCGGCCAGGGGCCGTGTGATCCGCGAGGTGAAACTCACGGGCCTCGATGATGCGCTGCACCCGGCCTACGCGCCCGATGGCGAAACGCTCATCGTCAGTGGCAACACGGGAGGGCTGACCGATCTCTATCGCGTGACGCTCCGGAGCGGCGAGATCGAGCGGCTGATGCACGACGTGTTCGCCGACTTCGAGCCGGTCGTCACGCCCGACGGCACCGGCGTGGTCTTCGTCACCGAACGGTTCAGCACCGACGTCGCGCAACTCGAGGGCGGGCCGCTCCGTCTCGCGTATCTCGACCTGGCCACGCGCGACGTGCGGCCCATCCCCGCGTTCCTGCAGGGCAAACATCTCAGCCCGCAGGTCACGGCCGACGGGCGCTCGGTCGTCTTCGTTGCCGATCCCGACGGGGTCACCAATCTGTATCGCATCGGGATCGACGGCGGCCCGATCGAACGGCTGTCGTCGGTGGCCACCGGCATTGCCGGCATCACGTCGACCAGCCCGGCCCTCAGCATGGCGGCCGACGGGCGCCTGCTCTTCAGCGTGTTCCAGGGCGACGGTCACTCGATCTACCGACTCGATCCGGCGGACACCGTGGTGCTGGTGCCGCCGCCGGCGGCCGATGGGGCTGCCGTGCTGCCGGGACGCTCGTTGCCGGGCGGCGATGTCTACGCGACCCTGTCGAACCCGACGAGGGGCCTGCCACCGGTCGAGCCCATCGTCGAGGGTGAACCCTACGGCCGCGGCCTCGCGCTCGACTTCCTCGGCCAGCCGTTCGTCTCCGGCGGTATCAGCTCGGTGGGCGCACGCGTGGTGGGCGGCATCTCGGCGACCTTCAGCGACATGCTGGGCGATCGCGCGCTCGGTGTCGGTGCGCAGATCGGCGGGACGCTCGCCGACCTGGGCGGCCGTCTCGTCTACATCAATCGGCAGCATCGCTGGAACTGGGCCGCATCGCTCGATGCGGTGCCCTTTGCCGTCGGCTACCTCACGCGCTTCGATGACCCGGCCACGGGCGCGACGCGCATCAGCCACGTGATCGAGCGACAGAATGTCCGCGGCGGAACGTTCTCGGCGCTCTATGCCTTCAGCGCCGCGTCGCGTCTCGAAGTGTCCGGCAGCGCCCAGGCGCTGTCGTTCTCGCGCGAGACACGCACGGCAACGTATGGCGTCGACGAGCGGCGCGCCGTCGAGGCCACGCGCGAGACGGTGCCGCTTGGTCCGACCTTCTACCTCGGGTATGCGACCACGGCGCTGGTGCACGACTCGGCACTCTACGGCGCGTCGCATCCGATCTTCGGCGAGCGCTGGCGCCTCGAGGTGGGGCAGACGGCCGGGACCGCGCGCTACACGACGGTCCTTGCCGACTGGCGCCGCTACCTGATGCCGGCGCGGCCGTGGACCATTGCCCTGCGCGGCATGCACTACGGGCGATACGGCAGCGGCGCCGACCACCCATACCTGATCGACCTGTTCACGGGGTATCCGGAGTTCGTCCACGGCTACGGGGTGGCGGGGCGCGACGCGTTCGAGTGCGTGCGCGGCGGCGAGGGCGCCGACTGCGGCGTGTTCCGCGGCCTGCTCGGCACGCGCATGCTCGTGGCCAACATCGAGTTGCGCGCGCCGGTGCCGGGCCTTGCGACCGGGCGTGTGGAGTACGGGCGCATCCCCGTCGACGTGGCCATCTTTGCCGACGCGGGACTTGCGTGGACGGCGGACGACCGCCCGAGCTTCGCGGGTGGATCGCGCGAGCTGGTCCGCAGCGTCGGCGCTGCCGTTCGCGTGAACGTGTTCGGGATCGTGCCCGTGGAACTTGCCGTCAGCCGCCCGCTCGATCGTCCGGGCCGGCGTGTCCAGTGGCAGCTGGGCATCCGGCAGGGCTTCTAGTTCAGTGCCGGCCCTTGAGCTCCACCTGCACGCGTGCGTCGTTGAAGCATGCCCCGCCCCCGATCTCCGTGATCGTATCGGGTGCGAGCGCGTTGGCCGTGGCGCCGTTGTAGGTGCTGCGCGACCATAGCCCCTTCGGCAGGGCGACGATGCCGGGCCGCACCTCCGGCGAAATCACCGCATCACACTCCACCTCGCCGAGTTCGTTGAAGACGCGGACTGGATCGCCCTCGGCAATCAGCCGCACGTGCGCATCATCGGGGTGCATCTTCAGCCGGACGATGCCGGGGCGGCACTCGCCGAGGGTTGACGAGATCGTGTGCTCGCTTGCCGGCGTGATGAGCGTGAGGGGATAGGTCGCCGTGGCCGGGTCGGGCTGATACCCGTACAGCGGCGCCGACGCGGCGAGGCCCGCGGGATACAGCTGGATGCGCCCGTCGGGCGTTCCGGGCCGCACGTCGACGAACTGCACGGGGCGCCCCCCGCCGGGAGGATCGGGCCTGGCCGCCGAGGTCAGGACAGCGGCTACCGAGTCGGGCATCCGGGTGGCGGCATCCATCAGCGCGCCCGGTTCGCCGAGATCATCGGCTTCCACCATCCCCATCCGCACGCGCAGTTCGCGGAACAGGTCGAAGTTCGAACGCGACTCGCCGACGGGCGCGATGGCCGGCTGTACGAGCTGGAGGTGATAGGCGCCGTAGCCGACGGCCACATCGTAGTGTTCGAGGAAGGTCGTGGCCGGCAGGACGAGATCGGCGAAACGCGCCGTGTCGGTCATGACTTGGTCATGGACGATCGTGAACAGGTCGTCGCGATTGATGCCGCGGCGCACCGCGTTCTGATCCGGCGCGGTGGCCAGCGGATTGCTGTTGTAGACGAAGAGCACGGCGATGGGCGGGTCGGTGAAGGTCGTCAGCGCGCGGCCGAGCTGGTTCATGTTCACCACGCGCGTGGGCGGCGCGGGCAGATCGACCAGCCGCTCCTGCGTGATGCCCCAGGCCGATGAGTTGCTCATCGTGTAGCCGCCGCCGCGGACACCGAACTTGCCCCCGACGGCCGGCAGCGCGAGGATCGCCAGCGACGAGGCCCCGCCGTTGCGGTTGCGTTCCTGGCCCCATCCGCAGCGGATCACGGCGGGCGACGTCGTGCCGTACCATTCGGCGAATGTCGCCAGCGCGCCTGCGTCGATGCCCGCGGTTTCGGCGGCACGCTCGAGTGTCCACGGCTCGGCGGCCGCGCGAAGCTCCGCAGCGCCCTCCGCGTGTGCGGCGAGGAATGCATCATCGGCCCAGCCGCGGCTGAACAGTTCGCGGATGACCGCCAGCGCCACGGGCAGGTCCGTGCCCGGCCGCACCGGCAGGTGCAGGTCGGCGATGCGGGCGAGCGGCGTGCGGCGCGGATCGATGACGACGAGCCTGGCGCCGTTGGCCTGCGCCTGCTTGATGTGGCTGACGAGGTGAATGCCCGAGGCCGGGGGATTGGCGCCCCAGACCACCACGAGCCTGGCCGCCGCATAGTCCTCGTAGGCGACACCGGCCATCCTGCCGTACATCGCCGCGGCGGCCGCGCCTGTCGGCGCCGCGCAGATCGTGCGGGCCAGCCGCGAGGCGCCCAGCGCGCGGAAGAACCGCGCGTCCTCGAGTTCGTTCGTGAGCTTGCCGTTCGATCCGCCGTAGTAGTAGGGCAGCACCGACTCGGCGCCGTACCGGTCGCACGCCTCGGTGATCCGCCGCACGACCAGATCGAGCGCTTCGTCCCAGGTGACCCGTTCGAACGTATCCTGGCCGCGCGGTCCGGTGCGCAGCATCGGCTCGAGCAGTCGATCCTGACCGTACACCCGCCGGTCGAACCGGCGCACCTTGCCGCAGATGTATCCGTCGGTCGATGGCGCGGCGTGGCTGCCGTCGATCCGGGTGACGCGACCACGTTCGACCGTGACATTCAGGCTGCAATTGTCCGGGCAGTCAAGCGTGCAGGCCGTGGCCACCACCGAGCGGCCCCAGGTGGTGGGTGCGGCCGGTCTTTCGCGTTCCGTCATCGAATCAGTGTAACGTGTCGTCGGACTGGCTCCCGCGTTCCACGGTTCGCGCAGTTTACGTAGAATGTCCGGACCTGTTCCGGAGGAGGACTCATGGCGAGCTTTCAGGACCGAGTGATCGGCGCGATGCGGTTGCAGGCGGCAACCTTCGAGGAGGTTGAACACGATGCGACCGCGACGACTCAGGCCGCGATTGTCGTGGCCGCGGCCGGCCTGGCGAGTGGACTGGCGTTTGTCTACTACAGTCCGACCGGACTCATCACGTCGCCGATCATTCAGCTGATTGGCTGGGTCATCAGCTCGTTTGTCGTGCTGCTGGTCGGCACGAAGCTCTTTCCGGGCAAGAACACGCAGGCCGACATGGGCCAGATGCTCCGGACGCTGGGGTTTGCGCAGGCGCCCGGCCTGTTCAGCGTGCTGGGGATCATCCCGATTCTCGGCTGGCTGGTCGTGATGATTGTCTGGCTGTGGGTCCTCGTGGCCACCGTCATCGCTGTCCGCCAGGCGCTCGACTACGACGACACCATCAAGGCCGTCATCGTCTGTATCGTGGCCTGGCTCATTCAGCTCTTCGTCACGTTGCTTGCCGCGGCGATGGGCATCGGCACGCGGGCAGTCGGCGGCATGTTCTGACGCCGTGAGCGACCAAGCCGTCCCCCGTGTCGTCATCATCGGCGGCGGATTCGGGGGCCTGTCAGCCGCCGTGTCGTTGAAGGGTGCGCCGGTCGAGATCCTGCTGATCGATCGGCGCAACCATCATGTGTTCCAGCCGCTGCTGTATCAGGTGGCCACGGCAGGCCTTTCGCCGGGCGATATCGCCGCGCCCATCCGCTGGATCCTGCGGCATCAGGCCAACGTGCGCGTCTGGATGGGCGAGATCACGTCCATCGATCCCGACCGTCGCGTCGTGCTGCTCGACGACGGCGAGGCGCCCTACGACTACCTCATCGTGGCGGCAGGCGCCACGCACGCCTACTTCGGGCACGATGAATGGCGCCACTTCGCGCCGGGCCTGAAGACGCTCGAAGACGCGCTCGACATGCGGCGACGCGTCCTGGTGGCCTTCGAGAAGGCCGAACGCGAAACCGATCCGGCCGTGCAGCGGCGCATGCTGACATTCGTCGTCGTTGGCGGCGGACCGACGGGGGTGGAGCTGGCGGGCGCCCTCTCCGAGATCTCGCGGCACGCGCTGGCCAACGACTTCCGCGACATCGATCCCGAGTCGGCACGCGTCATCCTGATCGAGGGGGGGCCGCGTCTGCTCGCCGCGTATCAGGAAGACATGTCGGCGTTTGCCAAACGTGCGCTCGAGCGGCTCGGCGTCAACGTCTGGACCGGCAGCATCGTCACGAACGTGACCGAGGGGCAGGTGCACGTCGGCGGCGAGACGATCGAAGCCGGGACCATTCTCTGGGCGGCGGGCGTGTCGGCCTCGCCGCTCGGCGCCTCGCTCGGGGCGCCCACCGACAGGGCCGGCCGCGTGTTCGTCAACGACGACCTGACGGTGCCCGGACACCCCGAAGTCAGCGTCATCGGCGATCTCGCCGCGCTCAAGCAGGCCGACGGCACATGGCTGCCGGGTGTCGCCCAGGTGGCCATCCAGCAGGGCCGCCACGCCGGGCGCAACCTGCGCCGCGTCCTGCAGGGCCAGCCGACCCAGCCGTTCGTCTACCGCAACCTCGGCAATCTCGCGACGATTGGCCGGAACTCGGCGGTGGCCGAACTGCCTCGATGGCGCTTCAAGGGCTACGGCGCCTGGTTGTTCTGGTTGTTCGTGCACATCGCCAACCTCATTGGCTTCCGCAACCGGCTGTCGGTCATGACCCAGTGGGCCTTCTCCTATCTCACGTTCCAGCGCGCCGTCCGGTTGATCACGTTCGACGACGACGACCATGCCGCGGCGTAGGCAGAAGGTCGTCGTGCGCGGCTGGATCGTGTGGGCGGTGGCGGCCGCGGTGGTGCTGCTTGCGCCGATCCCGGCCGGTGTCGTCGAGGCCTACTACTCCTGGGGCGTCTATCCGCGGCTGCAGAACGGGCTCACGCTCGTCAGCAACATGGCGCCGGTCGCGCTGCTGGACGTGCTGCTGGTGCTCGTCCTGCTCGTGGCGCTCGCGCGGCTCCTGTGGCTCATCCGCACCGTGCGCGCCAACGGCGTGATGGCGGCTGGCTGGGAGGCCGCACGCCGACTCATCCGCGCCGCGTCGATCCTCATCGTCCTCTTCATGTGCCTGTGGGGATGGAACTATCGGCGGGTCCCGCTCGAAGCGGCCCTCGGCACGGCGCCCGAGCCGAGCGTGGCTGTCCTGACAGCGGCCGTGCGCGACGCCAACGCGCTGGCCGCCTCGCTGCGCCCGCGGCTCGGCATCGATCACGAGATCAGCTACGCGGACGCGGCCAACCGGCTGCGCGAGCCCATGCGCGCGGCCCTCGGCGAGCTGCGGCGCGACGTCCGCTTCCGTCCGGGACGTCCGAAGTACTCGATGCTGCTGACGCCGTTCTTCACGGCGGCCGGGGTCAACGGCATGCTGAATCCCTTTGCGCTCGAATCGATCGTCCACTCGGAGCTGCTGCCCGTCGAGCGCGGATTCGTGCTGGCGCACGAGTGGGCGCACCTGGCGGGCCACGCCGATGAAGCCGAAGCGAGTGCGGTCGGCTGGTTTGCGTGCATGCGCGGCGGACCGGTGCTGGCCTACAGCGCGAGCCTGTACCTGATCCTCGAGGCTGGCGGCGCGCTGCCGGGAGAAGCACGGTCCAGGGCCTTCGCATCACTCGATGCGGGCGTCCGCGAGGACCTGGCGCAGATTGCGGCGCGCATGCAGGAGCAGCAGCCGCAGGTGCAGCGGGCGGCGTTTCGCGTCTATGACGAGTATCTGCGCGCGAATCAGGTCGAGGACGGGACGGCCAGCTACGGGCGCGCGCTCTCGCTCATCCTGTCGCCGCCGATGCGCGGCGCGCTCGACGGCTATCGCGACGCGCCGATCAACCCCTGAACGGACGCAGGTCGCGCGCGATGCCGACCCACGACAGCATGCGCAGCAGGTAGTAGGTGGGATCGATCTCCCACCACTTGATGCCCTGACGGACACTCGACATGTAGTGGTGGTGGTTGTTGTGCCAGCCCTCGCCCATGGTCAGGAGCGCCAGCACGAAGTTGTTGCGGCTCTCGTCGGGCGTGGGGAAGCGCCGCGAGCCCCAGATGTGCGTCAGCGAGTTGATCAGGAATGTGCCGTGGTAGAGCGCCACGGTGGCCACGAGGAATCCCCACACGAACGCGTCCCATCCGCCCACGAGGAAGATCGCCACCGCGTAGATGACGGCCGGCACCAGGTGGTAGCGGTCGAGCCAGCGCAGCTCCGGGTACTTCGCCAGGTCGGTGACGCGATTCTGATCGTAGTCGTCGTATTCGTCCGACAGGATCCAGCCGAGGTGCGACCACCAGAATCCTTCGTGCACGGGCGAGTGCAGGTCTTCCTTGCGATCCGAGTACAGGTGATGGTCGCGGTGATGGGCGGCCCACCAGAGCGCGCCCTTCTGGCCCGACGTCTGCGCGAGCCACGCCATGCAGAACTGCCAGAACCGGTTCAGCTTGTAGGACCGGTGGCTGAAGTACCGGTGGTAGCCGGCCGTGACGCCGAACATGCGCAGGTAATAGGACCCGGCCAGCCAGAGGATCATCTCCGGCGTGAAGGGCACCGTGAAGACGAGCAGGACCGAGGCGTGGACGACGAGGAACGGCAGCGCCGTGCCGAGATCGTACCGTCTGCCCTTGAGAACTACATCCGCCATGCGCTGGCTACACTGCCTCCTGCGACTCAACAGTGTAGCACCGCTGGCGGCGTGCCCGACCGCGCGTTCGCCTCACAGGCCCAGCGCGTTCGAGAACTCTTCGAGCCACGCGAGCAGGCGGTGGCGCGTTGTCGGGCCGAGCAGCAGCAGTTGCTTCTGGACGGGCCGAAGGGCCTGGAGGGCCGGGTCTTCGTGCTCGAAGTAGCCGGGCCGGCGTGCCAGTGTCGGCGGCGCGGCCGGATCGGGCGTCGCCCTCAGCACCTGCAGCGCCCGCGCGATCGCGCGGTCGAAATCTCCATCGGCATGGCCCAGCCCGACGTACGCCTCGTCGAGCAGCGGCTTCACGTTGACGTACAGCTGTGCCGCGTCGGTGGGCGACACCGAGGCAATGGCCTCGGCGACATCGTTCCAGCGTTCGTAGCTCGCGGGCGTGATCGCGCCGGTGTCACGGCCGTCGATCTGCAGGCGCGTCGCGGGACGCAGTACCCGCAGCCAGTCGACTGGCGTGCGGCCGTCGCCAATCTGGACGACGCCCAGTGCGGTGGCGCGGGCGATGCCCGGCGTGGCGACCAGTCGCGCGAGCGACGGGTTCTTCGACAGCGTCGAGACGAGATCGCGGATGAACGTGTCGGACGCATCGAGCGGCGGCAGATCCATCGGCTGGCGTGCCGGTCGGCTCGACGGCGAGGCTGATACCTCTGGCGCCGTGGCCGCGGGCGGTACGGCCGGAGTGGACGGAGTCCGGCTCATCCACAGGTAGAGCAGGACGCCGCCGATGGCGAGACCGGCAATGGCGGCAATGACCCAGCGCAGCGGTGAGCGCGGCGGATCGGGCGGCTCCGAAAAGGGCGATGCCGGTTGGGCCGGGCGATCGAGCGGCAGGTCATCAAGAGCCATGGGCCTCCCTTGTCGCCCGTTGCCCGCGGACCGTCGTGCCGCGCGGGCTCAGGCGGTGGCCGACGAGAGCGCGGCGATCGCCGTGTCGACCGAATCGAAACGTTCGAAGATGTCGTCGAGGCTCGAGAGCGCGAGCAGCTCGAGCACCCGGGGCGGCGTGCCCACCAGCAGCAGCCGGCCTCCCTGCCGCCCGATGGTGATGTGGGCGGCAATCAGTTCGCCGAGGCGCGTGCTGTCGATGTAGCGCACACCGCCGAGGTCCAGTATGACGTTCTGCGCGCCCTGCTGGACGAGCTGCGTGACCGATTCCTTGAGTGCCCCTGGACGATCGTTGACCGTGAGGCGCCCCGAGAGCTTCAGGATTCCAATGCCGTCGGTGACTTTCTCGTGTATCTGCACGCTTCTCGATCATATCAAGTGGCGACGGGCGGCTGGCGGCCGGCTGCGGGGCCGGCCACGTCCACACGACGCACCCGATTCGTTGCCCCGAAGTGCCGCTGCCCGGCTTTCCGGTGTCACTCCCCGAGTTGCGCGAGGAGCGCGCGCGCCTGGGCCTGGAAGCGCCGGTCCTCGGGCGCCCACTCGGGGTCGAGCGGCGCCGCAATCGCCGCCTCGAGGTGCTGGCGGGCCTCGTCGTCGCGGTCGCGGCTGATGAGCGTCTCGGCGAGAAAGACGCGCGTGATGATGCTCTGCTCGTTGTAGGCGAGCGCGCGACGCAGGTGCTCCTCGGACCGTTCCTTGTTCCCGCCGAACAGCCGCGGCACCTTGTAGTACCAGCGCCCCAGCGCGCGGTCGGCCGATCCCTGCAGGTATCCCGGATCGATGGCCAGGACGGTTTCGAGCGCATCCTTGATCGCGCCGCGATAGCGAATGCCGGCCCGCAGGCCGTGCGCCTGCGCGAGCCCGCCCATGTTGGCCGCCAGCCAGAAGTGGCCGTCCGGACGCCCCGGCGCGTGTTCGATCGCGAGGCGCGCGGCCGCCATGCCCGCCTCGAGCTCCTGTTTCTTCCGGTTGGCATCGCCCGGTCCGTTGGTACCCAGCCAGTAGCGGGCGCGCGCCAGCTTCCACAGCGCCTCGACATCGGGCGGCGACGAGGCGGCACGCGCCTGCCAGATCCCGATCGCGTGGCGCACGCGGTCGGGCGACTCGCGGTCGGCGTAGGCCGCGTCTGCATCGTCCTGAATCACCGGGCGTGCTTCGACCGGTGTTGCTGCCAGCGCCACGAGCACCGCAATCACGCCGCATGAGGCCGTGGTGGTCATTGTGAGATGCCCCTACCTTACCGTCGTCATTGCCAGGCGGGCAACGAGGTTCGTGTTGTTAACATCAGGGGATGCCGGACGCATCCTTCGCCGCCCGCCGCGTCGTGCCCGCTCCCGTCAACGAACCCGTGCGCGCCTACGAACCGGGTTCGGCCGAACGGGCACGGCTTGCAGCCACGCTCACGGCCACCGCCAGCGAGCGCCCCGAGATCCCGCTGGTGATCGGTGGGAAGCGCGTGCGGGGCACGGCCACGCGGCCGGTCCTGATGCCCTGCGATCACCGGCACGTCCTGGCTGACTGCCACATGGCCGGCCCGTCGCACGTGGCGGCCGCGATCGAGGCGTCGCTCGAGGCCGGGCGCGAGTGGGCGGCCTGGCCGTGGGCCGACAGGCTTGCCGTGTTTCTCAAAGCGGCCGAGTTGCTGTCGACCACGTGGCGCGACCGGGTGAACGCCGCCACCATGCTGGGTCAGGGCAAGACCGTCTACCAGGCCGAGATCGATTCGGCCTGTGAGCTCATCGACTTCTGGCGCTTCAACGCCCACTACGCGGCCGATCTCTACGCGGAGCAGCCCGTGAGCGGCGCCGGCATGTGGAACCAGATCGACCATCGCCCGCTCGAGGGCTTCGTCTACGCCGTGACGCCGTTCAACTTCACCGCCATTGCCGGCAACCTCGCGACGGCAAACGTGCTGGTCGGCGGGGCAACGGTCTGGAAGCCGGCGTCGAGCGCGCTCCTGAGTGCGCACGCGCTCATGGAACTGTTCGAGACGGCGGGACTGCCGGCCGGGCTCATCAATTTCGTCCCCGGCGACGCGGCCATGATCTCCGAACGGCTGCTCAGGTCGCCGGATCTCGGCGGCGTGCACTTCACCGGCAGCACGGCGGTCTTTCAGTCCCTGTGGCAGACCATCGGCAACAACGTCGCGAAGTACCGGTCGTATCCGCGCGTGGTGGGGGAGACGGGCGGCAAGGACTTCATCCTCGTCCACGCCTCGGCCGATCCACAGGAAGTGGCGGTGGCCATCGTGCGCGGCGGCTTCGAGTACCAGGGGCAGAAATGCTCGGCGCCCAGCCGCGTGTACGTGCCGCGCTCACTCTGGCCCGACGTGCGCGACCGCGTGGTCGCCATGATGCGCGAGATCCGCATGGGTGACGTGCGCGACTTCTCGAACTTCATGGGCGCGGTCATCGACAGGCACGCGTTCGACCGCATTCGCGGCTACCTCCGCTCGGCGAAGAAGGACGCGCGCATCATCGAGGGCGGGACGAGCAATGCCAGGGTCGGCTACTACATCGCGCCCACGTTGGTGCAGGCCACCGACCCCGCGCACACGCTCATGCGGGAGGAGATCTTCGGACCGGTGGTGACCGCCTACGTGTATCCGGACCGGCAGTGGGCTGGCACGCTCGATCTGGTCGATCGCACGTCGCCCTACGCCCTGACGGGGGCCGTCTTCGCACGCGACCGGCGCGCCATCGTCGAGGCCTCGGCGGCGCTCAGGTTTGCGGCCGGCAATTTCTACGTCAACGACAAGCCCACCGGCGCGGTCGTGGGCCAGCAGCCGTTTGGCGGTGCGCGGGCCTCCGGCACCAACGACAAGGCCGGGTCGAAACTCAATCTCCTGCGCTGGATGAGCCCCCGTGTCGTCAAGGAGACGTTCGTGCCGCCCGTCGACTACACTTATCCGTTCATGAAGACCGAGTAGACCGGGGCCCATGGTCGGCCACCTGTCGCGGCTCGGGACGGTGGGAGGCACGACAACGTGGCGGACGATCAGAAGAGATTGGCGATTGTGGTCGGCGGTGGGCCGGCTCCAGGTATCAACGGCGTCATCAGTGCCGCCACCATCCGGGCGCGGCTGAACGGCCTGGACGTCATCGGCATCCAGCAGGGGTTCACCTGGCTGATGCAGGGCAACACCGATCACACGGTGCCGCTCACGATCGAATCGGTGAGCAGCATTCACTTCGAGGGCGGGGCCGTCATCGGCACCGCGCGCGCGAACCCCACCAAGAGTCCCGAACTGCTCGAGCGCGTCGTCGCGTCGCTCCTGAAGCTGGGCGTCTCACAGCTCATCACCATTGGCGGCGACGACACGGCCTTCTCGGCCATGAGCATCGAGAAGCAGGCGGCCGGCCGCATCCACGTGGTTCACGTGCCGAAGACGATCGACAACGATCTCGACCTGCCCGCGCACATCCCGACGTTCGGCTACCAGACGGCCCGCCACGTGGGCGCCGGCATCGTCAAGACGCTGCTCGTCGACGCGAAGACGACGGGCCGGTGGTACTTCGTCGTGGCCATGGGCCGAACCGCCGGGCACCTTGCACTGGGGATCGGCAAGTCGGCGGCCGCGACGGTCACCGTGATTCCCGAAGAGTTCGGCGCGAAGATTCCGCTCGCGACCGTCGTCGACACGCTGGCCGGCGCGATCATCAAGCGGCTGGCCCTTGGACACGAGGACGGCGTGGCGATCATCGCGGAAGGCCTCGCGCTCGATCTCGATCCGGCCGACCTCGAGGAACTGTCGGACGTCGAGCGCGACGCGCACGGCCATATCCGCCTGGCGGAACTCGACCTGGGCGGCATCCTCAAGAAGAAGGTCCTGGCGCGGCTGAAGGGGCTCGGCATCTCGCTCACGATTGCCGACAAGAACATCGGCTACGAGCTGCGGTGCACCGAGCCGATTCCGTTCGACCAGGAATACACGCGCGACCTGGGCTACGCGGCGGCCACCTATCTGTCCGAGGGCGGCAACGCGGCGATGGTTTCGGTGCAGGACGGCAAGTTCGTGCCGGTTCCGTTTGCGACGATGCTCAATCCGGAAACGGGGCGGACGCGCGTGCGTCGTGTGGATCCGGCCACGCGGTCGTTTGCCATCGCGCGCGACTACATGGTGCGGCTGCGCGCATCGGATTTCGCCGATGCCGCGACGGTTGCCGCACTGGCGAAGGTCACGAACCTCTCGCCCGACGACTTCCGCAAGCAGTTCGCGCACGTCGTCGCGCACGAGTAGCGCCGCCCCTCGTCGCGCGCCGAGGCTCACGCCTCGACGCGCGACGCCTCACATCCCCTCGGTCCGGCTCCACCCGGCCGCCAGCGCGGCCGGGTCGGCCAGGTGCCGCAGCAGCAGGTCGGCGTCGCCGGCCGCGAGGCCGCTCGCGGCCAGGCCGTGAGCGGCCTCGATCGATCGCAGCCACGACCGCAGGCCCTCGCCGAGGTGCGCCGTCCAGTTCGCGAAGGCGTGCGCCATCAGGAACCGCTGGTGCGCATGTCGGGTCATCGGCGTGGACCTGCGGCCCAGGGCGTCGAACGCCCCGGGCCGCAGGTCTTCGGGCACGGCCGCGACGATGTCGTCAACGGGCGGATCGATGCGGCGGGCCGCGGCGTCGCGGCCCGCCGCGTCGAATGCCGCATCCACCCGATCGATGAGTGCGCCCTGCCCGGGATGCCAGCCGCGCGCGTGTTCGACCGCCGCCGACAGCTGCGCGAGGGCCGTTTCCGGATCCGCGGCGCGCGCGATTGTCGACACGGCGCGCGCCTCCCATCGCCACCACGCCTCCCAGTCCATCAACATGCCCGGCTGCAGGGCCGGCGGCAGCGCCTCGCGCATGTCGAGCCCCACGTACTCGGCCCCGGGTGGACACGCGACGGGCGTCTCCACGATCGATGCGTCCGCGCCGCCTTCGAGCAGGTCCGCGGCCGTGGGGCAGTAGTGCGACAACGTCACCGAGACGCCGCGCGGGTCGACCACCGACACGCGCGGAAACTGCCGGCACGCCAGCGGCAGGGCGCCGTGGCCGAGCGCGTGATGGATGTCGCAGTGGCGCGCACGCGAATGTCGATAGAACACGCACGCGCCGCCCGTCGTGGCCACGAGCGCGGGCGTGTCGGCCGGTGCGTCGCGCGGGCGCACGAAGGTGACGGTGCCCGGCGGGAGTGGCAGCCGGCCGTCCGCGATCGCGTGTTCGACCCGCGTCAGTTCGCGTGCCTCGATCGGAATGGGCCAGCCGGCGGTACAGCACGCACCGCGATCGCGGCACGCATAGGCGGCGTGGAACGACAGCGCGAAAACCGATCCGCCCGCGCCGGCGCGGATTGTCACTCGTCGAAGCGCAGGTGCTTGACGCTGCGTCCGTCGCGCCGGATCAGGCGCAGCGCCTCGACGCCGATCGTGATGTGGCGCTCGACGTAGAGGTCGGTCACCGACTGATCGGACGCCTCCGTCTTGACGCCCTCCGGAATCATCGGCTGGTCGCTCACGAGCAGCAGTGCACCCGACGGGATGCTGTTGGCGAACCCGGCGGCGAACACCGTGGCCGTCTCCATGTCGATGGCCATGCACCGTGTCTTGCGCAGATAGGCCTTGAAGGCTTCGTCGTACTCCCAGACGCGGCGGTTGGTCGTATACACCGTTCCGGTCCAGTAGTCGTAGCCGAGGTCGCGCACGACGGTCGATACCGCGCGCTGCAGGCTGAAGGCCGGCAGCGCCGGTACCTCCGGCAGGAGGTAGTCGTTCGACGTGCCCTCGCCGCGAATCGCGGCAATCGGCAGCACGAGATCGCCCACCTGGTTCTTCTTCTTCAGTCCGCCGCACTTGCCGAGCAGCAGCACCGCTTTCGGCGCGACGGCGCCAAGCAGGTCCATCACGGTCGCGGCGTTGGGACTGCCCATCCCGAAGTTGATCATCGTGATGCCGTCGGCCGTGGCGTTCGGCATCGGCCGGTCCAGGCCGACGATCGGGGCGCCGGTGAGCGCGGAGAACCGGTCGAGATAGCCGCTGAAATTCGTGAGCAGCACGTAGTGGCCGAACTGCTCGGTGGGAAGACCGGTGTAGCGGGGCAGCCAGTTGGCGACGATGTCCTCTCGGGTGACCATCGGCACGACTGTAGACGAGAAACGCCCGTACGTGTATCTTCGTGTCATCGGCCGCCGCGACGCGGCCGCCCTCTGCCGGGCCCGGGATGCCCGGCGCGCATGTGCGGTTCGGTTCGAGCCGCGCGCTGCATGCGCACCAGTCACAGCACTGGCGACACTCCGTTGTGTCATCCGGATGTCCAAGGCTCCTGGTCGAGCCGTGGCACACCAAGGCGGACGCACAACGCGAGGTGGCCCATGACAGTACACGACATCGGCAGCGGTGCGCGCGTGGAACGCGTCCGCACACACTGCCCGTTCTGCGCGTTCCAGTGCGGGATGACGGTCAGTCGTCCCGAGGGCGCCGGTCGGCCCGACGTGTGCGCCGACCCGGCATTCCCCGTCAATCGCGGGCAGATGTGCATCAAGGGGTTTCGATCGGCCGATCTGCTGACCGACACCGGCCGGCTGCGCACGCCGCGCATCCGCGCCGCGAACGGCCGTCTCGTCAGCGTCGGCTGGGACACGGCGCTCGGCCTGGTGGCCGACAAGATCGTGGCCATTCGCGACAGGTACGGGGCTGATGCGATTGCGACGTTCGGCAGCGGCGCGCTCACCAACGAGAAGGCATATCTGCTCGGCAAGTTCACGCGTGTGGTCCTGCGGTCGTCGAACATCGACTACAACGGCCGGTACTGCATGGCGTCGGCCGCGGCGGGGCAGAACCGGGCGTTCGGCATCGATCGCGGCCTGCCGTTTCCCGTGGCGGACATCGCCGAAGCCGGCACGCTCATGCTCTGGGGATCGAACTGCGCCGACACGATGCCGCCCATCATGCAGTGGGTGGCCGAGCAGCAGGCGCGCGGCGGTGCGCGCATCGTTGTCGATCCGCGCCGCACCGAAACCGCACGCACGGCCACGCTCCACCTGCAACTGACGCCGGGCACGGACCTGGCCCTTGCCAACGGCCTGCTGCACCTGGCCATCGAGGAGAAGCTGATCGACCTGGCCTACATCGCGGCGCGCACTGAAGGCTTCGACGACGTGCGCCGCAGCGTGCTGACGAGTCATCCCGACCACGTCGAGCGGATCACGGGCGTGCGCGTCGAGGACCAGCGGCGCGCCGTGCGGCTGCTGGCCTCGGCCCGGCGCAGCATGATCCTGTCGGGCCGCGGCGCCGAGCAGCAGTCGAAGGGCACCGACACGGTGCTCGCCCTCATCAACCTGATGCTCGCGCTCGGCAAGGTGGGCAAGTACGGCAGCGGCTACGGATGCCTCACCGGTCAGGGCAACGGACAGGGCGGCCGCGAGCACGGACAGAAGGCCGATCAGCTTCCGGGCTATCGACTCATCGAACGTCAGGAGGATCGCGCGCACATGGCGCGCTTCTGGGGTATTGCCGAAGGCGATCTGCCGCACAAGGGGAAGAGCGCGTACGAGTTGCTCGATGCGCTGGGCCCCGAGGGCGGCATCCGCGCGCTGCTCGTCTTCGGGTCCAACATTGCCGTTGCCTCGCCGCATGCCGCGAACATCGCGCGCCGCCTTCGCGCGCTCGACCTGCTCGTCGTCGTCGATGCCTTCGAGAACGAGACGTCGCAGGCGGCCCACGTGGTGCTGCCCACGGCGCAGTGGGCCGAGGAGGAAGGCACGATGACGAATCTCGAAGGACGCGTCGT
>JBIQJY010000030.1:34499-40092 GCA_044507065.1 Acidobacteriota bacterium
GGGCGGTATCGCGAGCACTACAACTCGGGCGCGCAGACGCGGCGGATTGCCGCGCTGGCCGAGGCGCAGCCCGAGCCGCGGATCCAGATGCATCCGCGGCTTGCCGACCGGCTCGGTGCCGGCGATGGCGCGACGATCGTGGTCGAGAGCCGGCGCGGCGTCGTCCGGTTCCGCGCGGCCCTCTCGCTCGATATCCGGCCCGACACGCTGTTTGCCCCGTTTCACTGGGGCGGCCGGCAGGCGGCCAACATTCTCACGCTTCCCGCGCTCGACCCGGTGAGCCGCATGCCCGAGTTCAAGGTGTGCGCGGTGCGCGCGCGTATCGCAACCGCGGCGGCGGAGGGCAGGAACTGAACATGGCAACGAGACGACTGGCCATCATTGGCAATGGAATGGGTACCTGCCGACTGCTCGAGGAACTCGTGGATCGGGCCGCGCACATGTCCTACGACATCACGGTCTACGGCGAGGAGGCCGGCGGCGCCTACAACCGCATCCTGCTCGGCCGCGTGCTCGGCGGCGAGGCGCCCGAGACCATCGTGACGCGCACGCCGGCCTGGTATGAGCGCCACGGCATCCGCCTCATCGACGGCACGCGCGTCGCACGACTCGACACGGCACACAGGATGATCGAAACGGTCGACGGCCAGCGGCGCCGCTACGACATTGCCGTCCTGGCCACCGGCAGCGAACCCATCGTGCCGCCGCTCGAGGGCCTGCACGACGATGCCGGCGCACTGAAGCGCGGGGCATTCGCGTACCGAACCGCCGTTGACTGCCTGCGCATCCGCGCCCATGCGCGTCCCGGCGAGAACGCCGTGGTCGTGGGTGGCGGCCTGCTCGGGCTGGAGGCGGCGAAGGTGCTGGCCGATCGCGGCCTGCGGGTCACCATCGTCCACCTGGCGGCCACGTTGATGGAGGCGCAACTCGACGCCGTTGGCGGCACGATGCTGCGCCGACAGATGGAGCGCGCCGGCATCCGGGTGCGTGCGGGCCGATCCGTGACGGCGGTTCGCGGTGCGACGCGCGTTACGGCCGTCGCCCTCGACGATGGGACAACGGTGCCGGCCGATGTCGTGGTGCTGGCGTGCGGCGTGCGCCCGCGCGTCGAGGTCGCGCGCGCGTCGGGGCTTTCCGTGGGGCGCGCGATCACGGTGAACGACCAGCTCGCGACCGACGTCCCGGGCGTGTACGCGTTCGGTGAGTGTGCCGAACACCGCGGACAGACCTACGGCACTGTCGGTCCCGTGTGGGAACAGGCGGCCGTGCTGGCGGGAGTCCTCCGCGGCGTCCACCCGGTGGCGCGATATCCGGGATCCAAGGTGTACACGCGCCTCAAGGTCGCGGGTGTCGACGTCGCGTCGATGGGACGTCTCGAACCGGAATGCGAATCCGATGACGTGCTGCAGGTTGTCGAGGAGCGCCGCAGCGCGTACCGCAAGCTCATCGTCCGCGACGGGCAACTCATCGGCGCGATGCTCGTTGGCAATGGGGGTGCGGCGGCCAGCCTGCTGCAGATGTTCGACGGCGACATCCCCATGCCCGGCGATCCGCTCGAAGCGCTCTGCGCCGTGCGGGAGACGGGAGCGGCAGGCGCCGGCGTGGTGTGCCATTGCCACAAGGTGTCGAATGATGCCGTGTGCGCGGCCATTGCGGCGGGCGCCGGTTCGGTCGAGGCGATTGGCGCCGTCACGAGAGCCGGCACCGGGTGTGGTTCGTGCCGGACGGATCTGCAGCGTCTGCTCCAGGCGAGGCCGCAGCCCGCACCCATCCTCGAGGCCGTCAGTTGAGTGGCGCGATGACGGTTGCGATCCGGCCAGTGCCGTGACAGGCTCGTGCGAGGAGGGAAAACGCGTGGCGCAGAATCCGCAACACCATGCATCTGAGGAACCGGCAACCCCGGACGTGACCGAGATCCTCGACGAGCAGGAGGTGGACGACACCCTGGACGACACCTTTCCCGCGAGCGATCCTCCGTCGTGGACGCTGGGTGTCGACGAGGACCGTCGCCCCGACGGCGATTCCGGAAATCAGTGACCTCGCCGGCCTCCTCGGGTATCGTTGGGGGCCGAGGTGACTTGTGACGTGTGCCCCCCCGGCGCGGCGTGCCGCGCGCGCGTTGTGTCTCGCCGCCCTGGCGATGGTTGCCGCTCGTCCGGTTTCGGCCGGCCAGGCGTCCGATTCGGCATCCCCCACACTGCAGGTGGACGTGCAGGTCGTCGATCGCGACGGCCGCCCGATCCCTGCCCTGACCGCTGACAAGTTCGAAGTGGAAGTTGCCGGCCGCCGGCGCCGTGTCGTGTCGGCCGAGGTTGTCGACGCGCTGGCCGCGCCATCGCCCGATTCGCTCGCCGGCCGACAGGTGTATTTCATCGCCGTCGACACGCTGAGTTTCGCGCCCGGCGCGTCGAACGCGGCGATTGCGGCCATCCGGACGTTCATCGACACCCTGCCGGACGGCAGCCTGCTCGGACTGGTGACGTTTCCCGCGGGCCCGTCGGCCGAGCTCACGACCGATCACGCGGCGGTGTCGGCGGCGCTCGACTCGCTGTCCGGACAGCGGCCCGCGCAGAGTGCCGGCCCCTTCGCGATCGGATTGTCCGACATGCTCGAGTACATGTCGTCGCCGGATCGCACGGCGATCACGCAGACGTTCTGCGGGCAGGAGATGGCCCAGGAGGACGGGTGCCCGCAGCGGCTCGAGCAGGAAGTGGCCGCCGCCGTCGGAGGGCTCGAGACGCAGGCGCGCGCCAGTCTCGGCATGCTGACCGACTTCTCGAATCGCCTCACGCAGGTGCCCGCGCGCAAGGTGGTGGTGTTCGTCAGTGCCGGCCTGCCCGTCGCGCAGCGTTCGGGAGGCCGTCCCGACGTGGGCACCATGCCCGTGGTGCTGGCCGAGACGGCGACGCGCGCCGACGTCGCGTTCTACACGCTGCTGCTCGATCGACTCCCCGGCAACGACGGGGGCGGCCGCGCCTCGTCGAACGCCTCGCGGGATCGCGAGGCGCTCGGACGCTGGCTGGACCAGTTCTCGGCCTCGATGGCCGGCGCGCTGGTCCGCGTGCAGTCGGGGCAGACGGCCGAGGCCTTCGAGCGCATCGCGCGCGAGACGGGGGCGTACTACCGCCTCACCGTCGAGTCGACCGAGGCCGACGCGGCCGAACGCCCGCAGCGCCTGCGGGTACGGGTCGACGCCCGGGGGGCGACCGTCCGCGCGCGGCAGCTCGTGAAGGGGAGGTAGCCGCGCACGCGACCCCGACTTGGATTATTCTCACCGCCGCGGGCTTGCGGGTCTCAGTCGACTGCGCCCGGATGGAGGCGCGATGAGGAAGGTCGTCAGGATCCTGGTCGGAGTGGTGGTGGTGCTGCTGGCGCTCGTGGCGGGCGCCTATGCCTGGGCAAGCGTGGCGACGTCCCGCGTCACGTCGCGCGTGTGGGCAACGCACGAAGTCGATTTCCCGGTGCCGTATCCCGTCGAGGACGAGGCGGGCATCGACGTCGCCGGCGACGCCGACAGGGAGCAGCTGGCACTGGCGCGCGCGCGCGAACGCGGCCGGCACCTCGTACAGTCGCGATACGTCTGCGCCGAGTGCCACGGCGCCAACTTTGGCGGCGGTGTGATGGTCGACGCATTTCCCATCGGCCGGTTCCTCGCGCCGAACATCACGACGGGCGAAGGCGGGCGCACCATCGGGTTCACGCCGACCGACTGGGACCGCATCGTGCGCCACGGTATCCGCCGCGACGGCACGCCCGCGGTGATGCCGTCGGAAGATTTCAAGGACATGTCGGACCAGGAACTGTCCGACATCATCGCCTACCTGCAGTCGGTCCCGCCGGTCGACAACGTCGTGCCGCGATCCACGTTTGGCCCGCTTGGAAAATTCCTCGTGGCGACTGGCGAACTGCTCGCGCCCGAATCGATGCTCACCTCGACCGAGCCGCACCTGCGCGTGCCGCCGCCAACCGAAGCCTCGGTCGAGTTCGGCCGCCACATCGCAACGGTGTGCACCGGCTGCCACCGTGCTGACTTCACCGGCGGACCGATCCGCGGCGGCGATCCGAGCTGGCCGCCCGCGGCAAACCTGACGCCGAACCCCGGCGCGTTTGGCGACTGGACCGAGGAGCAGTTCGTTGCCGCGCTGCGCACGTCGGTGCGCGCCGACGGCTCGGCCCTCCAGCCGCCGATGACGCTCGTCGCGCCCTACGCCCAGCGGATGTCCGACGTCGAGATCGAGGCGCTGTGGCTGTTCCTGCGATCGCTGCCGGCCTCGCCGACCCAGTGACGCGCACGGCCGTCGTCACTTCACCACGACGCGCGCGCTGAGCGGCACGACGAGCATGAGTGCCGCCAGCAGGACGAAGGCGGCCGGCAGGCTCGTGGCGTCGGCGATGAATCCGATGGCGGCCGGACCGACGAGAATGCCGGCGTAGCCGATGGCGGTCATCGCGGCGATGGCCAGGCCCGCCGGCATGACAGTCTGACGTCCCGCGGCACTGAACAGCACCGGCACGATGTTCGACGCGCCGAGGCCGATGAGCACGAACCCGGCGAGCGCCACGGCCGAGGACATGGCGGGCAGGACGCTGAGCAGCCCGATGGCTGTCAGCAGCCCGCCGGCAATCAGCACGCGTCGCCCTCCGAGTCGAGCCACGACGCGATCGCCGGTGAGCCGTCCGGTGGTCATCGCCACAGAGAACAGCGCATACGCCACGCCGCCGTACGAGGCATCGAACGCATGGTGGCGCGTGAGCAGCAGCGCGCTCCAGTCGAGGATGGCGCCCTCCACGAGAAACGCCACGAACGCCAGGGCGCCAATCACGAGCACCAACCCGCGCGGCCGGACGATGAACGGCGTGGTGCCGGCGTCGCGCGCGTCGAGGAAGCGCGTACGGGCGACGGCCAGCGCGCCGATGATGACCCCAACGGCCGCGGCGGCCGCGGCGCCAAGCGGCACACCCAGAGCGAGCAGCACCGTCAGCGTGCCCGATCCCGCAAAGCCGCCGATGCTGAAGAGCGCGTGGAACCCGGACATGAGTGGGGCGGTCGACTCTCGTTCCACCTCGACGGCGTGGATGTTCATGGCCACGTCCATCGCGCCCAGTGCCGCGCCGAACAGCAGCAGCGAAACGGCCATCAGCGGCACGCTGGCGCCGAGTGCCATGAACGGCATCGCGAGCGCCAGCCCGAGGCCGGCGCCGACGATGACGGTGCGGCTGCCCATGCGCGCGGTCAACCCGCCGGTGAGCGGCATGACCACGAGCGAGCCGATCCCGATGCAGAGCAGCAGGACGCCCAGTTGCCTGTCGTCCACCTGCAGGCGCGCCTTCGCATACGGCACGAGCGGCGCCCAGCACGAGGCGCCGAAGCCGGCCACGAAGAAGGCGAGTCGCGTGGCCAGGCGCGATCCGGGTGTGTTGCGTGCCGCATCATGCGTCGTTGGTGTCACCGCCGCGCTCTTTCGTGTCGATCCATCCACGTGCGCATGTCAGCGCGAAGTATACGGCCGCCGCTGGTGCGGCCGTCGTGATCGGTCGTGTCGTGCCGGTGGATTCGGCGGATCGAGATGAGGTAGAGTCCGCCGCAACATGC
>JBIQJY010000031.1:0-35300 GCA_044507065.1 Acidobacteriota bacterium
AGACTATTGCCGCGCGCTTGCCGCCCTCCGTACAGTCGTGAGTTGCTTCACAGCCTGCCCTGACGGGATGACCGTGAGTCGCCGTCGACGCCAACTGGCGGGCTGTCGGGGAGGATCGGCGGGATGGATATCGGGACGGGTCGATGGCGCGCGGGACTCTGGGTGTTCGCGCTCCTGTTGTCGTGGAGTGCGCCGGTTCTCGCACAGGAACCTGGCGCGGCCGCCGGCGTTCGTGGTCGCGTTGTCGGACCGGCGGGCGAGGGCGTGGCGGCGCGCGTCGTCGTCACCGAGCAGCGAACCGGCCTGTCGCGCGAGATCGAGGCAGACGCCGCCGGACATTTCACGCTGCCCGGCATTGCGCCGGGTGAGGTGACGCTCGACGTGACGGCCGCGGGCTTTGCGCCCTGGCGCACGACGGACCTGCGGCTCGAAGTCGGTCGTGTGGCGCAGGTCGACGTCGCCCTGACCCTGACGCCGGTGGCCGAAACCGTCAGCGTCACGGCCGGCGCGGGCACCGTGGACCGGCTGACATCGGTGGTCGGGTCTGTGATCTCCGCTGCGGAAATCGACGCACTGCCGCTCAACGGCCGCAATTTCCTGGAGCTCGCCTTCCTGACGCCCGGCAGCGCACCGGGCGCCAACTTCGATCCCACCAAGGCCCAGTCGGTCATCATCGCCTCGGGCGGACAGCTGGGACGTGGCGGCAACATCACGATCGACGGCATGGACAACAACGACGATGTGGTCGGCGGACCGCTCGAGAACATCGCGCAGGATGCCATCCAGGAGTTCCAGGTGGCCACCAGCCGCTTCTCGGCCGAACACGGGCGGTCGGCCTCGTCGGTCGTCAACGTCGTGACGCGATCGGGTGGCGCGACGCCGCACGGCTCCGCGTCGGTGTTCCTGCGCGACCAGCGCTGGCAGGCCCTGCCGGCGACGATTGACACTCACCTGGGCGAGGATCCGCCGTTCGATCGGCAGCACTACTCCCTGACGGCGGGTGGGCCGATCCTCGCGGGTCGGATCTTCGGGTTTGGCGCGGTCGAGGTGCGCAACCAGGATGGCGGCGTGCTCGTCGGCATGCGCGATCCGTCCACGCGCATGATCGGCCGCACGTTCGCCCCCGCGCCGCTCGACGACCTGCTGACGACGGCCCGCGTCGACTGGCAGGCAGGCGGCGGCGATCGCGTCATGCTGCGATATTCCGGACAGCGGCAGGAGGACATCTCGGCCAGCGCCCTCGACCGCGCCATCGGGTCCGCATCGCAGCGCCAGCAGTCCACCAACCGCCTCGATGCCGTGCTCGGCACGTGGACGCGCGTCCTGTCGTCGCGCGCCGTCAACTCGCTCAGCGCGAGCCTCAGCCATTTCGACAACGCCATTACGCCCGTCGCGCCGGGTGTCCAGTTGACGTTCCCGAGCCTCCAGGACGGGTCGTCGTTCCGCGTGCCGCAGGAGACCGTCCAGCGGCGCCTGCAGCTGTCGAACAGCTTCTCCCTCACGCGCGGCGCGCACCAGTGGACGATGGGCGGCCAGGTGCAGCGGGTGGACGCGGCATTCAACCTCGGCGTGTTCCGCGGCGGACGCATCGAGTTCGTCGAGGACTTCCCGGCCTTCGATCGCAATCGCGACGGCGTTGTCGACGATCGGGATCTGCTGTTTGCCGTGACGCTGCGCAGCGGCCGTCCCGACCGCGACCTCGAGATTCCCGACGCCGACACGACGCACGTCGCTGTCTACGTGCAGGACGACTGGCGCGTGCACCCGCGCCTGTCGCTCAACCTGGGTGTCCGCTACGAGCTCGATACCGACGTCAACAACATCAGCCGCGTCGACGAACTGAACCCGATCGTAGCGCCCTTCGTGCACGCCGATCGCCGGCGCGACACCAACAACATCGCCCCGCGGGCCGGGTTCAACTGGACGACGGCCGACGGGCGGACGAGCGTGCGCGGCGGGTACGGGCTCTACTACGACCGGATCGTGCTGCAGATCCAGTCGCTCGAGCGCGGGCTCGACGGTCGTGCGCTGCCTGTCGAAGTGCGCGCGGGCAACGCCTTTTTCGCCGACGAGAACGACGGCACGGTCCCGCCGTTTGCGCCGACCCTGGCCGACCCGTTCACCGGATTCATCCTGCCGGGCGAAGGCGCGTCGGGCATCAACATCATCGATCCGCAGTTGCAGAATCCACGGACGCAGCAGGCGTCGATTGGCGTGCAGCGCCAGGTCGGCGCGCACCAGGTGCTGCGCGTGGATGCCGTGTACAACCGCGGCGACCAGTTCCTCATCGGACGGACGGTCGGCGAGGTGTTCAATCCCGTTGTCGGCGGGCCCGACCGGGTCGTCAATCTCGAATCGAGCGCCCGGACGGAGTACCGCGCGCTGCTCGTGGAGTTCGAGCGGCGGTATGCGGGCCGGTTCGGCTTGCGTGGCGCCTACACGCTCGCCAGCGCCTGGAATCATGTGAACGACGATCAGATTCCGTTCGGCATCGGCCCGATCGACCCGGACGATATCGAACGCGAGTGGGCGCACACCCCAAGCGACAGGCGCCATCGCCTTGTCGTGTCCGGCGTGGTCGACCTCGGACGCGCGTTCCAGCTCTCCGGACTCTGGACCGTCTCATCGGGCGTGCCGATGGACATCCTGATGCCCGACGGCGAATCGCGCATCCCGACGCTGGCGCGCAATGCCGGCGGCCGCGCGTTCAGGACGGGTAGCGATCTCAACGCGTACCTGCGCGACCTGAACGCCGCCGGCGGCATCGCCGGAGAGCGGCTGCCGCTCGTGTCCGACAACGCGCGGTTCAACGATGCGTTCAGCTCCGTCGACGTCCGGTTGTCGAAGCGCGTGCGCGTGGCCTCGCTCGACATCGACGGGTTTGCCGAGGTGTTCAACCTGTTCAACACGACGAACATCCTCGGCACCGGCACGCAGAACTATTCGGGGTTTGCCAATGTGCTGGCGCGCGATTCGAACGACCCGGCCGACCCGGGTTACATGACATCATCGCGCTTCGGTACGCCGGTCGCGACGGCGGGCGGGTTTTTCGGATCGGGCGGCGCGCGCGCGCTGCAGATCGGCGCCCGCATCGCGTTCTGAGCCCGCGATCGGCCGGAGCCGTCCGGCCGGTCCGTGCGCATCATCGAGAGGACAGAATGCCGTACATCGACGTGAACGAGGGGTTTCCGGGCATCAGGGCACTGCTGGCCTT
This sequence comes from Acidobacteriota bacterium, assembly GCA_044507065.1. Lineage (GTDB taxonomy): Bacteria > Acidobacteriota > Vicinamibacteria > Vicinamibacterales > SCN-69-37 > SCN-69-37. Next base: position 3,215 of record JBIQJY010000031.1, read on the forward strand.
CCGTCCCGAGACGGCCGCGCCGCTGGGCGACCTGGCCGAAGTGCTGCTGCGGGGGCCGAGCACGCTGTCGCGCGCCGAACGCGAGATGATCGCCGCGCACGTGTCGTTCCGCAACGACTGCCATTTCTGCCACAGCTGCCACGCGGCCATTGCCGCCGAGCACCTGGGCGGCGGCGAGGCCGACTACGCCCTGGTTGCCCAGGTTGAACGCGACCCCGATCAGGCCGAACTGTCGGAGAAGATGAAGGCGCTGCTGGCCATCGCCGGCCTCGTCCAGCAGGACGGGAAGAAGGTGACGCCGGCGGCCATCGACAGGGCGAAGCGGGCCGGCGCGACAGATGTCGAGTTGCACGACACCGTGCTCATTGCCGCGGCGTTCTGCATGTTCAACCGCTATGTCGACGGGCTCGACACGTGGCAGCCCGACGATCCGGCGATGTATCGCCAGTTCGGCCGGGCCAACGCCGATCTCGGCTACGTCAACCGCACGTACGCGCCGCACCCGCGCACATGACGACGGCACGGCCGGCGGGCCGGCTCGGCGTCTGGGCCGCCGCGGCCCTCGTCATCAGCCACACGATTGCCGTCGGCATCTTCCTGACGCCGGCCGAGCTGATCGGGGCTCTTGCCTCGCCGGCGCTGACGTTCGGCGTGTGGATCGCCGGCTCGCTCATCGTGCTTGCCGGCGCCTGCACGTTCGGCGAGCTCGCGTCGCGGTACCCGCAGGCCGGCGGTCTCTACGTCTACCTCCGCGCGGCCTGGGGGCCGCGCCTGGCGTTTCTGTACGGCTGGCAGTCGCTGCTCATCATGGATCCCGGCGTCATCGCGGCGCTGGCCGCCGGCGCGTCCGAGTACGCCACGCTCGTCTGGCCCGGCGCGGCCGGGGCCGAGCGCTTCATTGCGGTGGCCATCATCTGGGTGATGGCCGCCCTGAACATGGCGGGCCTGACGTTCGGCGTGCGGGTCTTTGGCGTGCTGACCGTGCTGAAGCTGTGTACACTCTTCGGCGTCGTGGCCGTGGCCCTGGTGACAGGCGCCGGGAACTGGTCGCACTTCACGCCGCTGATGGGCGACCGGGCCGGCGCGCCGCCGCTCGGCGAGGCGATCGCGCTGGGCTTCATCAGCGTGTTTTTCTCGTTCGGCGGGTTCTGGGAGACCAGCCGCATTGCCGGCGAGGTGCGCGATCCGAGGCGCACGCTGCCGCGGGCACTCGTGGGCGGTGTGCTCGCGGTCACCGCAATCTATCTGATGACCACACTGGCCTTCATCTATCTCGTGCCGCCGGCGGCCACGACCGGCGCGGCCGAACTCGCGCGCCTGGCCGGCGAGGCGCTGATGGGCGCGCCCGGTCCGGTCGTGCTTGCGTCGGTCGTCCTGCTGTCGGTCGTCGCCAGCGCGATGGCCATGATGATGGTCTCGCCGCGCCTCTACGAAGCCATGGGCCGCGACGGGCTGTTTCCCCGGGCGGTGGCGATCCGCAGCCGCGCGACGGGGGCTCCGGTGCGCGCCACGGCGCTCCTCGCCGCGCTTTCCACGGTCTTCGTGCTGCTCGGCACGTTCCAGCAGATCGTCGCCTTCTTCTTCGTGCCGGCGCTCGCCTTCCTCGCACTGTCGGCCGCCGCGCTGTTCGCCGTGCGCCGGCGTGGCGGCGGAGCGCCGGTGTACCTGGCGCCCGGCTACCCGTTCACGCCCGCGCTGTTCGTCCTGCTCGTCTCGGCCATCGTGCTGATGGTCGGCATCAGCCGGCCGTTGCAGGCGCTCGTGGGTGTGCTGCTCGTCGTCGCCGGCGTGGCGGCCTACGAGTTGCCGGGCATGCGCGCGGCGCGCGCCGCGTCGAGTGAGGAGTCCGCGTGAGCGCGACGGGCACGTCATCGCCGCCGCTGGGGCGCATCTTCACGGCCATCGTCGTCCTGCTGGGACTGGGCGCGGTGGTCGGGGCCATCATCTACCTGGCCGGCAGTCGCCCGGACGGGTTGCCCGCGCCCGGCAGCACCGATTACGAACAGGCCTCCCGGCGCTTCCATCGCGGGCTGGCGGAACTCGAGGTCGGGCTGCTCGAGGGCGCCATCGATCAGTTCACGCAGGCGACGACCTTCGCGCCTGGTGAACCCGCCAGCTGGGCGAATCTCGGGCTGACGCACCTGAGGCTCGGGGCCTTCGACGAGGCGGCGCCCGCCATCGAGCGCGCCGCGGCCCTCGCGCCGCTCGATGCCGATGTGGCCTTTCTCGTCGGGCGGCTCGAGACGATGCGCGGCCGGCGCGACGAGGGCCTCGCGGCACTTCGGCGCGCGGTGGAACTCGACGAGGCGAACCTGCAGGCGCGCACCGCGCTCATCCAGGAGATCGAGAATGCCGGAGGCCCCGGCGCCGACGACGAGGCGCAGCGGCAGCTCGAAACGCTGCTCGCGCTCGAGCCCGAGAATGCCGCCGTCATCGTGGAGCGCGCCCGCCTCGCCGCCAAGCGCGGCGATGTTGCCCTGCTGCGCGATTCGGTCGGGCGGCTCGCGCCGCTGTCGGCTGCCTGGCCTCCCGACGTGCTCGACCAGTACATCGCCGTGCAGGAAAGCGCCGCGGCAGCCGAACCCGTCGACGCGGCGCGTGCGATTGCATTCCTGCGCAACGTCCTGGCGCGTGTGCCAGAGTTTCTCGAGAGCCGTCGCCGCGTGACGCCCTCGGCCGAGCTGGTGGCCGAACCCTTCGCGCGATTCCTGCGACTCCCCGTACCGGTGAGCACGCCGGCGCCGGCCGACACCGCGCTCTCCTTCGCGGCCGAGACGCTGGCGACGGCCGCCGATACGGTGTGGCAGACGCTCGTCGCCTTTTCCCCCGACGGCGTGCGCCCGCCGGTCGTGTTCGTGACCGACGGAGCCTCGATCGCGCGCTCGGGTGCTCCCGATTCGTCGATGCCGTTTCCCGGCCCGCTCCCTCCGGCCGAGGCCATCGCGCCGTCCGTCCACGCGCTCGCCGCCGTCGACTGGAATCACGACTTCCGACTCGATCTGGTTGCCGCCGGACCCGGAGGCGTGCGGTTGTACGTGCAGGGAGCGGACGGCACGTTCGTCGACGATACGGCGCGCGCCTCGACCCAGTCGGGCCTGCTCGACATCGACGCCACCGGCGTCTGGGCCGTCGACATCGAGATGGACGGCGACCTCGACCTGGTCATCGGCCGGCGCGACGCCGTCCCGCTGGTGCTGCAGAACGGGGGCAACGGTGAGTGGCAGCCGACTGAACCCCTGGCGGGCGTCACCGGCCTTCGACTCTTCGCGTGGGCCGACGTCGACGACGACGGGGATCCGGATGCGATCGTGGTCGATGGAGCCGGGACGCTGGAGGTGTTCATCAACCTGCAGTCGGGGCAGTTCCAGCGGACGCCCACGTCGCCCGGGCTGTCTGCGGTGGTCGCCCTCGCGGTGGGCGATCTGAATGCCGACGGCCGGATCGACGTGGTGACGATCGACGCGACCGGCGTGGTGCGGCGCACGGCGATGGCCGGTGACGCCTGGAGCGTGGACGAACGCGCGCGCTGGGAGGCGATGCCCGCGGCCACGACCGCCCGGTTGTTCGTGGCCGACCTCGACAACAACGGTGCGCTCGATGTGGTGGCGTCGGCCGGCGACGAAACGGCCTTCTGGCTGGCCCGCGAGGATCTCGCGCTGACGCGCCTCGAGACGCCCGTCGCGGCGGGCACGTGGTCGGTGGTCGATTTCGACGGTGATGGCCGCCTCGACCTGGCGGGACTCTCGGCGGGCGTGCCGGTGCGGCTCACCGGCCGGCACACGCGCGGGTACGGCTTCCAGATCGTCCGGCCGCGGGCGCAGGAGGCCGCCGGCGATCAACGCGTCAACTCCTTCGGCATCGGAGGAATCGTCGAGGCGCGTGCGGGTCTGCTGGTGCAGAAGCAGGTGATTGCCGGCCCGGTCGTTCACATGGGACTCGGCACGCACTCGAGCGTCGACGTCACGCGCATCGTCTGGCCCAACGGCGTCCCGCAGGCCGAGTTCGACGCGGCGGCCGACGAGGCCATCGTCGCCGAACAGCGGCTGAAGGGTTCGTGTCCGTGGATCTTCACCTACGACGGCACGGGCATGCAGTTCGTCACGGATTTCCTGTGGCGGTCGCCGCTCGGGCTGAAGATCAACGCGCAGGCGACGGCCAATGTGACGCAGACGGGCGACTGGGTGAAGATACGCGGTGACCAGATGGTGCCGCGTGACGGCGCCTACGACATCCGGATCAGCGCCGAACTCTGGGAGACGCACTTCGTCGATCACGTGTCGCTGATGGTGGTGGACCATCCCGCCGATGTGGAGGTCTACGTCGACGAGCGCTTTGTCGCCGGCGCTCCACCGGCGCTCACGGTCCACGCGCTGCGGCCGCCGCGGCCCGTCGTGCGTGCGCGCGACCAGGCGGGACGCGACGTGACCGACCTGGTGGCGCGCCGGGATGGCCGGTATCTCGACACGTTCGAGCGTGGCGCGTACCAGGGCGTGGCCGAGGACCACTTCGTCGAGTTCGAGTTCGAGGCGCCGATGGCGGCCGACGCGCCCCACTGGATCGTCGCGCACGGCTGGGTGTATCCGACCGACAGCAGCATCAACGTGGCCATCGGACAGGGCGGGCACGTGCAGCCGCGCGGGCTCTCGCTCGAGGCCCAGGGCGCTGACGGGCGATGGGTCGTGGTGGCGCCCGATCTGGGATTTCCCGCCGGCAAGAACAAGACGGTGTTGATCGACCTGGGACACGTGGCGCGCGCCGGCGTGCGCGACGCGCAGCGGCTCCGGCTGCGCACGAACCTCGAGGTGTACTGGGACGCGATTGGCTATGCCGAAGGCGTGCCCGACGCCGCTCTCGAGACGACGCGCCTCGCGGCCGACACCGCCACGCTGCGCTACCGCGGGTTCTCGCAGACATCGTTCGACCGCCGCAGTGCGCCCGAAACGCCGTCCTACGATCGCATCGCGAACGTGGTGCCGCGGTGGCGCGACCTGACCGGCTACTACACGAGGTTCGGCGACGTACGCGAGCTGATTGCCGATGTCGAGGATCGGTACGTGATCATGAACGCCGGCGACGAACTCCGGCTGTCGTTTGCCGCCCCGGCGGCCCCGGCGCCGGGCTGGCGCCGCGATTTCATCCTGATTGGCGATGGCTGGGTGAAGGACGGCGACTACAATACGAGCTACTCGAAGACCGTCCTGCCATTGCCGACGCACGACACGGCCGATTACGTGTCGGCGACGCCGACGCCCACGCTCGAGCAGGACCCGGTCTACCGGCGTCACCGCGAGGACTGGCAGACGTATCACACCCGGTACGTGATCCCGCACGACTTCATGGCCGGGCTCGCGCGATAGCCCATGGAACACTCCGTCGATCCAGCTGCACGACCCGCCGCCATGTCGAATGCCCGCGTGCCTCCGCCGCCATCACGACGCGCCCGGATCCTGTGGGGCGTCTGGGCGACGATGCTCGTGGCGATGCTGGCGGGCGTGGTCGTCATCAATCGTGCGATCGTCGACGGCCGCCGCGCGGGACCGGCGGCGACCGCCGGATCGGGTGATGTGCGCCACGGGTTCCGATTCGAGGAGTCGGCGCAGCGCCTCGGCATCGACTTCGTGCACCAGGCGCCCGTGTTCGATGCGCGGCTCGAGCACATCATGCCGCAGGTGGCGTCGATGGGTGCGTCGGTCTCGGTCGTTGACGTCGATCGCGACGGCTGGGCCGATCTTTACGTCACCAACAGCGGCGAGAACAGCCTGAACCGCCTCTATCGCAACACCGGAACGGGATCGTTCGTCGATGTGGCTCCGGCGATGGGCGTGGCCGACGTCAACCGTGACGGCACGGGCGTGTCGATGGGCGCCGTCTGGGGCGACTTCGACAACGACGGGTACGAAGACCTGTTCCTCTACAAGTACGGCCGGCCGGAGCTGTTCCGCAACGTGGGCGGCACCTCGTTCGAACGGGTTTCGGAGCGCGCGGGGCTGCCGGCCTGGGTCAATGCGAACACGGCGATCTGGTGGGACTACGATCGGGACGGCTGGCTCGACCTGTTCCTGTCGGGGTACTGGGACGAGTCGATCGATCTCTGGCACCTGACGACCACGCGGATCATGCCCGAGAGCTTCGAGTACGCCGAGAACGGCGGCCGCAGCTACGTGTTCCGCAACCGCGGCGATGGCACGTTCGAGGAGACGTCCGAAGCGCTGGGCATCACGTCGCGCCGCTGGACGCTGGCCGCGGCGGCGGCCGACCTGTTCGGCACCGGGTATCCCGACCTGTTCCTGTCGAACGACTACGGCCTGTCGGAGCTGTATGCGAACCGCGGCGGCACGACGTTCGTCGAGGTGGGGCGCCAGACCGGCGTTGGCCGATCGCCGAAGAGCGGGATGAACGCCGCGTTCGGCGACGTTTTCAACGACGGCCGCCTGTCGATCTACAAGACGAACATCTCGGAGCCCGGCGTGCTCGTGCAGGCCAACGACCTGTGGATGCCGAAGCCGGGTACACGGGCCGGCGTTGTCGAGTACGAGAACCTTGCCTCGGTGCTCGGCGTCGACCTGGGGGGATGGAGCTGGGGTGCGCAGTTCGGCGACCTCAACAACGACGGCACGCTCGACCTGTATCTCGCCAACGGCTACGTGTCGGCGGGCGACCGCACCAGTTACTGGTACGACTTCGCCGAAATTGCCGTCGGGCATCGTCGCATCATCGTGGATGCCGTGAACTGGCCGGCCATGCGGGGCCGGAGCCTGTCGGGGTACCAACGCTCGCGCGTGTGGATCAACGACGGTGTGGGACGGTTCACCGACGTGGCCGGGGATGTGGGCGTGGCCGACACGTTCGACGGGCGGGCCGTCGCGCTCGCGGACCTGTCGAATCGCGGCGTGCTGGACGTGATCGTGGCAAATCAGCGCGGCCCGCTGCTCGTCTACTCGAACACGACGGCCCCGGGTCGACACTGGATCGCGTTCGACCTCGAGGGCACCGCCAGCAATCGCAGCGCCATTGGCGCGCGCGTGGAAGTGCACTGGGCGGGACGCCGGCAGGTCCAGGACGTGAGTGGCGGCAGCGGATTCAGCGCGCAGAACCAGCGCCGGCTCCACTACGGACTGGGTGAGGCCACCGAGGTCGATCGCGTCGTCATCGTCTGGCCCTCGGGACGGACCGAGACGATCGAGCGGCCGGAGATCGACCGCGTGCACCGCGTGAAGGAAGGATCATGACGTCGTCCGGTTCGTGGGTGGGGAGGATCGACAACCGGTACCTGCCGCCGCTGCTCATCACCTCGATCCTCATCGTCGCGCACTTCACGTTCGGCATTCTCGAGGACTACACGCGGACGGCCGTGGCCATTGCTTCGTCCATCGGCGCGGAGCTCGTCCTGGGGCGGATCACCTACGGCCGGTGGCTGCACCCGGCCAGCGCCTACATCACGGGCATCAGCGTCGGCATCCTGGTTCGGTCGCCATTCCTGTGGCCGTACGCCTTCGCGAGCGTCATTTCGATCCTGACGAAGTACGTGCTGCGGCTCGACGGCCGGCACCTGTGGAACCCGTCGAACTTCGGCGTGAGCGCTGTCCTGTTCCTGGCGCCGCAGACGGTGACGCTGCTGAGCATCCAGTGGGGCAACAACATCTGGCCGATGGCCGTCATCTGGCTGCTCGGCTTCGCCATCGTCTGGCGGGTGGGGAAGCTGCACGTCAGTGCGGCCTACGTGCTGGCATTCGTGGTCTTCGCCTTCGTCCGCGCGGCCATCACCGGCAATCCCTGGCCGGCGACGCTCGCGCCGATTACCGGCCCGATGTACCAGTTGTTCATTTTCTTCATGGTGACCGACCCGAAGGTGGCCGTCTCGACGAAGACAGGACAGGTGGTCACGGTCGTCCTCGTGGCCTTCGTGGAGATGCTGCTCCGGCTCAACGAGGTCATTTATGCGCCGTTCTACGCGCTGTTTCTCGTGGGTCCGGTGGCCCTGCTCGTCGACCGGGCGCTCGCCCGGCGGGCCCGGCCCGCGCTGGCCGGGTAGTATGTTCGCGTGATTGCGTGCCGCCGCGACCCGCGCCCATAATCCCGGCTACGCATGCACGCCACGCATACCGCCACGCTGCCCGGTCCGCAGGCCTCGTTCCTCGAGCGGCTGAACACCTCGTCGCACGAGATCGCGCTCAAGGGGTTCCTGTTCATCGTGCTGGCCCACTGGGCCGAGCATTTCACCCAGGCGTTCCAGATCTACGTGATGGGGTGGCCGGTGCCCGAGGCGCGCGGCATCCTGGGGCTGTTCTTTCCCTGGATGATTCGATCCGAGGCGCTGCACTATGGCTATGCCGTCGTGATGCTCGTCGGGCTGTTCCTGCTGCGGCCGGGGTTCACGCCCGGACGCGAGCGGACCTGGTGGACGGTGGCCCTGGCCATTCAGTTCTTCCACCACATCGAGCATGGCCTGCTGCAGCTGCAGGCGCTTCTGGGCACGCCGTTCTTCGGCCGGCCGGTCTACACGAGCCTCGCCCAGCTGTGGGTGCCGCGCGTGGAACTGCACCTGTTCTACAACACCATCGTGTTCGTCCCGATGGTGATCGCGATGTATTACCACATGTTCCCGCTGAAGTCCGACGCGGCGCCGAAGTGCACCTGCGCCTGGGAACGCGGCTAACCCCGCTTCTTCTCGCCGTCGCGCTGCTGGCCGGTGTGGCCTGCCACAGGCCGCCGCCCGCCGTCACGATCGAGTGGCGGCTCGAGCCGGCCGTCCCCGTCGTGGATCACGACGCGACGGTGACGCTCACCGTCCTCGACGCGCAGCGCCAGCCCGTCATCGGCGCCACGCTCGACATCGAAGGCCACATGTCACATCCGGGCATGGCGCCGGTCGTGGTGCGCGCCGTCGATCGGGGCGCCGGCATCTACGACGCACGCCTTGCGTTCACCATGGGCGGCGACTGGTTCGCCATTGTCTCCGGCACCCTCCGCGACGGGCAGGCGATACGCCAGCGCGCGGCCGCCTTCAGGGTCCGGGTGGCAGAATAGGGCCACCGTGGACATTCTGCGCCTGCCGGTTGCCGGGCGGTTTCTCCGATGGCGGCACGCCCGCACGACGCTGCAACTTGCGCTGCTGACGATTGCGGTTGCGCTCGTCGTGCACGGCTTCGTCGGCCCCGACATCGGTTCGGCCAATCTGTCGACCGTCCTGACCTGGGTGCACTACCGCGGCCTGCTCGTGGTGGCGCTGCTGGCCGCCGGCAACTTCTTCTGCGCAGGCTGTCCGTTCATTCGCGTGCGCGACTGGGGGCGCCGGCTGCACACGCCGTCGCTTGTCTGGCCCGCGCGGTTGCGCGGCAAGTGGATGGCGGCGGCGCTGGTCGTGGCGGTGCTCTTTGCCTACGAGCTGTTCGACCTGTGGTCGCTGCCGCGTGCGACGGCCTGGCTGGTGCTGGCCTACTTCGTCGGCGCGCTCGTCGTCGACCTGCTGTTCCGTGGCGCGACGTTCTGCAAACACCTGTGCCCGGTCGGGCAGTTCAACTTCGTCGCTTCGACCATGTCGCCACTGGAACTCCGGATTCGCGATCGTCCGACGTGCGACGCCTGCCGGACGTCAGACTGCATTTCGGGGCGCCGGTCGCCCACGCAGCCGACGGTCACGGTGCAGCGTGGATGCGAACTCGGCCTGTTCCTGCCCGTGAAGGTCGGCAACATCGACTGCACGTTCTGCCTCGACTGCGTGCAGGCGTGTCCCCACGACAACATCGCGCTCGGCTCGCGCGTGCCGGGCGAGGAACTCGCCGACGATGCGCGCCGATCGGGCATCGGGCGCCTGACACAGCGCGCCGACCTCGCCGTGCTCGCCGCGATCTTCACGTTCGGCGCGTGGCTCAACGCGTTCGCCATGACGGCACCCGCCTACCGCGTCGAGGCGTGGCTGGCCGGCGCGATGGGCGGCGCGTCGGGGGCCGCGTCACTCGGCGCGATGTTCACGCTTGGCCTTGGCGTGTCGCCGGTCGTGGTCCTCGCCGGGGCTGCCGCGCTTACGCGCGCGCTGACCGGCAGCACACTGTCGCTTGCCGCGGTCGCGCAGCGGTTCGTTTTCGGCCTCGTGCCGGTCGGGTTCGGCATGTGGGTGGCACATTACGGCTTCCACCTGCTGACGGGCCTGTTCGTGGTGGTGCCGGTCACGCAGAGCGCGGCCATCGACCTGCTGGGCTGGCCGGCGCTCGGCCTGCCGCTCTGGCAGTGGACCGGGATGCGCCCGGGCGCGGTGTTCCCCATTCAGCTGGGCGTGCTCCTGCTCGGGGCACTCGGCTCGGTTGCGGTCGTGCAGGCGATTGCCCGTCGGGACCATCCCGCGCGAGCGGGACGGGCCGCGGCGGTCTGGGGGGCGCTGGTGGGACTGCTCGTTCTTGCGGCGGTCTGGGTATTGTTCCAGCCGATGGAGATGCGGGGAATGGGACTGTGACGCTGCGCTGGCCTGCGGCCGCGGTGGGTGTGCTGGTGCTGGCGATGACGCCGACCGGTGCATTCGCACACGAAGGCCCGCCGTTTCCGATTGTGTCCGACAGGGCGGCCGGACCGTATGTCGTGTCGATCTGGACCGATCCCGACACGACCGATGACGGCACGCCGGGCGGGCAGTTCTGGGTCGTCCTGCACGGCGCCGATGGTGCGCGTGTCCCGGCCGATACACGCGCTACCGTCTCGATTGCGCCGAGTGGAAGGGAAGGTCCCGCACAGGCGGGTCGCGCCGAACCCGTGGACGGCGACCTGTCGCGCCAGTTCATCGCGCTCCTCATGGATCACGAGGGGCCATACGACGTGCAGGTGGCGGTCGACGGTCCGCTGGGTCCCGTCACGATTGAGGCCGACGTGGAGGCCACGTACGACGCGCGGCCCGCACCCGCCCTGCTGATTCTCTACGCGGCGCCATTCGTCCTCATCGGGGCGTTGTGGATCAAGGTGCTGCTCCGCCGCCGCGGTACCGCGTCCTGACGCGGTTCGGGCCTGCGCCGGCCGCCCCAAGGCCCGGCTCGCCGGGCCGCGACCGCCGTTGGCCGACAACCCCGTGCGTCACCCGCTCGAATAGCCCAGACTGAGCGACATGGAGAACGGTGCCATGGGGACAAGGCCGCCCGGGGTCAACATCGTCAACGCCGCCGTCGGCGCATGCTTCATCGCGCTCGGCGTACTGCTCCTGCTCGAGGGCAACGGCGTCGTGCAGATGGAGCAGATTGTCAGGCTGTGGCCGATTGGCCTGGTCGTCCTCGGCGGGGCGGCGGTCTGGCAGGCCAGCCGCGGTGGCGACGCCATGCCGCGGTCGGGGTCCGGCGCAGGCTGGCTGCTGTGGCTGGTCATCATCGGTGCGGTCTTCAACTACGCCTATGACCGGCAGGCGGATGCGGCCACCAACGGCGGCGACGTCAACGCGTTTGCTGTCTTCGGCTCGGACCGGCCACGCGTGAGCGGGCAGTTCCACCGCGGCCGCGTGACGGCCGTGCTGGGCGGCGTCGAGATGGACATGCTCGGCGCCTCGCTTGCACCCGGGGAGACTGCTGAACTCGACGTCTTCACCGTGATGGGCGGTACCGGCATTCGGGTGCCGGCGTCCTGGGACGTCAGTATCGAAACGACCACGATCGCCGGCGGCGTCAACGATCAGCGCCGCGGCCGTGGCGAAGCGACACCTGCAGAGGGCGAGTCGACGAGTGGAACGGACGCCGCCGCAGGTGCGGCCGAGCCCGCCCCCGCACCGCCGCGCCTCGTCGTCAAGGGGTTCGTCATGATGGGCGGCGTGACGATCAAGCGGTAGTCATCCAAGGCCGCATCTGGCGAGCAGGTGCCGTACGTCTTCGGGGGTAGCGCCGAGTTTGCCTGCGCTGCCGAGGAGATCGCTCGCCAGCACCGGATACCAGCCGCGTCGCGTCCGATCGAGCAGTCCGGCCGTGTCGAATGGTTCGATGGCCCGATCGATCCGATCGATGAGCGCTGCGCGGGCCTCGCCCGTCGGGCGCGCCGCTGCCGACGCGGCACACTCCCGCAGGTCCACCCCGAAGACCGGATGCGCGTTGAGCAGGAACCCTGGCGCCATGTGGGGCCGGTTCAGGCGTCGGACCGTTTCGCTGTAGCTGGCCGCGGCGAAATACAGCAGGCTGAGATGCCGGAACATCTCCGGATCGTCCATACACGCGTAGAGCGCGGCCACCAGTTGTTCGGTGACGTCGAGTTCCGTCTGGGTGTCACGCGCGTACCGGTCGAGCGCCACCTGCCGCTCCGGCCCTGGTGCCGTGGTCTCGAGGACATCGACCAGTCGCCCGATGCCGAGCAGTGTGAGCGGAAAGCCGGTGGACAACAGTGGATCGATCACGCCGGCCGCCGAGGGCAGCAGCGCCCAGTTGCGGCCGACGACGTCGCGGCAGCGGAACGCGATGCGCGGAGCGTGGATGAACGGCCGGGTGGCACGGCTCCCGCGGAACTGCTCGCGGACCGATGGCAACCGATCGAGCAACCGCGTCCATGCCGGTGCGCCGTCGGCGGCCCCGATCTCGGCGGCGAGGGCGTCGGTCAGGGCCGCGCCGGCGCTCGCGATGCCGTTGTTGAAGCGCAGCACCCAGATCCAGCCGCCGGGAAACACGTGGTGCAGCGCGGCGTCGTCGGGTGGATAGGGCGGCCTGCCGTCGGGTGGATGCACGCCGCTCCACAGGCCGACGTGCTCGAAGTGTGTATAGAGCCCCTGCGTCGGCGGCAGCCACCGGGGTGCCACGCCGCCCTCGCCGATCCTGTTGACGAGAAAGCCGCGCGGCCCGCTGGCGTCGATGACGAATCCGGCCCGGATCTGGAACCCGCGGCTGCCGCGCGTCCCGTCGATCGTCATGCCCGACGCCGTGGGCGTCGCGTCCGCCATATGCGCGTCGTCGAGGTACACGACGCCGGCTCCGCGCGCTGCCTCGACCAGCGCGAGATCGAAGTCGGGCCGGTACCAGTGCGTATCGGCCACATCGTCGTTCGGGCTGGCGGCCACCATGAGTTGGCCGTTCCGCGACGGGTCGTCGGCGAACGGCTCGCCGTCACGATGGAACACGAACGTGAACCCGCGTTTCAGGCCGCAGGCCACATCGGCATGCGCGCGCTGCCAGGTGCCCCACTTGGAGAACGTGCGGATGTCGGGCAGCTCGTACCGATCCGCCAGTTCCTCGATGAGCAGGTTGGTCAGCGGGGTCGTCGATTCCCCTATGGCGAAGCGCGGGTGCCGCCCGCGCTCGAGCAGTGCCACGCGGCGCCCGAGCCTTCGGAGGATGAGCGCGGTCAGTGAACCCGCGAAACCCGAGCCGATGATGGCGACATCGACTGCCAGGTCGTCACCGGCGCGCGTCATCGCGATCCCGGTTCCGGATCGTGGGCGCAGGACACGCGCGGCAGGACCCACTGTTCGAGGTTCATCGTCTGCATGCGGGCGCGGCGGTCAGGAAGGCAGCGGCGGCAGGTGGCAAACCGTTCGAGGTCCCACGTATCGGCGAAGACGCGAGCGCCTGCGGGACGTGGCATCGAGAGCGTGGCTTCATGCGCGCGCTCCAGATCATCGATGGAAGGGGACACGAAATGGCCGTCGGCGGCCATCGCGTCGAGCGCGCCGTTGCCGGGACGCGTGGGAATGAGTGACACGACACCGGCGCCGCACTGCCACGCCACGGCAACCGACCGCTGCAGCCATGCGACCTGCTCGTCGAGCGGAATGAACGGCACGGATACCAGCAGGAACACGCGCAGCCCGACACCCATCACCTGCAGCCTGCCGGCCGCCTCCGCGAAGGTGTCTAGGGTCATCCCCTTGTGCAGCCTGGCGAGCGCGTCGGGGTGCGTCGTCTCGAGTCCCATGGCCACCTCGAGGGCGGGTGGGCTCAATCCGGCGTGCCTGGCCATCGAGTCGAGCCATCGTTCGGTGCGGTTCCCGACGAGCGTCGGGTGCGACTCGACGATGAGGCCGGCAAGGCCGCGGAGCGACGCGGCCATCGCGTCGTAGTCGGACTCGGGGACCGCCCGTGGATCGAAGAAGCTCCCGGCGTTGTACAGCTTCGCGCGGGTGACGCCGCCAAGCTGGTCGATCTTCCGCCGCGCGTCGGCCAACTGGATCGGCAGCGCACCGCGCGGAGTGCCGTCTGCGGTGCTGAACTGCCACAGATCACACATCAGGCAACGCCACGGGCACTCGCGGCCCGTCAGGAACACGGTGGCCACGCGCGTGGACGTGCCGTCCGCGATGCGCTCGTCCTCGACGATGACGCCGTGCGCACGCCACGGGTCGTGCGCGGGCCTGGGCGGGCGCCGTTCGAGGATGAACCGGTCGCGCTCGGCGGCGCCGGCAGGGTAGGCCGACATCGGCCCTACGCGTACAGGGCGTGGAACGCACGCCGGTAGGCGCGTTCCCCGTCGTCGAAGCGCGCCCGCATGGCATCGACCGGCATGGCGCCATGCTGGAAGCGGCGTTTCGGGAACACGGGCATGGCGAGGCCGGTGACGGCGCGGACGCCGCGGCTCACGATCTCGCCCTTCAGCGCGTAGAGCGCCGGCACGTCGTAGCCGGTGAGTGCGGCAAACGGAATACCCTCGGCCACCTCGATGACGCCTGGCCGCGCGAAGGGGCTGAACGCCTCGAACCCGTACTTGCGCGTGGGCGCGTACGACCGGACGTAGCTGCGGCTCAGCCCGCCGCTGTAGGTGAGCGAGTGCTTGATGCGGCCCACCCCCCAGCCCTCGTGGTAGAGCATCAGGTTGTCGATGACGCTCCGGATCGTGAGTTCCGGGTTCTCCTCGATCGGATAGTCCTTGAGGTTCTCGTCGCCGCCGTCGCCGTCAATCAGGTGGCGCCAGTCCGGGTAACGGGCGCGAATGCCGCGGCACAGCTCGAGGCCCATGGCGGCGCACTCGAGGTCGAGCGTCTTGTAGTCTTCGATGACGCGCAGCGCCTCGAGAGGATCGATGCGATGTTCGGGCGCCTCGATCTCTTCGAGGAACATCGAGAGGCCGACGGCCTCGAGAAAGGCGCGTGCCTGCGCCACGTCCGGCCCGTTGCCCACGTTGAGCACGAAGGCCTTGAGCCGCGCCGGCGAGAGGCCCATCCGCAGCATCGTGTGATGGACGAGGAGGAAGATGGCGCCGCTGTCGATGCCGCCCGAGAACTCGACACCAATCGGCTCCGGGCGATCGGACGTGTGTTCGATGCGTCGCAGCCACTTCTCGACCTCGACGGCGGCAGCCTGGATGTAGCGCCGGCCGATTTCATCGAGGTCAGCCGGCTGCGTGTTGGAAGGCGGCGTGAAGTAGCGCGTGTAGATCGGGTCCGGATCGGGGCAGCCGACAAGCGCGATCTCGACGACGTAGTGGGCCGGCACCATCCGCGTGTAGCTCGGGTGGAACTGGTCGGCCAGACCATCGGCGGTGAGGGCATCGTGGAGCGTATCGATGCGGTCGGCGACGTAGAGGGCCGGGCCCTCCTGGCGCTTCGCGAGGAAGTAGCGCATGGGCCGATCGAGCGAGCGCGCCATCCGCACGGTGATGCCATCCACGGCGACAATCGCGAAAGCCCCGTCGATTCCGCGCACGGCGTCCGCATCGCCCGACAGGACGCGTCGCCGCGCCTCCTCGACCGTCATGCCGTGCAGGTGCGTGAGCGCCGGATCGAGGAGATCGACGACGCGGCTGACATACTGGTGGTGCATGCGCGGATTATGGATCGATTCGCGACGGGCCCGCCGGGGCGGGCGTGGGAGGCAGAGTGAAGATCGAGCACGTGGCGTTCCAGGTTCCCGATCCCGTGGCGCTGGCCGACTGGTATGTCGAGCACCTGGGACTCGTCATCATGCGTTCGCAGGCGGCGTCGCCGTTCGCCCGGTTCCTGGCCGATGACGGCGGCACCGTCATGATTGAGGTCTACAACAATCCGCGGATCGCGACGCCCGACTACCGCACCATCGACCCGCTCGTCCAGCACCTCGCATTCCGCACCGACGACGTGGCCGGCACACGCGGGCGGCTGCTGGTGGCCGGCGCAACGGCCGAAGGCGACGTGGTCGTGGCCGACAACGGCGATCACCTTGCCATGCTTCGCGACCCGTGGGGGCTGGCCATCCAGCTCGTGAGGCGCGGCACGCCCATGATTCGCTGACGGACGCTCGTGCCGGTGCGGCACGCGCTTGTATAGTGGAGGACATGAATACCGTCGACGCCGCCGCCGACATCGAAATTGCCGCCGACCCGGCCGACATCGCGGCCGTGATGTTCGACCCCGCACGGGAATCCGACTGGATGGGCGCCGTGACCGGCGTCGAGGTGATCGACCCGGCGCTCGTGGCCGGCGCTCGCGTGCGCCACAGCGGACGCCTGATGAACCAGGACTTCACCTGGATGACCGAAGTCGAGACCGTGCACTTCCCTCACGTGCTGGTCCTGCGAGTCTCGGACGGCCCGCTCGTCGGGACGATGCGCTACGACATCCAGCGGTCGGGGAGCGGATCGCGCGTGCGGATGCGCAACGTGGGCCAGCCCGGGGCGGCGCTGTCGTTCGTGCCCGTGTCGATGGTGGTTGGGCCGCTGCAAGCGGCCATGCTGGCCGACCTCGAGCGCCTCAAGGCGATCGTTGAGGGTTGAGGGATGAAGCCCGGTCTGGTGGCCGAGACGCCCGCTGTCCGCAGCAGGGTCTAGCCGATGCGTTCGAGCCAGGCGCCGGCGGCCAGCACCATCGCCGCGACGGCCATCGAGATGCCGACCGACAGCACGAAGGTGAGGCTGATCATCTGCCCGAGCTTCGGGCGTCCCGGATCGAGGGGCGCGACGTGCGAGTGAACGTGGTCGGGTGAGGCCATGGCGCTTCCGTGCACTGTTGCAGCTTGCGTACCAGTCGGTGGCCGCTCCGGGACAATCGACATCGAGCGCCTGAGGTTGAGCCGGTGTGTAGAGATGTCGTCCCGCGCCCCCATAGAATGTAGCTCCGCATGCGTGTCGCGCTCGCCCAGCTGAACTTCACCGTCGGAGCCTTCGAGGCGAACTACACGAAGATGGCCGCGGCGTACCGCGACGCCGCATCGGCGCGCGCCGACCTCGTCGTCTTCACGGAGCTGGCCACCACCGGGTATCCGCCGCGTGACCTGCTCCGGCACGAGCGGTTCGTGGACCTCAATCTCGGCATCCTCGATCGGATGGCCGCGCTGACGGCCGGCGGTCCGGCCGCGCTCGTCGGGTTCGTCGATCGGAACCGGGCCACGCCCGGCAAGAGCCTGCACAACGCCGTCGCGCTCTGCGCCGCCGGTGCGGTCGTCGACCGGCGGCACAAGTCGCTGCTGCCGACCTACGACGTGTTCGATGAGGATCGCTATTTCGAGCCCGCCCGATCCGTCGAGCCCATGGTCCTGGGCGATGTGCGCATCGGCGTGACCATCTGTGAAGACGTCTGGAACGATCGCGACTTCTGGCCGAGCCGGCTCTACCACCGCGACCCGGTCGAGGAACTCGCCGACCAGCACGCCGACCTGTTCATCAATATCTCGGCCAGCCCGTTCACCCTGGACAAACCCGACCTGCGCCGCCGGATGATCCGCCAGGAGGCGATCACGCACGCGCGCCACTTCCTCTATGCCAATCAGGTGGGCGGCAACGACGAACTGGTGTTCGATGGTCACTCGATTGCGATTGACCCGTCGGGCCGCGAGATCGCGCGGGGCCGGACGTTCGACGAGGATCTCGTCCTGTGCGACATTCCGCTCGGGCCACCAGCCGTGCAGGCGGTCGACGTCGTGCCGCCGTACGAAGCGTCGGTCGAGGAGCAGGCCTGGGGCGCGCTCGTGCTGGGCCTGCGCGACTACACCCGCAAGTGCGGCTTCACGCGCGCGGTGCTGGGATTGTCGGGGGGAATCGATTCCGCGCTTGTCGCCTGCCTCGCGGCTGAGGCGCTGGGACCGGAGGGCGTGACTGGCGTCGCGATGCCGACCCGCTACTCGTCGGCCGGCAGCCTCGATGATGCCGAAGCGCTGGCGCGCAACCTGGGCATCGCGTACCACGTCGTGCCCGTCGATCACATCTACCAGGCCCAGGTCGACACGCTTCGGCCGCTGTTTGGCGGCCGCGCGCCGGACGTGACCGAGGAGAACATCCAGGCGCGCACGCGGGGTGCCGTCCTGATGGCGCTGTCGAACAAGTTCGGATCGATCGTGCTCTCGACGGGCAACAAGTCCGAGATTGCCGTGGGCTACTGCACGCTCTACGGCGACATGTGCGGCGGGCTGGCCGTCATCAGCGACGTGCCGAAGACGCTCGTCTACCGCCTGTCGCACTACGTGAACCGGGACCGCGAGATCATTCCGGCTTCGACGATGACCAAGCCGCCGAGCGCCGAACTGCGGCCCGATCAGCTCGATTCCGACAGCCTGCCCGATTACGCGATTCTCGATCCCATCGTGAAGGCCTACGTCGAGGAGCACCTCGATGCCGACGCCATCATCGCGCGGGGGTTCGACAGAGCGGTGGTGCACGAAGTGCTGCGGCTGATCGACGGCAGTGAGTACAAGCGACGCCAGGCCGCACCCGGCATCAAGATCTCGTCGACGGCGTTTGGCGTCGGGCGCCGGTATCCGATCGCGGCCAACTATCGACAGGCCCGAGGGCAGTAGCCGGGCCTGGCTGCAGGCGGACGCGCGCCTATTCGATGGGTTTCATCAACTCGAAGAGCGACGCGTCCTGGTGATCCACGATCGGTCGAAGCTCGCGCCCCACGTGGTCCTCGAAGACGCGCGCCCGCGGCGATGACCCCGGCGGGAACAGCCCCCAGTGCACGACAACGTAGCGGGCGCCGCGGCGCCGCAGGACCTCCCAGGCTTCCGGAGCCGGGAATGTCGCCAGCGCGAGTCCGTCTGTGTAGGCCTCGGCAGGCAGGTGATCGCTGTAGCCGTTGATGAGCGGCTGCCAGTGCCAGGTCGAGGCCAGCATGTACTCGGTGTGGCGGTGTCGATCCACGGGCGTCACCCAGTAGGGGAACTCCGCGACGGCTCCGGTCGGCATCTGCGCGAGTCGCTCGTACACCTCGTGCATGGGCGGTCGCGTCGCCAGCCGCAGCGGTCCCACGGTGGCGGCGGCAATGGCCACCACCGCCAGCACGCCAATCGCACCGCGGCGGCGCGCCGACGGGATCCGGTCGACGGTACGCGCGATGGCGAACGCCGCCAGCACCGACAGCCCCAGGGTCACGACAACGCCGAAGCGCGCGGGTGCCCGGATCATGTCGAAGAAGGGCAGGGTTTCGAAGAACAGTCGATACAACCCGGCATCGGGGCCGAACGATGCCCAGAGCGCGAGGGCGACGAGGCTGATGTAGAACGCAACGGTTGCCCGCGGCCACGGCGTGGGCGACCGGCGCAGCGTGTGCACAACGGCCAGGCCGGCAAACGCGCAGGCCAGCAGGCCGGGAAAGAGGACATCCTGCCAGGTGCCGATGATCGGCAGTACCCAGCGCATCGAGAGTGTCGGCGACGCCAGGTACGAGCGCCAGTCCGCGCTGAACATCCGCGCGTCATCGAGCGAGCGCGCGAACCCGGCCTCGCGCATCCCTGCGTACGCGACGAGGAAGGGCGCCGTGATGATCGCGGCGATGGCCAGGGCTGCCACAGCCCAGAGCCAGAAGCGGGCCTCCCGCCATCGGCCGGTGGCGATGCCCAGCCACAGCAGACCCCAGCCGACGACCAGGCCCCCGAAAATCCCGTAGTAGCCGCACGAAAGCGCGGTCACGGCCAGCGCAACGCCCAGCGCCAGGGCGCGGCCCGCGCGCGGAGAAGCCGCGAACCGGTGCAATGCGAGCAGCGTCAATGGCAGCCCGAACGTCATCAGCAACTGCATGTGCGGCAGTCGGCCAAAGACGAAGGGGGAGAACGAGAAGAGCATTGCCCCGAGGGCGGAGGCCGAGAGATGACCCGTCAGGTGCCGCATCAGGGCGAAGGCGGCAAGCGACGAGAGGACGAACGACAGCAGGATGACAGCGTTTGTCGCGGCCAGGGCATTGTGCGTCGCCAGCCAGACGGGGATGGCCAGGGTGCCCGCGACCAGGTTGGCTTCGGAATAGGCCAGTGTGGAGCGATACGGATAGTAGATGTTCGCGTCGAAGAGGGTGCCCGGCGCCGTCGTCAGCGCACGCGCGACCCAGCCGATGTTCCACACCACGTGGCGGTGGTCACCGCTGTCGATACGGCCGGTCGATGCCAGTCCCGCTGCGAGTGGCCATGTCAGCACCACCGCGAGCAGCGCGGATACGAGCGCCATCGCTGCCGCGGGCCGGAAGCCCGATGTCATGGAAGCCTTTCCCGGGAGGGCGTTTGCCGGCGTCGACAACCCATCGTCAGCGGCGGGGCCATCTTACACGAGAGACTGACCGACCGTCTTCGCGCTTGACCGCGGCAGGCATGGGGCATATCCTCGCGGAAACGATCATCGATCTGCCGTGCCTTGTTCCCCTCACGGAGCGTCACATTCGTGTGACGGGTGCGTCCGTGCACCTGTCCCAGGAGGCGGTCATGAAGGTTCGCGACATCCTGTTCGCCAAGGGCGATCACGTGTTCACGGTCCATCCGCATGAGTCGGTTCAGGATGCCGTGCGTGTCCTCATGACACACCGCATCGGGGCGCTTCTGGTCGTCGATGCGCACGGCGCGGTCGTCGGGATCATCACCGAACGCGACGTGCTGCGCGAGTGCCTGCACGGCGCGGATCGGCTGGACGGGATTGCCGTCCGCGACGCCATGACATCCAACCTCGTGGTGGGGCTGCCCGACGACGGGCTGGATGACGCCATGAGTGCGATGACGCGGCACCGCGTGCGTCACCTGCCGATCCTCGACGACGGGCAGGTAGCGGGCATGATCTCGATTGGCGATGTGGTGCGGGCCGTGCTCGACGAGACGGCCTACGAAAACAACTTCCTCCACGACTACATCAACGGCCGCCCCCGCGAGGCCGCGCGCCGGACCTGACGTCACCTGCCGGTGGCTTCAGTTCCGCGCGTCCACGACAGCTTCCAGTGTCACGATCGCGTTGTAGTCGGGTTCGAGCGAATCCGGATCGCGGGCCGTGCCCGACAGCAGCACGTTGCCTTCCGGCCAGTGCACTTCGAGGCTGCCATCGCGTATCGGTGCCGCGCGCAGTGTGCCCTCGAATACGCCGGCCGCCGACCGTAAACGCACCCGCGCACCGGATGGCAGGCGGAGTGTCGTCAGGTCCGTGTTGCTGATGAGGACGTCGTGACGGCCAAGACCCGTCAGCGGATCGATCTCGCGCTGGACCATCGAGTTGAACTGCTTGCCGCGACGGGTCGACACGACAAACGTACCCGCGCGGCGTTCGCGGGAAGCGAGTTGGACCGGGGCGAAGTGCGCCTTGCCGTCGCTCGTGGCGAACCGGCCGTCGGCATAGAGGACACGGCCGCCCCACTGCAGGGCATCGCCCTTTTGCGCGAGCGCCTCGATGCCGGCATAGAGCGGGATTGTGGCGCCAATCTCGCGCCTGATGGCCGCGGCGTCCTCGAGCCCGATACCGGCCGCGACGTCCGGCCGCGCGCGACGCGCCAGTTCGCGGAAGACCCACCACTCCGGGCGCGCCGATCCGATGCGGCGCCCCGGGACCTCGGGAGAAAAGATGATGCGCCGTTCGGTCGAGGTTTCCGTGCCGCCGCCGGGCGATTCGTAGCGCGTCGTGGCGGGCAGCACGAGGACATCGCCGTCACTGTCGGCAAGCATCGACGACGACAGCATGATGTCCTGGTGCACGCGCAGCCGCGGGCGGGCCAGCGCGCGTCGCGACAACGCTTCGTCGCCGAGCGTCTCGAGGAAGTTGCCGCCGACCGACCAGAACACGTCGACCTGGCCCTCGGCTGATGCGGCCACCATCTCGGTCGCCGTCCAGCCGCGGTGACTGGGCAGCTGCACACCCCAGGCGTCCGACCAGGCGCGCGCCGTGTCGGGAGCGACAGCCGGAACACATCCGACTTCGGCGCCGCCCTGGACGCCCGAGTGACCGCGGATGGGCACCAGCCCGCGGTTGGGGCGGCCGGGCAGGCCGCGTGCGAGCCCGAGGTTCATCAGCGCCTTGACCGTGTCGACGCCGTGCTCGTGCTGCGTGAGGCCCATCGACCAGATGAACACGGCATTCGGGCGCGCGACGAGCAGGCGTGCGAACGCCTCCATGCGGGAGCGCGGCAGGCCGCTCTGCTGTTCGAGAACGGACCAGTCGGTCCCCGCGGCGTGAGCCGCGACGGCGTCGAAGCCGGTCGTCTGCCCGGCGACGAACTGCCTGTCGATGCCGTTCTCGAGCGCGAGCAGTGCCTTGAGCGTGCCGACGAGAAACGCGAGGTCGCCGCCCGTCTGGACGTCGTACCAGTCATCGGCGATGGCCGTGCCGCCCAGCGCGCTCTTCGCGATCGACGGCACCCAGTAGCGCTTCAGTCCCGGCTCGCGGTACGGGTTGACCACGACGACGCGCGCGCCGTTGGCCTTGGCGTAGTGCAGGTACTTCGTGCTCACCGGCTGGTTGTTCGCGACATTCGACCCGAAGAGCACGATGAGGTCGCTGCCAATCCAGTCGGCGTAGCTGCAGGTCGACGCGCCGTGCCCGAGCGTGGCTTTCATCGCCACGGTCGACGCGGCGTGGCAGAGGCGTGCGGCATTGTCGATGTGGTTGGTGCCGATGAGGCGCGCCGCCTTCTGCGCGGCGTAATAGACCTCGTTCGTGATGCCGCGCGAGGTGAGATAGAACGCCAGCCGGTCGGGAGTGGTCTCGCGCACGGCGGCCGCGGCGCGATCGAGCGCTTCGTCCCAGCCGATGACACGGAACCCGCGATCGCCTTTGCGGCGCAGCATCGGCTCGGGCAGTCGGCCGAGTGCGCGCAGGTCGCGCGACGACCGGCCCGCAAGCGCCGCGACGTCACCGAGGAGTGCCGGGTCGAGTGCCGGCGCCGTGTTCAGCCGCAGCAGCTCCAGCCGCACCATGCAGAGATGCGTGCCCGGGAGCGTCCAGTCCTTCAGGCCCGACGTGCCGAGCGCGCAGCCGTCGCAGCACCCGTTCCGGAGGATGCGCCACGCGTAGGGAAGTTCGTCCCGGTTCTCCCAGGCGATCTTGAACATCTCCCGGAAGTGCCGCGGCTTCTGCTGGTCGAGACCGAATACCGCCATGAAACTCGGTAGATGTTATCCTGCCGGCCCGTGACTTCGAAGCGCTCCGTTCAATCGGTCGCCGTGATTCGTGTGGAAGGCGCCGACAGCCGGACCGTGACCGACCGCGTCGCGGTCGAACGCGCGCTCGAGGTCCGCCTGCACGGCGAGCCCTTCTCCGTCATCATGCGGACGCCCGGCGAGGACCGCGCCCTGGCGCTCGGGTTTCTGGCGAGCGAGGGCGTCATCCGTTCGGCCGCTGACGTCGCCTCCGTGGCCGAGGCGGCCGACGATCTGGTCGACGTCACGCTGTCGGCCGACCGCGCGCCGGTCCTCGACGAAGTACTCGCCTCCCGCCGGAACGTGTCCACCAACTCGTCGTGCGGGATGTGCGGACGACGGACGCTCGAGTCACTGGACGTGCCCGGCCTGCCGCTGCCCTGCGAGTGGACGGTGCCGTCGGCGCTCGTCGCCGGCCTTCCCGCGACACTGGCGGGTGTGCAGCGCGCGTTCGCGGAGACGGGCGGCCTGCACGCGGCGGGCCTGTTCGATCTCGACGGCGCGCTCGAGCTGGTGGCCGAGGACGTGGGGCGGCACAACGCCGTCGACAAGCTCGTCGGCCACATGATGCTGGCGGGGCGTCTGCCGCTCGGTCGCAGCATGCTGGCCGTCAGCGGACGCCTGTCTTTCGAGATCGTCCAGAAAGCCTGGCTGGCCGGCGTGCCGCTCGTCGCCGCGGTATCCGCCCCATCGAGCCTCGCCATCGACCTGGCCGCGCGGGCCGGGATGACGATGGCGGCGTTCGTCCGCGACGGGCGGTTCAACGTCTACACGGGCATCGAGCGCATCGCGTAGCGACGGGGCGGTGTGGTGTCGACCGCCGCGGCTCAGTGCACCGACAGCGGCTCGTTCGAGGTTTCCAGCAGCAGCTCGACGATGCGGTGGATGTCGGGCTGGCGGGCGACGATGAACTCGAATCCCGCGAGGTAGCGGTGCGAGCGCGTCCGCGGGGCGTTGGCGACCCGCGAATACATCACGCGCACCGGCACGATGAACGATACGCAGGTGTCCATGGTGAACGTCAGGTGCAGTTCATCGCCAACGCCGAAGGAGTGCCGGCTCTCGACCGCGCAGCCCGCATGGCTCAGATCCACGAGCAGGAGCGCGTCGCCTTCGGAGGCCACCGACATGCGGGTGGTAGCGCCGGCGCGCACCCGCGGCAGCCGTCGGCGCTCGTGGCCCAGGGGAAAGATCCGGCGTGACATGGCCTTCGGAGGAAGGCTGATGATACGACGCGTCAGCGTGGCGCGGCAACGTCCTTTCCGGACGTCAGGGCGGGCGTTGCCGCCGGCTCGCCTTCGGCGGTAATGATGTCGACCAGGCGTGCCATTGCCTGCGTCGTGTCGAGGTCGCCCAACGCTTCCCATCCCACGAAGAAAGCGTTCGCGCGATCCCGCCGCGGGTGGCAGTACACCGCGCGGGCCCGCACGACGAAGGCCTGGCCGGTGTCGCTCTCGAGCGTGAACTCGTGCGCCTCGCCGTGGGCGAACCGCACGGGCGACTCGGCCGCGAACCCGCCGCGGCTGATGTCGCGCACGGCCATCGTCAGGTCGAGCAGGCCGATCTGCGCCCGGAGGTGTCCGTGGACTTCGATTCGCGGCCATCGCCGGCGGGAGAGGCCGAGCGAGGCGGCGGGTTGGAGATAGGGAACAGTCATGCCGCCGAACTGCGTCTGCCCGAGTGGGTAGCAATGTACGTACCCACCGATTGACCGGCGCGTACCGGCGCGGACAGCGGGTATTGGCGTGCAGCGCTGGCGCGACCGCGCGCCGGGCCATTACGAAACTCGTCGCCCGGCGCCATTTTCGACTCTTGCGCCCGTTGGGGTAACATCGCCTGAGATGCTCCCGCAAGTCAGCGGTCCCCGCCGGCGCAGCGCTGGAACCGTCCTGGTTGTCGACGACCTGGACGCGAACCTCAGTGCCCTGGCGGCAGTGCTTCGATTCGAAGGCTACGACGTGCTGACCGCGGCCAATGGCGCCGAAGCGTACGACATCGTCCTTCGTGATCAGCCCGACCTGGTCCTGTCCGACGTCCGTATGCCGGTGCTCGACGGCTTCGGCCTGTGCCGGCAGATGAAGGCCGATCCGGAGATCTGCCTCATTCCCGTCGTGCTGCTGACCGGCGCCACCGAAGCGCAGGATCGCCTCCGCGCGATTGAGGCCGGCGCCAATGACTTCCTCACCAAGCCGATCGACCAGTCCGAACTGAAGGCTCGCGTCCGGTCGCTGATGCAGATCAAGCACATCACCGACGAACTGGACTCTGCCGAGGCCGTGCTGCGGAGCCTGGCCCTGATGATCGAGGTGCGTGACGCCTACACCGAGGGTCACTGCCAGCGGTTGGCGGGCTATGCGACCGAACTCGGCACGCTCCTGGGATTGCCCGAGGACGACCTCCAGGCGCTCGGCCGCGGCGGCTACTTCCATGACATCGGCAAGATCGCGCTGCCGGATTCGATTCTGCTGAAGCCGTCGGCGCTGACGCCCGCCGAGTTCGAGCAGGTGAAGGAGCATCCGGTCGTCGGCGATCGGCTGTGCGGAGACCTCCGGGCGCTGCACCGCGTGCGCAGCATCGTCCGGCACCATCACGAGCGGCTCGATGGCAGCGGGTATCCCGACGGCCTGAGCGGCGACGCCATTCCCCTCCTCGCGCAGATCATCGGCATCGTCGATGTGTACGACGCGATGACCACCACGCGTCCCTACCGGTCCGCGCGGTCGTCGGAGGAGGCCCTGAGCGAACTCGAGCGGGAGGTGCGGCGCGGATGGCGTCGCGCCGATCTGGTCGAGGTGTTTGCCGCCGCCCGCCGCGGCACGCTCGTCACCTAGCGTTCACCTGCTGACGCGTGTGGCGGCGCACGCCGCGCTACGCGGCGTCGGTCTTCGTCAAGTCCATCAACCTGCCGTGGAGCACGACCGCAGCGGGCAGCTCCTGGAGCGACCGCTGGTAGTCGCGCCCGACAGGCGTATCCGCCGGCGACTGGAGCAGCGCGCGTGTCTCGACGCGCCAGGCTTCCACCTCGTCCGGTGTCAGCCGCCGCGCGTCGGCCAGCCGCTCGTCCATCTGGACCACCAGGGCGAGGAACGGCCGGAGCCATTGAAACCAGGGGTCGTCGCTGAGGAGCGCGAGCGCGTGATGCGGGCCGTTGACCGCTCCGAAGGCCGCGCCGTAGCGCGCCAGCTCCGCGTCGACCAGCACCTTGTGCAGCGCGAGCAGCGATGTTCGCCAGGCGCGCAGCCTCGAGGTCAGCAGCGCGGCTTCGATCTCGGCGTTACGGGAATGGTCGCTCATGGCAGCAGCCCCGAGGACACGGTGGAGTCGGGCAGGCCGGTCACGTTCATCAGCGACAGCGGATCGACGCGAGTGCCCGCAAGCCTCACGGTCCAATGCAGGTGCGGACCCGTCACGCGGCCCGTCGCGCCGACGCGTCCGATCACATCGCCGGCCTTCACTGTCGTGCCGGGTGTTGCGTCGATCGAGGACAGGTGCGCGAAGAGCGACACGAGACCCAGGCCGTGATCGATCACCACCGAGCCGCCGGTGTAGTAGAGATCCTCGGCCAACACCACGCGTCCGGCGTTGGGCGCCCGCACCACGCGCCCGGACGGGCTGGCGAAGTCGGCCCCGCCGTGCGGGCTTCGCGGCTGGTTGTTGAAGACGCTGCGGGATCCGAACGCACTGTTGGGCTTGTCGGGCACCGGAGCGACAAATGCGCCATCCCAGAATCGCGTGGGGGAGTGGGCAGCCCAGATCGCGTTGAGTTGCCGCGCTTCCCGCACGATCCGATCGGTGACTGCCGGGGGGGGCTCGACGTAGCGCGGTTCGACGGTCAGCCGGCGCGTCGGGAACTGCTTCGGCTTCACCTCGATCGTCCGGGTGGTCGACCGCACACCACCCGCGTGCGTGGCCACGATGGATACGGTGTGCACGCCGGGCTCGACGTCGAGATCGACACCGACGAGCGCCTGCCAGTTCGTCTCGTCCAGGCGAAAGGCCGGGAACGTGGTGCCGAATACGGAGACACCCAGCGTGTCGACCGGCGTGGACGTGTCGACGGTGAGGCGGACGACTTCGCCGGGCTGTATCGTGCGCGCAGCCGCGCGGACCGAGATGTCGCCGGGCTGCTGGGCCGTGAGCGTCGTCGCAAGCAGCAACATCATCAGTACGAGCCGCATGCAGGGCACTGTACGGAGTTGATCGACCCGGTGCAAGCGCATGCGGGCCGGACTCATCGCTCGACGCCGCGGGCGACTACCGCCATCATCCGCCAGAGCTCGTCGATGCCCTCGCCGCGTGCCGACGAGACAGCCACCGGCGTCTGGCCGTAGGTCCGTTCAATCTCGCGCAGGTGGCGCGCGCGTTCGGATCGCGACAGTTTGTCGATCTTCGTCGCCACCACGATCGGGGGCAGCGCCGTTGCGGCAATCCAGTTGAAGGCTTCGACGTCGGACGGCAGGCCGGGGTGCCGCGAATCGACCAGCAGGAAGATCGCGCCACGACGGGTGGACGCCGCGGAGCCGGGGACGGGCCGTGGCCGCTGTCCCGCTGCGAAGTAGGCGTCGACGACCGCTGCCAGCTCTCGCGCCGATTCGTCGCCGCCGCGCGCATAGCCGTAGCCCGGCAGATCGACCAGGTAGGTCGTCCACGTGCCGGGTCCGCCGGCACCGCCCTCGACCGACACGCGGTAGATGTTGGCCTGCCGCGTCTTTCCGGCCGCCGCGCTGGTGCGGGCCACCTTCCGGCGCGTCAGTGCATTCAACAGGCTCGACTTGCCCACGTTCGACCGGCCGGCAAACGCGAACTGCGGGATGTCGTCGCGCACGAGACCGTCGCGGGGACCGGCCACCGAGGCACTTGTCACGAGTTCGACGTCGAGAATCTTCACTCGTCAAAGCGTACCCCGGAACGGGTATCCTCGACGGCATGGCCGTGCACATTGCGCTGCTTCGGGCCGTGAACGTCGGTGGAACCGGCAAGCTGCCGATGGCCGAACTGCGCGCCATCTGCGAGCAGCTCGGGTTTGGCGACGTGCGCACCTACATCCAGACCGGCAACGTCATCTGCACGAGCCCGCTCGCGCCAGCCCAGGTTGAGGCCCGGATCGAAGCGGCGCTGACCAGGAGGTTCGGCAAGCCCGCACACGCCCTGGTTCGGACGCTGCCGGAGCTCGAGCAGGCGATGACCGCCAATCCGTTTGTTCGCGAGGACGGGAAGCAGGTGCTCGTCGTCTTTCTCGACAACGAGCCGGCTCCGGGCGTGCTCGACGCGGTCGTCATTCCGGGCCGTGAACGCCTGTCGCTGCAGGGGCGCGAGCTGTTCATCCACTATCCCGAGGGAATGGGCCAGTCCAGGCTCAAGGTCCCCGCGCTGGGGAAGGCGACCAGCCGGAACCTGAATACCCTGCGCGCCCTCATCGAAATGGCGCGCGGTCACGGCCGCTGACGGGTTCTACCGGTTCTGGTTTTGCGGCACCATCTGCCGCAGATCCGGGCTACACTGCGGCTCACCCCGGAGGTCAGTTCCATGATGCGTCGCGTCACCGTCTCGGCTGCGCTGTTCGGCAGCGTCTACGTGGTGTCCGCAAGCGTGCCCGGCGCGCCGCTCCAGGCCCCATCGACCGTAACGATCACGCACGACGCCGCGAAGGCCGAGTACGCGGTGACTGTTGGCGGCAGGCGCTTCACGCGCTATCGCTACGGTGCTGAGTTCGCCGAGAAGCCGGTGTTCCATCCGGTCAACGCGCCGAACGGCGCACGGGTGAACCGCGAGTATCCCATGGTGCCGGGCCTGCCAGGCGAGACGGCCGACCACCCGCACCATCAGTCGATGTTCTTCACCTACGACGAGGTGAACGGGACCAACTTCTGGAACCCCGACAAGACGAATATCGGTCGGCGCGTCGAACACCTCGGCGCCGAGGTGCAGGGAAACACGCTCGTCGCGCGGCTTGCGTGGAAGGACAAGGACGGGCGTGTCGTGCTCGACGAGCTCAAACGCGTCACATTCGGCGGCGACAGCGACGTGTTCTGGATGGACCACGACCTCACGCTTACCGCTTCGAACGGGCCCGTCACGATGGGCGACACGAAGGAGGGGATGTTCGCCATCCGCCTCAACGACACACTCAAGGAGGCCGGCGGCAGCGGACGATACATCAACGCCGAGGGGCTCGAAACGGCGGCCAGTGTGTGGGGTAAGCGCAGTGCCTGGGTGGCCATCCGCGGGACGGTGGCCGACGCGGTCCAGACGAGGCCGGTGACCGTCGCGATCTTCGCCCATGCCGACGGCGCGAGGTTTCCCCCGTTCTGGCACGCCCGCGACTACGGCCTGTTCTCGGCCAACCCGCTCGGGCAGCACGCCTTCGACCCGGCGCTGCCGGAGAACATCACGCGGCTGGCGCAGGGCGACCAGCTGCGCCTGCGGTTCCGGTTGGCCGTCTACGACGGCGAGGTGAGCAAGGCGCGCCTCGATCGGGACTACGCCGGCCTGGACTGAAGGGACTGAGACGCGCGCTGGCCCTAGGCAGGCGCCAGCGCCGGGCCCATCGCCCAGCTGACGCCGAATGCTGCGCCGAGGCAGATGGCCGCGGCAATCACGCAGACCAGCACGGCGCGTGCGGTACTGGTGAAATCCAGGGCCTGCCGCACCGCCACCACCGTCGCCACCGTCATCCACATCCACGCGACGACGAAGATCGGTACCGTCATCCGAGGGAACGCTCCGAACACCTGCAGAAGCCCGGGTGAGGCGGCAAACCCGATGGTGCGCATCAGCTCCGTCAGGCTGGTCCGGGTCGCCTGCGTCGGGAGCAGCCGCCCCCCGATCTGCAGCATCAGCATCGCCCAGGCCACCCAGGTGACGACGGCGATGGCCGCGACGACGAGCGTGCCCGTGAGGCTCGGGCCATGCCAACCCGTCATGCCGATGCCGGCCGCGAGGCTCGAGAGCAGCACCGTCGTCAGCGCCTGTCCGAGCGCGCTGCGGTCGGCTTCGATGCCCTCGTAGATCGAACGGTCGAGCAGCGCGGCGCCCACCAGACGGTAGCCGAATAGACTCATGGGGGAATCTTACAGTGAAGCCGGCGGGGCGAAGAGTTGCGATATCTTTGTCGGCATGCCCAGCATCGAACGCATCCTGTGTCCGGTGGATCTGTCCGACGCATCCCGCCGCGCCTTCGACTACGCCCTGACGCTGGCCCAGGTGCACGAAGCGGAGCTCTGGGCCATCCAGGTCGTCGACCTTGCGGCATGGACCGGCGCCCGTGCGGGAGCCCTGTTCGAGGTGACCGAGGCGATGCGGACGGCGCTCGAGGAAGAGCTTGGCTGGTGGACGGCCCGCGCGATGAAGGGCCAGACCGGCGTGATCATCAAATTGATCGAGGGGCCGGTGGTCCCGTCCATTGTCGAAGCCGCGGACCGGGCCGACACCGATCTCATCGTCATGGGCAGCCACGGCAAGACGGGGTTCGAGCGGCTGGCCCTCGGATCGGTCACCGAGAAGGTGCTGCGCAAGGCCGCGTGCCCCGTCCTCGTCGTGCCGGCCGCCGCAGAGGCGCACGTGCGCGTTGCCCCCGCCCGACGGGTGGTGTGCGCCACGGACTTCTCGTCCCCGGCGGCGCACGCTGTCGAGTACGCCCGACTGTTCGCGCGCGCGGCGCGTGCGCCGCTCTCGCTGATGAGCGTGGTCGAGTGGCCCTTCGGCGAGACCACGGGCACCGATCCGGTGACCCAGCTGCGGCACAGCCTGGAACAGGAAGCCACCGACACGTTGAATCGCCTGGCCGCGGAGGGCGACGACGAGACGCCGTGCGAGATCGTCGTCAGGCGCGGCAAGCCGGGGCGCGAGATCGTGAAGTATGCCGCCGAGAGCCAGGCGGACCTGATCGTGGTCGGTATCTCGGGCCGGGGCGCCGTCGATCTGGCCGTCCTCGGATCGACGGCGCATCAGGTCCTGCGCGATGCGCCATGTCCCGTGCTCGCGGTGCCGGCGTCATCTTCATGATCGTTTCATCCGCACGCCCATAGGCTTGTCGGCGATCATTTTTCTGTTGGAGTTGTCATGTCCCACGCTGTCGTCCGTCGCCTGATTGCCGCCTCCGTGATGAGCCTCGTGGCTGTTGTCGCGGCGGCGCAGACGCCTGCCATTCCGGCCCCCTACGAGCCCAAGGTCGGCCAGTCCGGCAAGGACGTTGTGTGGGTGCCAACGCCTGACGCGCTCGTCGAGCGCATGCTGGACCTGGCCAAGGTCACACCCTCCGACTTCCTGATCGACCTGGGGTCCGGCGATGGCCGCACGGTCATTGCCGCGGCCAAGCGCGGTCTGCGGGCGCACGGCATCGAGTTCAATCCCGACATGGTGCGCCTGGCGCAGGCCAACGCCCGCCGCGAGGGCGTGGCGGAGCGGGCCACCTTCGAGCAGGCCGACCTGTTCACGAAGCTCGATGAACTGGAGAAGGCCGACGTCATCACGCTCTTCCTGCTCTCGTCGATCAACCTGAAGCTGCGCCCGACGCTGCTCGACCTCGAGCCTGGCACGCGGATCGTGTCGAACACGTTCCGCATGGCCGAATGGGAGCCGGACACGACGAGCAGGATCGAGGACGACTGCGTGAGCTGGTGCGAGGCCCTTCTCTGGATCGTGCCCGCGAAGGTCGACGGCACCTGGCAGGTGGGCGACCAGTCGCTGACGCTGCGGCAGGAATTCCAGCGGCTGCAGGGGACGCTCGGAACCGCGGACATCGTGAACGGACGGCTGAACGGCCGCGAGATCTCGTTCGCCGTGGGCGGCACACAGTACACCGGTCAGGTCGACGGCAGCACGATGACCGGCACGACGAGCACGGGCGGAACCTGGCGGGCGAC
>JBIQJY010000031.1:35400-39530 GCA_044507065.1 Acidobacteriota bacterium
CCCTACGCCAGCGAATATCCCGCGCGGTACTGACGCGTCAGGAACTCATTGGCGGCGGAATTATTGGTGACCCGCATCGCTGACCCGTCGTAGTGCAGCTTCGCATTGGCGCGCAGCGCCGCAATGCCAAGCAGCATGATCTCGGTCAGGTGCGTGGCGTAGGAGAAGGGGCACGACACCTCTTCCCGCCCGCGAATGGCATTGACCCAGTTCATTTCGTGAGCGTTGTGCGGTACTCGCGGGGTCCGCTCCCTGGGCGCGCCCATGCTGTTGTGCAGGTCGAACGGGAGCAGGCGCGGGTTGGCGCCGTAAGTATCCTGCAGCATCTTGCCCTTGCTGCCGATGTAGAGCACGCCGCCGCCGGGATCCAGGCGGTGATCACCCATTTCCACCGGCCGCGCCGGCAGCAGGCCGCCGTCGTACCAGGTCATCTTGACCGCCGGCATGCCGTCGCGCGCGGCGAACTCGTAGTACGTCGTCGTGGCGCTCGGGTAGGACGCGCCGTTGAACGGAGTGGAGAGCGTCTCGATCGTCGTCGGCAGGCCCAGCTTCAGTCCCCAGACGGGATGATCGATCAGGTGCGCGCCCATGTCGCCAAGGGCGCCCTGGCCCCAGTCCACCCAGCCGCGCCAGTTGAAGGGGTGGTACACGGGATGGTACGGCACGTCCGGCGCCACGCCCAGGAACAGATCCCACGACAGCGTATCGGGCACGGTGTAGTCGCCGGCGGCCATCGCATTGGCCAGTCGCCCATTGAGCCCCGCACTGTTCCAGGCGGCCGGCGCGGGATCGGTCGTCGGCCGCGGCACGCCCTGGGGCCAGTACGCGTACGGGCGATTCGTCCAGACGTGGACTTCACGAATGTCGCCGATTGCTCCGGCCGCCAGGTAATCCTGTCCACGCCGGGCCCCGTCCTGCGAGTGCCCCTGGTTGCCCATCTGCGTGACGACCTTCGTGGAGGCGGCCTGCTGTGCGAGGTGCCGCGCCTCGTGCACCGACCAGCAGAGCGGCTTCTCGACGTAGACGTGCTTGCCGAGCGCCATCGCGGCTGACGCAATCGGCGCGTGCATGTGATCGGGCGTGGCGACGACCACCGCGTCGATGTCCTTCTGTTTCTCGAGCATCTCGCGATAATCGCGGTAGCGGGCCATGCGCGGGATCTGGTCGCTGACGAACCGGCGCAGCACCTGCGCCTGTGGTTCCTGCGTCCACTTCGCGTCGGCCTCCTGCTGAGCCTTCGACGTGCCGAAATTGGTCCACGGCGGCGCCTGCTGTCCGGCGCCCGCGCCGCGGCCGCCGCCACCGCCGCCACCACCGGGCGTGGCCGGCGGCGTAATGGGGAACGCGCTGTTGCGCCAGGCGGCCAGGCGGTTGTCGAGGAGGCCGAAGTCGACGTCGCAGGCGGCCACGATGTTCTGCGTCATCAGGTTGGCCGTCACCTGCGCCCCCCGTCCGCTCACGCCGACGACCGCAATGTTGACCAGGTCGCTCGGCGGCGTGACACCCTGGCCGCCCAGGACGTACCGCGGCACGATCATCACCGAGGCGCCGGTGGCCGCCGCAGTCGTGGCCGCACTGAGGAACTTTCGCCGCGTGACGCTTGCTGCCGGCTTCGGGGACGGGGAATCCTGGTTCGCCATATCCGCTCCTTGGGTCGCCAGGGCAGTGGTGCCGCTGGCGTGAGTCGTGGTGTCCTGGTGCGGCACAACCGTGCCACGGACCGGCGGACAGGTCAAGGGAACGAGCGGCGCGGGTGACTACCTCAAATGCGCCAGGACCGCATCGACCTCATCGGTCGATCCGAGCACCACGCTCGTCCGCTGATGGATGCTCGTCGGCATGATTTCGAGCAGACGCGCCGCCGGATCCGCGGTGGCGCCAATGACGGCCTTGCCGCCGGCCTGTTCGATGATCATCGCCATGGGGTTGGCTTCGTACATCAGGCGCAGCTTGCCTTCGGGGTTCTTCTTCGTAGGCGGATACAGGAACACGCCGCCCTTGAGGAGGATGCGGTGGACGTCGGAGACCATCGAGCCGATGTAGCGGCTGGAGTAGTCGTGGTCGTGCGCCCAGTCGAGGTAGCGGCTGAAGCCGTCCGGGAACGAGTGGCGATAGGCCTCGTTCACCGAATAGTGACGGCCCGACTGCGGGATGCGCAGCCGATCGCCCACGCGCACGAACGATCCGATGGCCGGATCGAGCACGAACATGTAGACGCCGTTGCCCGTGGTCAGCACGAAGGCCGTCGACGATCCGTACAGGATGTAGCCGGCCGCCACCTGCTTGGTCCCCGGCTGGCGCAGCGTTTCGGCGGCGCCGTCGATGGCCGGGTCGTTGCGCAGGATCGAGAAGATGGTCCCGACGCTGACACACACGTCGAGGTTCGATGACCCGTCCAGCGGGTCGAAGACCACGCAGTACTTGCCGCCCTGGGTGCCGCGCCGCAGGATCGTCGGCTCCTCGTCTTCCTCGGAGGCCACGACGGCCACGCTCGGGCGGTTGCCGAGGCATGTCATCAGGATGTCGTTGGCGATGACGTCGAGTTTCTGCTGCGTCTCGCCGTGCACGTTGGCCGCGCCGCCCTGGTCACCCAGCACGTCCTCGATGCGCGCGGTCCGCACCTTGTGCGCGATGGACTTGGCCGCGAGCGAGAGCGCCGACAGGATCCACGTGAAGTCGCCGCCCGCCGTCGGGTACTGCTCCTCTTCCTGGAGGATGTGTGACTGCAGCGACGTGAGGTTGGGGCGATGTGACTGGCGTGAGGAGTCCGGCGTGCTCTGCATGATTGCTGGCGCGTTCCTGTGACGCATGGTCCGTTCGGGCGAACGGACGGATACCCGAGCATATCACCGCGCAGATTCGGGCGGCCCTGCGCGCCGGCTGGTAGGATCGCCCGATGATGCACCGCATGCGAACACCGTGGCTGGCGGGTGTGCTGGTAGTCGGCATGGGCCTGGTGGCGCCGCGGTCCGACGCCGCCGCGCAGGCGCCGGTACCGCCGGCCCTCACACCCGCATTCGAGGCCTTCGTCGAGCTGGGCCCGCCCATGGAACTCGGACAGGTGCCGCGCGGGCGTCGCCGCATCATCCCCATCATCGGGGGCACGTTCGAGGGATCAGGCCTGAAGGGCCGCGTGCTCGACAACGGCGCCGACTGGCAGATCGTGCGCGGTGACGGATTCGCCGAGCTCGATACGCGGTACGCGCTGCAGACGGACGCCGGCCAGATCATCTACGTCCAGAACAGGGGCATGCGTCACGCACCGCCCGATATCCTGGCGCGGCTCAACGCCGGCGAGATGGTCGATCCGAACCTGGTCTATTTCCGGACCGTCGCGGAGTTCGAGACGTCGGCGCCCGATCTGCAGTGGCTCACGCGGTCGATCTTCGTCGGGACCGGCGAGCGCCATCCGTCGCACGTCGTCATCCGCTTCTGGCGACTGGAGTGATTCACCTCTTCTTCGACAACGACGGCGTCCTCGTCGATACCGAACACCTGTATATGGAGGCCAGCCAGTGGGTGCTGGCCGACGAGGGCATTGCGCTGGGCGCAGCCGAGTACGTCGATCTGTTCATGCGGCAGAATCGCGGCCTGCTGCACTTTGCGGACGCACACGGCTGGTCCGCCGATCGATTGCAGGCGATGCGCGCGCGACGCAACGAGCGCTACGCCGCGCTGCTCGCCCGCGAGCCCGTGATGCTCGACGGCGTTGCCGAGACGCTGGCCACGCTCCACGGGCGTGCCCCGATGGGCATCGTCACCAGTTCGCGCCGCGAGCACTTCGACATCATCCACGCGCGGACCGGGCTGTTGAGGTACTTCGACTTCGTGCTCGCCGAAGGCGACTACCCGGTGTCCAAACCGGACCCCGCGCCGTATCTCGCGGCCATCGCCCGCACCGGCGCCGACCCGTCGGCGTGCCTGGTCATCGAGGATTCGGAGCGGGGCCTGCGATCGGCTCTCGCGGCCGGTCTGCGTTGTGCGATCGTGCCGAGCCGGCTCACGCGCGGCCAGCGGTTCGACGGTGCATGGCGCGTGCTCGACGACGTCCGCCAGTTGCCTGGCGTGCTGGAGACGCTCTAGGGAGCGGTGCGTTGCATGCCGGTCCTCACCGACGTCACGCACATCCG
>JBIQJY010000032.1:0-12287 GCA_044507065.1 Acidobacteriota bacterium
GGCGGCGTATGATCGGCCCGTTCACATGGATACGCCGCGGCGCGGATGAGGCACACGGAGCACTCCGTGAATGCCTGACCGCGCGCGGGCCTGCGACGAGGAAGTGAGGCATCTCAGCATGAAGACGAACCACATCACACGAATCTGGCCGGCTGCCGGCGTCCTGGGCGCCGCCATCGGCGCCGCCCTGTGGATTGCCGCGCCGGCCGCCCAACAGGCGCCGCCGGACAACGCCGCGCTGGGGCAGCCGCACCGCGCGTTGTCCGAGACCGAGATGATCGAAGCGCCGCCGGTGCCCGAGGGGTTCACGCCCATCTTCAACGGCAAGGACCTGACCGGCTGGCACGTCAGCAAGACCAACCACCACGGCACGACCCCCGACTACCGCGTCATCCACGGCGTCATCGTCGGCACGCAGAGCCCGTGGAACGAGGGCGGCATCCTCCTGACGGACAAGCGCTACAGGAACTTCGAGGTCTACATGGAGGTCAAGCCCGACTGGGGGAACGACAGCGGCCTGTTCCTGCGGTCGAACGAAGCCGGCCAGGCCTACCAGGTCACGATGGACTACCTGCCGGGCGGATCGATCGGCGGCATCTACGGCGAGGGGCTCAAGGGCGTGTCGGGCACGAACGCGGAAGGCACGGTGCCGTGGCACCAGGCCTGGCACCGCGAGGAGTGGAACCGTGTGCGCGCGCGCATCGAGGGGGACGTGCCGCGCATCCAGGTCTGGATCAACGACCAGCTCGTGCGCGACTTCACCGACAGCGCCAACCACGCGGCCGACGGGGCGACCGACGGCATGATTGCCATCCAGGTGCACCGCAACGGCGTGACGCCGGGTCAGGAGTATCAGCGGTGGGTGCCCGGCGGCTTCTGGCGGTGGCGGACGATTGCCGTGAAGGAGCTGCCGTAGGGCCGCGCTTGCCAGGGCCCCCCTGGATCGGGCTATAGTCTAGAGTTTGGCACCCAGCCTCCAGGCTGATCTGGAGACCGGGTGCCGTTGGAATGGCCCGGGGTCGCTCCGTGGGAGCCGGCCCTGCCTCGTCAGAGCGCCATTCCATCCAGACGATGTCCGTCTCCGGCCGGAACGATGGTTCCGGCTGCTGTCAGCGAGGTTGTGCAGATGTCTCGTTATATCGGTCCGCGCGTTCGTGTCCTTCGCGCCCTGGGAGCCAACCTCCCCGGGCTCACGTCCAAGACGCTCGACAAGCGTCCCACTCCTCCGGGCCAGCACGGCGCCCGTCGTCGCCGGACGATTTCGAACTACGGCAAGCGGCTCAAGGAAAAGCAGAAGCTGCGCGCGCACTACGGGCTGACCGAGCGTCAGCTCCGCCACGTGGCGGCCCAGGCCGCGCGGTCGCGCGGCAACGCCATGGCCACGCTGGTCCAGCTGCTCGAGCGTCGCCTCGACAGCGTGGTGTTCCGCGCGGGCTTCGCGCGCACGATTCCCGCCGCGCGCCAGCTGGTGACGCACGGCCACATCAGCGTGAACGGCAAGCGCCTCAGCTATCCGTCGGCGCGCGTCAACCAGAGTGACGTGATTGGCGTGCAGGGTACGCGTGGCGAGAACGCCGTGCGCAAGCAGCAGGAACTCGGCGCGGTCATCGCGGCGCCGACCTGGCTCGAGGTGGACGGGGGAGCCATGACCGCCAAGGTTGCCGGCCTGCCCGACATCGACTCGGTGCCGTTCCCGGTCGAACTTCCGCTCGTCGTCGAGTTCTACTCGTAAGAACACCCGACGCACATTGCGACGGGCGGGACTCCGGTCCCGTCCGTCGCGTTTTTTTCCTACCAGATGCGCACGCGTTCTTCCGGTGCGCGATACATCCGATCGCCGGGCTGCACGTCGAACGCTTCGTAGAACGCGTCGATGTTGGTGAGCGGCCCGTTGGCCCGGAACTCCGCCCAGGAGTGCGGGTCGGCCAGCACCTGACGCTGCAGGTATTCGTCGCGCGCCTTCGCGCGCCAGGCCTGTACCCATCCCATGAAGAACCGCTGCTCCCCGGTGAGCCCGTCGATTGTCGGCGACGGCCGGCCGTCGAGCGAGAGCCGCCACGCCCTGTGGGCGATCGAGACACCCGCCAGATCGCCGATGTTTTCCCCAAGCGTCAGTTCGCCGTTGATGAAGATGCCGGGCAGCGGGCTGTAGGCCGCGAACTGCTCGACGAGCCGCTGTGTGCGCCGCTGAAACTCCGCCTGATCCTCCGGCGTCCACCAGTCGCGCAGCCTCCCGTCGCCGTCGTAGTGCCGGCCCTGATCGTCGAAGCCGTGCCCGATCTCGTGACCGATGACCGAGCCAATCGCGCCGTAGTTCATCGCGTCGTCGGCCTCCATGTCGAAGAACGGACGCTGGAGAATCGCGGCCGGGAACACGATCTCGTTCTTGGGCGGGTTGTAGTACGCGTTGACCGTCTGCGGCGTCATGAGCCAGTCGAACTTGTCGACGGGGCGATCCAGCTTCGCGATCTGGTACTCGGTCTCGAACGCGCGCGCGCGGTCCACGTTGCCGACAAGGTCTCCCGGCACGATGCGGAGGCTGCCGTAGTCGCGCCAGCGGTCCGGGTAGCCCACCTTCGGCGTGAACTTTGCGAGCTTGGCCAGGGCCTCCTTCCGCGTGGCTGGCGTCATCCACGTCGATTCGGTAATTGCCTGCCGGTAGGCCTCGATGAGGTTGGCAATCATCCGCTGCATACGGGTGCGCGCCTCGGGCGGGAAGTGCTTCTCGACGTAGAGGCGCCCCAGCCCTTCGCCGACCGACGCGTTGACGAGCGAAATGCCGCGCTTCCACCGGTCACGCTGCGCCTGCTGGCCGGTGAGCGTGCGGCCGAAGAAGTCGAACGCCGCTTCGCTCAGTTCCGCGTGCAGCAGCGGGGCGGCGTCGGTGATGGCGCGCGCGGTCAGCCACGCCTTCCACGTTTCGAGAGGAGTGGTCGGGACCATGGCCGCGAACGCGGTGAAGAACGACGGCTGCTGGATGACCCATTCGGCGGCGTCGTCGACGCCGATCGGTCCGGCCCACGCCATCCAGTCGAAGCCGGGCATCCGCGCGACAACCTGCGTCACCGGCATCGGGTTGTAGGTCTTCACCGCGTCCCGGTTCTCGACGCTGGTCCACTGCGCGCGCGCCAGCTCGGTCTCGAGGCCAAGCACCGCCTTCGCAGCTGCGGCGGCATCGGGCCGACCGGCCATCGTGAAGATGCGTTCGAGATAGGCCTGGTACTTTGCGCGAATGTCGACGAAGCGTGCGTCGTCGAGCAGGTAGTAGTCACGATCCGGCAGTGCCGTGCCGCTCTGCGAAAGGTAGATCGTGTGCCGTGTCGGATCGCCGACGTCGGCCTCGACTTCGCCGCTCACGGCGCCCGGCACGCCGATCACGCTCAGGCGGCCAAGCAGCGCGGCCAGTTCGCGCGTGTCACCGACCCGTTCGATGTCTGCCAGCCGCGCCGCAATCGGCGCCAGGCCCGCGCGATCGATGGCCGGTTCGTCCATGAATGACCGGAAGAGGTCGCCTGCCTGTTGCGCCGGTGAGAACGGCGCGTGGCCGCGATCTGCGGCGATGGCCTCGACGAGCACGCGGAGGTCGGCCTCCGTGTGGTCGACGATCTCGACGAAGGTGCCGTAGATCGCGCGGTCGTCCGGGATCGCGGTGCGCGCGAGCCAGCCCCCGTTGACGTGGCGGAACATGTCGTCCTGCGCGCGCACCGACCGATCCAGATCCGCGGGGTCGAACCCCGATCGTGCGCCGCTCTGCGCCAACGTGGTGATGGTGACACCCGCAATGCTCATGGCTACCAGCAGTCCTCGTGTCATGACGCCCCCTGACGTTCCGGGCAGTCCGGTCCGACCGGAATCGTCAGGATACCGTGACTCAGCTGCCGCTGGTCCTGTCGTCCGGGATCAAGGTCGCCAGGGCTTCCCGCACGCCGCGACCGGACGTTTCCAGCACTTCCAGGCGGATCTGCTGGTACTCGATGACATCGCCCACCGCGGGCAGGCGGTCGAGTTGCGCGAGAATCAGGCCGCTGACGCTCTCGACCTCCTCGTGTTCGAGGTCCACGCCGAAATGGTGGCCGAGCTCCCCGAGGCGCAGCGTGCCGGCCACACGCGCCGATCCGTCGGGCTGCGGCGCGAGCTCACGCCGTTTCGGCAACCCTTCCTCGATCTCGCCGACGACCTCCTCGAACAGGTCCTCCAGGCTGATGATCCCGGCCGTGCCGCCGTACTCGTCGACGACCAGGGCCATGTGCGCGTGCGCCTGCTGCATCGTCTTCAGCACCACGTCGAGCGTGGCCGTCTCGGGCACGACGGGAACGCGCCGCGCGTGGCCGGCCGACACCGGCTCGTCGCGCAGCATGGCGCGCAGCAGATCCTTGGCGTGCACCATCCCGATCACCTGATCGAGGCTGCCGTCGAATACCGGGTACCGCGTGCGGCGCTGTTCCCGCACGATGCGGCGCAGCTCTTCCGGTGTGCTGCCGACCGGGATGCCGATCACGCGCACCCGGGGCACCATGGCCTGGGCCGCCGTGAGGTCGTCGAACTCGAGCAGCTCCTGGAGGATGCGACCTGATTCGCCAGCCAGCGTCCCACCCTGCTTGCTCTCCTCGACGATCAGCTGGAGCTCCTCGGGCGTATACACGTGCTCGTGGGGATTCACCTTCCGCTGCACCCCCACCAGGCGCAGCGACGCATTGGCAAAGGCATTGAGCGTCACCACCAGCGGGTACAGCAGGACCAGCGTGATCTGCATGGGCCAGTACGCCCAGCGCGCCACATCAATCGGACGCTGCAGCGCAATGCCTTTCGGCAGCATCTCGCCAACGACGATGTGCGCCACGGTGAGGAGCGTCAGCGAGACAGCCGTGGCCGTCGCGGCGCCGACCCAGTCGAACGTGGTTGTCAGGTAGGTCGCCAGCGAATGTTCGCCGAACATGCCGAGCGCCAGGCTGGCCACCGTGATCCCGAGCTGCGCGGTGGCCAGGTAGCGGTCCTGTCTGCGCGGATTCGAGACGATCTGCGACACGCGTCTCGCAATCGTGTCGCCTGCCGCGCCCCGTCGCTCGAGGGTGAGCCTGGGCGCGCCGATGAGCGCGAACTCGGCGGCGACAAACAGGGCATTGAGCGCCAGGAATGCGATCGTGGCGAGCACGATCGCCGTCAGGCTCATGACGGACCCCCGGTGCCGGCGCGTCGCACGATCGGGGGTGGCGTCTCGCCGGGATCGAGCAGTTCACCGAGCACGTCCTGGATCGTGACAAGGCCGAGCGCGCGTCCCTGCGCATCGACGACGATCGCGGAGTGTGCGCGCCGCTCGCGCAGCGTGGTCAGCACCCGATCCGCCGGGCGTGTGGCTTCAATCTGGAGAATGGGGCGCATCAGCGAGGCCACGGGCGATTCGCCGGACGTCGCGTATCGCTCGACGACGTCCTTCGCGCGCAGCATGCCGACGATGGTGTCCCGCGAGTCCCGGTAGACGGGCAGCCGGCTGAACGAGCTCGACAGCACCGTCTGCAGCACGTCGTTCCACGACGCCGAAAGGTCGATGGCCGTCAGCCGATCACGCGGCACCATCAGGTCGGTCGCCGTGCGCTGGCCGAGATGAAGCGCGCGCCGGAGGCGCTGGTGCTCTTCGGGCTCGAGAAGTCCGCCATCGCGGCTCTCGACAATCAGCATGTCGATTTCCTCGGGCGAGTGCAGGTGCTGATGGCTGTGATCCCCGGCGCCCACCCACCGCAGCATGACGAGCGCGGCGCCGTTGAGCACCGTGAGCATCGGCCGGAACACGGTAAGCGACCATTCCATCGGCAGCACCGTGGCCAGTGCGGTGCCCGTCGGGTACTGGAGCGCGAGCGTCTTGGGAAGCAGCTCGCCCAGTACGAGCTGGGCCGCCGTCAGCACCACGAGCACGACGAGCACCGCGGCCGAGAGCGCGGTGACGGGCGACAGGCCGAAGAGGGTGGAGAGGATTGGCGCCAGCCAGGGGCTGATGGTCGCCTGCGCATACGCGCCGAGCATCAGGCTCGAGAGCGTGATGCCGATCTGCGACGTGCCCACGTACCGATCGAGCGCGCCGCGGTCCTCGACGTGCGGCAGCATGCGCTTTGCCAGCCAGTTGCCATCGTCGGCGAGCCGGCGGATGCGGCTGCGGCGCACGCCGACGGCGGCGAACTCCCCGGCCACGTACAGTGTGTTGGCGGCGATGAGCAGGGCGACGACCAGCCAGACGCCGAGCGACATGTGCGAACTAGTCTAGGACAAAGCCGTCCGGTAGCGGATGCCCTCGCGATAAGATGCGGGGGCTGCGTCGCCCGGAGATGCCCATGCCCCTGCCCGTTATCGCGCTCGTCCTGTCCGCACTCGTCTCGGTCGCCCAGGTCTCATCGGCACTGCGTCCCGATCCGCCCATGGTGTGCGCGTCGTGCGTGGAGTGGAACGTGCCGGTCGAGCCGTTCCGAATCCATGGCAATACGTACTACGTGGGGACGGCCGGGCTGTCGGCCGTGCTCGTCACGTCGGACCAGGGTCACGTGCTGCTCGACGGGGGACTCTCGCAGTCGGCGGCCTTGATCGATGCCAACATCCGCACGCTCGGTTTCCGGACGGAAGACGTTCGCGTGATTACCGTGTCGCACGAGCACTACGACCATGTCGGCGGCATTGCCGCACTGCAGCGGGTGAGCGGGGCGACGGTGGTTGCCAGCGCGCCGGCGGCGCAGGCGCTCGCACAGGGCCTGCCGCTCGATACGGACCCGCAGATCAGTCTCGGCCGTGAGGTGAACGCGTTTCCCGCCGTGAAGGACGTGCGCGTCGTCGCCGACGGTGAGGTCGTGCGTGTCGGGCCGCTTGCCATCACGGCGCACCTGACGCCGGGTCACACGCCTGGCGCGGCGACGTGGAGCTGGCAGGCGTGCGAAGGCTCGCAGTGCCTCGGCGTGGTCTACATCGACAGCCTGAATCCGATCTCGGGGCCCGGCTTCCGGTTCACCGACGATCCTGCGCGCGTGGCGGCGTACCGCAGGGGGCTCGCCACAGTGGAGTCATTGCCGTGCGACATTGCACTCTCGGTCCATCCGGCGATGACCGACATTGCCGGCAAGCAGGCACGCCGGTCGGCGGCAGGCGCCAACCCGTTCGTCGACCCGCAGGCGTGTCGCGCCTACGCCGCGAGCGTGACGACGCGGCTCGACGCCCGGCTGGCGCAGGAAGCGCGGCAGCCGTAAGCGCATCGACTACGGTGTCACGGGCTGTCCGTCGTCGTTCCACACCTCGACGGGCGCGATGTTCACCGCTGTCACCTGGTCGCGGATGCCGGCCAGATCGCCGACGATGATCCAGATCAGCCCCTCCGGGTGGACGACCTCCTGCGCGGCCGTCTCCAGATCGTCGAGCTCGAGCGCCTCGTAGCGGTCGGGAAGCGTGGCGGCATAGTCGAGCGGGCGTCCGTAGCGAGCCGACGTAATCAGGCTTCCCAGCACGGCCGACGACGTCTCGAAACTGCCGGGCAGCTCGCGCGTCAGCCCGGCGACGACGCGCTCCATTTCGGCGGGCGTGATGGGGCGCGTGCTCTTGACTTCCTCGAGCTCCCGAATCAGCTCGCGCAGGGAATCACCCGTCCGGTCCGCCTGGACCGGCGCGTACACGAGCAGCGGGCGCGGACCGCGGGCGTTCTGCAGGACCGTCTGTGCGCCGTACGCCCAGCCCTTGTCCTCGCGAAGATTCATATTGATGCGCGCCGTGAACGTTCCGCCGAGGACGCCGTTCATCGCGTTGATCGCCAGGTCGCGATCGGTGCCGAGGCCGGGTGCCACGTGGCCGGCGAGGATGAGCGACTGCGGCGACCCGGGTTTGTCCACGATGATGACGCGCGGCGTCGTCGGCACGGCGACGTCGGCAATGTTCTTGGTGGGCCGCGGACCCGCCGGCGCCGTCCAGCCGCTGAACCGTTCTTCCAGCATCGGGACGATCTCGGCAAGCGTCGTGTCACCGACAACGAAGATCGTCGCGTTGTCCGGCCGCAGCCAGGTGTCCTTGAAGGCGACGAGATCGGCCCGCGTGATCGAACCGATGGATTCGGCCGTTCCCGATCCGGTGAAGGGCACGGCGTAGGCGTGTCCGGCGCCGTACATGGCCGGCGGCAGCAGGCGGAGCGCCAGCGCGACGGGGTCGGCCTTCTCCTGCGCAATCGACGCGATCCACTGGCCGCGCAGCCGTGTGATCTCTTCGTCGGAGAAAGCCGCATTCCGGACGATGTCGGCCCAGAGCGCAATGGACGGCGCCAGTTGCGCCTCGAGCGCCGACATCGTGACCGACGACGCATCGAGGTTGGACCCGGCCGAGATGTTCGCGCCGAGCCGATCGGATTCCGCCGCGATCTCGAGCGTCGATCGCGTCGACGTGCCGCGGTCGAGCATCGTCATGGCGAACGATGCGACGCCGAGCTTGCCGCCCGCGTCGGCTGCGTAGCCGGCGTCGAACTGAATCGACATCTCGACGAGTGGCAGCGTGTGGCGCTCGGCGAGCACGACGCGCGTGCCGTTCGAGAGCGTGGCGGTCTGGACTTCGGGGAACGTCAGGTCCGGCGTCTCGGTGGGAAGCGGAGGAAGCCCAGCGGATCGGTCGACGCTCTGCC
The DNA here is from genome assembly GCA_044507065.1 of Acidobacteriota bacterium. Taxonomy (GTDB): domain Bacteria; phylum Acidobacteriota; class Vicinamibacteria; order Vicinamibacterales; family SCN-69-37; genus SCN-69-37. Next base: position 8,633 of record JBIQJY010000032.1, read on the forward strand.
CGGCCGCGGCGTAACTGCCGGCCGGCACGACGTCCACCTGGTGCCATCCCCTGCTGAGCCACTTGCGCGCGGCGTCGCGCACCTCTTCGGGCGTCGCCGCGTTGATCCAGCCCAGGTAGGTCTCGATGAACCGAGGGTCGCCCGCATACAGCTCGCCCGACGCGAGCACCGCGGCCTTCCCGTTGCCGTCGCCCACCCGCTCGAGGCTTCGCATGGTTGACGCATTGATCGACGTGGCCGCGCGCGCCAGTTCGTCGGCCGTTGGCCCCTCGGCGAGGAACTCCGCCACGATGCGATCGATGGCTTCGGTGGCTACCGAGGCCGGCTGCCCGGGCCTGAGCGTAACCGATAGATCGAACACGCTGGCCAGCTCGTAGGGCGCCACCGACACGTTGACCGACGACGCGAGCGGACGGTTGTAGATCAGGTCGAGGTAGAAGCGCGAATTGCGGCCCTCGCCGAGCACCGAGGCCGCCAGGTGCAGCAGCGCGCGATCGCGCGTCTTGTAGCCAGGTACGGCCCACGCGCGATTGGCGAGGATGGCCGGTACCTGGTCGTACTGCACCTCGTGGCTGTTGGCGCCATGGTCGGGCACCCACGCGTGAAACGCGTCGACGTCCGGACCCGGGGCGATGTCGCCGAAGTACCGCGTGATCTTCTCGCGTGCGGTGGCGAGATCGATGTCACCGGCCAGCGCAATGACGGTGTTGTTCGGGCCGTAGTAGTCGCGGAACCACTGGTGCACGTCCTCGAGCGAAGCGGCGTCGAGGTCGGCCATCGACCCGATCGTCGCGTGACGGTAGGGATGCCCGGGTGGGAACAGTCCTTCATACAGGTTGTAGTTGATGCGTCCGTACGGTTGATTGTCGCCCTGGCGCTTCTCGTTCTGCACGACACCGCGCTGGTTGTCGAGCTTCGCCTGCGTCACCGCGCCGAGCAGGTGTCCCATCCGATCGGATTCCATCCACAGCACGAGGTCGAGCGCCGGCGTCGGCACCGTCTGGTAGTAGTTGGTGCGGTCGAGCCAGGTCGATCCGTTCATGTCGGTGGCGCCCACCCGCTGCAGTGGCTCGAACCACTCGTCGTCGTAATTCTCGGACCCGTTGAACATCAGGTGCTCGAACAGGTGCGCGAAACCGGTCTTGCCCTCCGGCTCGTTCTTCGATCCGACGTGGTACCAGATGCTGACGGCGACGACCGGCGCCTTGCGGTCTTCGTGGACGATGACGCGCAGGCCGTTGTCGAGCGTGAAACGCTCGTAGTCGAGGTTCAGGTCGGGCGCCTGCGATGCGTCCGCCTGTGGGGACGATGACTCCGCCCGGGCGGAACCCGGAAGGGCCAGGACGCCGACGAGGGACGTGGCGACGACACGCGAGAGCAGACGGACGACACGGGCCATGGGACGCTCCTTCGGTGCAGCGTTCATCTTATGTCCGCCTCGGGTGCGTGCATCCGCGCATCTGCCGGCACACCGAGCGCCCGGCCGGCCGGTCCGGATTGCGCACGCCGCCCCCGCCGCACATACTGTGATTTCCCTTCATGCCCTTGCCGTGGACGCGCGTGCCTCGCTTCGTCGGGCGATCCATCTGTCGCATCGCAGGCTGGATGTTCCTGGTGGCGGCCTCGGCCGCCGTTGCCGCGGCGCCGGCGCGCGCCCAGGAATCGGATGCCGAGCCCCCGCCGCGCGACTTCGCGGCGTGGTTTGCCGCGGTCAGCACGCACCTCCCGGGCCAGCGTGACGAGCCGCTGCTGCGAATCGTCCCGTGGCTCGAAGGCGAGCTCGAGACCGCCATGCGTGGCCTGTCGAGCCAGCCGGTCGAAGCGCGGCCGGCCATCGTGCAGCGCGCGCTCGTGCTGCACGTCGATATCGCCATGCTGCACCGGACCCATCGCGGCTACGATCTGCCGGCCGGCCGCATGACGACGACGCTGTTTCAGGACGGGCGGACGATCGGAAGCATGGTCGGCACCTTCCACTGGGAGATCGGCCGGCGCCTGCTCGAACGCCTGCCGGCCAGCGCTGACCGGGATCGCATCGGACGCGCGTACTACCGGGCCACGGCGGCCGTGCTGCAGCAGTGGGGCGAGTACCCGGAACTGGTCGTGCACCTGGCCGCGGCGCGCCGGCTGCTCGGTGACGACCCGGTGATCCTGCTGATCGAGGGCACCTATCATCAGGCCGAGTCCGGTCCGCGCGTCCAGCGGTTCTTCGACGAGCAGCGCCGGGCGGCATCCCGTGTCGCCGTCAGCACCGGGCCGCGCGCCGTCCCGGGCGACCGCGCACGACACGTCGCGGAGAACCTGCCCTCGGCCGAGGCCGCGCGCACTGCGGCCGTCCGGTTGTTCCGGCGCGCGATCGACGTCGATCCCACGCTCGTCGAAGCGCGCCTGCGCCTGGCCCACGTGCTCTCCGAGCAGGGCCGACACCAGCAGGCGCGTGAGCAACTCGCACAGGTGTCGCGCGACGGGCTTCCGGCGCTGCTCGACTACTACGCCGCACTCCTGGCGGGACGCGGGGCGCGCCAGGATGAAGATTTCGACGCGGCGCAGCGCGCCTTCGAGCACGCGGCCGAGCGGTATCCCGAGACACTCGCGCCGTGGATCGGCCTGAGCGAGCTGGCCATGGCCCGCGGCGATCGCGCCGAGAGCCTGCGACTGCTGCTGCGCGCAAACCGCGCCGCGCGCGTCGAGAGTGATGAACCGTGGTGGGCGATCGACCGTGTGCACGCGCCGTCGGCCGCCGAACTCGTCGAATCGCTGCGGCGCGCGGTGACACCATGATCGCGCGCTCGAGCATCCTTGCCGCCACGATCGGAGCCGCCGGCCTGCTGCACGTGGCCGGCCAGGAGCTCCGCGCGGACCAGGACCTGGTGTTCTCGTCGGGCATCGAGACCGTCCGCGTCGACGTATCGGTGCGGCAGAACGGCGAGGCTGTCCGCGGCCTTGCGGCCGGCGATTTCGAGGTGCTCGACAGCGGCGTGCCGCAGACCGTCGACCTCGTCGGATTCGAGGACGTGCCGGTCAACGTCGTCCTCACGCTCGACATGAGCGGCAGCGTGCAGGGAGCACGCCTCGCGCAGCTGCAGCAGGGTGGCGCACGGCTGGTCGAGGCACTCGAGCCGCGCGACAGGGCCGCGCTGGTCACGTTCACGGATCTCGTGCAGGTTCGATCCGGCCTCACCGCCGATACGGAGCGCCTGACGACCGCGCTGCGCCATCCGACCCAGGGCGCCGACACGTCGCTCATCGACGCGACACACGCGGCCATGGTCCTTGGCGAATCCGAAACCGGACGCCCGCTCGTCATCGTCTTCAGCGACGGCGCCGACACGGCCAGCTTCCTGTCGACCGATCTCGCGCTCGACACCGCGCGGCGCACCGGGTCGGTCGTCTACGCCGTCACCACCCCGCAGGCCGAGCGCAGCGAGTTCCTCGACGCGCTGGTGCGCGCAACGGGCGGGCGTCGCCTGTCGATCGCCTCGCTCGATCGGCTGAGCGATGCCTTCACCGAGATCATCGAGGAATCCCGCCAGCGTTATCTGATCAGCTACAGACCGACCGGCGTGGCACGCGACGGATGGCACGAGCTGGTCGTGCGCGTGCGCGGACGCCGCGCCGACGTGCGCGCGCGGCCCGGCTACCTGGCCGGACCATA
>JBIQJY010000032.1:12387-33550 GCA_044507065.1 Acidobacteriota bacterium
CGGCCCACGTGTGCTCTTGACGCGGCACGCCACGCGTGGTTCCGTTGACGCGTCATGACGGTCATCCCCTATGGGCCGCACGCGGTACTGCTGCGATTTGCGGACACGCCGGGAGAGGACGCGCTGCGGAGTCGACTCGCGCTCATCGCGGACATCGAGCGCCATCCACCGCCCGGCCTGGTCGAGTACGTGCCGGGCTTCGTCACGCTGCTCCTGCGTTTCGATCCGTCCCAGTCCCACCAGATCGCCCGCGCGGGCGGTGAAATCCTCGAGCGACTCGCGAGTGCGGCGCCGAAGCACCTGCCCGACGTTCCCATCAGGACAATCCCGGTCGTCTATGACGGCGAGGACCTCACGACGCTGGCCGATGCGAAAGACCTGTCGCCGCCCGACGTCGTGCGCCTGCACAGCGCACCGATCTACCACGTGCAACTGATCGGCTTCTCGCCCGGATTTCCCTACCTGGGTGAACTCGATCCGATACTGCATACGCCGCGCCGGGCCACGCCGCGTGTGCGCGTGGCCGCCGGTTCGGTGGCCATTGGTGGCGAACACACCGGTATCTACTCGGTCGACAGTCCTGGAGGCTGGCACATCATCGGCCGCACATCCGTCCGCATGTTCGACGAGGCACGCGCCGCCGCGGCGGCCGACCCCGCCGACGCGTTCTTCCTGAGGCCGGGCGATCCCGTGCGGTTCGTCCCGGTCGAGGCGGTGCCGGCGTGACGTCCGACGCGCTCGTGGTCGTCAGGCCCGGCCTCGGCGCCGCGTTCCAGGATCTGGGACGCCCCGGCCTGGCGCGGTTCGGCGTGCCGCCGGGCGGCGCGATGGACGCCCATGCATCCGCCTGCGCCAATCGCCTGCTCGGCAATCGGCCGGATGCCGCCGTCATCGAGGTGCTGCTGCAGGGGGCGCGCTTCGAGGCCTGCCGCGACATCGCGATTGCCGTGACGGGCGGCGATGCCCGAAGCAACGTGCCCCTCTGGCGTCGCCACGTCGTCGGCGCGGGCGCGTCGATTGAGTTCCCCGCGTCGCGCGACGGCCTCTGGATCTACATCGCCGTGGAGGGCGGCTTCGACGCGCCGCGGTATTTCGGCAGCGCCAGCGTGTATCCGCGCGGGCGGATCGGGCGGCCGCTCACGGCCGGCGACGTGCTGAAACACATCGCGTCCGAGCCGACGTCGCTGCCAGTGGATGACGGTTCCCGCGTCCAGCCGCGCGACTATTCGCAGCCACCGGCCATTCGGATCTGGCGCGGCCCGCAGTGGCACCTGTTCGAACCGGCCGACCGCCAGGCGATCCTGCAGCAGGCCTGGTCGGTCAGCCCGTCGAGCGATCGGGTTGGTTATCGTCTCGACGGCCCCCAGCTCGGCGCGCGTGTCGCGCCAATCCCGAGCGAGCCGGTACTGGTTGGATCCATCCAGGTGCCGCCTTCGGGTCAGCCCATCGTCACGATGCGTGATGGTCCGACCGTGGGCGGCTATCCGACGATTGGCCTTGTCGATCCCGGGGATCTGTCGTGGCTGGCCCAGTGCCGCCCCGGCATGACGGTCCGCTTCCAATCGGCCGAATGAGGACCACGACGTGACGATTGACCTCAACTGCGATCTCGGCGAGGGCGAGCCGCCCGCGCGGACGCGCGCGCTCATGCGATCGATTGGGTCGGCCAACGTGGCGTGTGGCGGCCATGCGGGTGATGCCGCGACGCTGCGTGCGACCGTTGCGCTGGCACGACGGTACGGCGTGAGGCTTGGTGCGCACCCGGGCCCATGGAACCGCGCAAGCATGGGACGCGGGTCGGTCGGTGTGTCGGCCGACGATCTCGAACTCCTGCTGCTGCACCAGGTGGGCGCGATCTCGGCCGTGGCGGCTGTCGAGCGCGTGCGACTGCACCACATCAAGCTGCACGGCGCGCTCTACCATGCGGTGGAAGCGGACGCGCGTCTCGCGCGCACGTATGTGCGGACGGTGGGTACCTATTGGCCGCGGGCGGCCATCTATGCGATGGCGGGTGGACGCGTCGTCGACCTGGCGAGGCGGATGGGCGTGGCGTGCCTGGCCGAGGCGTTCGTCGACCGCGCGTACCGCCCCGACGGCCGGCTGGTCGAACGAGACCGTGCCGGCGCCGTCATCAGCGATGTGAAGGCCGCGGAGCGCCGCGTGCGCGACCTGATGTCGGGACGGGGCCTGACGGCCATCGACGGCACGCGCATCGTCTTCCGCGTCGACACGTTGTGCATTCACGCGGATACGCCCGACGCACCCCGCCTGGCGCGCGCCGTGGCCCGGCTGCTCTGACGCTTGATCCAGGCGGCCTCAGCCCCTATTCTCTGCGGGTAACCCACCAACTCAGTCAGGAGGACCTTCATGTCGCGGTTCCGTTCGACAGTCAGCCTCGTTGTCGCGGCGTTCGTCGCCGGCCTCGTGGTCGCTCCCCTTGTCGCACAGGCGGCGCCCTCGCAGAACGTGAAAACAATGGCCGGCATCCTGGCCGGGATGAACCACTTTGCGAGTGATGCCCAGAAACGGACGCTCGAAGACATCGCCGACTCCGATACCGCCACACCGGCGGAGAAGCAGATTGCCAGCGCGATGGCAGCCGTGCAGCACACGGCACCAGAGGCCAACAGGGCCGCGCTGCAGGCGCTGGCCGTCGATACCGACGAGCCCGACGGTGTGCGCGTGCTGGCCGGCGCCCTGGCCGCGATGAACCACACGGTCAGTGGTGTCGAGAAGAAGATCCTGGAGCGGATCGCGGCCGGATCGTAACGCCGATCAGGCGAGCGTGGCGCGCCGCAGGTGCGCGAGCACGAAGACCGCGCCGAGTGCGGCCACCGTGACGATCGACAACGCCATGAAGCGGCCGTACAGGGCGCGCCCCATGATGTCGAAGATCGTCAGGCCCATCAGCACGAGCGAGGTGCCCGTCGCCAGCTTCCAGCGGCGCGTGAGCGCGGGCCATCGATCGACGAGGCACGCGACGGCCGGCGTACCGAGCAGCAGGACGTAGTCCCAGCCCTGCGGTGAAACCAGCGGGATGAGCAGCATCAGCAGCGCATACTCGAGATAGTCGGGGTGCGTCACGTGGCGCCGGCGCCGCCATACGGCCATTGTCAGCGCCAGGATGGCCGCCATGGTGATGGCCGCGAGGATCGTCGCGGGCACTCCCACGCCCGTCCATTTCGCCCACATCGCGGCAATCGAGACGTTGTCGGCGCCGAGCAGATTGCCGCTCGTCGAATGGGTGACGGTGCGCCACCAGCCCGCGAGCAGGTCGAGGTTTCCGCCCCAGCCGTACACGACAGCGGGAAGCATCAGGCCGGCGGCAATGACCGACGCGGATGCCGCCGCGGCCGCCATCCCCGACGAGACGATCAGCCACGGCAGCAGGATCAGCGCGTACGGCTTGACGAAGGCCGCCAGGCCGATGAGCCCGCCGGCCAGCCGCGGCCTTCCCGCCTGGAGGGCCATCAGGCCACCCACCAGCAGGACGCCGAGCAGCAGGTTGGTCTGTCCCAGCGTCAGTTCGTGGGCGTAGAACTTGATCATGAACAGCACGGTCAGCCACCTGACGGCCGTGACAGGGCGATGACGGTCGGGGAGGGCCCGGACCGACCACCGCACGAAGACCAGCAGCAGGATGGCCGACAGGGCAAACCAGACGGCTTTCGCCGGTTCGGTCTCGAGCAGCGCGAAGGGCGCCATGGCCAGCGCAAAGGCCGGCAGGTATTTGAACTGGTAGTGGCCGTCTGATTCCTGGTACAGCGGTTCGGCCTGCAGGGCGCGCATGGCGGCCGTGCGGTAGACGCTGAAGTCGGCCATCTCGCGGCGAATCTGCGTCTGGTAGGCGACCGCGCAGAGGATCGCGAACCCCACCACCCACAATCCCGGCCGGAAACGACTCAGCACGGCAAGGATTGTCATTCATCTTGATTTCGCTTTTTGTTCGCCTTATCTTCACCCCATGACCCTGGCGGGGGCGCGGTGGGGAAGGGTGTCGGCGCTTGCGGCCGTTGCGCTACCCGTCCAGGCGCCTGCCTGGGCGCTGCCCGATCTGGCGGGGCGACTCGTGGAACTGTCGGCCAGTGCCGATGCGGCACACCTGACGGCGGCTTTCGGCCTGGTGCTCGAGGCGCAGCTGGCCAACGACCGCGCGGCCTGGGTCACGCTGGTCCACAGCTCGTTTTTCCCGCCGGATGTCATCGCCAGCGGGATCGACCTGGACGCGATGCCCGTCGTGCGCGTGCCCGACGCGCGCATCGCCGGCCGCGCCGCCGACCACCTCCTCCGGTCCGGCGGCTTCGGACTCGTCGTCGTCGACCTGTCGGCCGAGGCCGGTTCCGATCGCATCGGGCGATCGAGTTCGGGGCGCACTGCCGCCACCGTGCGCCAGCCGCTGCCCGTGCCGCTGCTCGCGCGTCTGCTCGGGCTGGCGCGTCAGCACAACGCGGTCGTGCTGCTGCTGACGGTCAAGCCCGACGATGCACCGTCGATCCATTCGCTGATTTCACTGCGCGCCGACGCGCGTCGTCGACGCACGGGCGACGGCTACGAGATTGGCGTGCGGGTCATCAAGGACAAGCGTGGCGGTCCCGGCTGGACGCACGTGGAGATCTGTCGTGGACCGGATGGCCTGCGTTGACGTGGCAGCGTTTCCGCTGCAGCAGGTGTTGCGCGATCACCCCGACTGGGCGCCGTTGCCGGTTGCCGTCGTCGAGGCCGATCGTCCGCAGGCCGCCGTGCTGTTCCTGAACGCGCACGCGCGACGGCTTGGTGTGCGTACGGGCCAGCGTTACGCCACCGCGTTGTCGATCGCGCGGAACCTTCGCGCCACCACCGTGTCGGACGCGGAGGTCGAGCGGGGTGTTCACGCGCTGGCCGACCGCCTGCGGCGGTACTCGCCGCACGTCGAGCCGTCGCGGGAACTGCCGGGGGTGTTCTGGCTCGATGCGAGCGGGCTCGGTCATCTCTATCCGTCGCTCGAGACCTGGGCGGAACTGATCCGCGTCGATCTGCAGAGCGTGGGCATGGTGGCGTCGGTGGCAGTGGGATTCAGCCGCTTTGGCGCGTATGCGCTGGCCGTGGCGCATCGCGGCGTCCGGGTGTGCGCCGATGCCGCCGAGCAACGCATGCGCGTGCACCGCGTGCCGCTCGCGCGGATGAACCTCGATCCCGGCGTTCGCGATCGGCTGCTCGCACTCGGTGTCGAAACGGTGGGCGATTTCCTGCGGCTGCCGGGCCACGCGATGCGGACGCGGTTCGGCGCAGCGGCCGACAGGCTGCATCGCCTGGCGTCGGGTACCGAGTGGGCGCCGCTCGTGCCCGCGCCGCCCGACGTCCATCACCGACGCATCGTGGAGTTCGATGCACCGGAGCGCAACGCCGAGCGGCTGGTGTTCATCATCAAGCGGCTGCTCGACGCGCTGGCGGCGCTCGTGGCCCGTCTCGATGAGGCCATCGTCGAGGTGGAGCTGACGATGACGCTCGACGACCGCAGCACGCGCGTGGAATGCGTGAGGCCGGCCGCGCCGACGCTCGACGTGACGAGCCTGCTGACGCTCGTGCGCCTCCGGCTCGAGACGCTGCAACTGCCGGCCGGCATGGTCACGCTGCGTGTGCAGGTGAACACCTGCCGGGCGATGGCCGGCGATCGCCTCCTGCTGGCCGACGATGCGCGTCGCGATGCGGGTGCGGCCAACCAGGCCCTCGCGCGCCTGCGCGCCGAGTGCGGCGACGACAGCGTGGTGCGCGCGTGCCTGCGCGATGCACACCTGCCGTCCGCGCGGTTTGCGTGGGAGCCACTCGCGGAGGTCACGGCCCGGGCGTCGCCGCGTGCCGTGGCGCAGCGGTCACTGGTGCGCCGCATCTACGCGCAGCCGCCAGTCGTCGCACGGCAACCGGCCGACGCCAATCGTCCGGGACCCTACGTGCTTTCGGGCGGGTGGTGGGCTGGCGGCGTGCGCCGCGACTACTACTTCGTGCCCATGAACGATGGCGGGTTGTGGTGGATCTACTACGATCATCGCCGCCGGAAGTTCTTCCTGCAGGGGCGGGTGGAATAGATGGCCCCGGGCGGGTACGTGCCGATCTGGTGCAAGAGCCACGGGTCGATGCTCGAAGGGGCCAGCTCGCCCGAGGCGCTTGTCGAACGGGCGGCGGGCCTGGGTCTTCGCGCAATGGCCATTACCGACCGCGACGGCTTCTACGGCATCGTGCGCGCGCACGGCGCGGCCACGGCGGCGGGGCTGCACCTGCTCGCGGGTGCCCAGGTCACGGTTGGCCTCGACATCGACGATCCGGCGACGTCGACACTCGTGCTCATTGCACGGGACCAGCGCGGGTATGCCGGCCTGTGCCGCCTGTTGACGAAGGGCCGGCGCCGCGCGCCGAAGGGAGAATCGATCGTCACCTGGGACGAAGTCTGCGGGCATGCCGCCGGACTGCTGGCGATCTGGGGCGGCGACGGCAGCCTGCTCGTGCGCGAGGCCGAGCCCGATGCCGCGGCCGGACCGCTGTGCGATGCGTTCGGCGACGGGCTCTATGCGATGGCCGCGCGTCATCGCCGCGACACCGAGCCGGCGCAGGAAGCGCGGCTGCGTCGTCGCGCCGCGCGGTACGGCGTGCCCGTGGCCGCGGCCGTCGAGGTGCTCTATCACGATCGATCGCTGCGGCCACTGCAGGACGTGATGACCTGCATCCGTCACGGGGTGACGGTTCAGACGGCGGGTCGCCGGCTCAAGCCGAACGACGAACACGCCCTGCTCGACCCATCCGCGTTTGCCGCGTTGTTCGAGGACGATCCGGCGGCCGTGGCGCGCACGCTCGAGATCGCGGGCCGCTGCACGTTCTCGCTGGCACACCTCCGTTATCGCTATCCCGGTGAACGGATCCCGGCGGGTGAGACGCCCTCGTCCCATCTGCGCAAGCTGGCATTCGACGGCGCGCGTCGGCGTTATGCCGGCGAGGTGCCGCCGGCGGTTGCCGATCAACTCGATCGGGAACTGCGGCTGATCGACGAACTCGACTACGGCGGGTACTTCCTGACGATGTACGAAGTCGTCGAGTTCTGCCGCGAGAAGCGCATCCTCTGCCAGGGACGGGGATCGGCGGCCAACTCGGTGGTCTGTTATGCGCTGGGAATCACGGCCGTCGACCCGATGCGCGTCGACCTGCTGTTCGAGCGGTTCCTGTCGAAGGAACGCGACGAGCCGCCGGATATCGATCTCGACGTGATGCACGAGCGGCGCGAGGAGGTCATCCAGTACATCTACGAAAAGTACGGCCGCGACCACGCCGCCATGGTGGCCAACGTGGTGCGCTACCAGCCGCGGTCGGCCGTGCGCGACGTGGGCAAGGCGCTGGGGATGCCGGAGACGACGCTCGATCGACTGGCGAAGCAGCTGTCGCACTACGGGAAACCGGACGAGGCGACGCTGGTCCAGGCCGGCATCGATCCGCACAATCCGGTTTCAGGTCATCTGGTGCACCTCGTCGAGCAGATCCTGGGTGCGCCGCGGCACCTGTCGATCCACCCAGGAGGCTTCCTGCTGGGGCACGAACCGGTGCACGACATCGTGCCGATCGAGAACGCCACGATGACCGATCGCACCGTCATCCAGTGGGACAAGGACGACGTGGAGGCGGTCGGGCTGTTCAAGGTGGACATCCTGGGCCTTGGCGCGCTGACCCAGCTCGACCTCTGCTTCAAGCTGATCGCGGCGCACCGCGGCATCGAGCTGTCGATGGCGACGATCCCGGAAGGCGACACGGCGACCTACGACATGATCTGCCGCGGCGAGACGGTGGGCGTGTTCCAGATCGAGTCGCGCGCACAGATGTCGATGCTGCCGCGGCTGAAGCCGCGCAACTACTACGACCTGGTCATCCAGATCAGCATCGTGCGCCCGGGACCGATTACCGGCGGCATGGTGCACCCGTTCCTGCGGCGCCGCAACCACGAGGAGGCGGTGACCTATCCGCACGCCTGCCTCGTCCCCGTCCTCGAGAAGACGCTGGGCGTGCCGCTGTTCCAGGAGCAGGTGATGCGCATCGCGATGGTGGCCGCCGATTATTCGCCGGGCGAGGCCGACCAGCTGCGGCGCGACATGGCCGCGTGGAAGCGATCGGGCCGGCTCGAGCGGCATCGCGATCGGCTGATTTCGCGGATGGTGGCCAAGGGCATCACGCCGGAATTTGCCGAGCGCGTCTTTCGCCAGATTCAGGGGTTTGGCGACTACGGCTTCCCGGAAAGCCACGCCGCCTCGTTTGCCCTCATCAGCTATGCCGCTTCGTACCTGAGGTGCCACTTCCCGGCGGAGTTCACCTGCGCCCTGCTCAATGCACAGCCCATGGGTTTCTACTCGATTGCCACCATCGTCGAGGATGCGAAGCGGATGGGTGTGCAGGTGCGTCCGGTCGATGCCCAGCGCAGCCAGTGGGACTGCACGCTCGAGCCCGTTGCCGAAGCGTCTCCGCCATTCGCGGTGCGCATGGGCATGCGGTTCGTGAAATCGATGCGCGAAACCCAGGGGCGACGAGCGGTGGCGGCGCGCGACGAGGCGCCGTTTGCGTCAATCGGGGACCTGACACGGCGGGCCGGGCTGGCCGAGCGTGAACTGACCATTCTCGCAACGGCCGGTGCGTTCGACGGCCTTGGTGTGTCGCGCCGGGCGGCGCTCTGGGAGTCGCCGGCCGTCGTGAAGGACGGCACGCTGTCGCTGCCGTTCGATGACGAGGAGCAGCCGCCGGCATTTGCACCACTGCAGCCGGCCGATCAGGTGGTGTGGGATTATCACGCGTCGGCGCACAGCACGCGCGGGCATCCGGTCGAATCGATCCGCACGATGCTGACATCGCGGGGGATTCCCGATGCGCGCACCGTGCGCGGCATGGCCGAAGGATCAGTGGTGCGCTACGCTGGTCTCGTCATCTGCCGGCAGCGCCCGGCCACCGCGTCGAACGTCACCTTCATGACGCTCGAGGACGAGACGGGCTTCGTGAACCTGGTCATCTGGGAGCGCGTGTTCGATGCGCACCCGGTGCTGGTGCGTACGGCGCACTGGCTTGGTGTGACAGGCACCGTGCAATCGCAGCACGGGGTCGTTCACGTGATTGCCGAACGGCTGTGGGTGCCCGATCGGATCGAGGCGCCCGTACACCAGGCCAGCCGCGATTTTCACTGAGTGGGCGACAACAACCGCGGCCGAATGGCTGCGCAAAGAGGTTCAACGATATGAAGCCGGTACGTAGTGTGATGCTGTCTGGCTGTGTCTTCGCTGCCTCGATGTCCATGGCCTCCACGATGTCCGCCGTCGCGGCGCCCGACCAGGCCCCCGGGACGGAGGCCGCCATCGTCACGGCCGGCGGCACGCGGTTCCGCATCCACACGATCAGCGATGAATTGAAAAGCGGCTATCAGGTGATTGCCGCGGACCTGACCGGCGATGGCCGCAAGGATCTCATCGCGCTCACCGAGGGCATGCAGGAACTCGTCTGGTTCGAGGCTCCGAACTGGGAGCGCCACGTGATGATCGATGGCGTCCGCAACATGTCGGCGATGGCCGCGCACGATATCGATGGTGACGGCGTGCCGGAGCTCGCACTCGGCTACTTCTTCTCCGGGCGTCCCGTCGCGCAACCCGGCCTGGTCACCATCCTGCGCCACAACGGCAATCCGCGGGAACGATGGACGCTCACCGAGATCGACAAGGTGCCCACCGTGCACCGCCTCCGCTGGATCGACATCGACGGATCCGGCCGCAAGGTGCTGTTGAACGGGCCGATGGTCAATCCCGACGAGCCGGAGGTGAGCGGCGGGAACGCCGTGCCGGTCTACATCTATCACCCCGGGGACAACTGGCGCCGCGAGACGTTGACCGACGTGCCGCGCGGCTACCTGCACGGAATGACGGTGACCGACTGGGACGGGAAGGGCCCGCACAACCTGCTGACGGCGTCATCGCTCGGCATTCACGTCTGGCGGCGCGCAGCAAGCGGCGAATGGACCGGCGACCTGCTCACCAGCGGAAATCCCGAGGCGTGGCCGCGGGCCGGCAGCGCGGATGTCGCGGTGGGCCGCACCGAGTCGGGTCGCTTCCTCGCGGCCATCGAGCCCTACCACGGCAACATCGTCGCCGTGTACCGCGAGCAGGACGGCACCTGGCAGCGCCGGGTGATCGATGACTCGATCGTGACCGGGCACGCGCTGGCCATGGCCGACTTCGATGGCAACGGACGCGACGACATCGTCATCGGGTTCCGCGGCAAGGGGCACCGTCTGTATCTCTACACGGCCGACGACGCCGACGCGGAGCGGTGGACGCGTCACACGATCGACGACGGCGGCATGGCGGCCGCCGCGTGCATCGCCGAGGACATCAATGGCGACGGACGGCCCGACATCGCCTGCATGGGATCGGGAACGTCGAACCTGAAGGTGTACGAAAACCTCGGGCGCTGACGGGCACCGACCTGGCGGTTGGCCAGGTGCTCAGGCCGGCAGTCCGAGGTGATCGCGCGCGTAGTCGACCGAACGCCGCACCAGCTCGGTCTCGAGTGCCAGGCGGCCCTCGTCGGTCAGGCCGGTGATTCGCGGCAGCGGTGCGCGCGGCTTGTTGGCCTTCACCATCGCCAGCATCCGCGCCAGGAACACGCCGTTGACGTCATCGAACGTTGCCCAGTACTTGTCGGTGAGGCACGGCACTTCGAGCGGGTCGCGCGTGATCATCTCGAGGGAGTACTTCACGTCCGGCTTCGCGCGGCGAATCGTGTCCACGATGCGCTTCATGTCGAGCATCCCCTCGCCGAGCGCCACCTCGGAGAGCAGGAAACCGTGTTCGTACTCCTCGACGGCCATGTCCTTCAGGTGGACGTTGAAGGTGTAGGGCGCCAGCTTCTCGATGGTCTCGATCGGATCATCGAGCACCGACATGTTGTTGCCCGTATCGAGCGTCACGCCCAGGAACTCGCTGCTGTAATGCTTCAGCAGGTCAACCTGCTGATCGACGCGCCAGTCCTTGTGGTTCTCGATGCCGAGCGGCATCCGGTACTTCTCGACGATGGGCAGCGCCACTTCGATCTGCTTGTGGTAGTCGGCCACGGCCGCCTTCCACTGCGCCAGCGAGTCGAACATCTCATAGCGGCGGCCCAGCAGGCAGACGACGCGCAGGCTGGTGGCGCCGGCCGCCTGCGCGACGCGTACTGCATTCTCGAACACGGCCGGATCCTCGCCCACGCGCGGCAGGAACGTCTGCACCTCGCAGTACATGTCGAGGTCGCCCTTGAGGCGTCGTGTCGCCTCGGCCCACTCCATGTCGATCTTCGTCATCCCGCCGTGGGCGCCGGCCGCACCGACACTGGCCGCGATGTGCATGAGCCGGTCGACTTCGAGCAGCCGCTGCGGCGATGCGAACCGGATCGACTGGAACGAGTCGGACGTGAGGCCCATCGACGTGCGCCTCACTGGCGTGGCCTGGGTGCCGGCATTCGCCGGGGCGGGAATGGCCGCCAGGAGCGGCGCAGCCGCAACCGATCCCAGAAAGTCGCGTCGCGTCAGGTGTGGGCGATCCGTGTGCGTGTGAACCATGATCGCCGCAGACTACCACGCGACCGGCACCGCCGCGCGTCGTCGGACGCTACTCCTCGCCGCGCAGTTCCACGACGTAGTAGCGGGCGGGGACCGTACCCACGTTGCGGGCGCTGTGCATCTGGTTCGACCCGTAGAAAATGACCGACCCGGCCTCGACGGTTTCGGTCCGCCCCTCCACGTATGTTTCGACCGTCCCCTCGACGACGATGATGATCTCCTCGTGGACGTGGCGGTGGGGCGCGTGGGTCTCGACACCGACGCCGAGAATCGTCTCGTGCGTCTCGACGTTGAACCCGCCGTGCGTCTCGCCCATGAAGAAGCGGCGGCCCTTCTTCTGATCGTCGCCGGCGTAGGCCACGCGGTCGTGGTGGTAGTTGCGCGTGTCGAGCCGCGCGCGTGCGGGGGCCTGCGCGAGGGCCGGCGCGGCAGTCCCGGCAGCGACGAGGGCAGGCAGCAGGCGGCCGATATCTCGGCGCGACAGGGTCATGGTCCGGCGATTCTACACTTGCGCGCGCCCGGTCGATCGCGGCCGGGATTGCCGAAGACGACCCGGTCGGCGAGCCAGTAATTTGCCAGTCCGCAGAACGCGATGACAACGGCGTTGGCGGGAAGGACCGGCATCCCGGCGCCGCCCACGAGCAGCCACATGCCAGCCACATTGCCGGCAAGCGAGACCAGGCCGTTCGCCAGCGCGAACTGGCTGAAGAGGACGGCTGTCGGCCGGCCGGGGGCCCTGTCGGCCCACGTCCACCCGCGATGCCAGGCGAAGTTGTGCACCACGGCCGCCGCCACGGCCAGCGCCGTCGCCAGGCGGTAGTCCAGGCCCAGTCCACCGGTCAGCCCGGTCAGCACCACGAACTGCACGAGAATGCCGCCGAGACCAACCCCATTGAATCGCCACCAGCGCCGCCAGTGCCCTGTGGGCGTTCGATCCGATCGCGTGTCCATACCTGGTAGTGCGTGAGCCGGTGTGTTCCCGGTTCACGCATTGATCGACATGACAGCCGGGTTCATTCCTTCGATCCTCGTGGCGCTGGCGATCGTTGCCGAATCGGGCGGCGAGCTCGCCAGACTGCGTCCCGAGACGCTCGTGGCGTGGGACCGGTATGTCGCCGCTGTCGAGCATCGCCGCGCGGGGCGAATCGGCGACCGGAGACATTTCCTGGTCATGGACGCACAGGATCCGGCCGACCGGCGGACGGCCATGTCCGGTGCACTCGTGGTCGACGAGATGCACCAGGCGGACAGCGACGGCCGCGAGATCGACGTGCCGGCCGGCATGGTGCACCACTGGCGCGGCGCCGTGTTCCTGCCGGGCGTGACGCTCGATCAACTGATGACGCGGCTCGAGACCGAACCGCCGCCTCGCAGTCCCGAGGTCCTGCGGTCGTCCATCCTCGCTCGACACGCCGGTGGACTCACGGTCCATCTACGTCTGCAGCGGACCAAGGTGGTGACCGTCGTGTACGACACCCGGCACGACGTTCGACTCGAGCGGATTGATGCACGGCGTGGCGCGAGTACCAGCGTGGCGACGCGGATTGTGGAGATTGCCGATGCCGGAACGCCCACCGAGCACGCGCGACCCGTTGGCGACGATCGCGGATTCCTGTGGCGCCTCAACGCCTACTGGCGCTACGAGGCTGTCGAGGGTGGGGTCTTGGCCGAGTGTGAGTCGATCAGCCTGAGCCGCGGCGTGCCGTTCGGGCTGGGGGTCATCACCGGTCCCATCATCCGCAGCACCGCTCGCGAGTCGATGGAACGCACGCTGGAGTCGCTGCGCGTGATGGCCACCGGCAGCAACCCGTCGTAGCGGTGGCTACCGAAGCCGCGAGGCCGCTCCGGACGCCATCTCTTTCTCGAGATCGCGCCGACGATCCATCAGCGACGCCAGCTTCCGTCGCGCGCGCACCAGCAGCGCCGCGGCCACGGCCAGCAGGACGCCGCCCATGGCCGCTGCGACGTAGCCGGCAGGCGTACCGTTCGTCCATCCGATCGCGAGGGCGCCCAGCGTGAACACCGCTGTGAATGTCAGGGCCATTCGTGCGGCGACCACGCGGTGTCGTGCGTAGAGGACGCGCCGGCGCGTGAGCACGCGCGCGGCAAAGACCGTCCACGACACGCCAATCGCCGCCAAAGCGCCGAACGCGACGTGTGTCCGCAGGGGCAGGGATGGTTCGGTGATCCAGAGCGACACGATCCCGATCGTCATCAGGATCGATCCGACGAGCAGTGCCACATGCGCCATGCGCGCCCGCGTGGAGAGTTCCGCGTCGGCCAGGCCGAGCAGCGCCTCGGCGGTGACAGGTGAACGATCGGTGAAAATGGCTCGCGTCATGACTGATCTCCTCGTATTGATGTGAGTTCGCGCCGAAGCAGGTGCCTCGCCCGGAACAGACGGGACTTCACGGTGCCGACCGGGACGCCGATGATGTCGGCCACCTCGTGCATCGAGAGCTCGCGCAGGTAGAACAGCGTGAGGACCTCGCGTTCGACGACCGGCAGCCTGTCGAGTCCGTGCTGCAGTTCGGCCAGGTCGTCGTCGCCCGGCTCCGGGTCCTCGCCGGGAAGGTCGAGCACGTCGACATCGGCTGCGCGCGGCGCGGCGTACTGATGCCGCAGTCGATCCATGGCGACCCGCCTCGCGATGCCGAACAGCCATGCCCGCAGCCGGGCGCCCTCGCGCAGCCTGGCGATGCCGCGGACGACGCGCAACCAGACCTCCTGCGTCATCTCGAGCGCATCGTCCTCGCTCGACGAAAGCCGCCGCAGGTAGCGCCAGATCGGATCGTTCCAGCGCCGGATGAGGTCGTCGAAGGCCGCCCGCTCGCCGAGCTGGCACCGGACGGCCAGCCACTCGTCCTCGCGGGCCTGCGCGTCCGGAATGTGGTCGGTCACTGGCTCATGATCTCGCGTCATCTGTCCCTGAAGTCGGGACCGTGCGAGAAAGGTTCATCCGGGGTGGGGGTATGAGCGGGGGATCCCCGGGGCAGGGCCCCGGGGTCCGGTTGTGGCCAGGGCGAATCAGTTCAGCGGCACGAAGGCGAGGGCGTTGTTCGCATTCATCGGAATAACGAGCTGGTTGGCCCCCGAGTCGTAGCACATCGACGCGGCGTTGGGGATGTTCTGCGCAATGAGTTCGGCCGTCTGGCCGGGCCGGATGCGCGAGACGCCGCCATTGATGACGCTGCTCACGTACTTGGTCCCGTCGGCCATGATGACCAGCCCGTCGCTGCCCGCCTGGGCGGCACGTTCGGTCCGGATCAGCTTGCCCTCGGGCGAATACGTCAGCACCGCGTCGTCGCCAACATTGACGATGACGATGTTGCCGTCCGGGTCGAACGCGACGCCGTTCGGGCGGCTGAGCGGTGCGCCCTGGACGAACATCGACGCCTCGCCGGATGCGGTCACCTTCCAGATCTGCCAGCTCGACGCCTCGTTGCCGCCGGTGACCGACGCATACACGGTTCCGTCTTCGGCCACCTCGATGTCGTTGAACCAGGCCACGCCTTCGACGCGCGTCTCACCGGCCGGGGCGCCCGTTGTCATCGTGAACCGGCGGAGGACGGCGACGCTCGGATCGTTCGGCCCGGTACCGCCGTCGCGGTCCGCCAGGTGCAACACGCCATTGACGATGTCGCTGCCGAACGGCTCGTTGAGCACGAGCGGTGGGTTCAGGCCGTCGCGCTGCTGTGGGTTCTGAATGCCAATCCAGCGTGCCGTATGGACCGACCCGTCATGGTTGATGAGCGAGACCCACGCGTTGTTGGCCTGGACGTTCTGGCCAACGCCCCGGTTCGGCACGACAATCAGGTTGCGCACCGGATCGTACGAGCAGCTTTCGGCCGAGTAGATGGCGCCGTAGACCTTCACGTTCGACGAGATCGGGTTGAAGGCGCCGTCGCCAGCCGGCGAGATGGGCAGCCCGAGGGGCTGGCCGACCGAGTACGGCTGTGATGCCTGTTGTGATGCCTGTTGCGCGTGTGTGGCCGCGCCCAGTCCGAGCGCAACGGCCACGGCCCCGGTCATCAGAATCATCTGCTTCATTCGAATCGTTCCTCCCGGCAAGGTGCCGCTGAAACCTTCGAGGATACGACAGATGACGCGGTCGGCTGTCAGCGGGCGCGGGATTCGGCGCGGGGCGCCGGCGGGGCCGACGCGCAGCTGGCGCAGCCCCCTGGCTTCTGCGCCGGGGGCCGGCGCGCGAACAGCGGCCGGATGAGCACGAGCAGGGCTCCCGCGGCGACGGCGGTCACGACGACGGCCTGGAATGTTTCGCCCATCGGATCACCAGCATACGCCTTCAGGGAACGCCTGCCAGCCGAAGGCCCTGGTAGGTGAGAAACGCGCAGGTGTAGGCCACGGCCGACATGTAGCCCAGCTGCAGGAGGGCCCACTTGATGTGCCCGGACTCCCGGCGCGTGACGGCAAGTGTCGGCAGGCACTGCATGGCGAGAACGAAGAACACGAGCAGGCTGGCGGCCGTCGCCGGCGTGAAGATCAGCCGTCCGTCGTCCCGCGTGGCGCTGCGAATGCGGGTGATGACGCCCTGCTCGTCGGTCTCGCCATCGGCCACGAGCACCGACATCGTCGAGACGAACACCTCGCGCGCGAGGAAGCTGGTGAGCACGCCAATCGTCAGCTGCCAGTCGTAGCCAAGCGGGGCGAAGGCCGGCTGGAGCGTGCGCCCGAGCCGGCCGGCGTAGCTGTTGGCCTGTCCGGCCCGCTCTGTCAGCGCGTCGGCCTGCGCCTCGAGCTCGGCGGCTTCTTCGGGTGTCGCGGCGGAAGCGGCCTGGGTGATGAGCACGTCCGCCTCAGGCGGCGGGCTCGTTCGCGGAAACGTATTGAGCCACCACATCACGATGCAGATCGCCATGATGGCCGTGCCGGCCGTCTTGAGGAACGCCAGGCCCTGGTCTCGCGCGGTGATGACCGCGTTGGCGAACGACGGCGCCTTGTAGGACGGCAGTTCGAGGATCATCGGCCGTGCGGCGCCGCTCAGCAGCGTCCGCCGGAAGAGCAGTGCGCTCGACATCGCCGCCGCCGCGCCGAGCGCGTAACATCCGGCGAAGGCCAGGCCTCCAAGCAGCGGCTGTCCGGCGAACAGCAGCGAAGTCAGCAGCACGTAGACGGGCATGCGCGCCGAGCAGCTCATGAACGGCGCGACGAGGATAGTCGTCAGCCTGTCGCGACGGTCGGGGATCAGTCGCGTCGACATGATGCCCGGCAGGGCGCAGGCGTGTGAGGTGAGCAGCGGCACGAACGCGTGGCCGGGCAGGCCGAAGCGGCACAACACCCGATCCATCACGAACGCCGCGCGCGCCAGGTAGCCCGTGTCTTCGAGCAGGCTGATGAGAAAGAAGAGCAGGCAGATCTGCGGCAGGAAGACGACCGTGCCGGCAATGCCCCCGATGATGCCCTCGGCCACGAGGTCGTGGATGAGGCCGGGTGGCAGCAGCTGCCCCGTCAGGGATCCCAGGTGCGTGAAGGTGGCCTCGATCAGGTCCATCGGCACGGCGGCCAGCGCGAAGAGCATCCAGAACAGGCCCGCCATCACGCCGATGAAGAGCACCAGCCCCAGCACTGGATGCGTGAACGTCTGATCGAGTCGCTCGGTCATCGTGTCGGTGGCCTGCCCGGCCGCGTGCCGACCTCCGACGCTCGTCTCGGCCACCTGCTCGGCCCACTCCACGATGGCGGCGGCCGGCGCACCCTGGTGCGGCCGCTCGCGCTCCGGCGCGACGGCCGTGCGGCTCGGATCGAGCGCGCGTCCCAGCGCGGCCCGCAGCTCGTCCAGGCCCTCGCCGCGCCGCGCCACCAGCGGGACCACTTCACACCCGAGCTGCGCTCCCAGCCGGGCGGTGTCGAGGCTGAGGCCGCGGCGCTGGGCGAGATCGACCATGTTCAGCGCGACGACCGTGGGCAGGCCGTAGGCCAGCAGTTCGCCGGTGAGCGCCAGGTTGCGCGTCAGGTTGCAGGCGTCGACGACGATGAGCAGCGCGTCGGGCTGCCGCGCGTGATGAGCGCCGGCGAGGACGTCGCGGACGATGTGCGCCTCGGGGACATCGAGGCCGAGCTGATAGAGGCCCGGCAGGTCGAGGACGTCGATCAGCGTGTCGCCACCGACGACCGCGCGTCCGGTGCGCACGCTGGTGGTGGTTCCGGGGAAGTTGGAGGTCTTGGCCCGCGTGCCGCTGAGGCGGTTGAAGACGGTTGTCTTGCCGGTATTCGGGTTGCCGACCAGGGCGACACGCGGTGTGGTTGCCGGGGGGCCGGTCGGCCGCAGCGCCGGGTCGGCGTGCGTGGTGCCCATCTGATCAGGCTTGGCCGTCGGGCACGACCAGGATGGCCTCGGCCACGGACCGGGAAATGCCGATGCGGGTCGATCGCACCTGGACGATGCAGGGTTCGCCCATCTTGCAGATGCTCAGCACACAGCGGTCGGTCAGGCCGAGCGCTGCCAGCAGCGCGCAATCCTGCGGCGCCGCATGGGTGGCGTGAAGCCGGGCGCGGCGGCCCGGGCGGAGATCCGAGAGGCGTATCGCGGGCTCGCTGGGGAGCGGCTGCGTCGGGACGTGGGGGGGCACCGGGGCCTTTCTATCGAGAAGCGTCTCAACAGTGAGCATACGGGGGTGAGCCCGAGCCGTCAATGCCCGCGGGACGGACCGGGGCGTTCGCCCCACCGGGCGCCGGCCGCATAATGGTCGTCCACGGGAGCGCGCGATGGATGACACGGTCTCGGCAGCGGCACTTCGCGAGTCGGAGGAGCTGCACCGCATCACCCTCCTCAACATGTCCGACGCGGTGTTCATCACCGACGACGCCGGAGCGTTCACCTATATCTGTCCCAACTGCGACGTCCTGTTCGCCCGGACCGGTGACGAGGTCCGCGCGATGGGCCGGATCTCGCACCTGCTCGGCCGCGATCTCGTGCCGCCCGGGGCCCCGATCCCCGACGGCGAGGTCCGCAACATCGAGCACGAGATCGTCAACGGTCGCGGCGAGCGCCGCGTCATGCTCGTCCACATCAAGCAGGTGTCCATCAAGGGCGGCACGATCCTCTACGTCTGCCGGGACATCACCGACCGCAAGGCGGCCGAACTGGCGCTGCGCCGGAACGAGGAGCGGCTGGCCCTCGCGCTCGAGGCCGCCAGCATGGGGACGTGGGACTGGCAGGTGCCGACCGGCGAGATGAGCTGGTCGCCCGAGACGCATCGTCTCCTGGGCGACTTCGCCGGTACGAGGCGCCCGTCGTTCGACGCCTTCATGGAGCGGCTGCATCCGGCCGACCGCGAGCGGGTGTCGCGGGTGATGAACGAGGCGATGGATCGCGTGTCGTCGTACGAAACCGAGTTCCGCGTCATCGGCTACGACAGCGTGGAGCGCTGGGTCCTCGGCAAGGGCCGGGCGGTGCGCAACGGGGTGCCGCTCCGCATGCTGGGGGTCTTCGTGGACTTCACCGAACGGCATCGCGTGGAGCGGGAGCTGCGGGACCTCGGCGGCCGCCTGTTGACGGCCCACGATCGGGAGCGCCTGCGGATGGCCGACGACCTGCGCGAGGAGGCCCTGCAGGACGTCGACAGGCTGGCGGCCGAACTCGACGGCCTGCGGCAGCAGGGCGGCGCGGCCGCGGCAGACGAGGTCGGGCGGCTGGCGGGGAAGGCGGCGGAAATCGGCCGCGGACTGCAGCGCCTGCTGGACGAGATCCATCCTGCACGTGTGACGGACCTCGGTCTCACTGGCGCCGTGCGCGCGCTCTGCCGCGAGTTGTCCGAGGCGCACCGGGTGGACATCAATGTGGACGTCAGCGGTGTGCCCGGCCAGCTCGATCCCGATATCGCGCTCGGGCTGTACCGCATTGCGCAGGAGGCGCTGCAGAATGTCGTCCGCCACAGTGGCGCCACGCGCGCGATCGTGACCCTCACGTCAGCCGGCGCCGAGCTGTTCCTGACCGTTGTCGACGGCGGCCGCGGGTTCGATGACGCGGCGCGGACCGGTGACACGATCGGCCTGATGACCATGCGCGAACGCGCCCGCCTGCTTGGCGGACAGCTCATCGTCACCTCGAAACCGCGCGGCGGCACGCGGGTGGAAGTGCGCATGCCGATGCGGCCCTCGTAGAGAGCAGCCGCGATACCCATCATCACGCGCCGCCTACTCACTTCAGGGCACGTCCTCGATCGATCCCGCGCGCAGGCCGGCGGGCCGTCAGACTTTCGCCGTTTCCAGGCTGGTACGCAACATGCTCTGGTGAACATGGCCGATGGACGCCGGGGCTTCGTCCTCCGTCCGTACGGATCATTCACAACCAGGGGGAACTACCATGGCCGAAGCAGGCACGCTCCACGACGCTTTCATCGACGAAATCCGCGATACCTACGATGCCGAACGGCAGCTGCTCAAGGCACTGCCGAAACTCGCGAAAGCCGCATCCACGCCCAAGCTGCGCGCCGCCTTCGAATCGCACCTGGAGGAGACGCGGATGCAGGTCGAGCGGCTCGAGCAGGTGTTCGAGAACCTCGGCGAGCGGGTTCGCGGGAAGCACTGCGACGGCATGGCGGGCATCATCGAGGAAGGCAAGTCCATCATGGAAGAGGACTTCGACGACACCACGATGGATGCCTGCCTGATCGCGGCCGGCCAGCGGGCCGAGCACTACGAGATGGCGGCCTACGGCACGCTGGTCGCCTGGGCCGAAGCCATGGGGCACACCGAGGCTGCCCGGCTGCTCCAGCAGACGCTCGACGAGGAGAAGGCGGCCGACGCGAAGCTCTCGAGCCTGGCCGAAGGCGGCATCAATCAGATGGCGGCCGACGCGGCGCACGGCGAAGACGAAGAGGAAGAGGCCTCGACGACCAGTCGCGCGAGCGGCTCGCGGGGCCGCGCGGCAACGGCCAAGTCCGGCCGCCGCTAGCGCACAGCACCGTGACCGCGGCCGGCGTCGTCCGGCGGCCTCGAGCGGGGAGGCGCGTGTGCAGGGAGGCGACCGGCAGCGGCAACAGGGGGCAGTGACGGTTCCCACGGCGGGAACCGCGCTGCTCCTCATCGATGTCATCAACGACCTGGCGTTTCCGGGATCCGAAGCGCTCGTCGCCAGCGCCGAGCCGATGGCGACGCGCCTGTCGGCCCTGAAGCGTCGCGCGAGCGCCGCCGGCATACCGGTCGTCTACATCAACGACAATTTCGGCCAGTGGCGATCGGACTTCCGTCGCACGGTCGCGCACTGTACCTCGCGGTCATCGCCGGGGCACCGTGTCTCGCGCCGCCTCCGCCCGTTCGCGCGCGACTACTTCGTACTGAAACCGAAGCACTCCGGCTTTTTCGGCACGACGCTCGACACCCTGCTCGAGGCGCTCGGTATCCGCCGCCTGATTCTGACGGGCATTGCCGGCAACATCTGCGTGCTGTTCACCGCGAACGATGCCTACATGCGCGGCTTCGAGCTGCTCGTGCCCGCCGACTGCATCGTCTCGAACACCGATGACGACAACGACTATGCGCTGCGCCAGATTGCCACGGTCCTCAAGGGCGACGTAACCGCGTCGACGCGCCTGCAGTTCCGCAAGGCGCCGAAGC
>JBIQJY010000032.1:33650-39242 GCA_044507065.1 Acidobacteriota bacterium
CTCAAGGGCGACGTAACCGCGTCGACGCGCCTGCAGTTCCGCAAGGCGCCGAAGCGAACGCGCGGAGTCCGACGATGAGCGCCGGTGCCGTGACCGACTGGATTCGCCAGCGCGCACTGACACTCGCGCTGCTCGCCATGTGCGCGGTGTCGCTCGCGGGACAGATCGGGACCGGGCTCGCCGAGTACAACGCCGGGCAGCAGGAGCACGGCCGACCGGCGGTCACGCTCGGCGGCTACTTCGGCACGGGACATCCGTGGGAAGCCGTCTTCGAGAACTGGGAGAGCGAGTTCCTGCAGATGGCGGTGTTCGTGCTGCTGACGACCGTGCTGATACAGAAGGGATCGCCGGAATCGCGAAGGCCCGGCGCACGGGAACTCGTCGACACCGATCCCCGCGACTTCGCGGACGATCCGACCGCGCCCTGGCCGGTCCGCCGCGGTGGCCTCGTGTTGCGGCTGTACGAACACTCGCTCGGGATCGCGTTCCTGCTGCTGTTCGTCCTGTCGTGGACGGGGCACGCCATCGGCGGGTTCTGGGAGTACGCGTCGGACGAGACGGTCCACGGTCAACCAATGCCGGCGTTCATCGACTACCTGACATCGTCGCGCTTCTGGTTCGAGTCGCTGCAGAACTGGCAAAGCGAGTTCCTGGCGATTGCATCGATGGTGTGGCTCTCGGTGTACCTGCGCCAGCGCTGGTCGCCGGAGTCCAAACCCGTTCACGCGCCGCATGCCGAAACGGGGCGGTAGGAGAAAGGACCAGGGCCATGACGAAGGAGACGACACCCTACTGGATGACATCGGCCAGGCTGCCGGCATTCCCCGCGCTCGCCGAGGACCTCACGGCCGACGTCGTCGTCGTGGGCGGCGGGATGACGGGCCTCAGTGTCGCGTATCAGCTGTCCAGGGCTGGAAAGCGCGTGGTCGTGCTCGAGCGCGACCGCTGCGCGTCGGTCGACACCGGGCACACGACCGCGCACCTGACGATGGTGACCGACGCCCGGCTGAGCGAGCTCGTCGAACGCTTCGGACGCGACCACGCGCAGGCCGCGTGGGACGCCGGGCTTGCCGCCATCGCGGCCATCGATGATGCCGTGCGCGGCGAGGCCATCGAGGCGGACTTCGCCTGGGTCGACGGGTACCTTCATGCGCCGGTATCCGGGGTGGGCGAGCAGGAGGTCAAACAACTTCGCGAAGAAGCGGCCCTCGCCGAGGAGCTGGGATTCGATGCGGAGTACACCGACGCGGTGCCGCTCGCCGGCACACCGGGCGTGCGGTTTCGCAACCAGGCGCGCATCCACCCGCGCAAGTACCTGGCGGGGCTGGCGAAGGCGATCGTGGCGTCCGGCGGTCGCATCTTCGAGCAATCGAGTGCCGACGAGTTCTCGGACGATCCGCGTCGGGTGACGGCCGGCGGCCACACGGTCCGCTGCGATGACATCGTGATCGCGACGCACAATCCCCTCGTCGGACTCTCCGGCCTCGTCAGCGCCACGCTGCTGCAGACCAGGCTCGCGCTCTACACCAGCTACGTGGTTGCGGGACGCGTGCCGCGCGGGACGATCCCCGATGCAATGTGGTGGGACACCGACGATCCCTATTCCTATCTCCGCGTCGAACCGCACGGCGACTTCGATGTCGTGATCTTCGGCGGGCAGGATCACAAGACCGGGCAGCAGGAAGACACCGACGCATGCTATCGGCGCGTCGAGGACGACCTCCGCGCGATGCTCCCCGGTGTCGAGGTCGTGCACCGCTGGTCCGGCCAGGTGATCTCGACCCCGGATGGGCTGCCGTACATCGGATCGAACGCCGAGCATCAGTATGTGGCGACAGGTTTCGTCGGCAACGGCCTCACATTCGGAACGCTCGCGAGCCTCATGATCACGGATGCGATCCTCGGCCGGGCCAATCCCTGGGCCGAGCTGTTCGACGCCAACCGGACCGCGCTCGCGCGAGGGCTATGGGACTATGTCAGGGAGAACGCCGACTATCCGTACTACATGATTCGCGATCGGTTTGCCGGTCCGGAGGCGCGGTCGCTGCGCGCCGTGAGCCGAGGCGAAGGCGGCATCGTCGAGCGCGACGGAGCGAAGCTTGCCGTCTACCGCGATCCGGGCGGTCAGGTGACCATACGATCCGCGGTCTGCACGCACATGGGATGCGTCGTCGCGTGGAATACGGCCGAGCGGACGTGGGACTGCCCGTGCCACGGCTCCCGGTTCAAGCCGACAGGAGAGGTGATCTCGGGTCCCGCCGAAGCGCCGTTGTCGGAGGCGGAATGACCGCCGACTGATCCCCGCGGACTAGCGAGCCTGTCCCAGGTCCACGGTCAAGCCCACCAGAAACGTTCGCGGCGCCGTCCAGACGACGAAGTCGCCGGTCACCGGTTCATCGTCGACCGTGCGCCGGAAGATGTCGCGCTTGTCGAACAGGTTGGTGCCCTGCACGTACAGGCTCACCGTGTGACTCGCGCTCGTGCCGATCCGCTTCGAGACCTGTCCAGACCACAGGCCGTATCCGGGCTGGTAGCTCCCATCGGCGGAGGGCGGGACGCGGCCGAGAATCTGACCACGGATGTTGGCGCGCCAGCCGCGCCTGGGGTCGGCCCACACCAGCTTGATGAACGCGGCGTGACGCGGGTATCCGCCGACTTCGTTCCCGTCGCGATCGCTGCGCCGGTTGAACGCGTACGACAGGCCGGGGCTCAGTCCACCGGGCAGCGTGAACGATGCCGACACGTTCGTGCCCTTCGAGGTGTAGGTGGTCAGGTTTCCGTAGGTGAACGGAAAACCGCTCAAGTCGAACGTGATGCCGTTCTCGACACGCGCCCGATAGAAATCCGCCGCGACCTCGGCGCGCGATCCCGCCCACGCGTAGCCGGTCGTCAGCGTGGCGGACGTTTCCGGCCGCAGGGCAGGATTGCCGACGAACGACGGCGGGGTGTTCAGATACAGCTCCCCGAAGTACGGTGGACGGAAGCCGTGCCCGTAGCTGAGCTGCAGGCGCTGGCGGTCGGCCAGCGAGAACACCGCGCTCCCGCGCGGGCTCCATCGGCTGCCGAAATCGCTGAAGTCGTCGTAGCGCGCGCCGGCGGCGATCCGGAGACGCGAGGTCACGCCCACTTCCTGCTGGAACCAGAGCACGCTGACGTCCCGGCTGGGATCGGTCACGGTCAGCGTGCTGCGGCGCAGCGTCTCGCGTCGGAACTCGTAGCCACCCTGCAGCGGATGTTCGCGCTCCAGGGCCCGCCAGACATGCTGGGCCGTCATTCTGACTTCGTCGTTCCACTCGCGCCAGGCGTCCTGCGGCACGGTGTCGCCTCCCTCGACGAACACGCGCGTTTCGTCGCGCAGGTATCGGCCGTGCGTGTAGTCGAAGCTCACGGACGTCTGCGGGGAGGCCTGATAGTCGAGCCCTGGCGAGAACGCGTACCGCGTCAGGTCCCGCTGTGAATCGTAGACGGACGCGGGCAATTGCGTCGCCCCGGAGAAGAAGTAGTCGCGCATCTCACGCCTGGAGTAGTCCGTCGCGACCCGGGCAACGAGCCGATTGGCGACCTGCACGTCCCCCTTGAAGTCGCCGGTGAACCATCGGCTTCGTGGCTGACCCACCGTCTGCGGATTCGCCTCACTGAGATCGAAACCGTCGTACCCGCGGTAACCGCCCGCCACGGTGATGCCGCCACGGGAGCCGCGCCAGCCCGCGGTCTCGTTCACGCGCCAGTCGCCGTACGATCCGCCACTCACGTCGAGCGTGCTCCAGGCCCCCGGCGTTGTCGACTGCCGCGTGACGAAGTTGACGACGCCACCAAGCGCGTCCGACCCATAGAGCGCCGAGCCCGCGCCCTTGACGATCTCGACGCGTTCGACGCCGGCCATCGACAGGTCTTCGAGATTGAAGTTTCCGTTCGCGTCCTTCCCCAGATACCGGCGCCCGTCGATGAGCACGAGCACGCCGCTGTTGGGGATGCCGTTGATCGACAGGTGCCCCTGACCGCCGCCCGCCTGCACCTGAATGCCCGCGCCGGACTGTTCGATGAGCAGGTCCTTCGCTGTACGGGCGCCGGTGTCGGCGATCTGCGTCCGGTCGATCAGCACGGTCGGCTCGGCGACATCGAGCAGCAGTTGTTCGCGGCGGTTGGCGGTTGTCACCGTGACCTGGGACGAGAGCTGCAGCACCGCGAGGACGAGCTCGATCGGCACCGAGGCGCCCGGCCCGACCGTCACGTCGCGCTGGATCGCGCTGGCGAACCCGCTGAACGCGGCGGTCACGTCGTAGGTGCCGACCGGCAGTCCGCTGAAGTGCACCAGTCCCGCGTCATCGGACACAGCGCGGCTGGTCGCGCTGCCGTCGCGCTGCACCACCGTGACCGACGCACCCGGAAGTACGCCATACGTGTCACGGACGGTGACCGTCAGTTGTCCACGACGGGTGTCGGACGGGTCTGTTTGAGCGGCCTCGGCGTGTCCGATCCCCAGGATAAGGACGAACAGCGTCAGCAGTGCGGCCATGGCAGGTGACATCCGCGTCATCGCAGTCCGTGTGAGATCAGCCATCGACCGTCAATGTGTGCGGGTCGCGCGGACCGGCCGATTGAAGGCCCGCAGGGCTCCGGGGAGAACCGGCGCCTGACCTCATGACCGCGGCGGGTGTCAGGCCGCGTCCCGCGTGAGTATATGTCAGACGTTCATCGCGCCAGGCCCGGTCGCCATCGAGCACCCACGCGCTTATCATAGGTACTGCATGCCACGAGTTGTTCGGTTCGTTGTTCTCGTGCTCTCGCTGTTTGCGTGCCGGCCCGCGTTCGCTGACGAGCTGAAACTGGCCTGGGATCCGCCGGTCGATGCGGTGACGGCCGGGTACGTCATGTTCGTGGGGAATGCGCCCGGGGTGTATTCCCGGCAGGTTCAGGTAGGCAAGGTCACCTCGCACACGGTGGGCGGACTGACGCCCGGAGTCACCTACTACTTCGTCATCCGCGCGTTCGACGCGCAGGGCCGGCTGAGCGGGCCTTCGAACGAGGTCACCGGCAGGGTCGCACCCGCCGCGGTTCCAGTCGCGCCGCCGACCACACCCGAGGTCGAGGGCTGCATCACGCCCGATCCGTTCGTGGTGCTCGGGGGCGGCACATGCCGCGATGGCGGCTGGCTGCCGCCCGGGATGCTGCCGCGACGCTTCCACTGAACCGTTGCAGAACATATACTTGCAGACTGCCGGTGAGGTGGCTGAGCGGCCGAAAGCGGCGGTTTGCTAAACCGTTGTAGGGGCTTACACCCCTACCCAGGGTTCGAATCCCTGCCTCACCGCCACATTATCTCCCCCGATGCCCGGCCGGTCCGTTCGGTAATTCCATCCCCAGACTGAGCGAAATGACGTCGACGCCCGATGATTCGGTAGCGTCAGTCGTCGCCTGATGCGGGGTACACGCCTTGCACTCTCCGCCGCGTGAGGCGGAAGCGAAGCGTCATCCTGATGCTCCTGCTGTGTGTCGCGATGGTCTCGGCGTGCGGCAGCGAGAAGTCGTCGCCCGTCGCGCCTTCGCCCGATCCCGATCCGCCAGCGCCGCCGCCGGTCACCACGTTTGCCG
>JBIQJY010000033.1:0-39028 GCA_044507065.1 Acidobacteriota bacterium
CATGCCACGGCCGTTCGCAGCCGGGCTTTGACCGTTCCGAGTGGAACGCCGGTCCTGGCCGCAATGGCCGAGTGGGACAGTCCTTCGTAGTACGCAAGATCGACCAGCGTGCGCTGCGCTTCCGGCAGCCCGTCGAGCGCCGCCCGCACGTGGCGCGCGTCCAGGTCCTGGATGGCCGAATGTTCGGGATCCGCATCGCGTCCGGCGATGGGCCGTACGTCGTCCATCGCGACGGGCGACTCGACATCCGGGCGCGATCCCCTGGCGCGGATGCGGTCGAGCGATCGCGCACGCGTCAGCATGACCAGCCAGCCCGCCACCGTCGCACGGCCGTCGTCATAGCGCGGGGCTTCCCGCCAGGCCTGCGCAAAGACATCCTGGACGACCTCTTCGGCGTCAGCCGGCCGCCGCACCATCCGCAGCGCGAGGCCGAATATCGTCGATGCGTAGCGGTCGTAGAGCGCGCCGAGCGCGTCGGCCGAGCCCCGGGCGACCGACCCGACCAGCTCGCGGTCCGTTGCGGATGGATCGCGACTCATTCGCGATCCGGCTACCTGGCGAACATGACAATCGGCCTGATGTCGGTGAACGTGGCGATGTCGGCGCGGACGTCGGCCATCGCCGGACTGGCGACCGCGCTCTGCAGCGCCTCGGGGGACGAAAACTGGAAGTGCGCAATCATCGCGTAGGGCGGGGCCGCGTCGCCCGTCGGGACGCCCTCGATGAGCGTGACCCGCTCGGCCTGCATCACCTTCATGGCGAGCGGAATGTGGCTGGCGCGATAGTACGCGATGTCGAACCGCGCGCCCTCGTGCGTCGGATAGACGACGGCCAGGATCGTCGCCTGCGGTGGCTGCTGCGCGGCACCGGCGGACTCGGCGGTTGGCCAGAGTGCCACCGTCACAAGAGCGCACGCCGCAACGATCGACTTCAGGTTCATCACTCTCGGTCTCCACGAGTATCTACGCGGCCGGGCGGCATCTGGATGTGCCGGTGGCGGTCGGCGGCCAACTTCAAACGGCCGTTCGGTAGCACCAGGCGGCCGGCGCCTGCCCAGACGCATCGGAGCCGTAGCTCCGCGCGGCAATGAAACGTTTGCCGCTCTGCGCGCACCATGGCCCGAAGGCAGACTGCGCCCCCCGCCGGAAAGGCTCCTATGGCGTTCTCGATCGAGATCACGCGGCCGGATGACCTCCTTCGCCTCCGTATCGACGCGCACAACCTGCGCCGGGCGCCGAACCGCACCGGTCCGCCGGTTCTCGTCGTGGAGGACGCGGCACAACCGGCATTCCTCGCGATCCACTTTCCGCCCCAGGCGATTGCCGAAGGCGCCTTCTACGAAGCCACCGTCGTCAACGTCGAGCCCGATGTGCCGCCGGACGGGAAGCCGCAGCCGCCGCCGACGACGATCGAGAATCCCGGCCCGCCGGGGTCCGTGCCCGCACGGATGGCGCAGGGCAGCCGGCTCGTCTTCAAGGTACCGCCCGAGGCGAGCATCCCGCTGACGATCGAAGGGCTGCTCGACTGGTCGTCGCTCGAGCTGAGCGTCAACGGCATCGCGGCGATCGGGCCCGACCCCACGCCGGCCGAAATTGCCGGCGCTCCGGCCATCGCGAGGCCGGCCGCCACCGAAACCGCACTCGAGCTTCCCTACAGGCTGATCGTCTCGCCGACGAGCGCCGTGTCGTGGGGGCACCGGCTGCGCCCCTTCACGTCGAGGGGACGAACCGAGCTGTGGCACACGCGCCTGCTCGGGCCGAGCCCCGGACCCGGGCAGGACGATGTCGAGCTCACGCCACAGAATCCCGCCTCGCTCCGGGCCATCTGGTCCGACGACTACAACGCCCAGCAGATGCCGAATCCGGACGTCGAGGATCCGGATCTGAAGCGCGCCGCGATGTCGCCCAACGACCGGCACCAGATCGTCGTGAAGACATCGGCCTTTCACGGCTACGAGCGGGAAGTCTCGATCGGACTGGGCGGCGACTTCATCGAGGCCGACCCGATCGGGGGCGGCGTCCTTGGCGACCTGAATCTCGAGGCAGCACGTGTCGCGACTGGCGCATTCGCACCGAATCGCCCGGCGCTGGCGGGCGCCGGCCTCACGTTCAAGTACTGGGTCCCGTTCGTACCGCAGCCGTTCTACGCGGACCAGTTGATGCTGTCGTCGCTCGGCGGATGGCTTCGATCGCGCGGCGGCTGGGACGTCGTGCGCAAGGCCAAACCGCACTTCCGGTTCGAGCCGCTCGATCTCAGCGACATCTTCATGCGCATCAGCCGGGATCCTGGAAGGCCCGGACCGGCCGGTCCCGGGATTGCCGGCGACCTGGAACGGGTGCCAGCCTTCGCGAGGCTGCCGCTTGCGGCCTTCCAGCCCGCGGTCGACGATGCGCACCTCGACCTGTCCGAATGGGTCCACGTTGCCACGCAGGGGCGCGACCACTACGTGCGGATCGTCTACGAGGGCGAACTGCTGCCGTTCCGCAATCGTGCCGCGCTCGTCAAGGTGACGGAGCGGAAGTTCAAGGAGCAGGGCAGCCTCATCGTGGCCACCCTGTTCCAGCGGTACTTCATCGTGGTCCGCGAGCCCGAGAAGCGGTTTGCGGACACCGATCGCGGCATGCCGTTCAAGCGCGTGCGGCTCACGACGCTCGTCACGCCCGATATCGCCATCCCGGCGTTCAACCCATCGGGATCGCGGTCCTTCTGGGTCGAGGTCATGCGCAGCGCGACGCCGACCGACAGGGTCCGCTTCCCGTTCCATGTCATCGGCACGGACGCGGGTGGCCAGGAAGTCGACTTCACGATTCCCATGATGTTCCTGTCGCAAATCGCGCAGGGCGACGTGCGGAAAGCGGTCATCGCCAACTACAACGACAGCAGCAGCCTGAAGGCGATGGCCGACCGCAGCGGGCGCGTCCCCGGCCACAAGATCCTTTTCGCTGAACGCGACGGCACCAGGCCGGCCGACAACACGCAGCTCGTGACGCGCACGCTCACGTTCGCCCTGAAGAACGACGCACCGCGCCTGCTCAAGGCCGAGGTCAACATCCCGCAGGTGCAGGAACTGCTGGGGACCGACGCACCGACGACGATTCGGTTGTACCCGGGTTTCGTCGATGCCGGCCTCGATGCCGGCACCGGCGTCTTCGCCGAGATCGTGAAGGAGACGCCGACCGGCGGTGACCCGTTCGCGGCCGTCTCGCCCGCGACACTCGGCGTCGACTTCTCGAGCGACCAGGCCGGCGGATTCGCGACGCCGAACCTGGCCGTCTCGACGCTGACGCGGTCGCTCGGGCCGCTGGCCGGGAAGGTCGCCGACGCCGTTGTCGACACGTTCGACCCGTCATCCTTCTTCCCGCCTGGCACGGCCACGCTCTTCGGCACGTTCGACCTCGCGGATGTCCTGCTCGGTTCCACGCTGGGCGAGGGCGCGCCCGCGCTGCAGACGAGCGCCGAGGACATCCCGGGTGGCAAGCTCCTCGTCGCGACGCTCGACTGGGAGCCGAGGATCAGCGACTTCCCGTCGCCAATTGCGGGGTTCTACAAGAGCGAGACGACGAAGCTCGTCGTCCACGGCCGCATCGAGAAGCCGCTGACGTTCGATGCCGGTGGCGCGCCGGTGACCGGGGACGTGAAGTCGTCGTTCGAGGGAACGCTGAACGACTTCACGGTGAAGATCCTCCAGGTCGTCGAGGTGAAGTTCAGGGAGTTCGGCTTCGCGTCGCGGAGCGGATCGAAGCCGGACGTGACGGTGAACCTCGATCCCGACAATCCGCTGACGTTCACCGGGGATCTCGCGTTCGTCGAGGAACTGAAGAACGCGATTCCGCCGGATCTGTTCGGCGAGGGGCCCAGCCTTGACCTGTCGCCCACCGGCATCCGCGCCGGCTTCTCGTTCGCGCTGCCGCCGGTTGCCGTGGGTGTCTTTGCCTTGCGCGACGTGAGCCTCGGCGCCGCGCTGACGCTTCCATTCCTGACCGGCCGGCCCGCGCTCGACTTCAACGTCTCGGAGCGGCCTCACCCGTTCCTGTTGTCGGTGGGCATCTTCGGCGGTGGCGGCTTCTTCCACCTGCAGCTCGACACGGCGGGACTGCGCATCGTCGAAGCCGCGTTCGAGTTCGGCGCGACCGCGTCGATCGACCTCGGCGTCGCCAGCGGCGGCGTCCACATCATGGCGGGCATCTACTTCCGGCTCGAACGCAAGGAGCCGGGGACCGATCTGGCGCCCACGCTGACCGGGTACCTCCGCATGGGCGGACACCTGAGTGTGCTTGGACTCATCAAGGTGTCGCTGGAGTTCGTCCTGAGCTTCACCTACGACGGCGCTCGTGACAAGGCGTACGGGCGTGCGACGCTCACGGTGCAGGTGGAGATCGCGTTCTTCAGCACGTCGGTCGAGATCACCGTCGAGCGCGCGTTCGGGGGCGCGAGCGGCGATCCGACGTTCGGGCAGCTGTTCCCCGCGCCGTCGGCGTGGAGCGAATACGCGGAGGCGTTCGCGTAGCGAGCGGAGATGCGACATGGCCACGCCCCATACCGTTCTGTTCACGGTCATTCCACGCGGCATCAGCGTCAACGGCGCCTCGTTGCCCGTCTCGGTCGTGGTGTCGCCGCGACTCGTGGGCCGCGATCGCCTCGATGCCTATCCGGACTGGGTCAACTGGACCGAGACGGTCAAGGCGGGCGTCGAGTTCACGTTCGCCTGCGGCACGCGCACCGCGACGGTCGGCATCGACACGGCGCCGCTTCGGCCCGACCTGTGGCGCGCGCTGTTCCATGCGGACACGTTCGTCCGCTCCCGCGCCTTCGACGACTACTCGTCGCACGGCGTCATGTCCTTCTCGGTGCGCGAAACCCTGAGCGCGCTGAAGGCGGTGTACCAGGAGGGAAGCGTCACGCTGGCGCTCCCGGATCCGCCCGATGAGACCGATCCGAATGACTCGGACGCGGCGGGCGACAGTGGTCCCCGTGGCGTGCAGCGGACCACGAACCGCCAGCGGCTGGGCGCGCTGCTGCAGGGGCTCGACGTGCACTGGAACCGAGGAGCCGCGAAGCGGTGGCGCGCCATCGCGCGCCACCGGAGCGGAACGTCGAACCCCGCTCGCGCGCTGAACGGCCCGCTCGATGCCGAGGGGCTCATCACGGCATCCCGCAATTCGTCGGCCTTCCAGAACATTGCGGGATCCTTCTCCGCCTTCCATCACATGCCCACCCCCACCGAGGAGCAGGCCGGCCCGGTGAAGGTGGATCCCGACAGCTTCGATTTTCACCAGGCGCTGAGTGCGCTCGAGGCCCACCCCGACCTGCAGCGCGCGCTCGGACTCGTATTCGACCTGGAGTTGCCGAAGGACCTCGTGCCCGTGGCGGCGCCGGGCACGATCGCCACCATTTCGGTTCGGTCGAGCAGCATTCCCTGGCGTCAGGCGCCGGCGTCGCCACCCCTGGAAACGGCGTGCCTGCATTCGTCGGCCGGGAACACGACGGTGTTTTGCACCGCGTCGCGCACGCAGACGACGGGCGGCGCGCCGCTCCAGGTATTCGGCCTGCTCAACCTCGACCCGGCCCGCTTCGGCCTGGCGCAGGTGGACGTCGACGGCGCGATGCACAAGGTGATCACCACCGCGGAGATCTACAACAATCCGGATCCGGGACGAAGCCTGTTGCCGGCCGACCCGGAGCCGGCGCCCAACCCCGATGTGTTCGATCCCGAGGCCACGCTCCCATCGATGCGATCGGGGGGCCTGCAACTGTATGTGGACGGCCGCGGCTCCACGGTCGTCGACGCCGTGCAGCAATCGAAGGCCTTCAACACCGCCCTCGAATCCGGTGGCGCGCAGCCGCGCCCGTTCTATTCCGAGGATCTCGTGCGCGGCTATCGCCTCGACGTCTGGGAGTCGCAGACGAACGGCTGGCATTCGCTCCATCGCCGCTCCGGCAAGTACGTGGTCGGCGACGACGAGGTGCCGTTCGCGACAGAGGACGAGGAGGGCTTCTTTCAGCTCGCGGCTACCCAACCGGCCCCTGGCGCCGACACCGAGGACAGAGACCTCTACGTCCACGAAGTCATCGCCCGCTGGGCAGGCTGGAGCCTGAGTGCGCCGTTCCCCGGCAAGGCCCTGAGCCGCTACGGCGATCCGGACAAGGCCATCCCGCCCGACGGCGACGATCCCGA
The DNA here is from genome assembly GCA_044507065.1 of Acidobacteriota bacterium. GTDB lineage: Bacteria > Acidobacteriota > Vicinamibacteria > Vicinamibacterales > SCN-69-37 > SCN-69-37. Next base: position 6,176 of record JBIQJY010000033.1, read on the forward strand.
CTACCGGACCGACGAGCCGATCACGGCCTTCAAGGTGCGCGCGACCCATCGCGTCCTGCCCGGCACGCTGCCGCAGCTGCGCTTCGGGTCGCGCTACAGGATCCGCGCGCGCGCGGTCGACCTCGCGGGCAACAGCATGAAGGCCGAGGATCCCATCGCCGCCGGGCTGTCGCTCGTGATGGGCCTTCCGCGCGATCCGGAAGGCCAGGTGTATCTGCGCTACGAGCCGGTGGCCGCGCCGCTCGTGGTCATCCGGGACGAAGCCGCGGTGACGGCACCCGGGTCGGCCGTCCACCGCCTGGTGATGCGGACGCACAACGACGCGCCGGAACGCGACGCGGCTCCGCCCGATCTGGCCGCGAGCGACAGGCACATCGTGCCGCCGCGCACCAGCGTCGAGATGGCCGAACGCATGGGCATGTTCGACGATGCGTCTGGCAAGCTTCCGGGCGACCCGGCCACGTGGGACATGATCGTGAAGCGCGACGAAGGCCATTTCCCCGAGGCGACGATCGAGATTGCCGGGAAGAGCACTGACAAGGTGCCGCTCGAGCCGGCCACGTCGATCGACGCCCTGCCGTACCTGCCCGATCTCTTCTCCCGCGGCGCGGCCATCCGCAACCTGCCCGGCTCGGCTCCCGTCTCGGTCGGGCGCGCCTCTGGCAGCGACGCGTCACCCGGCCCGGTAGCCTACGTCCCGCTCACCGACGTCAACCCGAGACCCGGCTCGGCAACACTCGTGTCGTTCGACACGAACGGCAACTGGCAGCAGGCGACGGGCTTCCGGCTGGCGCTCGACGAACCACCGCCCGGCGCCACGGACCTCGCGCCGCGATGGGATCCGTCCTCGCGTACGCTGACTATCCTGCTGCCCAAGGGGACGACGACGGTCGTGCCGCTCAGCAGCTACATGACACCGCAGGACCTTGCGCTGATGGGGCAGTGGCAGTGGCTGCGGGAGTTCGTGGATCTCGCCACCATCTTCGGCGCGGGGCCTGCGCGCCTGCTCCCCGATCAACCGGTCGATCTGATCGCCCATGTCCTGCAGCGCGCGGTCGAGGGCGGTCACTGGATGCTGACCCCACCCACGCTCCTGACACTCGTGCATGCCGTCCAGCAGCCAATCGGGCATCCCGCCTTCGCTGGTCTCGACGTCGAGCGCGAGGAACGCACAGGGGACTACTACCTCCAGTCGGACCGTCTCCGCGGACGACGCGACCCCCAGGAACTGGCGCCGATCACGGCGTGGCGCCGGCGTGGCGAGACATCGGCGTACCTGATCGGGGCCCTGAAGATTCACGGTGCGAGCACGGCAAAGGTGAACGTGGTGGCCGAGTGGACCGATCCGGTCGACGTCCCGTCCGAGCCCGCGCCGCGCGAGAGCCTCCTCACCGCGCCGGTCGACGAGCTGCCGCTCCTGCGCGTGCGCGAGGGCTACCTGGTCGCGCCGGGCGCCGATAAGCGGCGCGTCGGATACTACGACCCCGAGCACGATCAGATCGCGATGGTGCTGGCCGGGGATCGAACCGCGAAGGCCGCGACGTTCTCCAAGTACTTCGCACTGGCCGCGCCCAGGCACGAAATCGGCGACACGAAGCGGCACATCGTCCGCTACACCGCCGTCGCGACGTCGCGCTACCGCGAGTACTTCCCGCAGGACGCGTCCGTGGACTTCACGCGCACGAGCGAGCCGGTCGAGGTCGATGTCCCGGCCTCCGAACGTCCGCTCGCCCCCGAGGTCGTCTACGTCGTGCCGACGTTCGGCTGGCAGCGGCAGCACGACACGAACATGAAACGCAGCGTTCGGTTCGGCGGCGGACTGCGTGTCTACCTGGAACGGCCCTGGTTCTCGTCGGGCGCCGGTGAGCTGCTTGGCGTCACGCTCTGGAACAGCGCCAATGGCGCGCTCGACGACACCAGCCGCGACAAGTTCAAGCCGTTCTTCACGCAGTGGGGCATGGATCCCATCTGGAAGACGGGTGCCCTGCGGTTCGCACCCGGCGTGCGGCACTTCCCGGATGCCGTCGCCTCGGATACGTTCGTCTCGCTCGAGGAAGCAAGTGCGCGGGTGTCCGACGCGCAGCCGGGGCGCGTCGACGTGGTCGGATTCATGCCGCAGTTCGATGCCGAGCGGAAGCTCTGGTACGCGGACCTGACGGTAGACCTTGCCGACGGCCCGACCTACTCGCCCTTCGTGCGACTTGCCCTCGTCCGTTACCAGCCGCACGCGCTCGACGACGCCCGGATCTCGCGGGTGGTCCTGGCGGGATTTTCGCAGCTCACGCCGGATCGCACCGCGCTCGTCACGGCCGATCCGCATCACCCGCGGACGCTGCGCGTCGTCGTGAGCGGCGTCGCGCCAAGTGCACCGCTTCCCCAGGGGCCGGCCACCGAGAAGCCGGCCCGCCCGACGCACGTGCAGGTGCGGGTGCAGAAGCGCAGATCCGGAGGCGGAGATCTGGATTGGGTAGACGCCCCGGCCGCCGATGCCACGGTGAACCAGTTCTACGAGGGGCAGGGGCTCAACCAACCCGATCTCGCGCTCTGGTTCGGGGCCGTGACGTTCGCCGCACGGCCGGAGGCCGGCGCGTATCGCCTGCTCATCGAGGAGTTCGAGTACGTCTCGGCCAACTATCAGGAGGGACGACGCGCGCCGGGACGTCTCATCTATGCCGAGACATTCGACGTCGATGCGGCGCTCGCGACGGAGTAGGTGCGGAAGGAACACCGGATGTGCCACGCGTGTTCCATCTGCTCCAGTATGGGACGAGCACCGGGCCCTTCCAGCTATTTGTTCGGGATTCAGCGCGATCGGCACATGGCCTGATTCGTGCGAAGACGAAGGACATGACACCTGACACCTTCGATCCCCAACAGACCATTGCCACCGTCGTCCTCGATCATCCCGCGTGCGGCCGCGTGTTCCAGCGCCACCGCATCGACTTCTGCTGTGGCGGCGACGTCAGCATCGCCACGGCGGCCGCCGAACGCGGCATCGACGTCGACGTCCTCGTCGATGAACTCTCGCAGGCCGTGGCGGGACCCTCGCCGACGCGCCACTACGATCCCCGCGACCTGACGACCAGCCGCCTGGTGGCGCACATCGTGTCGACGCACCACGAGTACCTGCGCCAGACACTGCCGTTCGTCGAGGCACTTGCGGCCAAGGTCAGCGACGTGCACGGCGAGCATCAACCCGAGCTGCACGAACTGCGCGAGGTCGTCGGCGAGTTGTCGGCGGCGCTCATTGCGCACCTCGACGAAGAGGAGAACGTGCTGTTTCCGGCAATCTCCGGACGGACGCCCGACCTGGTCGAGGCCGGCAGGCACCTCGGCTCGATGATCGAGGAGCATCTCGAGGTGGCGACGCTGCTCGAGCGCATCCGGGCCATCAGCCGCGACTTCACGCTGCCTGAGTGGGCCTGCACGACATACCGAACGCTCTTCACCGAGCTCCAGCGCGTCGAGGCCGACACATTCCGGCACGTGCACCTCGAGAATCACGTGCTGAGGCCGAGGTTCGTCGCGGCCTAGCGGAGTCGGTGGAGGACTACTCGGTCAGCTCAGCGGCCCAGTTGAACACGACGACAATTGGCTGAGTGCCCCGGTCGTTGCCGGCCGGGGACTTCAGCATCAGGAACCGGCCGTCGGCCGCCACGGCGTACGTCGGTGCCTGCCCGCCGCGCACGTATGGTCCGCTGAAGAGGACGGACGGGGGGCGATAGTCGAATCCCGCGGTCGTATCGACCGAGACCGACAGCACGCGGTCGCCTTCCCTGTAGAACAGCGACCGGCCGTCGTGCGACCACACGGGATCGTGGCCGGTACTGGGCGAGACGCGCACGACCGGCCCGGGGCCCGGATAGGGCCGCACCCAGACCTCCACCGTGCCGGTGGGATTGGCCGTGTAGGCCAGCCAGCGCCCGTCGGGAGAGAGGGACGCCCCCGATGAGCCCTCCGCGGCCGGTGTAGCCACGACGGGCCGCGCGGCGCCGGACGTGCCGTATGGCAGTCCGACGATGTCCGTCATGCCCGACGTCAGATCGGCCACGAGGAGTTCGCGGCCATCGGCCGACCAATCGAGAGGGTGATAGTGATTCGCCGCCGAGACGGGGGTGGGCGTGCTCACGCTGCCGTCGGCCGGCAGTTGCCAGAGTCCGTCCTCGGTGCGTGTGCGGCCTTCGCGTTCGTAGACGATCGACAGGCCGTCCGGCGTCCAGAGCGGGCTGAAGGCCGGCTCCGTGTCGCCGTTGAATGTCAGCCGAATCGGGGGCCGTCCGGTCAGATCGTGAACCCAGAGATCGCCTCTCTCGACGAGCGCCAGACGTCGGCCATCGGGCGACAGCCGGGCGTAACGTACCTGCTCCATGTGCAGTCCGGGCACCGGCGCTTCGCGCCCCTCCCGATCCACCCAGACCGGTGTGCCGCCTATGGGAACCGCACCCGGTCTGTAGACGATCGTCCCGGTCGACGACACCGAGAACGTATTGATGCCGCCGGCCGCCACGGGCATCGCGTCCCCGCTCACCACGCCGCGCGCTGCGTCGAAGCGCTGGGTCAGGAGGGCTCCGTCCCGGGTGAACAGCAGATGACCCGACGGCGCGTAGGCGGCCATCGTGGCGTTCTCGAGCACGCGAGTCCGGCCAGCAGCGTCGAGCGATGCGAGATAGACGTCACCGGCGCCCGCCGTGCCGCCCGAATCAATCGTGTAGAGAAAACGTCGCCCGTCCGGCAGGAACGCGGGGAATCCGTGTGGCCCCTCGCCCAGCTTGGTGACGTCGGCACCGCCTTCTTTCGGCGACACGCGCCACAGCGCGTCACGGGATGTGTAGACGATCGTGCCGTCGCGACTCCACGCGCCCGTGCTCGACGCATCGACCGTGGCTCCGGGCAGCGTCCGCGCCACGCCGCTGATCACATCGACTGTCCGAAGCCTGTCGCCAGACGGGAACGCGATGGTACGGCTGTCGGGCGACCAGAACGGCCGGCCGACGGCCTCGGTGTCGGGGATCTCGCGCGCGGCGAGTGAATCCACGCTGCGTACCCACAGACGTGGCAGCCGGTCCGGCAGTGCGGCGTGGAAGGCCACCATCCGACCGTCGGGCGACACGACGGTCGCCCAGCTCGTGAGCCTCGTACCGTCGGGGGCCGTGATGGGCAGGCGCACGACGGGTGGTGGCGTGGGAACTTCCCGAAGATGACGAACCGCGAGCGGCACCGTCACGACCAGCGCGGCGACCGCCAGCGCCGTGCCCCCCATCATCAGGCGGGATGGTCGTCGAGATGGAGCGCCGGTCGTCGGGACGGGCTCCGACGCGTCGTCGATCTCCAGCCGTGCCACGTCGACGTCCGACAAGCGGTCCCTGCGTTCCTTCTTCAGGCAGCGCCGCAGCAGACGACGAATCGACTCCGGCGTGTCGGCCGGTAGCGTCGTCCAGTCCGGTTCCCCGCGGACGACGGCGGCGAGCGTGTCGGTGACGCTTTCGCCCGCGAATGTCGGCTGGCCCGTCAACATTTCGAACAGCACGCAGCCGAACGCCCAGACGTCGGCGCGTTTGTCGATGGGGCGCCCGCGCGCCTGTTCCGGCGCCATATAGGCTGCGGTGCCGAGCAGCATGCCCATGGCCGTCATCGCGGGCGACGTCATCGTCGGGGAGTTCGCCGCGTCGCCGGCGGACGTCGCGTCGACGGCCAGTGCCTTGGCAAGGCCGAAGTCGAGCACCTTGACCGTGCCGTCCGGACGGATCTTGATGTTCGCGGGCTTCAGGTCGCGGTGCACGATGCCGGCCTCGTGGGCAGCGGCAAGCGCCAGGGCGATTTGCCGTGCAATGGCGAATGCGTCAGGCAGCGGCAGGCCGCGGCGGTCGGCCGCATCCGCGCTCGCCTGGCCTGCGATGAGTTCGGCAAGGGTGGGACCCTCGACCAGTTCGAGGATCAGGGCGAGCTGGCCGGCGTGCGTCTCGATGCCATGAATGGTGGCGATGTTGGGATGGTTGAGTGCGGCGAGCAGGTGCGCTTCGCGCTCGAACCGCACGAGGCGATCGTCGTTCGTCCTCGCTCCCCGCGGCGTCGAGTCTGGCGCAGCGCCGATACCGGGTGCCCACGATCCACGCAGCACCTTGATGGCGACGTCCCGACCGAGGCGGGTATCTCGCGCGCGATAGACCTCGCCCATGCCGCCGGCACCGAGCAGCGCGACGATCTCGTACGTTCCGACGGAATCACCGATCCGGAGCGACATCGGATGCGCGGGGCTCTTCGGCTCAGGGCACGAGAGAAGTCCGGCGGCACATTAGCACAACATCGCCGCGGCGGCGTCAGGAAGCGGGGGCGTCGTCGCGCAGCGTGTCCAGGTGCATCAGGCGCCGGATGGGCGGCGCAATGGCCAGCATGACGACACCGAGCCCCAGGGCCAGCCACCCGACGTTGCTGTAGACGTCGAGTACCCGGTCCGGTCCGGCGCCTTCGCCGCCGGTGGCCGCCGAGATGAGGCCCGCGGCGAAGTTGCCGGTGGCCGAGGCGAAGAACCAGGCTCCCATGATGAGGCTCGCCATGTGGGGCGGCGTCAGGCGGTTCATCGCCGAGAGGCCGACAGGCGAGAGGCACAGTTCGCCGGTCGTGTGGATCAGGTAGATCAGGAAGATGAAGATCACCGGCGTGAGGTTCTCCGCGCCGGCGGCCTTGGCGCCGGCGACGAGCACCAGAAAGCCGAGTCCGACCTGCACGACACCCAGCGCGAACTTCGTGGGGGCCGACGGTTCCAGTCCGCGCCGGCCCAGCGCCACCCAGAGCCAGGCGAACAGCGGCGCCAGCAGCACGATGTAGATCGCATTGAGCGACTGGAACATCGAGGCCGGCACACTCCAGCCGAGCAGCGTGCGATCGACCGATCGGTCGGTGAACAGGTTCAGCGACGCGCCTGCCTGTTCGAAGAGGGCCCAGAAGGGGATCTGCGCCACGATCAGGTACAACGCCGCGATGAGGCGGTCGCGATCTTCGCGCGGCAGCCGGAACACCGCGGTGTGGAGGACGTAGCCGACAAGCACGGCACCGGAGACGCCGAGCAGGGTACCGACGAGCGCCTGGTACTGGACCAGGAACCACACCACGCCAACCGATGCCAGGGCGCCGAGATACACCCACCACTCGCGCGGGATGCCCGCCACCGGCTCCGCCAGCCGCTGCGGGTCGTGCGGCTCGCCGCGGCCCATCAGGAGCGGCTTGCCCAGCACGAACACGATCAGGCCGAGCAGCATGCCGACGCCCGCGGCGCCGAAGCCGTACCTCCACCCGTAGGTCTGGCCCAGATAGCCGGCAATGGCCGATCCGAGCGCGGCACCCACGTTGATGCCCATGTAGAAAATCGTGTACGCCGGATCGCGACGGATATCGGTGCGCGGGTAGAGCTGTCCGACCATCACCGAAATGTTGGCCTTGAGGAACCCGCTGCCGACGATGATGAACGACAGTGCCAGCCAGAAGAGATTCTGCGCGATGCCCTGGCCGCCGTCGCCCTCGAACGCCATGAGGAAGTGGCCGATCACCAACAGCACGGCCCCGAAGAGCACGGCCTTGCGCTGGCCCAGGTAGCGATCGGCGAGATAGCCGCCTACGGCCGGGGCGATGTAGACCAGCGCCGTGTAGGCGCCGTAGATGACCGAGGCCTGCTGATCCGAGAACAGCCAGTGCTGCACCAGGTAGAAGATCAGCAGCGCGCGCATGCCGTAGTAGGAGAAGCGCTCCCACATCTCGGCGAAGAACAGCACGAACAGGCCGCGCGGGTGTCCGAGGATCGTCTTCTGTTGCTCAATCAGGTGCGGACTGGCAGACATGGAACTCCCTTCCTGACGCGACGGCAGGACGAAAGCTTACTCGATACCCGCCAGTGTCAGCGACGATGCCGTCCTGCGGCCCGGGGTCACGATTTGCCTGGCGATCGAGTACAGTGGCGCCTCATTTCCTGGTCAGGAGCCCGATATGCGCCGTTGGACCGTCCCGTTCACGATGTGCGTCCTGCTGTCCCTGTCGGTCGCCGCCGGGCAGGGCGGTCCGGCCACGTACACTGATGCCGCGTCGGCGTCGGCCAGTCCTGCCTTCGCGATGCAGGGCGAGTACCTCGGCACCGCCGAGGATGCGAATGGCGCCGCGACGCCCATCGGCCTGCAGGTGGTGGCGATTGGCGACGATCGGGTGCAGCTCGTGCTGCACACCGGCGGCTTGCCTGGCGCCGGCAGCGATGGCCGGGATGCGAGGGTGTTCGCCGCTCGCGTGGAGGCCGACGTACTGCAGGTTGTCTCCGGTCCGGTCGATCGTGTCGTGCGCGCCGGCGACGCCCTGACCGGACACCACGGCGCGGCGGTGGTCTGGACGCTGCGTCGCGCGGAGCGGACGAGCCCGACGATGGGCGCAAGGCCGCCGGCCGGGGCGGTCGTCCTGTTCGACGGCACGGACGCCAGCGCGTTCGAGGACGCACGCGTGACCCCGGATGGCCTGCTGATGGAGGGCACGCGAACCACGCGGGCCTTCGGCGACTTCCGCCTGCACCTCGAGTTCCGCCTGCCCTACAAGCCGGGTGTCTTTCCTGGACACCAGGACCGTGGCAACAGCGGGCTGTACATCTTCGACCGATACGAAGTGCAGCTGCTCGACTCGTTCGGACTCCACTACTACGACGCCGAGCGCTGGCGCGACGAGTTCCAGCGCGACTGGAACCGGCCGCCGCCCTCGAACCACAACCAGTGGGGCGGTTCGCTCTATCTCACGCGCCCGCCGGATATCGCGATGAACCTCCCGCCGCTCGTCTGGCAGACCTACGACATCGACTTCACGGCTCCCCGGTTTGCCGCTGACGGGCGGAAGACGAGCCACGCCCGCATCACGCTGCGCCACAACGGCGTTGTCGTTCATGACGACATCGAACTGAGAGGCGGCACCGGCGCGGGGGGGAAGCGGCCCGAGATTGCCGAGGGCCCGCTCGTCCTTCAGGATCACGCCAACCCGGTGCGGTTCCGGAACATCTGGATCGTCCCGCGGTGACGACCGACGTGCCGACGCCGGACGACCGGGGGTCGTCGCGGCCGAGCGCGATACAATTCCCCGCGTGACACAACTGACTCCCACCGAGACATCCGTTGGCATGATCGGGATCGGCCTGATGGGCCAGGGCATCGCCCGTAACGTGCTGAAGCACGGGTTCCGCCTCAGCATCCTCGATCACCCGGGCAACCAGCCGGTCGACGACCTGGTGGCCGGCGGCACGCGCGTCTGCCGTTCGCCGGCGGAGGTCGCGCAGCAGGCCGACGTCATCATTCTGTGCGTGACCGGTGCGCCCCAGGTCGAAGCGGTGCTGACGGGCGCGGACGGACTGGTAGCAGCGTTGCGCCCGGGCTCGATCGTGATCGACTGCTCGACATCCCTGCCGAACACCAGTGAACAGATGGCCGCCGCCGTCGCCGCAAAGGGCGGCACGTTCATCGATGCCGCCATGACGCGGCTGCCGCAGCACGCACAGGACGGTACGCTGAACCTGCTCGTCGGCGGCGATGCGGCCGTGCTCGAGCGCGTGCGCCCGCTGCTCGATACGTTCAGCGAACACATCACGCACGTCGGCCCGGTTGGATCGGGCCACCTGATGAAGCTGCTGCACAATTACGTGTCGATGGGCTTCATCGCGCTGCTTGCCGAGGTGTCCGCCCACGCGCACCAGGCCGGCCTCGACATGGAAACCCTGATCGACGTGCTCAATCGCGGCGGGGGTGGTGGCGCCGCGTTGCAGCGCATCTCGCCGTTCCTGCTGACCGGCGACCCGTCGAACGTCCCCTTTGCCCTGAGCAACGCCTGCAAGGATCTGACGTACTACACGCAGACGGCGCTCCGGAACGGCGTCCGCCGCGACATCGCCGACGCCGTGAAGAAGACGTTGCAGGGCGCGGTCGACAGCGGTCACGGCTCGGACTACGTGCCCCAGCTGGCCGCCCTGCTGCGCCCGAACCAGAACTGACAGGCGACGCGGGCGGCGCCGCCCCCTCCCGCGGGCCCTCCGACCATGCGAACGAAGCGACCGCTGCGCGAGCCGGTGCGTGAGGCGCCCGGGCCGAAAATCCGGAACTACATCACGCCGGCCGGCCTGGAGCGCCTGAAGGACGAACATCGGTTCCTGCTCAACCGCGAACGTCCGGCCGTCACGCAGGTCGTGGCGTGGGCGGCCGGCAACGGCGATCGCAGCGAGAACGCCGACTACCTCTACGCCAAGCGCCGGCTGCGCCAGATTGATTCGCGCATCCGCTTCCTGGGGAAGCGCATCGATGCCGCCGAGGTGGTCGATCCGGCCGCGCCGCGGCCGGCCGCGGCCGCCGCACGTGTCTTCTTCGGTGCCACGGTCACCTACAGGGACGTCGCCGGCGCCGAACACACCATCTCGATCGTCGGCGCTGACGAAGTGGATCTCGAACGGCGCTACATCAGCTGGATGTCACCACTCGCGCGCGCGCTGATGAAGGCCGCCGCTGGCGACCGCGTCGTCGTGCACGCGCCGACGAAGACCGAGCGCCTCGAGGTGCTCGACGTCGACTACGCCCCGATCCCGATGGAGCCGTTCCGGGAACCGCCCGGCGCGGAGTCGGCATCGCGGGCCTGACCGCTGTTTGCCGTGGCAGAATGGTGCCCGTGAACATCACGAAGCCATCCCTCTGTCTCGTTCTCGGCCTTGCCGTCGCCGCCTGCAGTCCTGCCGTCGAGCCCGACGCCGCTGACACAGCCGCCGCGCCGGCTGGCGACTGGGTGCTCACGGAAGGCATTGCCACGCCGGAGAGCGCGTATTTCGACCCTGTCTCGGGTCTCATCTTCTCGTCGCAGATCGACGGCGAGCCCGGTGGTCGCGACGGCAACGGTCGCATCGTGTCGCTGCGCCCCGATGGCACGCTGGTCGATGCGCAGTGGGCCACGGGACTCGATGCACCGAAAGGATTGCGCGTCTGTGACGGCGTCCTGTGGACGGCCGACATCGACACGGTGATCGGCTTCACCGTGGAGACCGGCGCGGAGGTCGCGCGCGTCGCCGTGCCCGACGCGCAGTTTCTCAACGACGTGGCCTGTGTGGGCGCCACTGTCTACGTCTCGGACACGATGACGAGCCGGATTCATGTCGTGGCCGATGGCACGGCGTCGGTCTTCGTCGAAGGCGAGGAGTTCGAGCATCCGAACGGTCTGCTCATCGACGGCGCTCGATTGATCGTCGGCGGATGGGGCAGACCGCGGGAGGACTTTTCCACCGAGGTCCCCGGCCGCCTGTATGCGATCGACCGCGCGACGCGGGCGAAGACGCTCATCACGCCGGATCCCATCGCCAATATCGACGGTCTCGAGAGCGATGGGTCGGGCGGCTATCTCGTGAGCGACTACATGGCCGGGACGATCCTGCGCGTGTTCGCCGATGGGCGGACGGAAACGTTGCGGACGTTCGAGCCGGGCGCGGCCGATATCGGGTTCATCCCCGAGCCTGGCGTGCTCATCGTCCCGCACATGAACGAGAATCGCCTGGCGGCCTACAACATCGCCGACGCACTCGACTGACCACCCGCACCCCCGCGCGCCGGTGGGCGCCCCGGCTCACCGGCCGATCTCGTGCAGCACGAGATCGCTCAGCGATTGCTGGCTGGCGACGATCAGCCGCGATCCGTCGCGCGTCCACGTGAGGCCACGGGGCCGCACGGTCGATTCGAGCTCCATCAGGCGCCGGAACGGCGCCGGCGCGCCGGGTTCGACAATCCAGATGACCGCGGGCGCATTGGCCGGCACGGTGGCAACGGCGAGGCGCCGGCCATCGGGCGCCCAGGCGACAAGGCCGTTGGTCAATCCCGGCTGGTCCGGCAGTGCCTCTGCCGGCCGGCCCTGACCATCGACCAGCCGAAGCGTGAAGGTCAACTCCGGCGCACCGGATTCGGTCTCCTGCGTCATGCCCGGTTCGAGATACGCGACCGCGTCGGACGTCGGCGATGCGCTCGGTGCGACGGCGGCCGCGATGGTCGGGAACGGACGGATGCTGCCGTCAGCGATGGAGACCGACGCAAGCGACGTCGAGTGCGCTTCGTCGGGCGTGGCGAAGAGGATCCGCGTGCCATCGCTCGTCCACGTGATCGAATCGAGCACTGCCGCCCGTGCGACGAGACGCGGCGTGCCACCTTCGGCACTGACGATCCAGATGCCCGACTCACCACCGCGATCGGAAACGAAGGCCACGTGGCGCCCGTCGGGCGAGAAGGCCGGGTGATGATCGTTGGACGCGTCCGACGTCAGCGGTCGCGCATCGCGGCCGTCCTGATCCATCGTCCACAGATCGCGGTGGCCGGATCGGGTGGAGCTGAAGACGATGCGGTTGCTGTGTGGCGCGCAGGATGGCTCGAGGTCTCCGCCATAGCCGTCGGTCAGCGGCTGCGGGACGGGCGTTGTCGCCGTGACCGGCACGGATACGAGCGACTGCCGCTGTTCGGTCACCATGGCCACCAGCCGGCGGCCATCGCGCGACAGGCGCGCTTCGGCGTACTCGCCAATCCCGGTCGTCAGCCGCCGCGGTGCGCCACCGCGTGACGACAGCCACCACAGGCCGAGATCGACGCTGTCCGGGTTGGCGGAGAAGAGCAGACTGCCGTCGGGCATCGGCGCGGGATACACCGCGCGGCGCGTGGTGCGGACGACCGGTTCGACGGCGCCGCCCGAAGCCGCGACCCGATAGATCTCGGCCTGTTCGGTGTTCCACGGCTGGAACGTGTAGATGAAGTAGATGGCCTGGCCATCGGCCGACCATGCCGGCCAGTGCAGGTGGCGACCGGCGCCGGGCCGAATCAGCTGACGCTGATTGGTGCCGTCGCGATCGGCGATGACGAGGGCGTCGCCCAGTGACGAACCCGGCTGGATGTAGGCGAGGCGCGTCCCGTCGGGCGACCACTGCACGCCCTGCGCCCCGGACAGCAGTCGACGCGGTGGCCCGCCCAGGGGCGCCGGTATCACCCACGTGTCGTATGTCGGTTGCCGCGCATCCGTCCTGGCAAAGAACGCGATCGTCCCGCCATCGGGCGAGACCGACAGCCCGTCGATATTCGCCCGTGCGGGGAGGCGCAGCCCGTGTGGCGCGGTCAGGTTCAGCGCGGCCCCGCCATCGAGATACTTCACCCACAGGTCCGTCTCGCCGCGCGCATCGGCGTAGTAGGCCACCCACTCCCCGTCTGGTGCCATTGCCGGCCCGAACTCGCGTTCCGGTGTGTTGGTCAGGCGCATCGTGTTGAGGATGCGCGGCGCCGATTGTTCCGCGGGCGCGCCCGGTTTGCGGCCGGTCCACAACAGAAAGGCGATGACGACGCCGCATGCCGCGACGAGCACCCAGGGAACCGACGCCCATCGCGGTGCCGACGCCGTCGTGCGATCGTTCGCGTCGATATCCCCGGCGAGCACGGCGTCAATCTCGGCCCGCGCATCGCCGATGTCCCGAAGACGGTGCCGTGGGTCCTTCTCGAGGCAGCGCTTCAGCAGCCGACGGATGACCGGATGCGTGGAGGCCGGCAGCCTGGACCAGTCGGGTTCATGTTCGAGGACTGCTGCGATGGTGTCGGACGGCGTGGCCCGGGCAAAGGCGGCGTGGCCGGACAACATTTCGAAGAGCACGCAGCCGAAGGCCCAGATGTCGGTGCGCTTGTCGATGCCCTGGCCGCGCGCCTGTTCGGGGCTCATGAACGCCGCGGTGCCGATCACCGCGCCGCCAGCGGTTCCCGGATCGATGCTCGTCGTCGGCGCGTCGCCGGCGTCGGTATCGCGCGCCGACACGCGCGCGATGCCGAAGTCGATCACCTTCGCGGTGCCATCCGGCGCCATTCGCACGTTGTCCGGTTTCAGGTCGCAATGGACGATGCCCTTCTCGTGCGCCAGGTCGAGGGCCTCGGCTATCTGCGAGGCAATCGCGAGTGCCTCGTCCGGCTTCAATCCGGCGGTGATGCGGCTGGTGAGCGACGCGCCTTCGACGAGCTCCAGCACCAGGCCGCGGACGCCGTCGGATTCGACGATGCCGTAGATGGCGCCGATGTGCGGGTGGTTGAGCGAGGCGAGGACGCGGGCCTCGCGCTCGAACCGGGCCAGACGTTCCGCGTCGCGGCCGAACGACGGCGGCAGGACCTTGATGGCGACGTCGCGGCCGAGCCTGGCGTCATGCGCCCGATAGACCTCGCCCATGCCGCCGCGCCCGATCAGCGCGAGCAGCCGGAAGCCGCCGATGTCCCGACCGGACAGATCAGGAGTCATGACCGTGCGAGAGAGTATACGGGCGTGCCGCGGTCGGGCGGAGAGGCTCCGCGACACGGGTCCCGGACTAGACTAGATTCGCGATGACGGACGAGCCGACCGACGAGACAGTCATCATCAGCAATGTGCCGGCGCCGGCAGACGTCCACCGTCGCGCCTGCCTGGTGGTCGTGGCGGGAAACCGCGTAGGCGAAGTCTTCGGGATCGACGGTTCGCTCACGGTGGGACGCGGCGACGACGTCGATCTGCGCATCGAGGACACGGGCATGTCACGCCGGCACGCCAGGCTCATCGTCGATGGCGAGCAGGTGACCGTCGAGGACCTGCAGTCGACCAATGGCACGTGGATCAACGGCGTGCGCATCGAGGGCCGGCATGCGCTCGCCGACGGCGACAAGCTGCAGTTCTGCACGTCGACCATCCTCCGTTTCGAGTACCAGGACGAAACCGATCACGCGTTCCAGCGCCAGATGTTCGAGTCGGCCTCGCGCGACGGGCTGACCGGCGCACTCAACAAGCGGTATTTCCTCGACCGGCTGGAGCTTGAGGTCGACCACGCCGTGCGCCACGGCCGGTCGCTGTCGCTCCTGCTGATGGATATCGATCACTTCAAGCAGGTCAACGACACGCACGGCCACCTGGCGGGCGATGCGGTCCTGCGGGGTGTGTCTGCCGTCATCGCTCCAGTCGTGCGGCGCGGCGATGTGTTCGCCCGGTACGGCGGGGAAGAGTTCGCGCTCATCATGCGTTCAGCCGGCCTCGAAACGGCTGCCGGCCTGGCCGAACAGGTGCGCCACGCGCTGGCGGAACGCCGCTTCGATTCGGATGCCGGTGTGCTGCGTGTGACCATCAGCATCGGCGTGGTGTCGCTCGCCGCGGCATCGGAGGGCACGCCGACCGGGCTGCTGGCGGCGGCCGACGCCGCGCTCTATCGCGCCAAACGCAACGGCCGCAACCGCGTCGAGACGTATCGCCCCGGCTGACGCATCAGCGGCCCGGCCTGCGTTCACGCGTCAGCAGATACAGGCCCGACGCAATGACCACGGCGGCGCCGGCCAGCGTCCACCCACTCGGCACGTCACCGAAAACAAGGGCGCCGAGCAGCGTCATCCAGACAATCTGCGAGTAGGAGAACGGCGCCAGCACCGGCGCAGGGGCATGTCGGTGCGCGACGATGAGAATCCAGTGCCCGATCCAGCCGAAGGCGCCAATCGCGACGAGGGCCGTCATCGTGGCGGGCCCTGACGGTGGCGTCCAGAACCACGCCACCGGAATCGATGCGGCGATGACGCCGGCGAGCGACGAATAGAAGGATGTGGTCTCGCTCGTGTCGTGCGCGGCAAGCATGCGCGTGGTGATGCTGTAGAGCGAGAAACACGTGGCCGCCAGCAGGGAGAAGATCGCGGCGGGATGGATGCCACCCGCGCCGGGCCGCGTGACGATGAGGATGCCGATGAATCCGATGCCGATGGCCGTCCAGCGCCTCCAGTCGAGCCACTCGCCGAGCATCGGTCCGGCCAGTGCCGCGATGAGGAACGGCGTCGTGAACATGATGGAAGCCGTCTGGTCGAGCTGGAGGTAGCGGAGCGCCACGAAGTTGAACGCCGTCGACCCCAGCAGCAGCGTGGATCGGCCGGCCTGCAGCCAGGGCCGGCGCGTCCGCAGCAGTCCCGGAGAGGTCCAGGGATTGACGACGAGGAACGACAGCAGGAAGTGCCCCGTGAAGCGCGCCCAGATCACCTGGATCGTGTCCATCCGGCCGTTCAGCCACTTGGCCGTGGTGTCGAGCAGGGCGAAACAGATCAGGGCCACACACATCAGGCCGATGCCGGTCAGCCGCGCGCGGCGATCGGGTGTCGACGGGGTGGTGCGGGGGGAAGGCGTGGCGCGTTGCATCAGCGCAACGCGCCGATCCGGACAGGCGGAGTCATCGGGGCAACCGTGGCCGGTCGGCCACTGCGCCGTGCCGGGTAAGCCGCCATTGTATCGCGCCGGCCGCGGGCGATGCTTTACATGGCAAAGTTCTCTGTGTATAGTCGAGCGCCATGGGGATCTCTCAGAGGCCCATCGCCGGCATCTGGAGCGACCTCGTCTGCGCCACGCGCGCGCTGGGGCGCGCACGCGCCTTCACGCTCGTGAGCGTCGTCTCGCTCGGGATCGGGATGGTTCCCGTCATCGCCGTGCCGTACGGTGCACACGTCATGGACGCGGCCATCACGCCGCCCGCCGTGAGGACCGAGGGCCTGGTCGAAATCTTCACCCCCGCAAACGGTCCCCGGGAGGCGGCGAGCAGCTGGTCGTACCCGGACTTCATGGACCTCCGCGCCGCCGATACCGGCCTGGCCCTCACCGGGTGGGCCAATGGAGAGAGCCGGTACACGCTCGACACGCCCGGAGGCCCGCAGGCCCACTCGGTGTCGACGAAGTTCGTCTCGGCAAACTACTTCCAGACGTTCGGCGTGACGCTGGCGCGCGGATCGGGGTTCGACGACGCGATGGACCAACCGTGGCGCGCCGATCCGGTGGTGATCGTCGGCGACGACTTCTGGCGAAACCGCCTCGGCGCCGATCCGGACGTCATCGGAAAGACGTTGCCGCTCGATGGCGTCCCGCACGTGGTGGTCGGCATCGCGCCGCCGCTCGCCATCGACGAGCGGCAGCTGTTCATGCCCCTCGAGCAGCACCCCTCGCTTCGCGAGCGCACCGCTGAAGCGGCGGAGGTTCGGTCCGATCGAAGCCGCGAATGGATCCATGTCCATGCCCGTTTGTCGCCTGGCGTCAGCGTGGCGCAGGCCGACGCCGCGGTATCCGTCGTCACGTCACGCCTGGCCGCCGAGTATCCGGCGACCAACGAATTCAAGACCGGCGCGGTGGCAGCCTACGACCCTGTCGGCGTGCTCCAACGCCCGCAGTTCCGCCTCCTCCAGACCGTGGCCTTGACGCTCACCGGCGCCGTGCTGCTGGTCGTGTGCCTCAACATCTCTGGCATGATGCTGGTCCGCTGCGCGATGCGCGAGCGGGAACTGTCGGTGCGGCAGGCGATCGGCGCCAGCCGTGCCCAGCTCATTCGGCATGTGCTTGCCGAAGCGGTTGTCCTGGCGAGCCTTGGCGGCACGATGGCGGCACTCGTGTTGTTCAATGCGCCAGGCGTGGTGATGTGGCTGTCGGGCGAGACCATTCCGCCGCAGCTGCAGGAAGCGCTTCGTCCCGGTTTCTTCATGCTTGCCGTGTGTGTCGCCGCATGCTTCGCCGCAAGTGTCCTGTGCGGCTGGCTGCCGGCCTCGCGCTTCAGTCGTCCGGTGATCATTTCATCGCTGAAGGACGAGGCGGGCGTCGGTGGCATCCGGGCGGGACGGGTCCACCGGTTCACCGCCGCGTTGCAGGTCGCGATTGGCGTGCCCCTCATTGTCATGGCCGGCATCTCGCTCGACCGCATCCGCGTCACAGCCATGCACGACCTCGGCTTCGCCGCCGAAGAACTCTACGCCACGCAGCTGGGCCTCGAGGGTGCGACGCCGGAGGAAGCGGGATTCCGGCTGCAGAGTGCGCAGCATGCCCTGGCACAGGCGAACGGAGTGGCATCGGTAACGGTTGCCGACGGCCTCCCGCTCGACTTCGGTGGTCGTCCCGGCCGGGTCTGGCTGGCAACCACGCCGGATGTGGCGCCGAAGTTCCTGCACGTCCAGGTCACGCGCGTCGGCACCGACTACCTGTCGACGATGGGCATTCCGCTGTTGCGCGGGCGAGGCATCGCCGTCGATGACCGCGCGGGCGCCGAAATGGTGACGGTCATATCGAAGGCACTCGCCGACGAGTGGTTTCCGAACGCGGACGCGGCAGAGGCCATCGGTCAGCGCGTGCACTTGGGGCCGGACGACGAAACGCCGCTGACGCTGGCGATCGTGGGCGTCGCCGCCGACTTCCCGACGTCGCAGATGAGCGCCGAGCGAAGCCAGATGCTGCTGCCGCTCGCGCAGCATCCGGCTCCGGCCGTGTTTCTCGTCGCGCGCAGCAGGGCGGGCGAACCGGCCGAAAGCCTGGCGGCGGCCCTCGAGCACGCGGTGCGCGGTCTTGCGCCCGAGCCGGCCACCGCGATTACGACGGGCGATGGGCTCCGGTATGCGCAGGTCGTCACCGGCGCCTGGCTCCGCGCGAACAGCGCGCGCGATTTCCTGACGCAGTCGATCGTTGCCGGCGGCACCGGTGGGGTGATCCTGCTGCTGTCGGCCCTGGGCATCTACGGGGTTGTCGGCCTGATGGTCGCGACACGTACGCGCGAGATCGCCGTTCGGGTGGCGCTCGGCGCGTCGCGTCGGCGCGTGATCACGATGATCCTGCTCGACGTCGTCAGGCTCGTGACGCCGGGCATCGCCATCGGCGTCATCCTGACCGTTGCCCTCATGCGTGTGAACAGCGAGAACATGGGCATCCGGCTGAGCGACGTGGAGTACCTGGCCTATGTGCTGGGCGCATCGGTGGCCGCGCTGGTGGCCGTGCTGGCCGGTGTGGCGCCGGCGCGGCGCGCCGCATCGATTCAGCCGATGCTGGCCATGCGCTCGCAGTAGTCGCGCTCAGCGCTTCTTTCCGCCGCGAGCCGCGCGGATGATGGCGTCCATGTGGTCGAGATACTTTTCGAGCGCCCGTCGCCCCGGTGCCGTCAGCGTGAAGGTGGTGCGCGGCGTCCGCCCGTCGAACCCCTTCTCGCAGTTCACGTAGCCCGCCTCTTCGAGCTTGCGGGCGTGCACACTCAGGTTGCCGTCGGTGGCGTCGAGCGCCGTCTTCAGATCGGTGAACGACATCCGGCCGGCCGCCGCGAGCGCACTGGCGATGCCGAGGCGCATGGGATCGTGCAGCAGGCGGTCGAGCGAGGTCGGCGCCCTGGCGGGCAACGGGCTGCCCGCCGGCACGGACGCCGCTCCGTCCCGAACCTGCGAACCCATGCGTTGTGCCGAGCTTCTAGCCGCCATGGTGCCTCGCGATGTAAATGCCGAATCCGATGTGCAGGCCGCCGAAGCCGGCCGCGAGCCAGGCGTTGGCCCACGCCGGCGGCGTCGCGACGGCCGCAATGCCCAGCGCCATGAAACACAGGCCCGTGGCGCGCACGGCCGGCACGCTGAACATGCCGCCGACGACCACGCCCGTACCGTAGAGCAGCAGCCACGTCGGCGCCATCACCGTGTAGGCGCCAGCGCGCCAGAGCGCATACGTCACGGCCGCGCCGGCCACGAGCGGTGCCGCGAGTCCCAGGGCGAATCGGCGCCCGACGGCGCCTGTGAGCGGCGCGCCGCTGCGCCCGGCCTTCCGCCACATGGCGACGACGGCCAGACCCGCCGCGACGGGTGCGGTCAGGATCCAGACGAGCAGCCAACCGGCGTCCGAGCGCTGGGTGGCGGCGAGGACGGCGGCGGCCAGCCCGATGATGCCCATGCCGGCGCCGCCGAGGCCGGGCACGGCCGTGAATGTGGAACTGCGCTCCATCGCGCGCCGAATGAACTGCAGATGTGCTTCGGCGTGCTGGGCAACCGATGTCGTGTCGCCCGGTCGGCCGCTGTCACTCGACGGCATCCGGTGAAGCGTACCGCGCCTTTCGGCCCATGTCAAAGAACTTGCTGGCGCAAAGCGATGCGCCCGTGTCCGCGTGCGGTTCGCGGCCGCCAATGCGCTCACTGTGTCGCGAACCGGCGCCAGAACGCTGACGTGGGCCAGCGCCTGGCGGCGAGCCGGTACAAGTCGAGTCGCTGCGCCTGATACTGACGGCTGATCTCGTCGGTATGCGCGGCGGCCGCCGCCCAGGCGTCCTCATCTCCCTCGAGCGCACGCGCCACGACGTCGACGGCATGACAGGCCGAACGGAGGGCGGATGCCAGGCCGTCGCCGCCAATCGGATCGCGCGCCAGCGCGGCATCGCCAATCGCGATCCATCCCGGTCCGGCGCACGGTGACATGGCCCATGTGGCCGACCCGATGACGGATGAAAGCCGCGGAGCGTCGAGGCGCTGCGCGTGCACGGGCGCGGTGGCCAGAGAGGCCATGGCCGCGTCGGCGTAGCGGCCGTCGGCCACCAGTGAAAAGTCGGTCATCCAGCCCGTGAACAACCGGCCGCCGACAACGGGCGCGGAGTACCACCAGCCGTCGGCAACGGCCTCGACGATGAGCGCATCGGTGTCGATGGGATCGGGTGCGGCGGTGCCCGCGACCAGGCAGAGGTTGTCGATCGGATGTCGGGACGCGAGTCGGATCGCGCGCGACGTGCGGCCTGTCGCGACGATCAGGTACCGGGCGGAAACCGCGTGCCGCCTGTCGTCGAACGTGAACTCGATCTGCCACGTCTCGTGCTCTCGGCGCGCCATGTCGACGGCACCCGCCTTGACGATGACGCCGGCGGCGATGAGTTGGCGGGTCATCCACGCGTCGAACCGGATGCGGTCGACGTGCCATGCGCAGCCGGACGGCTGCAGGGTGAACGACGTCCACGCGAGGTCGGGTCCCTCCCACGCGGCAGCCATGGCCGGGCACGGCCACGTGACGTCGAGTGGAATCCGATGCCAGAGGTCTTCGCGCACGAGCAGTTCGTGCCCGGCGGGCGACAGGATTTCGGCAGCCTCGACACGGTTGGGCCGTTCGCGATCGATCACGAGCACGCTGACACCGGCACGTGCGAGTTTGAGCGCCGCGAGCGCGCCGGCCGGCCCGCCGCCGGCGACAACGACGGAGTAGTACACGCAGCAAGAATAGTGTGTGGCCGGTCAGGAGGATCGCAGCAGTTCGGCCGTGCGCATGGTGAAGAGACGTCGGCCGGGCAGCCACGCGGCCACGAGTGCGGCAGCGAGAACGATCGTGGCAGCGGCAGCGTAGATCGACAGGTCGCCAGCGTTCACGAACGGAAGCGAGAGACCGATGAGCTTCACCTGCACCCAGCTGAATGGCAGGCCGGCCAATGCCCCGGCGCCGACAGGTGTGGTGATGACAACCGCCAGCCGGTGGCGCAGCGCGCGAGGCGTTGCGCCGAGTGCGAGGCGCACGGTCATCTCTTCCCGGCGCCGGCGGACCTCGAAGCTGGCCAGCCCGTAGATCGCGATCGTCGTCAGCACCAGCGTGATGCCGCCCAGGGTGACGAAGACAAGGGCCAGCAATCGCGGTTGCTCGAGCGCCGCGTCACGCCGGGCGCCGCCGGATTCGAGAAACGGACCGATGACGCCGACCCACTGCGGAAGCATCCACGGCTGTTGCCGCAATCGCTCGGAGATGAGCATGCGATCCGGCAAACGCCCGGGTTCCATGCGGAGCGCGGCCAGGTATCCGTTGTGCGGGAAGGCAGACCCGGCGGGCAAGTAAGCCTCGCTGGCGCTCAGCGGCACGAAGAGCGTGGGCCTGGCCGGCACGTCGATCCCGACGTGGAAGTCGGAAACGACACCGACGACGGTGCGTGCGCCGTCCGGCGTCGCCGTCGTCCGGCCAATTACCGACGGGATCGCCTGGCCTGGCCAGAGCGCGCCGGCTCCAGCTTCGTTCACGACTGCGACGAGTGCCTGCTGCTCGATCTCCGCCTGCGAGATCGGTCGACCCGCCAGCACGGGAACGGCAAGCGTGCGGAAGAAGTCCGCGCCCACCGGACGGACCAGCCCTGCAAAGCCGCCACGGTTCGGTAGTCTGCCCGCTTCTCTGTCTCTTTCTATCTGGGTGGGGCCGAACGGGTCCTGCATGAAGAGCGTGGCGTCGCGGACGCCCGGCAGCTGGCGCAAGGCTTCCACCGCGGATGTGCCGCGCCGCACCTGCTCGCCCGCGTCAGACGCCGTTGCGTCATTTGCCGTAGGAAAGTGAATAGTGAACAGATCGGTGGCGTCGAATCCCGGAGGTGTCAGGAGCGTTCGAAGCACGCCGGGCAGGATCGCCAGCGTGCCCACGAGCAGGATGACCCCGAACGCCGACTGCACGCCCAGGAGAACCGGCGCACCGTCGATGCGGCCGAAGGTATCCCGTGACAGGTGAAGAACGTCGAGCGGCGCCATGCGTGAGAGACGGATGGCAGGCGAGATGCCTGCGGCTATCGCGCTGACGAGTGCGATGACGCCGGTCAGCGCGATGATGCGAGCGTCGGCCGCGTCGGCCGCCAGTGCCTGCAGTCCCGCCGGCAGGACACTCACGAACAGTGGACGCGCCCACGCGTACGCCAGCCAGCCGACAACCGCGCCTGCAGCGCAGAGACACGCCGACTCCACGAGGGCCGTCGTGACCAGTTGTCGAGGCGAGGCGCCAAGGGCAAGGCGCACGCCGGCGGCCTGCCGACGCGACTGACTCCATGTGAGGAGAAGGATGGCCAGCGTCAGGCACGTCACACCGAGCACCACCCAGGCGCCCACCACGGCCAGCCACACATAGGAGCGCGTCGTGGTGGCGAGGCCCGACTGGAGCGGCACGACCGTCACGTTCCTGACGTTCGTGTTCCGCGCATGCGGGAATCTCGCCGCAACGAGAGCGTTGACGCGGGCCTGAGCCGTCCTGTGGGACACGCCGGGAGCAAGCCGGGCGAACGGCGCCACCTGTACGCGCATCAACGTGGACGACCGTTCGATGGCCGGATCGATATTTCGATCGACCCCGGAATCGACGGCGTAGATGGCGTCGTAGCGCGCCCGGACCACGCTCGGCGACGGAAGGATGAACCCCTGCGGCAGCACGCCGACCACGCGCCACAGCACGTTGCGTTGCGACTCGTCGGATGTCGTCCACTCCAGAGCCAGGACGTCGCCCGAGCCGCCATATCGGTGCTGCCACGTCTCGTACGTCAGCAGGACGGGGCGTTCGAAGGCGCTCGCTCGAGCGGCCGAAAACCCTGGGCCGATGATCGGCTGCACGCCCAGGACATCCAGCGTCTCCGAGGCCACGGGCGTCAACCAGAGGAGGGGGTTTTCGCCCGGCACGGGCGTCAGCGGAACAAGGTCCAGCCCGTTGGCCCACGCGATCCCGCTGAAGGTATCGGTTTCTCGAGCAAGGGATTGCGCCACGGCGAAGGGCAGCGCTGGGACCTCGCGACCTCCCGGGTACGGCACGCCGAGGTGGGACTGCAGCAGCACGAGACGATCCGGTTCGGCATAGGGCAGGGGCCGGAACAGCACGCGATCGAACAGCGACAACACGACGGCATTCACGCCAATGCCGAGAGCGACCGTGAGCAGCGCCGCCACGGTGAAGCCTCTGGCCCGCGTGAACGCGCGCAGGACGATCGGGGAACCTGCCACTGTGGCCGTAGGCTACATCGTTTACGGATCTGTCGTGATCTACACGTCTCCGCGCGCGGGTGTGCACGAGACGGCCCGGGCCCGCTCGACTGGTGAGTGGGCCTGAAACTTGCGTTCGCCCCCGCCCGTGATTCAAGTCGTCAAGCGCCTGGCCTTCGTGCTCATGCTCAGCGTCGCGCTCTCATGCGCGAATGACGACGGGTCGCCCGTCGATCCGTCGCCGCCAGCGCCCGCGCCGGGAGGACCGTCTGGCGCACCCGCCGATCCCGAAGCGCCCGATGATCCCGGGAACCCCGAAGGGCCTGAAGACCCCGAGGGCCCCGACGATCCCGAAGCACCCGAGGATCCCGAAGATCCGGAAGGTCCGGAAGCGCCCGAGGATCCGGAGGATCCCGAGGACCCCGAGGACCCGGACGCGCCCGACAATCCCGGGCCGCCGGCCCCGCCTCCACCCGTGCCGCCAACGCCGCCGGGGCCGCCGCCTCCACCTCCGCCGCCGCCGGCGCCGACAGGACCCGTCACCTTGAACGACGCGTTCGGGGGCCGTCCGCTTTCACCAGCAGGACACTGGTGGGCCCAGGACATCAGCACGGCACCGCTCGACCCGTCGTCGAATGCGTACATCGATTTCATCGGGCGGACACGGCGGCTGCACCCGGATTTCGGCCCGCCGCCCTACGGCATTCCGTACGTGGGCGTGAGCGGCGATCAGCCGCGCGTGCCGGTGACGTTTGTCGCCTATGGATCCGAAAGCGATCGCGGCATCGGCGGGCTCGACGGATATCCCATTCCGGAGGAAGCGAAGACGCGGCCCAACTACATCGAGGGCGGCACGCCGGGTGGCGGCACGAGCGGCGATCGCCACCTGCTGATCGTCGACCGCGATCGCTGGCTGCTGTACGAGTTGTATGCCGCGCGCTGGAACGTGGGTGCCGGACGATGGGAAGCCGGGTCGGGCGCCATCTTCGATCTCGACAGCTTCGCGCGGCGTCCTGAAGGGTGGACGTCGGCCGATGCGGCCGGTCTCGCAATCCTGCCGGGGCTCGTGCGGTACGACGAGGTGATGAGCGGCGAAATCCGCCATGCCTTCCGCGTCACCGTGCGCGCCACGAACGGCTACGTCTGGCCGGCCTCGCATCGCGCGGGTGGCACGGCGGGCGCGCTGCCGCTTGGTGCGCGCCTGCGGTTGAAGGCCTCGAAGGACCTGTCGGGATTCCCACCCGATCTGCAACGCATCTTCCGCGCGATGCAGCGCTACGGACTGATCGTGGCCGACAACGGATCCGACATGTACATCAGCGGCGCCATGGATCCGCGCTGGAACAACGACCGGCTCAATCCGGCGTTTCGCGCCTTGACGGCCGGTGACTTCGAGGTCGTCCAGCTCGGGTGGCGATAGCAGCCGTGTGGCGCGGCGGGGCGGGATTCGCGACAATGTCGCTCGCGCATGACGCACGAGCCGCAGCCGGTCGACTATACGCGTCCCTTCCGCATCGACGCCCCCGTCGGCAACAACGCGTTCGCTTACGAGAGGCGAGGGCCATCGCCGTCGCTGTGGGTCCCGGCACGGCGCTACGGTCCGCTTGCCAGCGTGGAGCGGGGCAGCGAGGTCGTCTTCGAGGATGTCGACGAGCACGGCGTGCTTCACTCGTGCACGGGACTTGCGCACATCGTTCAGGGTGAGTGGGCGGGCGTGCCCACCATCGTGATGGACAATCACAATCACGCGTTCTATTTCTGGTGCGAGGCGATGGCTGACGGCCGGATCGAGCCGGGTGCCACTCTCGTCCATCTCGACCAGCACCGCGACACACGCGTGCCGCCCCACCCGCCCGGCGCCGTGCTCACGCCGGCCGAGGCTTTTCGGTACACGAACTTCGTGCTGAACGTCGGTAACTACATCGTGCCGGCGCAGCAGATCGGGATTGTGGGTGATGCGCTGTTCGTGACTGGCGAGGTGGGACTCGGCGACCGCCGGTTCGCCGGCCGACGGAACACGATCCTCAATATCGATCTGGACTACTTCGCGCCGGAGCTTGCCTCGATCGACTTCGAGCGTGTGCGTCGCTTTGTCGACGCCCACCTGCCGACGGCGTCACTCGTGACAATCGCCACGAGCCCGTTCTTCATCGATCAGGATCGCGCGCTGGAGTACCTGTTCAGGTTGACGGACGCTTCAGGAGCTGTGGGCTGACGTCTCGCGCATGGCAGGCGACTCCATGGGACCGCTGGTGCCGGACATGACGAGCGCGACGGGAGCCGCGGTCGGCCTCGGCTTCACAGGCGCGACGCTGCGTACGGCCCGCCCGCGATATCGGGATGGCGCCCGGTCGGGATTCAGCCAGGCACCAACCACCATGGTGGCCGTGTAGGACAGGAACCCCAGCGCGAGCATGGCGAACAGCGTCCAGCGCATGCCCCTTCCCTGTTCAAGACCCGTGCCGCCGCCAGGTCGTGTCATGCGGCCCTCACGTGCGACGCGCACCCGTGGTGCGACCGGGAGAAAGTGCCAGACCGTGGCAGAACGCGCCACACCGCGGTCACACCGCTCCATGGTCGCCCGGCTCGTCTGCGGGTAGCATACGAACAGAAGACTCCCCCACCGGAGACATCGTCATGACGCAGGTAAACCCGGATCCGCACACGTACGGCTACATGTTCGTCCCGCTCAACCGCATCACCTCGATGTTCGGATCGAGTGCCGACGTGCTGCAGGCGGTGCAGGATCTGCGCACCCTCGGCCTGGCCGACGAGGCGATCGAGCTCTTCGTGGGGGAGGAAGGTGCGGACACGCTCGATCTGCCAGCCGACCGTCACGGCATCACCGCACGCCGCCTCCGCAACATGGAGGCGTTCATGGTGCTCGAAGCCGGGGACTCACATCGACGCGCGGACGAGGCGATGCGACAGGGTGGCGCGGCGCTGGTCGTGCGCATGGATGGCCACGAGGCCCTCAAGGACGAGGTCGTCGCCGCGCTGCTGCGCAATCACGGCTGGCTGGTGCGCTACTGGGGCCGCTGGTCGATCGAGTCGTTCGACTGACGGCTGCGGCTGCCTACGGGCCTGTGGCCGGGCGCCCGGCCGGGGCTGCGGTGCCTGGCATGCCGATGACCGGCTCTTCGTCGGCGCCGTGTCCGCCTGCCGGATCCGGACGCGAGGGTGCCGGCGAGACCGGCGGCCTCGCGCCGCGTGACGGCAACGTCCAGCCGTCGCGCGCCGGACCGTTCTGCACGATGCGCGTGCCCGCGCTCAGCCGGTGTCCGGTCAGGTACTGCGCACCGGCGTTGCCGAAGTACTTGCCGGCGCGCAGCGCCGCGTTGTGCACGACGGTGACGGCGTCCTGATACCGCGGATCGGTCTGCGCCCAGCCCGAGAAGTTCGACAGGTCGTTGTTGCCGATGATGACCGCGTCGACGCCGTGCACCGCGGCAATCTCATCGGCGTTGGCCACGCCCTCGAGCGTCTCGATCATCACGATCACGAGCATGTTGTCGTTGATGGTGGCACGGTAGTCGATGCCGGGCACGTTCCAGATCTGTCGATACGCCCCGCCCCCGGCGCTGCGGCGCCCGAACGGCGGATACCGCGAGAACCGAGCCGCATCACGTGCCTCGACGGCATCGTCGACCGTGGGGACGATGATGCCGAGTGCGCCGAGGTCGGTGGCGCGCTGGATGCTCGATTCGAGCGCGTCGGCCAGCCGCAGCATCGGCGCGGCGCCCTCGCGCGGGCACGTCTGGATCATCCGACGCACGTCGTCGTACGACATGGTGCTGTGCTGCAGTTCGAACCACACGTAGTCGAAGTGCTTCGTCACTTCGCAGTAGAGGTCGGGATCGTAGGACCCGATGGTGTAGCTCGTGATCTGGCTGCCGGTGAACAACCGCTCTTTCGCGAGGTTGTAGAACGGCCGCGGCGTGTCGGGGTTCACGTAGGCACGCGCCTGCCAGCCCCACCCGCGCGCGTCGGGCTCGAGCGGTGCCACCGATCCGTACTGCCACGCCGGCGCGGCCGGTCCCTGGCTGGCTGACGGCCAGACGACGCCCGTTGCCGCCATCACGCAGAGCCCGGTGACCAACCCCAGTCGCATCATCGCGAACTCCCTCGCGCGCGAGCCTCTCGGCGCCGCAGCCCTGGATCGAGCGGATCAATCTGCTGTAGAGGTGCGCATCATCGCACAATCGGCGACGGCCCGGAAGCGCGACGCCGGGCCCTCACGTTACTCTCTTAGCCGGAATGATGGGGATGTCCTTCTACGCCGTCCTGTACCTGCTGGCGTGTGCGCCCGGCCTGCCGATCGGGTGGCGCATCTTCGGTCGCCGGCAGCCGATCGGCTGGGTGGCCGGCGCGCTCACGGGCTGCGCATTGTCGGCCCTCGCCTTCTGGGTACCAGCGTGGTTCGGCGTGGGACACCCGGTGGCGTTTGGCGTGGCGTGGGCCGTGCTTGCCACGGGCTCGTGGGCGTGGGGGCGCAAATCCGGCCGCGATCCCATCGTGACCCTGCCGATATGGACCAGGGCGGACACCCGATGGTGGCTGGCCCTCCTCGCGATTGTCGCGGTCTTCGTCATCCTTCCATTCAGCCGTGTCGGCGAGCCGGACGAAACGGGGGCACGTCGCTATCGCGCGTACTTCACCGCCGATTTCGTGTGGCACATGGCGATGACCCAGGAACTGGCGCGGTTCGAGCTGCCGCCGGTCAATCCTTATCTGGCGCCGGAGCCTATTCACTACTACTGGACGTACTTCATGGTGCCGGCCGTGTTGTCCGGGCCGGCGTCCACGCCTGTCGTCTCCACCGAGACGGCGCTGAAGTTCACGGCCATCGCGACGGCACTGCTGATGTTCTCGGTGATCTTCCTTGGCACCCGCGCGGTGACCGGGCGCAGCGGCGCCGCATTTGCCGCGTGCCTGCTGGCGCTGATGGCGCCGAGCTGGGAGGGCACCTACACGATTGGCCGCTATTGGGCGAATGGTGCATCGTTCGCGCAGATCGCGCAGGAAGTCCGTGGACTGAACATCGACGCGGTCACCAACTGGCGCTTCCAGGGATTGCGGATCGACGGCCTCGTGCGGTCGATGTGGTGGACGCCGCAGCACGCCACGTCCTTCACGTTCGGGCTGCTCGCACTCGTGGCGGTTGCCGCGGGCGCCATCGCCAGTCGCCCTGTCATGCTCGCCGCCGGACTGTTCCTTGCGCTGTCGGTCGCGATGAACCCGTTTCTCGGGGCCGCCTTCTGCGCGATCCACGGGCTGGTGATCATCTGGTCGATGGCGCGCGGCAGGCTGTCGCCCCGCCGGCTGGCCGATCAGGCGCTGACCGTGGGGCCGGTCGCCGTCGCGCTCGGCTGGACCGTGCTCAATCAGATGGGCGGCGGCGCCGGCGATGCGGTCACGATCGGGTGGGGCGGCCTTGGCGCCAACGCGCCCATCCTCACGCTGGTGCTGTCGCTCGGCGGCCTGCTGGTCCCGGCGGCCCTTGCGTTCTGGCCGGACCGCCGGATGCCGATGGGACGGGCCTGGGTCGCCATTCCGGCGTTCGTCGTGGCGCTCGGGCTGGCGTGGTTGGTCAGCCTGACGGACATCGCGTGGGTGGGATTCCGCGCCGGCAACATCTTCCAGATCACGCTGCCGATGCTCGCCGCGGTGGGCGTCGCGCGGATTGCCGACAGGTCACGTGCCGCGGCCGTCGCCTTCGTCACCGTGCTCGTCTTGGCCGGTGCGCCGACGACCGTGATCGACACGTTCAACGCGCAGGACGTCGACAACCGCGAGATGGGGCCCGGGTTTCGCTGGACCATTCCCATTTCGACCGATCAGCAGGCCGGCCTGCGATGGATCCGCACGTCGACGCCGGCTGACGCCATCGTCCAGGCCGACCCCATCGTACGTGGACGCGACCAGTGGACGCTCATCCCGTCATTTGCCGGTCGACGGTCGGCGGCCGGGCAGCCCATCTCGCTGCTCGACACGCCCGAATACGCGCGGCGCAGCGACGCGGTGCACGCGCTGTTCGGCGAGGCCGATGTGGAGGCGGCGCACCGCGAGGCCGTGCGCCTCGGCATCGACTACCTCTGGATCGACGGAACCGACGATGCGGCCATCGCCGAGCGGTGGCGGACGCGGCCCGATCTGTTCGGAACCCCGTTCCGGCGAGGGGCCGTCCACGTTTTCGAAGTGCGCCCGGTGCCCTCGGCCCGGCTGCCCTGATACACTGGTTCGGTTCGAGCCGCCCCGGAATTCATGTCACGAGCACCCCACACCCTGATTGTCGGCGCCGGAGTCGCCGGCCTCACCATCGCGCACCAGCTCACGGCCCAGCAGCGGGCGGTGACCGTCGTCGAGCGCGATCCGTTCGTCGGCGGCCTCGGGCGATCGTGGCACTACGGCAAGTTCCACTTCGACGTGGGCCCGCACCGTTTTCACACCGAGAACCCCCGCGTCGCGGACTTCATCCGGCAGATCCTCCAGGAGGAGGCGATCGAGATCCCGCGGCTGAGCGGCGCGCGGATGTTCGGCAAGTTCCACGAGTGGCCGCTGCGGCCGAGCGTGCTGCTGTCGATGCCCATCGGCATGATGGTGCGCTGCGCCATCGACCTGCTGCACAGGCCGAAGGTCGAAGGGGAGTCGTTCGAGGCCGACGTGCTCAACAAGTACGGCCGCACCCTCTACGAGGTGTTCTTCAAGCCGTACACCGAAAAGTTCCTGTTCCACTCGCCGGCCGAACTGCACCGCGACTGGGCCCGGGCGGGGGTCAACCGCGCCGTCATCGACAAACGCGCGTCGGCCGACACGCTCTGGTCGCTGCTGCGGACGACGTTCCTGCCCAAGCCGGTCGAGACGATGTTCCTGTATCCGCCGACCGGGGTGGGGCGGTTCTCCGACCGGCTCGACGAGATCATCCGCGAGCGTGGCGGTGAGGTGAGGCTGGGCGCGCCGGTCGAGGCCGTTCACGTCGAGGGCGATCGCATCGTGGGTGTGACGGCGGGCGGCAGCCGCATCGACTGCGATCACATCGTGTGGACCGCGCCGATGACGAAGCTCAACGAGCTGGTCGGCATCGAGGGCATCACGCTCGGGTACCTGTCGACCATCTTCTACAACTTCGAGGTGAAGGGGCCGCTGAAGCACAACTTCCAGTGGACCTACCACGGCGGCGACGAGATCTTCTCGCGCGTCTCGGCGCCCACGGCGTTTGCGCCGACGACGGCGCCGGCCGGCACGCACGGCTTGTGTGTGGAGTTCACGTGTCGCAAGGGCGACGAGCGGTGGACCCATCCCGAGCGGTTCACCGATGCCATCGTGAAGGATCTCGTGCGCACCGGCACGATCGACTCGCCGGCCGACATCCTCGACGTGCACATCGAGCCGGTTCCCGAGACCTATCCGATCTACACGCTCGACTACCTCGATCAGCTGACCCGCAATCTCAAGGCGCTGGGGCAGTACCGCAACCTGCTGCTCGCCGGGCGCAGCGGCCGGTTCTGGTACAACAACATGGACCACTCGATCGGGCAGGGCCTGACGATGTCCGACAAGATCCTGCGCGGACAGATGCTGGCCGAGATCGACGACAACGATCGCGAGTTCTGGGCCGACGGCGAAACGGCCGCCCCGGCGCCCGCCTCGGCGTCCTGAGCCGGGCCCGACGCTCGAGCCGGGCCACGAGGCCCGCTGCGCGCACGGCTATCCGCGCAGGCCCCAGATGCGCGAGACTCCACCCGTATTGCAGTCGGGCCGCACGTCGCGATCGAGCGTGCTCTCGCAGAGCCACCAGCGTCCGGCGTCGTAGATCGTCGTCGTCACGAACACACCACACGTCGTTCCCACCGCGCCGGTGTCCGTCCGCCGGTCGATGAACTCGGACACCGATCGGACGATGCCCTCGTCGGGCCCCGTCGACTGCACGGCCTGGCTGATGATGCGCTTGCTCAGCACCACGTAGTCGTCACGGTGGCGTTCGATGTCTGCGAGTTCATCCTGTTTGCCCTTGCGGCACCGGCCGATTTCGCTGAAGTCGACCAGGCAGTCGAGCGGTGCGACGGCGGAATTGCCGAACAGATCGATCAGGAAGCGGCGCGCGAGTTCCTTCTGCTCGGCGACCGAATCGTGCACGCGGAATGCCGTCGACGTCGCCGTCACGGTGAAGTCGCGTTTGACGACCTGATTGCCGACGATTGCGTCGTAAGTGTCGACGACGGTGAGGGCGATTGTCACGTCGACACCCTTCGTGATGCCCGCCGGCATGCGCCACGTGGCCCTCGCGCCGGTGCCGGTGATGGTGCCGGCGCTGGCGGTCCACTTGTAGACCAGCCGATCCAGCGGCGTTTCAGCGTCCTCGACGATTGCGGTGATCGTGATGTCCTGTCCCGTTTCGACGCGCGCCGCCGGCACTGAGATCGACTTGATGACGGGTGGTGTGGCCGGACCGACGGGTCCGGGGGGCGGCGGTGGTGTCGGCCCCGTGGGGCTGCCACAGGCAACACTCCATGCGAGCAGCAGGAGGACAGCAGGGATCGATCGCATTGCCGCGCGATTATATCGGGCGCCTCATCCCGGCGAATACCTGAGCGGTTAGGATGTCGCATGCGCCGAATCGCTCTTCTGTCCGTTCTGATTGTCGTGGCTGTCGCCGCCGCGGCGTGCGACACGCCGTCGGCCGCGCCGCCCGAAGCCGGTGCAATGGCCGCCGCGTCGTCTGGCGGCAGTCCCGGCGCGCTGACGCCCGGCATCGAAGGCGTAATCACGAGCATTCGTGCCGCCGACGCGGGTCAGCTTGCCGTCTCCGAGGAGGATGGCCGGTTCCTGCGCACGCTCGCGGCCTCGACAGGCGCGACGTCCATCCTCGAGATTGGCGCGGCAAGCGGCTACAGCGCCATCTGGCTCGGCCTTGGCGCGCGTGAGACGGGCGGCCGCGTGGTCGCCATCGAATACGATCCGGCTCGCGCGAAGACAGCCGTCGCCAACATCCGAAGGGCCGGCCTCGACGATGTGGTGACGGTCGTCGAGGGCGACGCGTTTGCCGTGATTCCGACGCTGCCGGGCACGTTCGACTTCGTGTTCCTCGACGCATGGAAGCCCGACTACCAGCGCTTCTTCGATCTCGTCTTCCCGCGGCTCGATCCGGGCGGACTGTTCCTCGCGCACAACGTCGTGAACAAGCCCGAGGGCATGGAGGACTTTCTCGCCACCATCCGCACGCACCCGGGGCTGTACACGACGATTGTCTCGCCATCCGGCGAGGGGATGTCGGTGTCCTACAAGGTCCGCTGATCGTGCCTTCGTGTCTTCGTGATTCACCCCACCGACTGACGCCAGCCTGGCGGTC
>JBIQJY010000034.1:0-16094 GCA_044507065.1 Acidobacteriota bacterium
GGCAGCGCGAGATCGAACATGCCGAACCCGATGACCGCGTCGAAGGGCGCCCCGTCGAGGCCGTCGATCTCGGCCAGCCAGGATACGGCCGTCACGAGCGCCGCGCGGCCAGTGGGCGATTGGGCGGGCTCGTGAAACGCAGGCATCTGTGCGGCGATGATACCGCCCGGCGGCGGCAGTCGAATCGTGCGACAAATTGCCACAGCGACTCACTCGGCCGGAACTCCTACGATCGTGGGGTGAGATCGAAGCGTCTGTTCGTACATCCGGTCGCCGGCCTCGTCCTGGCCGCGGCCCTCATCCACCCCGTGGTTCCGAGCGCGCTCCAGGCGCAGGAACCGGTCGCCACACTCACCGTGCGGGTGGTCGACACGACCGGGCTCCCCCTCCCCGGCATGACGGTCGTCGTCGAGGGCTGCGCGGGCGAGGATCCTGTGCGGCGCGTGTCGGATGCGCGCGGCGAGATTCAGGTCGACGGCGTCAACGGCCGCGCGGTCTGTCACGTGGCGCTGGCGCCGCTCTCGGGCATGCGTGCGACGCCCGTGGATGTGCGTCCGGCGGATGCCGCCGTACCGCCCGTGCTGATTGTCGACATGACGTTCAGCGAACAGGTGACCGTGACCGACACGCGCGGACCGCAACTGGTGCGCGAAACGCCGGCATCGCTCGGCACGGTCTCGCGCGAGACGATCGAACGGCTGGCCCCCACGCATCCGAGCCAGGTCCTGGGCCAGGTGGCGGGCGTGTGGGTCAACACGACGGGCGGCGAGGGGCACCAGACGGCTATCCGCCAGCCGCTGACGACCAACGCCGTCTACCTGTATCTGGAAGACGGCGTGCCGACACGATCGACCGGCTTCTTCAACCACAACGCGCTCTATGAAGTGAACCTGCCGGGCGCGGCCGGCGTGGAGGTGACCAAGGGACCGGGGTCGGTGCTCTACGGCAGTGACGCGGTGGGCGGCGTGGTCAACGTCCTCACGCGGTCGTCGCTCGAATCGCCGGGGTACTCCGTGTCGCTCGAGGGCGGCAGCGCCGGCTGGGCCCGCGTGCTGGCCGGCGGCAATCTCGTTCGCGGCCGACAGGGCGTGCGCGCCGACGTGAACCTCACGCGCACGTCGGGCTGGCGCGACGCCACCGGCTACGACAGGCAGAGCGCCACGCTGCGATGGGATCGCGCCGGAGCGTCGAATTCGCTGATGAAGACGCTGGTGTCGTTCAGCCGCATCGACCAGCAGACGGCCGGCAGCTCGGCGCTGCAGGAAGACGATTACCTGGCGAACCCCACGCGCAATCTCACGCCCATCTCGCGGCGCGACGTCCTCGCCTTTCGCGCCTCGGTCGACTACACGCGCGTGGCCGGCGCCACGAGCTACAGCCTGATTCCCTACGTCCGCTACGACCGCATGGGCCTGCTGGCCAACTGGTCGCTCACCTACGATCCCACCGACTACACGACGGCGAATGCCTCCTACGGCGTGCTGGCGAAGGTGCAGCGCGACCTGCCGATCGCGCGCGCGACGCTCGTGGCCGGCGTGGACGTCGACGTCAGTCCCGGCTGGCGCCTCGAACACATCGTCATCCCCGGCACGACGACGACCGACAACGGGAAGCGCGTCTTCTCGTCGTACACCGATGGCGCAACCGTCTACGACTACGACGTCACCTACCAGAGTGTCGCGCCCTACGCGCAGATCGACTGGTCGATCACGCCGCGGCTGCGCGCGCAGACGGGTGTGCGGTTCGACGTCTCGCGTTACGACTACGACGACCAGCTGGAATCGGCGCCCACCGCGCGCCATCGCCGGCCCGACGACGGGTCGCGCCGGTTCACGCGCCCGACGCCGAAGCTGGGCCTGACCTGGCAGGCCTCCGACACGGTCAGCCTGTTTGCCAGCTACCGCGACGCGTTTCGCGCGCCCTCCGAGGGCCAGTTGTTCCGCCAAGGATCGGCGCGGAACACCATCGACCTGGCGCCGGTGAAGGCGCGCAACGTCGAAGGTGGCATCCGCCTGGGACGCGGCCTGACCTGGAACGCCGACGCGTCGGTGTACCGGCTGGTCAAGCACGACGACATCCTGTCGTTCCGCGATCCGATCGATGGATCGACGCAGGCGGTCAACGCGGGCGAGACCCGGCACGTCGGCATCGAGGTCTCGGGCGCCGTGCAGGCCCACCGGCGGCTGCGCGTGTCGACGGCGTGGTCCTACGCCCGGCATCGCTACATGGACTGGGTGGTCGATCCGGCGGCCGGCCTCGACTACAGCGGCCGGGAGATGGAAACGGCGCCGCGCACGATCGGCACCGTGACGATCACGGCCACGCCCGCCTCGTGGCTCGACACCTCGTTCGAGGTGACCCGGCTCGGGGCCTACTTCATGAACGCCGAGAACACGGAACGCTACGACGGCCACACGCTGCTGAACCTGCGCGGGCGCGTGCGGCTGAACGACTCGGTCGGGCTGAACGTGCGGCTGCTCAACCTGGCGGACACGCGGTATGCCGAGAGCTCGTCGTACACCCTCCAGCGCGGACGCGAGTTCGCCCCCGGCGCACCGCGGACGCTGTTCGTGTCGGTGGACCTCGGCTGGCACCGCTGAGGGCGGCGGGTGTGTCACCATGACGGGACCATGGCACATCCCGAGATTCACCTGACCGACGCGGCGGCCGCGGCGGTGCGAGCGGCGCTTGCCGACTCCGACCTGCGCGGCCTGCGCATCGCGATCGACGAGGCGTTCCACTACGACCTCCGCCTGGACGATCCCGCCGACGGGGACACGGCCCTCGAGGCCAACGCCATCACCGTCATCATCGACGCCGCCAGCGTGCCCCGGGCGGCGGGCCTCACGCTCGATTTCGACGCGGCGGCGCCCGATGGCGGCGCCTTCACCATCGACAACCCCAACGCGCCGCGCGAGATCGTGCAGATCTCACCCGCCGAGCTTGCCGCGCTGCTCGAGGCCGATCCGCCCATCACCCTGCTGGACGTCCGGACGCCCGGCGAACGCGCCATCGCGCGCATCGAAGGCTCGGTGCTGGTCGACCAGGCGCTGCACGACGAACTGATGCAGGGCGACCGCGCGCGGCCGCTCGTCTTCCAGTGTCACCACGGCGTGCGCAGCCAGTCGGCGGCCGAGCACTTCCGTCGCGCCGGCTTCACGCGGCTCTACAACCTGAGCGGCGGCATCGACGCGTGGTCGCGCGAGGTCGATCCGACCGTGCCGAGATACTGACGGGAAAGCGACAGGATCATCCGCGGCGGCGGACCCCGGCGGCCGGCGACGCACGACGCCGACGGGTAGAATGACAGGTCGCATGCGTTCCCTGATTCGCCCCCTGGTCCGGTCGCTCCACCCGTACGTCCCCGGCGAACAGCCGAAGACGAAGGGTCTCATCAAGCTCAACACCAACGAGAACCCGTACCCACCGTCGCCGCGGGTGCTGGCCGCCGTGCGCCGCGCGGTGGACGAGCGGCTGCGCCTCTATCCGAATCCCACCGCCCAGCCGCTGCGGGAGGCCATCGCCCGCCTGCACGGCTGCACGCCGGCGCACGTGTTCGTGGGGAACGGCTCGGACGAATGCCTGGCGCTGGCGGTGCGGGCGTTCGTCGAACCCGCGCCGCGCCCGGCCGGCCGGCGCGTCGACAGCCGCACGCTCGTGCAGTACTTCACGCCGAGCTACTCGCTGTATCCCGTGCTGACCGACACGCACGGCGCCGTGCGCAACGCGGTCCCGCTGCGGCCCGACTTCGGCCTGCCGGACGTGGCGGCGCTGCGAGGCGGCCGCCGGTGGCGGTTCGACGCCGCGCTGACGTTCGTCACGACGCCCAACGCGCCGAGCGGCCGCGGCTACGACGTGGCGCAACTCGACGCGCTCTGTCGCGCGCAGCGCGGCGTCACGCTGCTCGACGAGGCCTATGTGGACTTCGCCGACGGCCACGCCATGCCCCTGGCCCTGTCGCATCCGCACGTGCTCGTGGCGCGCACGTTCTCCAAGGCCTATTCGCTCTGCTTCCAGCGCGTGGGCTACGTCGTCGGGCACCCGGACCTGATTGCCGCCCTCGACACGGTTCGCGACAGCTACAACGTGAACGGGCTGGGGCAGATCGCGGCTGTCGAAACGCTCGGGCACCTGGCGTACTACCGCGGCATCTTCCGCAAGGTCATCGCCACGCGCGCGTCGCTCACGCGTGACCTGACCGCGCTCGGCTTCGAGGTGCTGCCGAGCCAGGCCAACTTCATCCTGGCGAAACCACCGCGGCTCGCCGCACGCACGTGGCTGAAGCGCCTGCGCGACCAGCGCATCCTCGTCCGCTGGTTCGACGCGCCGGAAGTACGCGACTACCTGCGCATCACGATTGGCACCGACGCAGAGGCCGCGGCCCTCGTGCGCGCGGCCAGGCGAATCCTCCGACGGTAGCCGGCGCGGCTTATACTGCCGCTGACGTGGGCACGAGGATCGCGATCGCCATCGGGTTGGTCTTCGGCCTGCTGCTCGGCCTGGGGGGCTACACGTTCATCTACGCCCGGGGCGCATCGTACCTGACCGACCGTCCCGAGGCCTGCGCGAACTGCCACGTCATGAACGAGCAGTACGACGGCTGGGTGAAGTCGAGCCACCGCGCCGTCGCCGTGTGCAACAGCTGCCACACCCCGCCAGGCGTCGTCGGCAAGTACACGACGAAGGCGATCAACGGGTTCTGGCACTCGTTCTACTTCACGACCGGCACCTTTCCGGATCCCATCCGCATCACGCCCCGCAACGCACGCGTCACCGAGCAGGCGTGCCGCGCGTGCCACGCTGACCTGGTCCACGCGATCGATGCCACTTCCGTCCCCGGTGATGCGCGCAGCTGCGCGAGTTGTCACCGCAACGTGGGACACCTCCACTGACATGGCCCAACGCAGCACCGCCCGACTCGTCATCTACACCGCCATTGCCGGCGCACTGGCCGCCGCCGGCGTCACGGCACTGCTCATGAACATCTTCGAGCGGCAGCAGGAAGCGCGCCATCCGTTCTTCCGCGTCGTCGACCTGGACGACCAGACGGACGATCCGGCGGTGTGGGCGCGGAACTTCCCGCTGCAGTACGACGGCTACCGGAGCACCGTCGACCAGGAACGCACGCGCTACGGCGGCAGCGAGGCCCTGCCACGCACCCCCACCGAGGCCGACCCGCGCTCGATCGTGTCGCAGTCGCGGCTCGAGGAAGACCCGCGATTGAGGCGGATGTGGGCGGGGTATGCGTTTGCCACCGACTTCCGCGAGGAACGCGGCCACGCCTACATGCTCGACGACCAGACCTTCACCGA
Source organism: Acidobacteriota bacterium (assembly GCA_044507065.1). Classification (GTDB taxonomy): domain Bacteria; phylum Acidobacteriota; class Vicinamibacteria; order Vicinamibacterales; family SCN-69-37; genus SCN-69-37. The sequence goes on from JBIQJY010000034.1 coordinate 5,313, forward strand.
GCGGCAGCAGGTCGTGCAGCAGCCCGGCACCTGCATGCACTGTCACGCATCGGTCTACGTGCCGTACAAGACGCTTGGCGACGGCGACCTCATCAAGGGATTCGAGCGGATGAACCAGATGCCGTATTCCGAGGCGCGCACGCACGTGACGCATCCGGTGTCGTGCATCGACTGCCACGCGCCGGACACGATGGCCCTGCGGGTGACGCGCCCCGGCTTCATCGAGGGCATGCGCACGCTCAAGGCGTCGCAGGGCGTGGCCGACTACGACGTCAACACGATGGCCAGCCGCCAGGAGATGCGCGCGTTCGTGTGCGGCCAGTGCCACGTCGAGTACTACTTCCAGGGTCCGGAGAAGCGACTCACCTACCCCTGGGCGAAGGGGCTCAAGGCCGACGAGATCCTGTCGTACTACCAGGAAAACGGTTTCCGCGACTGGGAGCACGCGGAAACGGGGGCCCCGACGCTCAAGGCGCAGCACCCGGAGTTCGAGATGTGGAACCAGGGCGTGCACGCGCGTTCGGGCGTCGCCTGCCCCGACTGCCACATGCCCTACCAGCGCGTGGGCGCGTTCAAGATCAGCGACCACCAGGTGCGCAGCCCGCTGCTCAACATCGACCGTTCGTGCCAGACCTGCCACCGCTGGTCGGCGGACGAACTGCGCGAACGCGTGCACACGATCCAGGACCGCACCTATCAGATGCGCAACACCGCCATGGACGCGCTGCTCTCGCTGCTCGACGACATCCGCGGGGCCGTCGAGGCCGGCGCGACGGGCGCGCCAGTCGACCGCGCCCGCGACGAACAGCGCCAGGCGCAGTTCCTGCTCGACTTCGTCGAAGCCGAGAACTCGATGGGCTTCCACGCGCCACAGGAATCGATGCGCGTGCTGGCCACCTCGATCGAACACGTGCGGCGCGGACAGGCCGCGCTGCGGGCGCGATGATCGCGGCCTACGTCCGTTCCTTCTCGAGCAGCCGCCGCTTGCGGTCGATGCCCCAGCGATAGCCGGCCAGCCCGCCATCGCGCCGCACCACGCGGTGGCAGGGAATGACGACGGCCACGGGGTTGCTGGCGCAGGCGTGCGCCACGGCGCGGACGGCGCGCGGCTCGCCGATGCGGGCGGCCAGGTCCGCGTAACTCACGGTCTGGCCCGGCGGAATGTCGCGCAGCGCGCGCCAGACGCGCTGCTGGAACGCCGTGCCGCGCACATCGATCGGCAGGTCGAACGGACCGGCTGGCGCATCGACGAACGCGACAACGCGCGCCACCGTCTCGTCGAACGCCGCATCGCCGCCGACCAGTTCGGCGCGCGGGAACCGCTCCTGCAGTTCCTCCACGAGCGCGCCGGCGTCGTCGCCCAGCAGGATCGCGCAGATGCCCTTGTCGGTCTGCGCGACGAGGACCGCCCCGAGCGAACACGCCCCCACGGCGAAGTGCACGACGAGGCCCGCCCCCCCGGCGCGATAGTCGCGCGGCGTCATCCCCAGCGCCTGGTTCGCCGTGGCATAGAACCGCGCGCTCGACTCGAATCCGGCTTCGTAGATGGCCTCGGTCACCGTCGTGGTCCTCCGCAGCGCCCCCTGCACGCGCGCGCTGCGCCGGGCCGCGGCATATCTCCGCGGCGTGAGCCCTGTCACGTCCCTGAACACGCGGTGAAAGTGCCACGGGCTCAGTCCGGCCGCAGCCGCCAGTTCGGCCAGCGACGGAACATGATCGGCGGATTCAATCGCGCGGCACGCCCGCGTGACGATGGCGGCGCGTTCCTGGAGCGAGGATGCGGCGTCGGGCCGGCAGCGCCGGCAGGGACGGAAGCCCGCTGCCTCGGCATCCGCCGCTGTCGCATGGAAGCGGACGTTGGCCGGGTTGGCCCGCCGCGAGGCGCACGATGGCCGGCAGTAGACGCCCGTGGTCCGCACCGAATAGAAGAACGTCCCGTCGGCAGCCGCGTCGCGCGCCAGGACGGCCGCCCACCGTTGATCGTCGTTCGTCGTCGCGTTGCCTCGGGTGTTCATGGAGTACAGGTTACCGTCCGGTCGCGCCCGGCACACCTTGTTGCTTGCGGCCGAATCGGGTGCCGCGATCCGCCCGGTCAGGCTGGCAGATCGGCGCGGCGAACGATGGCGACGGCGTGCACGGCCTGCAGCACCACGGCGACGAGCAGCGCGCCGGCGCCGGCCGCAATGAACGACGCGGCCTGGAACACGAGCCCGCCGACGAGCGCCGGCACACCCGCGAGCCACAGGAGGAAGATCGCCAGCGCGAGCTGGCGGACGGGCAGGCGATGGACGGAGCGATCGGGCGGCGTGCCGCCTCGCCGTTCCATCGCGCGGTACCACGCGTGAAGCGGCAGCAGGCGTCCCTGGATGCCCACCACCATCTGCGCCACGAAGCCCAGCAGACCCGCACCGCCGTACGCCCACGTCCAGCCGTCGGTCGTCCCGCGCACGGCAATCCAGATGCCGAGGCCGCATGCGATCGGCAGGTAGAGCAGCGCGACGTGCGTCTGCCAGCTCGACCAGTCGCGCCCCTGCATCTCGGCCGGGCGCGTGCGGCGCGCGGCCGGGATGCGGCGCGCGTGCTCGACGAAGACGCCCAGCCCGGCACACACCGACACGATGCCCACGAGCAGGCTCTCGCCGAAGATGAACGCCCAGGCGAGTGCGACCGCGCCAAGTTCGAGGAAGATGGCACTGAGCGCCAGCGTCCATCCGGTCGGCGGCGCGGCCGGCAGGAACATCGGCACCAGGCGATAGGACAGGCCCACGACCATCATCACGGCCCATCCGATGACCGCGAAATGCGCGTGCGCGGCGGCCAGGGCGATGGGCGAGATGTCGAAGCCGCCGTCGAACCGGCCAATCGCGAGCAGCGTGCCGCCAATGGCGCCGACCACCACGTTCGTGAAGGCGAGCACCACGTGCAGCGCGACGGCCTGCGGCACGCGCGCCCCGCCAAGGCCCGCGGCCGCACGTATCGCCGTGAAGACCAGCGCGGCAATCACGAGCAGCGACGCGATGCCCACCACCTCGAAACGGCCCTGCCAGAACCCGCCAACCATGCCGGCCAGGCCGATCCAGAACGATCCACACGCGAGCGCGTCGGGCAGGCGCGCCGGGAACGGCATGCCGAGAGCCAGCGGCGCCACGATGTAGAAGGCGCCGAGGATGGATCCGGAAATCCAGCCGACGGTCAGCAGGTGCAGGAGGGCGATGAAGCGCGGGTGGTAGTGATAGGCGCCCGGAAGGTCGGGCATCGCGACGAGCATCGCCAGGGCCAGCGCGAGCGCGACGTGCGCACCGGCGAAGTAGACGAGCGGGAGCGTGCGCGCCGGCAGCAGGCGGCGTCTTGCCTCGGAGATGGTCGGGGGAGTCTCGATGGTCATGCTGGCGGGCACGGTCAGGGCAGGTCCACCGCGAGCGGCACCTTCACGGGATAGGCCTGCTCCCCGGCGAGAATCCGGATGGAGGTCAGGCGGTTCTCGGGCAGCGGAATCGGGCAGGTCGTGTACGGGTTGAACGCGCACGGCGGGTTGTAGGCCTGGTTGAAGTCGAGGACGACCGAGCCGTCCGCGCGCAGGTCGGCGTAGAGGAAGCGCGCCGCCTCGTAGGTCTCCTGGCCGCTCGACCCGTCGCGGAACACGAACCACAGGCGGTTCGGGCGCGTCGTGAACGGCCGCAGCCGCACGGTCTGCCCGAGCAGACCGAACTCGACAACGCCCTCGGTCGTGAACTCGTCGAGGTCGCCGAACGTGTTGGGCACGCGCACGGGCGCCGGCGCCGCATCCGCAATCCACTTCCCTGTCACCCGATACTGCTCGTCGATCGGAAACCAGGTGAAGCCGAGGAAGCCGGTGGCGAGCGGACCGTTCGGGTCTCGCACACGGATCAGCTGCTGGTCGCCGCTTGCGTGCACGACCAGCCGGACGTCATCGATGAACAGTTCATCCACCTCGGCGGCACTGTCGTCGCGCAGGACGACCGGCGCGGTGACGGGTGCGTCGCGGAGCCGCACGGGTGCGCCGGCATCGGGTTCGAACCGCACGGCGCCGTCGTCGAGCACGAAATGGCCGATCGACGCCGGCACCGGCGCCGGCAGAACGACGTCGTGACCCGCGTCGCTGCCCGCGGTGTTGACGCCCGGCTTCAAGCGGTACAAGCCGGCAATCGTCGAGTAGTTCAGCGTGTAACTCGCTTCGTGTTTCGCCCGCCACGCTTCCACCTCGGCAGCATAGGTCGCGCCGGTCGGGAGCGCCGCCGGTTCCGCCGCACCACCGCCACCGCACGCCGCGGCCCCTCCGATGATCATGGCCAGGCCGGCCGCCACCGTGTGTCGTCGTGTGCGCATGTGCCCATTGTGCGCGAAACCTCGACGTCGTGTCCCTACGGCCCGGAAGGCGCCGGCGCGAAGCCGTGACGGCTGAACGCGGCAGCAGCCTCCGGCGAACGCAGCGCCTCGAGGACGCGCGCGGCGGCCGGTGCGGCCGTCGCCGTCAGCGCCGCCGGATAGACGATCGGTGGATGCGATCCAGCGGGGAACGTGTCGACGACGGCCACGCGGGGTTCAGCGTGGGCGTCGGTGCGGTAGACGACGCCAAGCGGGGCCTCACCCCGCGCGACAAGGAGCAGCGCGGCGCGAACGTTTTCGCCCGGTGCGATCCGGTCCGCCACGTCGTCCCACACCCCCATCGTCGTCAGGGCCGCACGGCCGTAGCGGCCTGCCGGGACGTCGGGGTCGGCCATGGCCAGTCGACCGTCGCCAAGCGCCCCGGCCAGCGGAAAGCCTGGCGCGATCGTGAGCGTCGGCGCGTGCGCGGCCGGCGCCACCAGCACCAGGGCGTTCCCGGCGACGGCCACGCGCGAGGCCGGCCGCACCGCGCCGCGCGCCACGAGGTAGTCCATCCATTCGGCGTCGGCGGAGATGAACAGATCGGCGGGCGCACCGGACTCGATCTGCCGCGCCAGTGTCGATGTGCCCGCGTAGGACGCGCGCACCTCGACGCCCGCCAGGCGGACGAGGTCGGGGCGCATGTCATCGAGGGCCGTCTGCAGCGACGCGGCCGCGAAGACGAGGACACGGTCGACGGGCGCCGTGCCGCAGCCGGCGAGCATGGCCGCAAGCGCCGCGGCCATCCATCGCGTGCGGGTCACGCCGGCATCGCCCCGGGCCAGCGGCCTGCAAACGTCATGACTTGTGCGGCAGGAGGTCGGGAACCGGCGGCCGCACGTCGGCGGCCGTCATCGCCTCGCGATCGCGAACGCCGATGAGGTACAGGATGCCGTCGAGACCGATTGTCGACAGCGATTGCCGGGCGCTCCGCCTGACGACCGGCTTGGCGCGGAACGCGATGCCGAGACCCGCCAGTCCCAGCATGGGCAGATCGTTGGCGCCGTCGCCCACCGCAATCACCTGCTCCATGTCGAGGCCTTCGGCGCGCGCGATCTCGGCGAGATACTCCGCCTTGCGCTGGCCATCGACAATCGGCTCGCGTACGCGGCCGGTAACCACGCCGCCGCGGATGTCGAGTTCGTTCGCGCGCAGGTAGTCGATGCCCAGCCGGCGCTGGAGTTCCTCGCCCACGAACGTGAAGCCGCCCGACAGAATGGCCGTCTTGTAGCCGAGCGTGCGGAGCGTCGTGACGAGCCGCTCGGCGCCGTCCATGAGCGGCACTGAGCGGATGACACGCTCGAGCGCCGATTCGGGCAGGCCCTCGAGCAGCGCGACGCGCTGCCGGAAGCTCGTCTGGAAGTCGACCTCGCCGCGCATGGCCGACTCGGTGATTGCCTGCACCTGCGGTCCCACGCCGGCCAGTTTCGCCAGTTCGTCGATCACCTCGGTTCGGATGAGCGTCGAGTCCATGTCGAAGGCCACGAGGCGCCGATGACGCCGATAGGCCGTGTCGTGCTGGAACGCGATGTCGACATCGTGCCGCGCGGCCAGCGCCATCAGCGCCGCGCGCAGGTCACCCTCGCTGGCGAGCAGCCCGGAGGCCGCCAGTTCCACGCAGATGCGCGCCTGCCCTTCCACCGGATCGAGTGGCGTGCGGCCCGACAGCCGGTCGATGCGATCGATGTTGAGTCCGGCGGCGGCAATCGCGCCGCTCACGTCGGACAGGTGCGTGGCCGACAGCGCCGGACCGAGCACGCTGACGAGATAGCGCCCCTTGGTCTGGCCGGCGACCCAGGCGTTGTAGTCGGCGCCCGAACTGGCCGTGAACCGCACCTGCACGCCGAGTTCGTGCGCCTCGAGCAGCAGCTCGGTCAAGAGCGGCGAGGTCTTCATCTCCTCGCGCAGTTCGACGAGCATGCCAAGCGCGAGCGCGTCGTGGATGACCGCCTGCCCGATGTCGAGGATGCGCGCCCCGTAGCGCGCCAGGATGCCCGTCAGTGCGTGCGTGACGCCCGCGCGGTCAGGACCGGTGATGTGGATGTGCAGAACACGGGAATCAGGAAGCGGGGCCATGCAGCCCACTAATGTACACCCGGCCGGTCACCACCAGCGGCGGGCCCACATCAGCGACAGGCCGGCGTGATGGTCCACCGCGCCACCCCGCCAGCCCTCGACGGCGGAGTACCCGGCCCGGATGGTCAACTCGGCATCGACGCGATAGCCGAGCGTCGCATCGATCGACCGGAACGCCCGTGGCTCCGCTAGGCCGCCCTCGATCACTTCGGGCGCCGCCATCGACGTGACGCGGGCATGGGCGAACAGCCGCGGCGTGAGTGTCTGCTGCGCCTGCAGGGTCCACCCGCGCGCCACGCGGCGTCCGCCGGGCATGTCGAACACGTCGTGTGTCCACTCGCCGCTCACCCGCGTGTAGGCAAAAGCGTAGTCGCCCTCGATGTTGATCAGCCGGTATTGGCCGTCGGGCGCGGACGTGAGGTCCCCGCGTGCGACCACGGCACCGACGCGCAGGCCGAACAGCGGCGTGATGCCGCCGCCCACCACGACGTGCGCAGCCCGGTCGGCGTGGGTCTCGCCGTGCCAGAACTCGACGGGGGCCCGATCGATCACGGCCACCCGCCCGTCCCACTGCGCCGTCGACGCGGACACGACGAGGCCGTCAGGGTAGGTGGCGGAGACGAGCGATACGCGCGGCGCGCCCGGTCCCAGGTCCGGCAGCGGCATGTAGTACGGCCGGTGCCACCACAACAGGCCGGGATTGGTGTTCGCGCGGTTCTCGGTCATCCCGAGTCCGACGGGCGACGGAAATCGGCCGGCCTCGACACGCCAGTTGGCGTGCCAGTGGCGCTGGTACTGGATCGACGCCTGGTCGAGGACGAGGTCCCATTCGCCATTGAGGCGCCAGAGCTTCGGACGCGCCGCCACCTGCAGGCCGCGTGTGATGCGCGCGCTGACGAACGGATCGAGCACGACGGCCGTGGGCCAGTCGCGCGACTCGAACCACAGATCCTGGACGCCGACCACGCTGTCGACTGCCACGCGCCGGGACGTGTCGGACTGCGCGGCGGCCGGCAGCGGGACCAGCAGGCCCATCACCATGACGCACGACGACAGGACGGCGCGCGAGAGCGTCGGCATCGCTACCCCGCCGTCTTGCGCGCGCGGCTGCCGTTCGAGCGCAGGCGGAATGGCAGGAGCGCGCCGGCCACGGCGGCGCCGCCCGACTCGTGCTCCGGGTCGCGCGACGGCGGCAGGCGCGTGAGCGCGGACGCCGGCATGGCCGCCACCACGCGCACCACCTCGAGATCGAACGACGTGCCGGCGCAGCGCCACAGCTCCGCCATCGCCTCATTGGCCGGACGGCCCGGGCGATACGCACGCGCCGTGGTCATGGCGTCGAACGCGTCGGCGACGTGCACGATGCGCGCATGCAGCGGAATGGCGTGGCCCTCGAGCCCGTGCGGATACCCACGGCCGTCGGGCTGCTCGTGGTGCAGTTCGACGATGGCGACGTGTTCGGCCAGGAAGTGGAGGGGCTTGAGGATACGGGCCCCGAGCGACGGGTGCAGCTTGATCTGCTCGAACTCCTCATCGGTGAGGGTGCCCGGCTTGCGCAGGATCGCGTCGGGCACCCCGATCTTGCCGATGTCGTGGAGCAGCGCACCCAGGTGCAGTACCTCGAGTTGATCCTCGGGAAGCTGCATGGCGCGGCCGATGGCCACCGACAGGTGCGCCACGCGCTCGGAGTGGCCCGCCGTGTAGGGATCGCGGGCGTCGAGCGCGGCGGCCAGCGTGCCGATGACGCCGAGGTAGGCCGCCTCTGATTCCGCCTCGGCGGCGGCCACCGCGGTGCGCAGCACGTCGAACGTGTCGGCCAGCTGATCGAGTTCCACGCTGGCACCGCCGCGGCGCAGCGGCCGCTCGAAGTCGCGGGCGTCGGCCATCTGGCGCAGCTGCCGGCGCAGTTCGTCGATGGGGCGCGCGACCGTGCGTGCCAGCCACCAGCTTCCGGCGCCGGCCAGCAGCAACGCCCCGAGGCCAATCGTCACCAGCACCCAGGCGGCCTCGGTCGTGGCGGCGCGCACCGGCGCGCTCACCGACCCCAGCGCGAAGATGTCGACCGCGTCGACCGACAACAGCCGGCGGACCACGTACTCGTCGTCGGCAAGCGCGATCCGGCCATCGGCCGGCAGCGTCACGCGGTCGATGGCATCGACGAGCGCGGCGGGCAGCGATGTGGCAATCGCGCGCCCGTGGCGGAGCACGACAACGTCGGCCTGCGCATCCTGTGCGAGGTTGCGGGCGTACCCGTCGTCGATGGGCGATGCCAGGATGAGGTCGCCCACGGCATCGCGACCGAACAGGAACGGCACGACCGTCGCCAGATAGACGCGATCGCCGCGCGCCATCACCGTGGCGGCCGGCTCGAGGGCCAGGTCGGCGTCAATCGCCACCTGGTCCCCCTCGCGCCAGTCGCGCGCGTTGACGCCGGTGCTGGCGAGAATCGTGCCGCGCACGTCGGTGACGGCCAGCGCCGGCACGCGCGTGTTCTGCCGTAACTTCTCGAGCTCCGCACGGATCGTGTTGAGCAGTTGTGCCGTGGCGCCGCCCAGGGATCGCTCGCTGTGGTAGGTGTCGACCGCCGCCTTGAGCGTGGGATGTTCGGCCAGCGTGGCGGCCTGCTGGCGGTCGTCGCGCTGGCGCGCGGCCTCGCGATCGGCCACACGCCGCTGGCTCACCGCCATGTTGGCGGCAATTGCCTGCGTCAGCCTGTCGCGCGTCTGCCACGAGAGCAGCAGGAACACGGCGGCGAGCACCAGGGCGATGACGCCGAACCCGAACCCGAGAATCTTCGTGACCAGCCGCGGGGCCGCCCCGCGCGTCCTGCCGAACGCCATCATTCGTCCTCCGAGATGGGCAGGAGGAACGACAGGTCGACGGGCTCGCCCGGAGCCACCGAGACGGTGGTCGTCACGTTGCCAACCCGCTCGTGCCAGGCGACGACCCTGTGTGTGCCGCCGGAGAGCCCCGCGATGGCAAATCGCCCGTCGGCGTCGGGAATCGCAAAATACGGGTGGTCGAACACGCGGATGAGCGCGCTCATGTGCGAGTGCAGGTGGCAGTAGACCTTGACGATGCCGGGCTCGTCGAACACGCGGCTCTTCGATCGGCCGCGGGGATAGCGGCCCAGGTCGAACACGGCCGCACGCGACAGCGAGAACACGTTGTGGAACAACATGTCGTCGTTGGGGAACTCGACGGTCGACCCGGCCGTGATTGCCACCACGTGCGGCACGAACTGCTCGTCGACCTGGCGGATGACCGTTGTCATCGGCGTGCTTGCCACCGGCGGCGCCTCGACGAAGACAACGACGTTGGCGAGTTCCGACGGGTCGTGATCGGCCGCGATGGAGACGGTGCGGCCCGGGTAGGCCCCGGCCGATGCGAGCCGGCGCGACGATCGGGTCACCACGCGGACGTGGCCGGTAATGGAGGGAAAAGCGCCCTCAGCCGGTGGTCGATCCCCCGCCGCGCCGACGGAGATCCCCCAGGCGAGGACAGCCGCGAGGGCCGACACGGCCATCATGCCGTGCTTCGTCACACCCGCAGGTCCGCGCGCAATTCCCACCTTGGCAGAATCGGCGCGTTCCCCGGCGGGTTGAACGCGGGCCGTCGGGCCCGCCGGGACTCAATCCAGGAACTCGACCAGGCCTGTCTCGAGCGAATATTCCGCCCCGACGACCAGCAGGCCGTCGTCGCGGATCAGCCGCTCGACGATGTCGGAGCCCCCGCGCAGGTCCCGGACCGAGGCCCGGATGTTGGCGCGGACCGCGCGGCGGCGCAGTTCTGCCGGATCGAGCGGCTCGGCGTCGGGCGACAGTAGCGGTTCGACGCACGGCCGCACGCGGTCGACGATCGAACTCAGGTTGCGCGACCGGGCTTCGGACGGGCGCGCCAGCTCCTCGAGCGTCGCCTGGATGGCGCCGCAGGTGGAATGGCCCAGCACCACGACGAGCCGCGTCCCGAACCTGTCAGCCGCAAACTCCACGCTGCCAATCTGTGAAGGCGCGACGATGTTGCCGGCGACGCGAATCACGAAGAGGTCGCCGAGCCCCTGGTCGAAGATGATCTCGGAAGGTACCCGCGAGTCCGAACATCCGAGGATGATGGCAAACGGTTCCTGACTGGTGGCCACCTGGCGGCGGCGTGACGTGTTGATGGCGGCCTCGCTCGTGAGATCGTCCGAAGCGAACCGGCGGTTCCCCTCGCGCAGACGTTCGAGGGCCCCGTGCGCTGAAAGCATTTCGACGTATTCCTTCCTGCGGCCGCGTCACCGCGGCCGACCAGCTATTCTGTCACCCTCCCCCGCCGCCCACG
>JBIQJY010000034.1:16194-28128 GCA_044507065.1 Acidobacteriota bacterium
CTCACCGCACCGGCAGTTCGCGGATGGCGATGTTGCGCCAGCGCCAGAACCCGCCGGGCTGCCAGCGCGCCGTGCCGCCATGAATCTGCAGCGCGACAGGGCTCTCGGTCATCCCGTTGAGCGCGTGGTTCCGGTCGTCGACCGCATCGGTGATGAGCTGGCCGTTGATCCACACGGTGGCATGCGGCACGTCGCCTTCGACGCGCAGGCGCACGGTGTTCCAGTCGTCGCGTTTCCAGGCGGCCATGCCGGGATCGGTATCCCCGGCGCCCGAAGCGGCCTGCGGCGCCCCGGCGACCGGCGTGGCATTGACGGTGCCCTGGATGCCGCCCTCGCCAATCATGCGTCCCATGCTGCCGCCGGGGAGGTAGTCGAGCGTGATCTGGTAGGCGACGCCCTCGTCGGTCGTGCGGAACAGGATGCCGCTGTCGTTGCCCCAGTCCGGCTTCACTTCCATGTGCAGTTCGAAGTTCCGGTAGCTTCGTTCGGTCAGCAGCAGGCCGCCGCTGCCGAGCGGCTGCTGCGTGCCGAGGATCATGCCGTGCGCCACGCGAAAGTCGGGACGGACGCCGTGCCTGGCCGTGGGGCTCACGCGCCAGCCGGACAGGTCGCGGCCGTTGAAGATCGAGGTGAACCCTTCCGGAATGACCGCGGCCGGCGGTTCGGCGTCGATCTTCCGGTAATCGGGCACCGGCCGGAGGCCCGGCGCGAGTGTCACCGTCGGTGTCTGGGGCGCGGGTGTCACCTGGGTTGCCTCGACCACTGCCGGCGGTGCCTGGGCGTACACGGCGCTCGTCGCCACCACTACGGCGGCGCATAGCGCGACCTGCGTCGATCTCATTGCCATCGGTCGTCCTCCAGAGTCACGGGAAACCCGATTCTACTGCCCGCGCTTGCCACACGTGGTCGGGCCCGGCCAAGATAGGGAAGCTCCCCCCGAACTGCCCCTGTCAGGAGGCACAACCATGAAGACGTTCATCTTCGGTCTCGCGACACTCGCGATGGCCATCAGCACCGTGTCGGTACCACCGGCGTTTGCTCAGGCGCCCGCACCCACCGCGGTTCCGGCGCCGCAGCAGTCGTTCGAAGCGGGACTCTACGACCAGAGCCTGCAGCAGATTGCCGAAGCGCGGACGCGCGGGGAGGCGGGACCGACCGAGGCGTTCCTGGCCGCGCAGGCGCAGCTGCGCCGCAACGACAACGAGGCCGCGCGGGCCGAGTTCGCGCAGCTGGCGGCCGCCGGCGGTGACACGTGGCGGCTCGTTGCCGAATCGTCCACCGCCCTCATCGACAACAACCTCGACCATGCGTTGGCGCTTGCCGAGCAGGCCGTGGGCGCGATTGCCGCGCGCAACGCCGCGGCGCCCGCGCCGGCCGCCGGACCCGCCGACTTCGCCGCGCACTACCAGCTCGGCCTGGTGAAGGCGCGGCGCGGCGACTGGGCAGGCGCCGCCCAGGCTTTCGAGCAGTCCGCCGCGCTCAATCCGACATTCGCCTACGCGTACTACTACGCGGGCAACTCGTGGTCGCGCGTGCGGCAGGTCGATCGGGTGGCCGTCAACTTCGAACGCTTCCTGCAGCTGGCGCCCAACGCACCCGAGCGCCCGGCCGTGATGTCGATCATGCGCACGGTGCGGGGCAACTGATCGCGGAGACGCCCCAGGACCCCGGCGGACGGCCCGCTCTCCGACGTCCGCCATTCGTTCACGTGTGATTCATGACGGACGCCACCGCCCCGCCACCGCCGCGCTGGAAACGCCGATGGTTGATCGCCATCGCCGCGCTGCTCGGCCTGCTGGTCGTCGCGACCGCGGCGCTGCACCTGCCGTTTGCCCGCGGCCGCGTGCTGTCGTACGTCATCGCGCAACTGGCCAGTCAGGGCATGCGGCTCGAGGCAGCCGGCCTCGAGTACAACCTCCTGGCGTTGCGCGTGACCCTGCGCGACGTCCGCGTGACGGCCGACGGCAAGGACATTCCCTTTTTCGAGGCCGAGAGGGTCGAGGCCAATGTCCCCTGGGCCGTCATCCGCGGGCGGATCCACGTCCAGTCGCTCGACGTCGCGCAACCGCGCGTGACGATCGTCCGCGGAGCCGACGGCACACTCAACCTCCCCACCTTCGGTGATGACGACGACGAGGGCAGCTTCGAGGGGCCGGTGTACATCGATCGGCTGTCGATTGCCGGCCTGACCTTCCGCTACGACGATCCGGCACGCGCGCACATGGCCCGGAGCGGCGCACTCGCGCTCAACATGGACAGTGCGCCGGGCGGCCCGCTCGATGGCCGTCTCACGATGGACGGGCAGACGACGCTCCAGTTCGCCGACATCGCGACGACGATGACCGTCCTCGACGGCGATGTGTCGTTCGACGGCACCAGGCTCGCCGTCGACCCGCTCGTCATCGAAACGCCCGAACTGCAGGCGCGCATTTCCGGCGGCGTGGACGTCCTCGGCCCGGATCCCGAACTCGACATCCGCTATCAGCTTCAGGGTGACGTCGCCCGCATCGCACCGTGGATGGCGCTCGATCCCTCGCCCGCCGGACGACTGGCCATCGACGGCACGGCCAGTGGCGCCATGGACGATCCGGTCGTCACGGCTTCGGTCACGAGTACCGACCTCACCTGGCCGGGCCTCGGCGCCGTGGCCCTCGACGCGCAGGCATCGTGGACCGGGACGACGGCCACGATTGAACGACTGCACCTGACGGCCGCGAGCGGCGAACTCACGGCCGAAGGTCACATCGGCACCGACGAGGCGACCGAATCAGCCGTCACGGCCGAGTGGCAGGGCATCGACCTCGATCACGTGCTGCGCGCGTTCGCCGCGACGCCCACGCGCATCGCGTCGTTCACCGACGGCACCGCATCGCTTGCCTGGACGGGCACCGACGTGCTGGCCGGGCGGGCGGAGGTTTCGACGACCCTTCGCGCGGCCTCGGGGCGTGCCGGCACGCTGCCGGTGTCCGGTCCCGCGCGCATGACGCTGGCCGACAGGCAGTGGCGGCTGACGACGAGTCCGGCGCTCGGCAGCGCGTTGTCGCTCGAGGCCGATGCACGCGGCACACTCACTGCCGACACGTCGCGCCTGATGGAATCCACGCTCGGCGGGCGGGCCACACTGGCCGTCGCCGACGCGGGCGAAACCGCGCGCCTGCTGCACGCGGCGGGACTGGCGCCGGAACTGGGCGACGATCGCCTGCGCGGTTCGCTCACCGGCGACTTCGCGCTCGGCGGCACGTTCGGCAACCCGCGCGTGACCGGCAGCATCGACTCGCCGGACCTGGCCTTCGACACGACGGGCCCGGCCGTCGTGCACGCCCGCATCGACGCCACACCGCGATTGGCCGTCATTGAAGCGGCGCGAGTGGAGGTCGACGGCAACACGATTGATGCCAGCGGCCGCGTCGGGATCGCCGACAACACCGTCGACGCGACACTCGCCGCCCGCCTGCCGGACGTGGCCGCGCTCGCCGCGGTGCTGCCGGAAGCGTGGCGGCCGGCCGGCGCCGCCTCGATCGACGCCGTCGCAAGCGGCGCGCTCGACAATCCGGTTGTCGACCTCACCGCCACGGCGCGCGACATCCTCGTGGCCGGGCAGGCGATTGCTGCCGTCGATCTCCAGGCTCAGCTGGCCAATCGTGTCGTGACGGTGCCGTCAGCGGAACTGACGCAGGCCGACGGCCGGTTGTCGATCACCGGGCGCTATGGGCTCGACGACCGCGCCTACACCTTCTCCGCCGTCGGCGACGGGCTCGCCATCGTCCCGCTCGTCCTCGCGTCGTCGGAGGGTGCATCGGAAGTCCCGATCGACGCGCGGTTCAATCTGCGCCTGGACGGATCGGGCACGATCGACACACCGAGGGCGTCCGGGCAGATCGACTTCTCGACCCTGACGTGGGACGCCTATCAACTGGGTGCCGCGCATGCCGACCTCGCGGTCGATGGTGATGTCGCCACGGCGAAGGTGACCCTGCCGTCCGTGCAGGCCACGGCCGACACGGCAATGGCCATCGAGGCGGGCACGTTCGAGGCGACCGTCGACATTGCCGACGCCGATCTTGCCGCGCTGGTGCGTTCGACCGGGCCGGCCGGCCCGATCGATCCCGCCGTGGAGGCGCCGCCGGTGGTCGGCACGCTCAGCCTTCAGGCAACAGCCAGCGGCCGGCTCGACGACATGGCATCGATGGCCGTGACGGTCGACCTCGGCAGCGCCGAAGCCACGGTCAACGGCCTGCCCGTCCGGCTGCAGCAGCCGGCGCGGCTGCGCTATGACGGACAGACCGCGGGCGCCGAACAGGTGGCCATGCGCATCGGCAACCTCGACCTCACCGCTCACGGCCGGCTCGGTCCCGGCGCGGAGGCCGACGACGCGCTCGAAGTAGCGGTGACCGGATCGATTGGCGACCTGATGCCCCTCGTGCGGATGGCGGAGGGCGCCGAACAGGTGGAGGCCGCGGGTGACCTCGACGTTCGCGTGCGTGCCGCGGGTTCGTTCCGGGCGCCCGACGTGATCGCGTATCTCAGCCTGACCGACGCCAGCCTGGCGATGGCCGGACTGCCGGCGGTGAGCGACCTCTCGATGGGCGCGTCCTACTCGGCCGGGTGGCTCAACGTCAGCACGCTGGCGGGCACGTGGCAGGGCGCGAGTATCGCGGCCACCGCGCACGTGCCGGCGAGCCTGATGGCCGAGCAGTTGCCGGCCGAATACCTCGCATCGCTCGATCTGACCGGCGCGCCGGCGCGCGCCGACGTGCACCTCATCGGCATCACGCCGCAGGCGCTCGAGCCGTTCGCCTCGGCCGAGACGGTGGCCGAGTTTGCCGGACGTGTCGACCTGACGGCCTATCTCGAAGCACCGTCAACCGATCTCGACACGGTGACCGCCGACGTCACGCTGACGCATGCGGACGTGGAGATCTCGCGCCTGCCGCTCGCGCAGGCGTTTCCGACGCAGCTGCGCTTCGTCAATCAGCGCCTCGACGTCGTCGAATGGAGCTGGACCGGGCCGGGAACGGCGTTCGACGTGGCCGGCTACGTCAACTTCGCGGGCGAGACGCCGGACCTCAACCTGGGCGCGAGCGGCACGTTCGACCTGCGGATGATCAGCGCCTTCTCGCGCGAACTGGGCACGGAGGGGCGCGCGGACTTCGACGTGCGGGCCCTCGGCGCCACGGCCGATCCGGCAATCTCGGGCCGGGTGGCCATTGCCGATGCGAGCGTGATCCTGCGCAACCCGCGGCTGGCCATCACCGAGATGGCCGGCGACATCATCCTCACGCCCAACCGCGTGCAGTTCGACGATCTCGACGCGTCGGCCAACGGCGGCACGATCGAAGTGGGCGGCGCGGTCGACTATGCCGCCTTCGCGGTGACGGGCGGCACGTTGACCGTCACGGGCCGACAACTGGCGATCGAGGCCGTCGACGGCCTGCGCACGGAAATCGACGCGGACCTGGCGCTCGGCGTCAGCAACGAGACGCCGGTACTCGAGGGCAAGGTCACTGTCGTGCGGGGCGACTACCGCCGGGCGCTGCGGCTCACCGACCTGCTGGGCGAACGCGCGCCGCGCATTGCGACGATCGACACGGAGCCCGGGCCGCTCGACAGGCTGCAGCTCAACGTGGCGGTGGTGTCGGCCGAAGACATCCACATCGACAACAACTACGGGCGCATGGACCTGGCGAGCAACCTGCGGGTGATTGGCACCGCGGCCTCGCCCGTGCTGTCGGGACGGCTGACGCTGCGTGAGGGCGGCGAAGTCTACCTGGGCGGGCAGACCTACCAGGTTCGCCGCGGCACCATCGACTTCACCAACGCCACGCGCATCGAACCCACCATCAACCTTGCGCTCGACACGCGCGTCCAGCGGTACGACGTGGCCCTCGAGGTGAGCGGCACGCCGCAGACCCTCGACGTGGCGGTTCGCAGCCCCGGCCTTCCTCAGCAGGACGCGATCTCGCTCCTGCTCACCGGACAGCCGACCGACGGATCGACGATGGCCTACGGCGACGTGGCGCGCGGCCAGTTGATCATGCTGCTGTCGGGCGAGGTGCTCGGCGTCGCGGGACGTTCCATCGGTCTCGATTCTGTCCAGGTGGCGCGCGGGCTCGGCGGCGCGGCCTCGACCTTCGACCTGCTCGCCACGCAGTCCGACCCGGGCACGCGCCTCACGGTTTCGAAGAACCTCAGCCGGTACCTGGAGCTGATCTTCTCGCAGAGTCTCCGCAACAGCGGCGACATCACCTGGATTGCCGCCTACCGGCCGATCCGCAACATCGAGCTGCGCGGGACGACGAGCGACGACAACAGCCAGACCTACGAGTTCCGCCACGACCTGGAGCTGGGCCGGTCTGGCCCGCGGCCCGCGGCCGAGACGCGGCCCGACGATCCCATGGTGGCGGCCGTCCACATCAGCGGCGACCCCGGCTTTCCCGAAGCCGATCTCCGGCGCCGCCTCCGGATCGAGGCCGGCGATCGATTCGACTACTTCCGGTGGATCGAGGACCGCGACCGGCTCCTCGACTTCTTCCACGACCGCGGCTATCTCGAGGCGCGACTGACGGCGCGGCGCACCAGCGCGGCCGACAACCGCGTCATCCTGGAGTACGCGATCGAACGCGGCCCGGCGACGCGAGTCGCTGTCGAGGGCTATGCGCTGCCGTCGGGCGTCATCGAGGACGTGCGAACGGCATGGGAGCGGTCGGTCTTCGACGGCTTCCTCATCGACGACGCCGCGGCCATCGCGCGCGCCCACCTGATCGATCGCGATCACCTGCAGGCCACAATCGACGTCACCGTCCAGCCCGACACGGATGGCGGGAAGGTGCTGACCGTGCGCATCGATCCCGGACCGCGGTTCGACACCCGGCAGCTCGCGTTCGAGGGCAACCGGCAGGTGGCCGACCAGGCGCTGCTGGCCACGATCCGCGCGCAGCGGCTCGAACAGCTTGCCTGGCAGGATCCGGCGGCGCTGGCCGGCGCGCTCGAGGCGTACTACCAGTCGCTGGGCTACCTCTCGGCGTCAGCGGCGCCCCAGCCGCCTGTCTTCGACGGCACCACGGCCACCTTGCCCTTCGCCGTCAGCGAAGGCGATCCGTTCCTCATCGAGACCGTCGACATCACTGGCGCCGTCTCCACCCCCGTCGCCGAGATCCAGGAGATGCTGGCGATGGGGCCGGGCGATGCCTACCGGCCCGCGACGATCGAACCGGCACGCCGCCGCATCGAGGTGGCCTACCTCGAGCAGGGCTTCAACGAGGTCCGCGTGACGACCGACATCACGGCCAACGCCGACACGGCGCGCATCGACATGGTGCTGGCCATCGAGGAAGGGCCGAAGGAAGTGCTGGCCGGCATCGACGTTGCCGGCGCGGACACCACGGCGCGCGGGACGGTCGTCGATGCGCTCGACCTGGACGTGGGCGAGCCGATCGACATGAGCGCCGTCTATGCCGCGCAGAAGCGGCTCTACGACACGGGCGTGTTCCAGACCGTTGACATCTCGCTGACGCCGGCCACCGCCAACGCCACCGAAGCCGCGCCGAATGCCACGCCGGATCCGACGACCGACACGATCGTGCAGCCGGTGACCGCCTCCATCGTCGTCAGCGAATTGCCGCGCTACCGGTTCCGGTATGGGTTCCGCGCCACCGATATCACCGAACCCATCGAGGGCACGCGCACGCTGTCGCGCCGCGAGATCCGGCCGGCCATCGTCGTCGACCTGCTCGACCGCAACGTGCTGGGACGTGCGGTGGCCGCCGGTGCGGCCGGCCAGCTCGAGTTCGACCGGTGGCTGGCGCGCGGCATCCTGTCGCTGCCACGGCTGGCGGGCCTGCCGGTCTCGTCGAACGTGTTCCTCACGCGGTCGCACGAACGACGCGAGCCCGAAGGCGCGCTGCCGTTCGTCGAGGACGCCCTGGAGCTGACGTTCGAACAACGCTTCAAGCCGGCCGACTCGATGACGACGATCTGGGGCTACAGCTTCACGAAGACCCACACCTTCGAGCTGAACCCTGTCCCCGATCCGATCTTCCCGCCGCTCGACGATCGGACGGACATCGGCCGGCTGACCGCCACCTATGCGTGGGACACGCGCGACGATCCGTCGGATGCGCGGCGCGGCTGGTTCCATTCATCGGGCGTCGAGTACGGCGCGCACTGGATGGCCTCCGACCTCCGGTTCGTGCGTTACCTCACGCAGCAGTTCTACTTCCACCCGGTCGGCGACACGGTGCTGGCCTCGGCCGTGCGCCTCGGCATTGGCCGCGGTCTCGGGCAGGATCTCGTGCCGCACCTCCGCTTCTTCGCCGGCGGCGGCACGACGGTCCGCGGATTTCCGCAGGACGGGCTGGGGCCGTCGGACTTCTTCGGACCAACGGGCGGCAACAGCATGTTCGTGGCGAACCAGGAAGTACGGGTTCCGATCACGCGCTGGCTGCGCGGCGTGGGATTCATCGATGCGGGCAACGTGTTCCCCACCATTCGCGACATGCGCCTCCGCGGTCTCGAGGTGGGCACGGGTCTGGGGCTGCGGATCAACTCGCCCATTGCCGTCCTCCGGATCGACTACGGCGTGCCGCTCACCAACCGCGACGTGTACACGCGGGCCCGCTGGTACTTCGCCTTCGGCCAGACATTCTGACGGGCATCGCCGCGGCGCGGTACCATGCGCCGCATGACCTCGCCCCGTACCAACGCCTTCGGCCAGCCCATCGGACCTGATCTTCCCGGATGGGTGGCTCCGCCGGCCCCCACCCGCACGCCCCTGCGCGGTCGCTACTGCCGCGTCGTCCCGCTCGAGCCACAGCATGCCGATGCGCTGTACGACGCCGTGGCGCTCGACGAGGACGACCGGTACTGGACCTACCTGCCCTACGGGCCGTTCGCCACGCGCGAAGAGTTTCACGCGTGGATTGCCGAGGTGTCGCGCCTCGACGACCCGCTGGTCTTCGCGATTGTGTCGGCCGATGACGACGCGCCGATTGGCCTGTGCGCGTACCTGCGCATCATGCCGGGCGCCGGGAGCATCGAGGTGGGCCACCTCTACTTCTCGCGCCGGCTGCGGCGCACGCCGGCGGCCACCGAGGCGATGTACCTGATGATGCGCCACGCCTTCGACATGGGATATCGGCGCTACGAGTGGAAGGCCGACGCGTTCAACGCACCGTCGAGGGACGCCGCGCTGCGGCTCGGGTTCACGTTCGAGGGAATCTTCCGGCAGGCCACCGTCTACAAGGGCCGGAGCCGCGACACGGCGTGGTTCTCGGTGATTGACGCCGAATGGCCGCGCCTCGCGCGGGCGTTCACCACGTGGCTCGACCCGGCCAACTTCGATGATGGCGGGCGCCAGAAGATCGCCCTGCGCGATCTCACGCGAGCTGACGCGCTCGGCGCGCGCTGACTACCGGGGCTCGACCGCCGATCGGCCGCGGGTGGTCCGCCGCCGCAGGATGTCGATGAGCGCGATGGTACCCGACAGGATGACGGGCCCGAGCACCAGGCCCGCTGCGCCGAAGATCACGAGGCCGCCGAGAATGGCGAGGAACACCGGCAGCGTGTGCAGCCGCATCTCCTTGCCCACCAGCCGCGGGAACAGCACGTTGTCGATCGTGCTGACGACGAACGTGCCCCAACCGCCGAGCACTGCGGCCTTCCACCACTCGCCCTGCACCGCGAGGACGATGGTGACCGGCACCCAGACGAATGCCGCACCGGCCGAGGGAATCATCGAAAAGAGCGCCATGGCCACGGCCCACAGCAGCGCACCGGGAATACCGAGCAGCAGGAACATCACGCCCCCCAGCACGCCCTGGACGATGGCGACAACGACGGTGCCGTAGAGCGTGGCGTATGTCATGCCGCGAAGCTGCTCGAAGAAGTAGTCGGTCTCCTTCTCGGACATCGGCATGAACGAGCGTCCGACGGCGAGCACCTTCGAGCGGTCCCTGAACAGGAAGTACAGCGTGAACAGCGCCACGACGCCCTGGACGAGCGCGGCAACGAGCGCCTGCAGCCAGACGCCTGCCGTGCTGCCGGCCGCCGGCGCCAGATCGGCCGGCTTGGATGCGTCGCCGCCGTTCATCGAATCGTAGAGCCGCGCGGCCGGTGGGAACCTGTCGAGCATGTCGCGCAGGCCGCCCGACGACATCATCTGTTCGACCTCATCCATGCGATCGGCGGCCTGGATGCCCACCTGCCAGGCGACAAACACGGTGGGCGCGAGCAGAATGCAGGCGACGATGAGGACGCTGATGCCGGCGGCCAGGTCCGGCATCGACACGTGGCGCAGGACCCGGCGATGGAGCGGCATGGCAACGATGGCCAGCGACAGGGCCCAGACGAGGCCAGGTACGAACGGCGAGATGACCAGCAGGCACAACAGCACGCCGACCGTCGTCATCGCCAGCAGGACGAAGAGCGAAAGTCGATGGCGCGTATACGCGCTCTGTGCGTCGTCGGTATCCGGGGAAGGCGAATCGGCGACCGGGCGTTCAGGCATGCAAGCTGCAAAGGCAAGAACCACGCCCAGTCCAGGACGCCGGTTCACCGGTTGAAGAACCCAACTCCCCCGCCCGCACCGCCCCGAACGCCAACGCCGCTTCCCACATTCGGCACTCCTCCGCACCAACCGCACCAACGGCACCTACCGCGCCTACCGTGCTTTCGTACCGCACCAACCGTCCCTACCGCACCAACCGCCCCCACCGCACCAACCGCACCTTCCTACCGCACCCACCGCACCTATCGCCCCAACCGCACCATCTGCCCTGTCCTGGTCCATAATGTCCCTCCCAACCACAGAGAGGTGTCCATGTCCGGTACGAGATCGACGCGTCGCGACTTCCTGAAGACCACCGGCGCCACAGTGGCTGCCGCATCGATCGGATCGGCCATGCCCGCCGCCCAGCAGGCGCCCGGCGGCGCGCCGGCGCCGCGGCCATTCGGATATGCGGTCGTGGGCCTTGGCAGCCTTGCGCTCGGCGACATCCTGCCCGCGTTTGCCAGCGCCACGCACGCGAAGGTAACGGGCCTCGTGAGCGGCGACATCGCCAAGGCGCGCGAGACGGCCGCCAAGTATGGCGTCCCCGAGACGGGCCTCTACTCGTACGACACGTTCGACCGCATTGCCGACAACCCCGCTATCGACGCGGTCTACATCGTCCTCCCCAACAACCTGCATGCCGAGTACGCGATTCGCGCGCACAAGGCGGGCAAGCACGTGCTGGTCGAGAAGCCGATGGCCAATACGGCAAAGGACTGCGAGGCGATGATTGCCGCGGCGAAGGCCGCCAACCGGCAGCTGGCCGTGGCCTACCGCCTGCGCTACGAACCCTACACGCAGGAAATGATCCGGATGGTGCGCGAGCAGACCTACGGCAAGCCGAAGGTGATTCTGGCGGAGGCGGGCTTTGCGATCGGCAACCCGGAACAGTGGCGCCTGTCGAAGGCCGCGGCCGGCGGCGGTTCGATGATGGACATCGGCATCTACGCCGTCAACGCGGCCCGCTATCTGTCGGGCGAAGAGCCCACGGAGATCGTGGCTCTCGAGTCGACCGATCGCAACGACCGGCGCTTCAAGGAAGTCGAGGACACCATCAACTTCCAGATGCGCTTCCCGAGCGGCGTGCTCGCCAATTGCGTATCGAGCTACGGCACGCTGCTCAATCGCTTCCGCGTGCACGCCGAGCGCGGGTCGTTCGAGATGGAGCCGGCCTGGAGCCGTTCGGGCCTCCGCATGCGCGTCATCCGCGGATCGCGCGTCGAGGACCGCGACCTGCCGCAGGTCAACCACTTCGCCGCGATGATGGACCACCTCGCCGAGGCGGCCACGGCCGGTCGCGCGCCGCTCACCGACGGCATCGACGGGCTGAACGACATGCGCGTCATCGAGGCCGTCTACGAATCCGTGCGCACGGCACGCCCTGTACG
>JBIQJY010000034.1:28228-36837 GCA_044507065.1 Acidobacteriota bacterium
GCTCCCCTACGGCGTCGCCGGCCCGATGCGGATGTGCCGATACTCCGTCTGCCCGCGGTCGCCCTCGATGCCGATGGGGCCTGTCTCGGGGATCTTGAATGCGGCCTCGACGACTTCGCCGTTGCAGGTGATCGTGGCGACGCTGCCGCGCACGGTCACGACCAGTTCGTTCCAGTCCTGCGGCTTGTAGCGTGTGAGGTGCGAGTACGGTCCCGCCAGGCCGTAGTCGCGCACCTGCAGCTGCTGCCGGCGCAGGTAGAGTCCGCTGTCGGCAAACGGCGTGGTGCGGAACTCGAGCTTCAGCACGAAGTCGTCGCCGAACTCGCGCTCGGTCCACAACTGCTGAATCTTGCGGTACTCCGCCGGCGTCGTCGTCACCAGCCGGCCGCCGGCCACGCGGAAGCGGCCGTCGGTCGTCTGGGTGCGGCCGGCAAAGCTGGTCGTCTCGGTCAGGAACGGCCACTCGGCCGCGTTCGGGTCGGAGGCCTGCCAGCGGCGCGCGCTTTCCTTGTCGGCCTCGGTCGTGGGCCGATAGCCCCAGCCCGTCAGGTCGCGGCCGTTGAACAGCAACTCGAACCCCGGCTCCGGCACGAACGGGTCCGGCGTCGTGTCGATGAACCCGTAGGTTCCGAGGATGGGGCGCAGCGCGGCGGCCCACTTCGCATAGCCGGCCGCGTTCGGGTGCAGCAGGTCGGGGAACTCGCTCGCCGGAGCGTCACCCTCCGCATCCGCAAACAGCCGCCAGGTCTCGAGCGGGATCACCTGCGCGTTGTTCCGGACGAGCGCGAGGTACCGTGCGTTGACGTCGCGGATGGACGCTGCCGGACGACGCATGGATGCCGAACTCGGGAAGACGAGGCACAGCACAATCGGCATTCGCGGGTTGTGCGTCGTCAGGCGATCCAGAATCAGCCGCATGTTGCTCGCGACCATTTCGGGCGTGGCGCGCTCCTCGAGGTCGTTCGTGCCGATGAGCAGGACAACGGCCGAGGGGTTGATTGCGAGGACGTCCTCGTCGAGCCGCAGCAGCACGCCGCGTGTCGTATCGCCGCTGATCCCGCGATTGGCCACCTTCACGCCCGGAAACGCCGCCGGCAGTCCGTCTCCCCACTCCTGGGTGATCGAGTCGCCGAGGAACACGACGGCGCCCTGGTCGCGTGCGCGCGAGGCGTCCCACGCCGCGCGCCGCGTGCGCCACAGGTTCTGGAACCAGTCGTAGCGCCGAATCGGACCGACGCCCGGCAGGCCCTCGTCGGTGGCCGGGATGGCGAACCGGTCGGCGGGCGGCGGCGCGGCCGGAGCCTGCGCGAACGACGCGGCAGCCATTGCGAGCGCGAGGCAGAGAGTGGCGACGATCCGCACGACACGCGGGAACCCGGATCCGGCTGGAATCATGGCCGCGAGAATATCCGAAATCGTCCCTGTCGATCCGCGCCGGTGCCGTTCGTATGGAGAATGGAGGCACGATGAAACAGTACCTGCTCAGCATCTATCAACCGGTCGGTCCCGCTCCTTCTCCTGAGGTCCTCGAACCGATCATGCGCGACGTTCGCGCCGTGGGCGAGGCCATGAAGGCGGCCGGCGTTGCCGTGTTCACGGCTGGACTGCACCCGGCCGGAACGGCCACCGTGGTGCGGCCCAGGGGCGACGAGGCGCTCATCACCGACGGCCCGTTCCTCGAACTGAAGGAACACATCGGCGGTTTCCACGTGATAGCGGCACCGGACCTCGATGCCGCGCTCGAGTGGGCCGGCAAGCTCGCGCGAGCGACGACGCTGCCGATCGAGGTCCGCCCCATCGTCTGGGCCGAAGCGTCCGGTCAGTAGTGAATGGACGCCCCGAATGCCGCGGCCATCGAACGCGTCTTCCGCGAGCAGTACGGCCGCGCGGTGGCTGTCCTCGTCCGTCTCCTCGGCGACATCACGCTCGCCGAGGAGGCGGTCCAGGACGCCTTCACGACGGCGGTCGCCCGATGGCCATCGGCCGGCATTCCGCCCAGCCCGGCCGGCTGGATCATCACGACGGCCCGCAACCGCGCCATCGATCGCCTGCGGCGCGAGGCCTCGCGCGACGACCGCCACGCGGAGGCCATGGCGCTGCTGCTGCAGGCGCGCGACGAACCACACGAGGATGACGTCGTGGACGACGACCGCCTGCGGCTGATTTTCACGTGCTGCCATCCGGCGCTGGCCGTCGAGGCGCAGGTGGCCCTCACGCTGCGTCTCATCGGCGGCCTGACGACGCGCGAGATCGCGCGCGGGTTTCTGGTCTCCGAGCAGACGATGGCGCAGCGGCTCGTGCGGGCAAAGGCCAAGATTCGCCACGCCGGCATTCCGTACCGGGTACCGGCCGAACCCGAATTGCCCGCCCGCCTGACGGCCGTGCTGGGCGTCATCTACCTCATCTTCAACGAGGGCTACGTCGCATCGTCGGGCGACCGGCTGGTGCGCGATGAACTGTGCACCGAGGCCATGCGCCTCATCCGGATACTCGACGCCATTCTGCCCGGCGAGCCCGAAGTGATGGGCCTGATGGCGCTGATGCTGTTCGCTCAGGCGCGGCGCGAGACGCGGACGGACAAGGACGGCCGGCTGGTCCTGCTGAAGGACCAGGACCGCAGCCTGTGGAAGGCCGACCTGCTGGCCGACGCGCAGGCCATCGTGCGCAGGTGTGAGCGGCTCGGCCGCATGGGACCGTACCAGCTGCAGGCCGCGATCCACGCGACACACGCGGCGGCACTCGAGCCAGGCGCCACGGACTGGGCGCGTATCGTGCGGCTCTACGACCAGCTACTGCTGCGTGCGCCCGGACCGACCGTCGCGCTCAGCCGCGCGGTGGCCCTGGCCGAGGCGGAGGGACCTGAGGCCGGGCTCGGCGCGCTCGAGACGATCGATCTCGAGGGATCGCATCACTACCACGCCGCGCGCGCGGACATGCTCGCGCGGCTCGGGCGCCGGGTCGAAGCAGTGGCCGCGTGCACGACGGCCATTGCCTGCTGCGGCAACGAGCGCGAGCGCGACTTCCTCAATCAGCGGCTGACCGAGCTCGCCCGCTCGTAGCCCGACTGTTCGAGCAGCGACCGGGTCATCTGCAGCGAGGCCAGCGACGCGTTCTGGACCTCGGAGCGCACGCGGCGGCGGACGAAGAATCCCGTGAAACCGCTGAGCCCGTCGGACCGGCTCCGGTTGACCGTCACGAACCAGAAGCCCTCCCCGCGTGCCGGATCCGGCAGCAGGACCCGCAGCTCCAGTCCGGTCCAGAAGTAGTGGCTGGCGTAGATCATCTTCGAGCCCACCACCGTCTCGGTGTCGCTTTCCCGAACCGTCAGGTGGCTGATGCGGATGGTCGGCTTCAACCCGAACGTCGTTTCCTGCCAGTAGAGGAATGACGTGGCGCCGGGCAGGTTCACGGCCGGGTACTCGAGCAGGTAGCGCCGGAAGTCCGGCATGTAGCTGGCGATCGCCGGCATGGCGTTGACCATCGACTCGAACTCGCCGGCCACGAACGTCGGGCGGTCGCTGTCGCGATAGACAGCGAGCCGGGTGTTGCCACCGGCCAGGTAGTTGGTGACGTACTCGTGCGCGATGCGCCGCATCAGCGCGTTGGCCGTGTCCGCGTGATTCGGGGCGTTCCAGTCCACCTCGCGCTGGAACCGTTCGAGCGCCGCTTCACCGAGCTTCACGTCGCATCGCCCCACGCGGCAGCGCGGCAGCGCGCGAAGGTCTTCGGCCGGCAGCTCGAGTGCGTCGAAATCCTCGAGGCGCGGCGGATCGCTGATCTTCTTCGTCACCCGGAACGCGCCGCCGCGCTCGAAGGCCTCGATATCGGTGACCCTCGCCACATACGCGCTGCGCGGCGCGTCGATCCACACGGCGCCGAAGACGGCCACCTCTTTCGACTCGTCCGCGTCGAGCAGCCGGGTCACGGGGTGACCCGCCAGCAGCCGCTCCCGCTCGGACGCACCGAGCCGGACGACGTCGGTGACGTAGCGATCGAGCACCGGCGGCAGTCCGGCCGGCTGCTGTGCCGCCGTGGTCGCGGCCATGGCCATCATGACGACCGCTGCGATCCATCCCGCTCTCCCCATCGTGTCCTCCGACTCGCGCCTGCGTCACAGGAGCCGCGTCACCAGGTTCGACGCGATTTCCGCAATCCGCTGCCACCACGGCCGCCGGTCGAACTGGTCAGCGACGATCTCTGTCGAATACTGCAGATCCTCGAAGAAGATCTCGTCCATCCGGGCACCCGCCGCCTCGTCGAGCACCATCAGCATGGCCTCGTCGTTGAGTGCCATCGACCGATTGTCGAAGTTCATCGACCCGATCGACACCCACCGGCCGTCGACGACGAAGGTCTTGGCGTGCAGGTTGCCGGGCTGCCATTCGTACAGGCGCACGCCGGCCGAGAGCAGCGTCTCATACCAGGCCCGTCCGGCGTAACGCACGATGCCGACATCGGTCAGGGGTCCCGACGTCAGGATCCGCACGTCGACGCCGCTGCGCGCGGCCCGCGCGAGCTGGTCGACGAAGCTGGCGTCCGGCGCGAAGTACGCGTTGGTGATGTAGAGCGACCGGCGCGCGCCCGCGATGGACAGCGCCATGAACCGCTCGGCCGACGTGCTCCCGAGCGTCGGCGTCGTGTAGAGCAGGCCAGCCGTCACGCCCTTCTCTTCGCGCGCGATGTCGGTCCGGCCGGCGAGCAGCACGCCGGTGGCCTCGACCCACGCGGTCGCAAACGCGGCCTGCAGCTGCACCACGGCCGGGCCGGTGAACCGCACGTTCGTCTCCCGCCACGATCCGTTCGTCCGGCCGTCGCCGTACCACTTGTCATCGATCCCGAACCCGCCGGTCCACCCGATGCGTCCGTCGATGACGATGCCCCGCACGTGTGAACGGTTCTGGGCCAGGTGCAGCGTCTGCAGACGAATCGGCCGGAACGGCTGCACGATCACGCCGCTCTCGCGCAGCCGCCGCCTGGCATCGGCCGGAATGTCAATCGTGCCGAACGCATCGTAAAGCAGCACGACGCGCACGCCGGCACGCGCGCGTTCCTGGAGGATGGCCGCAAGCTCCTGCGCCATCCGGCCGGGTGTGCCGTAGTAGATCTGCAGGGTGATGGATCGCTCTGCGCCCCGCAGATCCTCCCAGAGCCTCGGATACGTGCCGTCGCCGTCGAGCATGATCTCGACGTGGTGGCCCTCGGTCACCCAGGCGCCGCTCAGCATCGTCACCGCCAGCGGGAAGTGCGGCTCGTCAACGGCGACCGGGGCCTGATCGCCCGCGACGCCCTCGACGTGCCGGACAGCCGTTCCGCGTGTCGTCTGCAGGAATCCAATCAGGGCAAAGAGCAGGACGATGACGATGGCCGTCCATCGCGCGATGCCGCGGACGCGCGCCAGCACACGGGTCGTGCGCGACAGGCGGGGCGGATCGGGCGATGTGGTGTCCGTATGCGTCATGGGCTCAAGCCGACGACCGGCACAACGCCTCGAACCGGTGCGATACCATCACGAGGCACCCCCGCCTCTCCGAGGAGCACCACGTGGCCACCGTCGACAGCGAAGAGTCGCCCCCAAGTATCGCGCACCAGGCGACGATCGATGAGGTCATCACCGCGCTGGAGACCGACGCGACGACGGGACTCTCGGCCGACGATGCGCGAGCGCGGCGCGAACGGTTCGGCCCGAACGAGCTCGCTTCCGAGAAACCAACGCCGGCCTGGCGACGCTTCCTGGCGCAATTCCAGGACGTGCTCGTCATCCTGCTCCTCATCGCGACGGCCATCTCCACAGCGCTCTGGGCGATCGAGCGCGACGCCGCGCTGCCCTATGAGGCCATCGCCATCTTCGCCGTCGTGCTGCTCAACGCGGCGATGGGCTACATCCAGGAATCGCGGGCCGAAGCGGCCGTGGCCGCGCTGCGCGCGATGTCGGCGGCCGACGCCGAGGTCGTGCGCGACGGCCAGCGTATCAGCATCGCCTCGACCGACCTCGTGCCCGGCGACATCATCGTCATCGAGGAAGGCGACACGATCCCGGCTGACGGTCGGCTGATCGAGTCGGCCTCGCTGCGCACGGCCGAAGCCGCGCTCACCGGCGAGAGCCTGCCGGTCTCCAAGCAGGTGACGCCGGTCGACGGCAATGCACCGGTAGGCGACCGGCGCAACATGGTCTTCAGCGGCACGGCCGCCACCTACGGACACGGAATGGCCGCGGTGACGGCGACGGGCATGCGGACCGAGATGGGCCGCATCGCCGGACTGCTGAAGGAGACGCGCAACGAAACCACGCCGTTGCAGCGCGAACTCGATCGCACCGGCAAGGTGCTTGGCGCGGCCGTCTCCGTCATTGCCGTCGTCATCATTGCGACCATTCTCGTCGTGGAGGACGTGCGGAGCGCGTCGGCGCTCTTCGACGTGCTCATCCTCGGCGTGGCGCTCGCCGTGGCCGCCGTGCCCGAGGGGCTGCCGGCCGTGGTCACCGCCGTGCTCTCGATCGGGGTGCAGCGCATGGCGCGCCGCAACGCCATCGTGCGACACCTGGCCGCCGTGGAAACGCTCGGATCGGCCAGCGTCATCGCGTCGGACAAGACGGGCACGCTCACGCGGAACGAGATGACGGTGCGCCTGGTCGTCACGGCGAGCGGGCGCGTGACGTTGGGCGGATCCGGCTATACACCGGAGGGCGCCGTCGAACGCGAGGGCGGCGGCACGGTCGACGGTCCGGTTGCCGCGGAGCTGAACCGCGCGCTCGTCGCCGGCGAACGCGCCAGCAACGCGACGGTCGTCCGGGAAGGCGGGCGCTGGACCATTCACGGCGACCCCACCGAGGGCGCGCTGATCGTCGCGGCAGGCAAGGCCGGTATCCGCGTCGACGATCAGGACGCGCGACTGCCCCGCATCGGCGAGGTGCCGTTCTCGTCCGAGCGCAAGCTGATGAGCACGCTGCACGAGTCGGTCGACGCGCCCGGCGGCGCCATCCTTCTCTCGAAGGGCGCACCCGACGTGCTGCTGGCGCGCTGCACGCACGAACTGGTTGGCGACGCCCGTCGTCCGCTGACCGAGCAACGCCGCGCGGCGATCCTGCAGACCAACGACGACCTGGCCAACCATGCCCTGCGCACGCTCGGCGTGGCCTTCCGCGACGTCGAGCGCGGCGAGGCCAGCGGCGGCAACGGCGACGATACGATCGACGACGGCGTCGAGCAGGACCTGACGTTCATCGGTCTTGTCGGCATGATCGATCCGCCGCGGCCCGAGGCGCGCGAGGCCGTCGCGCTCGCGCGCGGCGCCGGCATCCGGCCGCTGATGATCACGGGCGATCACCCGCGCACCGCGTCGGTCATCGCCCGCGAACTCGGCATCGCCACCGACGATCGCGTGCTGACGGGCGCCGAGCTCGATGCGCTGCCACCCGATGCCGGGCCGGCCACCGTGGCGGAGGTCTCCGTCTACGCGCGGGTCAACCCCGAACACAAGCTGCGGATCGTCGATGCGCTGCGGCAGAACGGCGCGGTCGTGGCCATGACGGGCGACGGCGTCAACGACGCGCCCGCCCTCAAGCGCGCCGACATCGGCATCGCGATGGGCATCACCGGCACCGACGTCTCGAAGGAGGCGGCCGACATGGTGCTGGCCGACGACAACTTCGCCTCGATCGTCGCGGCGGTCGAGGAAGGCCGCGCGATATTCGCCAACATCCGCAAGTTCCTGCGCTACCTGCTCTCGTCGAACACCGGCGAGGTGCTCACGATGTTCTTCGGCGTCCTGCTCGCCACGCCGCTCGGGCTCGATGCGGCGGCCACCGGCGCCGTCGTCCTGCCGCTACTGGCCACGCAGATTCTGTGGATCAACCTCGTGACCGACGGTCCGCCCGCGCTCGCGCTCGGCCTCGACCCGGCCGACGACGGATTGATGCACGAGCCGCCGCGTCCGACCGGTGAAGGGGTACTGACGCCGCAGATGTGGCGCGGCATCGTGTTCGTCGGCGCGATCATGGCCGCCGGCACGCTGCTCGTACTGGACGCCTCGATGCCCGGCGGCTGGCTCGAAGGCACGGGCACGCTGCCCTACGGCCAGACGATGGCGTTCACGACGCTGATGCTGTTCCAGCTGTTCAACGTGGTCAACGCGCGGTCCGACGAACAGAGCGCGTTCGTCCACCTGTTCACGAACGTATGGTTGTGGGTGGCCATCGGATCCTCGCTCGCGCTTCACGTGGCGGTGGTCTACACACCGTTCCTGCAGCGCGCCTTCGGCACGGTCCCGCTCGCCGGCGACGACTGGGTGCTCTGCGCCGTGGCGGCCAGCTCGGTCCTGTGGATTCGCGAACTGGGCAAGCTGGTCACGCGGTTCAGGAGGGATGACGACGCCACTCGCGCGGGCTGAGCGGGTTCCAGAAGCGTGTAGCGCGCCGCTGGCCTCAGCCGCACGCTCGCGCGCCCTCGGCCCGCAGTCCCCCTCGGACGCACTGCGGCACATTCGGCCCCGATCAACACGAAGCCACGAAACCACGGAGGACAAGCCGTGGAAGGAATGACGACGCCATTGGGCGCGGCGAGAACGCTCTTGCGAAAAACCCTTCGTGCCTCCGTGTCTTCGTGGTTCAGACC
>JBIQJY010000108.1:0-5432 GCA_044507065.1 Acidobacteriota bacterium
ATCTACGAGGCGCCGGGCCTGGCGCTGCTCTACATCGCGTACGAACGCCTGGTCACCGGCGTCCACAACGAGGACACGATCGACCAGTACCGCGACAACGGCCGCCGGCTGGGCCGGTTGCTCTACCAGGGGCGCTGGTTCGACTCGCAGTCGATGATGCTGCGCACGGCGCAGCGCTGGGTGGCCAGCGCCGTCACCGGCGAGGTGACGCTCGAACTGCGGCGTGGCAACGACTACTCCATTCTCGACACGACGAGCCCGAACCTCACCTACAAGCCGGAACGGTTGACGATGGAAAAGGGCGAGTCGACGTTCTCGCCGCAGGATCGGATCGGCCAGCTCACGATGCGCAATCTCGACATCACCGACACGCGCGAGAAGCTGATGATCTATACGAATGCGGGGCTGCTCTCGCCGGCCAAGGGGCAGGCATTGCCGCTGCTGACCGAATCGAAGGACGCGAAGGCGGCGGGCGACACGGCCCCGAAGAAGTCCGGAAAGTAGCGCTCCGGCACCGCCTCAGTGCACCACGCGCCGTCGCTCGAGTTGCCGAACCGTCGACTCGACGACCGACTCGAGCATCACATCGATCGACAGCGGGCTGATCGTCTCGCTCCGGCTCGACCAGGCCAGCTCACCGCTGGCCACCGAGTACACGTTGGTCTCGAGGGCCACCAGTTCCGACCCTCTCAGGTAGCCTGGCTCCTGTACGGCGGTCCAGCCGTGCGTCCAGTAACCCCAGAGCAAGGCGTAGGGCGCCGGCCCCCAGTACGTCGTTCCCGGAACGTAGGTTGCGCTTGGATCCATCGCGACGAAGCGGGCGATGACCGCGGCGTCGAACTGCTCGGGTGACACCACCGCACGGGCGCGGTCGCGGTCGGGCGCCTGCTCCGTGGAAAGGAGCGGCTGGGACGACGCGGCGCCCTCGATGCGCATCGTGAAGGCGGTTTCGAGCGCCCGCCGGCGAGCGTCACTGGCGCTCAGGCCCACGACGACGATGCGATCGAACCGCGGGGGTGTGCCGGCCGTCGACCACACCGCTGTCAGACGGGTCGCCGGGGCACAGGCGGCGACCAAGATCGCCGCCAGCAGCGCGGCACCCAGCCAGGCCCGCACACCCACCGTTCAGCCCGCCTCGTCACCGGCCGGGTCGGCCGCGATCAGGTCCAGGACCACATCGGGATCGACCGGCTTGACCAGGTGCGCCTCGAACCGAGCCCCGCGCGACCTGTCGAGGTCGTTGGCCTGCCCATAGCCGCTCACGGCAATGAGGCGCACTGCGTCGAACCCGTCGAGGTCCCGCAGTTCACGCCCGAGTTCATACCCGTCCATGCCGGGCAGGCCGATGTCGAGCAGGACGACTTCGGGCGCGAAGTCGACGGCGATGGCAAGCGCCTCTGCCCCATCGCTGGCCGTCCTCGTGTCGTGGCCCCACGCGCCGAGCGTTTCGGCGAGCAGCAGCGCGTTGTCGGCATTGTCGTCGACGACCAGGACGCGCTTCGGGACGGCGGCCTCCGGCCGCGTCCGCACGTGCTCGGGAGACGGTTCGACCACGACGAGGCTGCGTCGCGGCAGCAGCACCTCGAACGTCGATCCTCGCCCCGGCCCGTCGCTGTGCGCCGTCACCGTGCCGCCGTGCAACTGCACGAGGTTCCTCACGATTGCGAGGCCAATGCCCAGTCCCGGAGGACGCTGGCCCGTCGCCGGCCGTTCCTGCGCGAAGATGTCGAAGATTCGCCCCAGCGCCTCCTGCGCGATGCCCACACCATCATCGGACACGCGAATTCCCACCGTGCGGCCGCTGACCCACGAGGCAACGCTGATGTGACCGCCCTCCGGCGTGTACTTCGAGGCATTGGTCAGCAGGTTCGTCAGCACCTGGGTGATCCGGGCGGGATCGGCCTCGATGATGTGGTCGTCGTTACGCGGCACGTCGACAGTCAGATGCTGGCGGCGCTGCTCGAGCAGCGGGCTCGCCGCGTCGATAGCCTCTGCTACCGACTCGGCCAGGACAAAAGGGCGACGGTGCAGCTGCAGCGCGCCGCGCGTGATGCGCGAGACATCCAGCAGGTCATCGACGAGCGAGACCATGTGCCGGACCTGGCGCTCGATGATGGCGCATTCCCGCGTACTGCCCACGCCGCGGATTTCCATCAACCGGAGGGCCGTCAGGATGGGCGCGAGCGGGTTGCGCAGTTCATGGCCCAGCATGGCGAGGAACTCGTCCTTGGCCCGATTGGCCTCCTCCAGGCTGCGGCGCAGCCGGCGGTCCTCGGTCACGTCGCGGGCAATCTTCGAGGCGCCGACAATCTGGTCGCGCTCGTTGCGCACGGGCGAGACGGTCAGCGACACGTCGAGTTCCGACCCGTCCTTCCGGCGACGTCTGGTCTCGAAGTGGTCGACGCCCTTCCCGGACCTGACCCGTCCCAGGACGAACGCCTCCTCATCGACGCGATCGTCGGGAATGATGCGCAGCACCGACGTACCGATCATCTCGTCGGCCGTATAGCCGAACATTCGTTCAGCCGCCCGGTTCCACGATGTGATGATCCCGTCCAGATCCTTGCTGACGATCGCGTCGTCGGATGACTCGACGATCGCCGCAAGCAGGCCCGCGCGCTCGAGGAGTGGCACGGATCGCAATGTATCAGACTCCCCTGCCCGCCGCGCGGCATTCCGCGGCGGCATCACGGGCCGGCCGGTGTCGGTGCCGGGATCAGTCTGTGAGCCCCTGGGTCCGAAGCCAGTCGATGACCAGCGCGGTCGGGAACTTCGAAAGCATCGTGCTGGTGCCTATCGGCTCGCCGATGGCGGAGAGCAGCACGCAACTGCATTCGTCGGGCGCTTCGCCGACCAGGCCGCGCTTGCTGTCACGCATCACGCGGAACATGACGTCATCGATTGTGGGACGGGGCTGCGGCAGGGGGGCGGCGACCAGCTGCCGGACGAGGCGATCGTGGCAGGCAGCCTCGGCCGTGGTCATCAGGCCGAGTCGTGATGCGACGTAGGAACAACACAGCATGCCCCAACAGATGGCAATGCCATGCGGCAACGCGCCCGGCGGAAACGACAACTCGAGGGCGTGGCCGACCGTGTGGCCATACTCGAAGATCATGCCGGCACCCGCCTCCCGCGCGTCGACGGCAAGCGACGGCAGCTTGGCGCGTATGCCCGACTCCACCATCTCGACCAGCAGATCGTTGCTCATGGACTCGCGGGCATCGGCCGCCAGCATGCGCTCGGCCACGGCAAAGTGCTCGCCGCCGAGAATCAAGGCGTTCTTGACGAGCTCGCCCATTCCGGATTCGAGCTCCTGCGCCGGCAGCGAGTGCAGATAGCGGGGATCGACGATGTTGAGGCTGGCGGGATGGAAGGCGCCGAAGTTGTTCTTCCTGTTGCACAGATTGATGGCGGTCTTCATCGACGGCACGACGTCGTTCTGCGCCATCAGCGTGGTCGGCACGTAGCAGAGCCGCAGGCCGCGCGAGATCAGCGCCGCCGCCAGGCCGGCCACATTCATCACGGCGCCACCGCCGAACGCCAGCACGAGCGACCGTTTCGTCGAGCCACCGTTCAGGAACGTCTCGGCCAGCTCTCCCAGGACCGGCAGCGTCTTGCTGGCCTCGCCCTCCGGGGTGACGTACACGACCCCGGGCGATGTGCCGAGCCCGGCAAAGCGTTCCACATCCTCGCCGTACAACGCGGCCACCACCGGGTCGACGGCGACGAGCACGCGATCGGGCGCCAGATCGCGGATGGCGTCGTCGGCCATCCGGTTGAAGGCGGGGCCCGTTCCGAGCAGCACCGGTACTGTCGTGCCGCCAAATTCAATGTCGATCGAAACCACGTTGTCGTTTCCGTTCATGAGCGTGCTGCGGTCGCAATGGCGTTCACGCCGTGCGGGCCGTGGAAGTGGCAGACAGGCATCGATACAGTTTCACCGATTTGGGACGGATGTGCCTGACACCACCCCTGTATGCACGAGCCCGGGGCGTGATTCAGCCCTGCCGTCGTGCTGGCGCCCGGGAGGTGCCGGCGGCGCTGACGTCGGCCGACAGCAGGCGCCGCAGCTCGGCGATGTCCGGAGGTTTGACCATGTGATGACTGAACCCGGCCTCGCGTGCCAGACGCTGGTCGTGCTCCTGTCCCCACCCGGTCAGGGCAATCAGCAGCAGGTCGCGATGATTCGGTGATGCCCGCAGCGTTCGCGCGACCTCATAGCCGTCCATTTCGGGCATGCCGATGTCGAGCAGTACCGCGTCAGGCTTGAACGTCGAGACCACGTCGAGCGCCTTGCGGCCGCCGTAGGCCACCTCCACGGTCGCCCCGAGGACCTCGAGCAGGGCGGCCAGCGTATCGGCAGCATCCATGTTGTCGTCGACGACGAGCACGCGACGCGGAGGCAGCGATCCGGCCACGGCGGCCGGAGCCTCGGCCTCGAGTGGGACATCGGCAACCGGCAGCTCGACGACGAATTCCGTGCCGGGGAGGGGGTGGCGATTCCTGGCCTCGACGCGACCGCCATGCGAGGCGACGAGGCTCTTGACGAGCGTGAGACCGATCCCAAGTCCGCCCTGCGACCGACGACTGGAGCGATTGACCTGGGCGAACATGTCGAAGACGGTGTGCAGCTTGGCCTCCGGTATCCCAATGCCGTTGTCGCGTACGGTCACCACCGCGCGATCGTCCTGCTGGTCGAGGCTCACCTCGATACACCCACCCGGATTGGTGTATTTCGCGGCGTTGCCCAGAAGGTTCGAGAACACCTGGCTCAGCCGGACGCCATCACCGGCCACGACAACGGGCGCCTCGGGCATCCTCACCTGCAGGTGGTGGCTGTGGGCGTCGAGCGCGGCCCGGCAGGTATCGATCGCGGCGTCGATCGCGTGGCGGAGATCGAGCGGCTGGCGCCGGACTTCGATCACGCCGCGCGTGATGCGCGAGAGCTCGAGCAGGTCGTCGACAAGCCGGATCAGGTGACCGAGTTGCCGGTCCATGACCTTGACGGCTTCGAGGACCGCCGGGGTCCCCCGTCCGGCCACGCGCAGGAGTTCGAGGCCTGTCAGCAACGGCGCCAGCGGGTTGCGCAGTTCGTGGCCCAGCGTCGCGATGAACTCGTCCTTGCGCCGATCCGATTCGCGGAGCAGCGCCTCGGTCCGGGCGCGCTCGGCCAGGTTGCCGCGGATCTCGTACTGCCGGTTGCGCGCGCGAACCGCCGAGCGGACCGCGGTGAGCAGCGTGGCGACGCGAAGGGGCCGCTCGAGCAGCGTGACGTTGCCGAGGGCGGCGACGGCCGCACCCACCTCGGCCGAGTCCGCGCCCGACCGCGTCAGGATCAGCACCGGCAGATCGGACCAGGGCGGCTGCTGCCGGAGGACGGTCTCGAGGGCGAACCGACGCTCGAACGACAGTGTCTCCTCGGCAATCAGCAG
>JBIQJY010000035.1:0-36230 GCA_044507065.1 Acidobacteriota bacterium
CAACCGCGCGTTGCGACGAAGGCCCCGGAACCAGAAGTGTCGATCCTCGGCTGCGGCCGTGACCGCGAGCATCTCGTCCATGGCTGCACGATTCTACGCGGTGCGGCATTGCAAGCCGGTGAATTCGTTGACACTTGTACGCGCCGATCGTAAGGTATCGCCTGACTCCCAATTCCTCGTCTGCGACGGAATTGCCTCGCAGGAGAATCACACCATGGCATCAGGCAGGTTCAAATCGCTCACCCTCACGGCCGTTCTGGCATTGACTGTTTTTGTTGTGGCATGCGGCCGCAGGGAACCACCAGCGACGCCAGCGCCTCCGCCACCACCACCGCCAGCGCCGGTCGTGCAGCCGCCGCCGCCACCACCGCCGCCTGCGCCTGAACCGCCGCCACCGCCGGCGCCAACCGAGGCCGAACTGTTCGCGCAGATGTCGCTCGAGCAGCTCAACGCCCAGCAGCCGCTCGAGAACGTGCGCTTCGACTACGATCGCGCCGACCTGAGTGATGCGGCCCGCGCCAGCCTGCAGAAGAATGCGACGTGGATGAATCGATGGACGTCCACGCGGGTGACCGTCGAAGGCCACGCCGACTCACGCGGCACGAGCGAGTACAACCTGGCACTCGGCGAGCGTCGCGCCGCCGCGGTGAAGACCTACATGGTGAGCCTGGGTGTCGACGAGGCCCGTATCAACACCGTCAGCTTCGGCGAAGAGCGGCCGATCTGCACGGAAGAGAACGAGGCGTGCTGGTCGCAGAACCGCCGCGGGCAGTTCGTCATCACCGACAAGTAACGCGCCCTTCTGCGGGGCACGACGACAAAGGGGCGGGCTTCGGTCCGCCCCTTTGCCGTGTACGGCTCCTGGATGTGTAACGCGGGATCGTGTTGCCGCTCGCGTCAGGCGCTCGGGGCGACCGACGCGATCTCCCGACCGATCGCGAGTGCCGCCTCCCGCGGATTCGCGGCCGCGGTGATCGGGCGGCCAATGACGATATGCGACGCGCCGGCCGCAATCGCGCCAGCCGGCGTCGACGTGCGCTGCTGATCGTCGGGGCCCGACGACGCGCTGCCGCCGCGGATCCCCGGCGTAACGATGAGGAAATCGGTGCCGCAGGCACGCCTGATGGCCTCGACCTCGCGGGGCGATGCCACCACGCCGTCGAGGCCGGCATCCTGGGTCATGCGCGCGAGCCGCACGACCTGGTCGAGCGGCGCGTCCCGCACGCCGGTCGCCTCGAGCGTCGCGGCATCGATGCTGGTCAGTACGGTCACGGCAATCACGAGCGGCGCGGGTCCGCCGCGTCGCTCCGCGCCCTCGGTCGCGGCCCGTCGGGCGGCCTGCAGCATGGCCGGCCCGCCGGCCGCGTGCACGTTGACCATCCAGACGCCCGAACCCGTGGCGGCCGCCACGGCGCCCGCCACCGTGTTCGGGATGTCATGAAACTTCAGGTCCAGGAACACCCGATCGCCGCGCTCGACGAACGACCGCACAATCGCGGGTCCCGCGCTGGTGAACAACTGGAGCCCGATCTTGTAGCCGCCGACCGTGCCGCGCAGCGCGTCGGCAAGTGCCTCGGCCTGTTCGGCGGTATCGACATCGAGTGCAACGAGGATGCGGTTCATGCGTGCTCCGGCGTGCCGAGCGACAGCTGGCCGACCAGCTCGTCGACCCGCGCAATGCCATGACGCTCGAGATAGTCGTCGAGGCCCGAAATGAGCCGTGGCCAGATCAACGGATCCACGAACGTCGCGGTTCCCACCTGCACGGCATTCGCCCCTGCGATGATGAACTCGAGGGCGTCCTCCACGGTGCTGATGCCGCCCATGCCGATGATGGGCAGTTTCACCGCCTGGCGGCACTCCCAGACCATGCGCACCGCAATGGGCCGGATGGCCGGTCCGCTCAGGCCGCCCATGATGTTCGACAGCTTCGGTCGCCGCGTCTCGACGTCGATGGCCATCGCGAGGAACGTGTTGACGAGCGAGATGGCATCGGCGCCGGCATCCTCGGCCGCGCGCGCAAACGAGGCGACGTCGGTCACGTTGGGCGTGAGCTTCGGAATGATTGGCAGCGACGTCACCTGGCGCACGCGACTGACGACGTCGTGGGTCCCGACGAGGCTGCACCCGAACTGGATGCCGCCTTCCTTGATGTTCGGGCACGAGATGTTCAGCTCGATGGCCGACACGCCCTCGGCGTCGGACAGGATGCGGGTGACCTCGCAGTACTCATCGAGTGTCGTGCCGCAGACGTTGACAATCACCGTGGCTCCGAGCCGGCGGAGTTCGGGGAGCCGCTCGGCCACGAAGCGGTGCACGCCGATACCCTGGAGTCCGATGGCATTCAGCATGCCGGCCGGTGTCTCGACGATGCGCGGAGGTGGATGTCCTTCCCGCTCGGCGAGGAACAGGCCCTTGACGACGACGGCACCGAGCGTGGACAGATCGAACGCGCTCGCATACTCGATGCCGTAGCCGAAGCAGCCCGAGGCCGACATGAACGGGTTGCGCAGCTGCAGCGATCCGATGCGTGTGGAAAGGTCGGCCATGTCAGTGTCCCGTGGCGGCGAGGCGGGGCCAGTCGAGTGCGGACGCGTCGAATACGGGGCCTTCGAGGCAGGACCGGACGAAGTGGCTCGTCCCCTGCTGGTGGACCGGCACCACGCAGCTGTAACAGCCGCCCATGCCACAACCCATCACCGGCTCGAGGGAAACGAAGAGCGGGTGTCCGGTGCCGGCGGCCAGCTCGGCAACGGCGCGCATCATGGGCGTCGGTCCGCACGCGTAGATGGTCAGGCGCCTGTCACCCGGGCGTGCCGCGAGTTCGCGCGACAGTGGGGCCGTGACGCGGCCGCGCTCCCCCCGGCTGCCATCCTCGGTCGTCAACACGAGCCGCGTCCCGAGGCGTTCGAAGAACGACTCGTAGTAGAGATCGTGCGACGTGCGTCCGCCGTAGAACAGCGTCATCGCGGTGCCGCGGTCGGCCAGGGCCTCGGCGAGGCTGGCGAACGGCGCCAGGCCCACACCGCCGGCCACCATCCATGCCTCGTGAGGCGGATGAACCGGGGCAAACGGCTGCCCGAGTGGACCGAGCACGGCGAGTCGATCGCCCGGGCGCGCGTCGAAGACGAGCGACGTCCCTGTGCCGACGCGCTTGTTGAGGACACTGATGCCCGTCAACCGTCCCGCACCATCGCGGACGTGCTCGAAGATGGAGAACGGCCGGCGCAGCAGCGGATCGAGCCCCGCGGACGTCTTCAGCATGATGAACTGGCCCGGGGCCGCGTGCGCGGCAATTGCGGGCGCCGCCAGGGTCAGCACGTTGTAGTCAGGGGCCAGGCGCGTGTTGGACACGACCTCGG
The DNA here is from genome assembly GCA_044507065.1 of Acidobacteriota bacterium. GTDB lineage: Bacteria > Acidobacteriota > Vicinamibacteria > Vicinamibacterales > SCN-69-37 > SCN-69-37. Next base: position 3,363 of record JBIQJY010000035.1, read on the forward strand.
CGAGTACGTCGACGGGCATCAACAGTCGAGTATATCGCCTCGCCCGAGCCCGCCGGGGGCCGCGCGGCGTATGATGCGGGCCCATGCACTACGTCCGGCTGTTCACCAATGCGCTGGCCGGCGGCGCGCTGGTGTCGCTCTACGTCGGCGTGCTGGTGCTGCAACTCAATCCGCGTGTGTCGCTGGCCTCGACGACCGCGCTCCAGTGGTTCTGGGCCGCACTTCTCTTCTACGCCCCGTACGTGACCGGCGGACTGTTCGTGCTGCTCATCGCGCGCGACCTGCTGGCCGCCGCGCCGCTGCGGCCCGCGTGGATCAGCGTCCGCCTGCTGGCCTGGCTGTCGGCGGCAGCCGCCGCGGCGGCGGCGCTCGTGACGTGGGCGAACCTGTCCGCCCTGCGCGCCATCCTCAGCGAATCGGCCGCCATCCGGATGCGCGACGGCGCGTTCATGACGAGTGGCTGCGCGCTGGTGCTGATCGTCGTCGCCGTCGCGCGGTACTCCGTGTGGCGGCGCGGCAGCCGGCCTGCGGCCCTGCTCATGCTTGCCGTCATGGCGGCATCGGTCATCGGGCCGCTCTGGCTGCGGGGGCCCGGTGAAACGGCGGTGCAGGCGCCGACGCGGTGGACGGCGCCGGCGCCGGCCCATTTCGTGCCTCGCGTCACGGTGCTGCTGCTCGACGGTGCGTCGCTCGGCTTCATCCGCCAGCGCGTGGCGGCCGGACAACTCGCCAGCCTGGCGCGCATGCTCGACCGCGGCGCCGCGATCGACCTGGCCACCCTGCGGCCGACCCAGATCGAGCCGGTCTGGGTAGCGGCCGCGACGGGCAAGTTTGCCGAGAAGAATGGCGTTCGATCATCGAACGAGTACCGAATCGGGGACGATGACGTCGACCCGGTCGATATCCTGCCCGACTACTGCTTCGCCTACGCGTTCGTCACGCAGGGCTACGTGCGGGCGCGCCCGCACACATCGGCCTCGCTCGGGGCCCGTACGATGTGGGACATCCTCACCGACTACCGTGTGCCGGTGGGTGTCGTGAACTGGCCGCTGACCTATCCGGCCAGCGCCGGCCTCGGCTACGTGTTGAGCGATCGCTTCGACGAAGCCGCATCCTCGCCGATGCGCCTGGCCGATGCGGGCACGGGACACCCCACGACGGCCGTCGACGTCGCGCGCGACACGTTCGATCGCTGGTACGACAAGCCCTGGCATCAGGTGCTCGGGCCGTTCTCGCAGGGTGAAGTATCGGTGCCCGACACGAATCGAGCCCGATGGGATCGCGCCTACGCGGAAACGGCCGGCGAGCTCGATCGCCAGTTCGCACCGAGGTTCCGTGCCGTCCGGTACGAGGGCCTGGAAACATTCGGCCACGGCTACCTTCGCCAGGCCCAGCCCGAACTGTTCGGCGATCCGCGCTGGTCGGCCTCGGTGCGGCCTGTGCTCGATCGCTACTACGCCTATCTCGACGCCGAGGTGGGACGCGCCATGCAGGCGCTGGCCCCCGGGGACCTGCTGCTGGCGGTCTCGGGATTCGGCATGGAGCCGACGCCGCTCGGCAAGCGCCTGCTCGCCCGGCTGCTCGGCGAGCGGGAGCTGACGGGAACACACGAGTCGGGTCCCGACGGCTTCCTGCTTGCCTACGGGTCGGCGGTGGCCGCCGGGCAGCTGCCACGCGGGTCGATCGTCGACCTGGCCCCCACCGTCCTGTACTACATGGGTATTCCCGTCGGGCGCGACATGGACGGGCACCCGCGAACCGACCTGTTCCAGCCCACTTACACGATCGAACATCCGGTGAAGTACGTCGCCAGCCACGAGCGGTGACATCCCCCGGGCTCCACAAAGCGCTGCCGTCGGTGCTACGATAACTCCCGCTCTTTAACGCGACCCCGAGAGGTCGCAAAGAGGTGTCCCGATGATCCTGCCGCCTGTTGTCTGTCGATGCGCCGCGCCTGCGTGTGCATCGTTCACCGAACTGTCCGTCCCATTCCCGCCCCGCCGGCCCGCGCACAAGGAGACGTCGTCATGCCGGTCGTGATGGACGCCGATCGCATGGCGCGCAGCCTGGCGCGCATCGCGCACGAGATCGTCGAACGCAACCGCGGCGTCGAGGACCTGGCGCTCATCGGCATCCGCGCGCGCGGCGTGCCGATTGCCGACCGGCTCGCGGCCGAGATAGCCGGCATCACCGGCGTGCGTGTTCCGGTTGGCGCGCTCGACATCACGCTCTATCGCGATGATCTGGGGCGCAATGCCGTGGGGCCGCAGCCGCTCATCCGCCGGACCGACGTACCGTTTTCGATCGAGAACCGGCTCATCCTGCTGGTCGATGACGTCCTCTATACGGGCCGGACGATTCGCGCGGCATTCGACGCGCTGATCGACTTCGGCCGCCCGCGCGCCATCCAGCTGGTGGCGCTCATCGACCGGGGTCACCGGGAGCTGCCCATCCGCGCCGACTACGTCGGCCGCAATATTCCGACCTCGCGCCAGCAGAGCGTGCAGGTCCGGCTCGTCGAGATCGATGGGCGTGACGAAGTCGAGGTGGACGGATGAGCGTCGTCGCCACGAGACTCCCGACACGCCACCTGCTCGGCATCGAGGACCTGTCGGCGGCCGAGATCGACCTCGTGCTGCAGACCGCCTTTGCGATGAAGGAGGTCGGCACCAGGGCCATCAAGAAGGTGCCAACGCTGCGTGGGCGCACCATCATCAACCTGTTCTTCGAGTCGAGCACGCGGACGCGCATGTCGTTCGAGCTGGCCGAGAAGCGCCTGAGCGCCGACACGCTCGGCATGACCACCGTGGGCTCGAGCGTCGCCAAGGGCGAAACGCTCGTCGATACCGCACGGACGCTCGAGGCGATGTCGCCCGACATGATCGTCATCCGGCACGCGTCGTCGGGCGCGCCGCACCAGCTGGCCCGCATCTGTCGGGCGAGCATCGTGAATGCCGGCGATGGAACGCACGAACATCCGACGCAGGCGCTGCTCGATGCCTTCACCATCCTCGAGCGGAAGGGCCGGCTGGCGGGGCTGAAAGTGGCAATCGTCGGGGACCTGCTCCACAGCCGCGTCTTCCGGTCGAACATGCTCCTGCTCACCAAGATGGGCGCCGAAGTGCGCGCCTGCGCGCCGCCGACCCTTGCGCCGCCGGGTCTTGCCGTGCCCGGCGTGCATTTCACCTCGTCGCTCGAGGAGGCCGTCAGCGGCGCGGATGTCATCATGATGCTGCGCCTGCAGCTCGAACGCATGCAGGGCCTGTTTCTGCCGTCGGTGCGCGAGTACTTCAACCTCTTCGGCCTGACGACGCGCACGCTCGACCGCGCCGCGCCCGACGTCATCGTGATGCACCCGGGCCCGATGAACCGCGGCGTCGAGATCGACTCCGAAGTGGCCGACGGACCGTGGTCGGTCATCCTCGATCAGGTTGCCAACGGCGTCGCCGTCAGGATGGCCGTGTTGTACCTGCTCGCGGGCGAAGAAGGCGAGAGCGGAGACAAGTAGGCGGGAGAATCCGCGAAGAGGAATCAACGAGATGCGTGTGCTGCTCAAATCCGTCCACCTCGTCGATCCGGCTGCCGGCCGGAACGGGGAGTTCGACGTGCTCATCGAGGGGGCGACGATCGCCCGCGTGGAGAAGAACCTCGCGGCCGGCGATGCCCGCGTCGTCGAACTGCCGCGCGGGGCGGTGGTGACGCCGGGGCTGATCGATATTCACGTCCACCTGCGCGAGCCCGGCCAGGAGCACAAGGAGACGATTGCGTCAGGAACGGCGTCGGCCGTTGCCGGCGGCTTCACGGCCGTCGCGTGCATGCCGAACACCAGTCCGGTCAACGATTCGGCATCGGTCACCGAGTTCATCGTGAAGCGCGCGGCCGAGGCCGCGCTGTCGCGTGTCTACCCGATCGGTGCCGTGTCGATGGGCTCGAAGGGCGAACAACTCACCGAGATCGGCGACCTCGTGAAGGCCGGCTGCGTCGCCATTACCGATGACGGGCACCCGGTCGAGACGGCACAGCTGATGCGACGGGCGCTCGAGTACGCGTCGATGTTCGGGATCCCCGTCATCGATCACTGCGAGGATCCGTCGCTCAAGGGCGACGGCGTCGCGCACGAGGGCGCCACGGCCACCATGCTCGGCCTGAAGGGAATCCCCGGGGCGGCCGAGTCCATCATGGTCGAGCGGGACGTCTCGGTCGCCGAACTGACGGGTGGCCGCGTGCACATCGCGCACATGAGCGCCCGCCAGTCGCTGCGCGCGGTGCGCGAGGGGAAGGCGCGCGGCGTCGCGGTCACGACGGAAGTGGCGCCGCATCACTTCCTCCTGACAGATGGTGCCCTCGCCGAGTATCGCTACGATACGAACTTCAAGATGAACCCGCCGCTGCGCGAGGAAGCCGACCGGGCCGCGATGATCGACGGCATCCGCGATGGGTCGGTCGACGTCATTGCCACCGATCATGCGCCGCACCACGCCGACGAGAAGGCCCTCGAGTTCGACAGGGCGCCGTTTGGCATCGTCGGGCTCGAGACCGCCGTGTCGCTGTGCCTGGATCGACTCGTCCACGCGGGCCTCATCCCGCTCAGCCGGCTGATCGAACTGCTGGCACCCAATCCCGCGCGCGTGCTGGGGTTGCCAGGCGGGACACTGGCCGAAGGCGGACCGGCCGACCTCACCATCCTGATGCCCGATGCGCCGGTCACCATCCGCGCGAACACGTTCCGGTCGAAGGGCCGCAATACGCCGTTCGATGGCTGGACACTCAAGGGCGCCGTGGGCGCCACCATCGTCGGCGGGCGCGTTGTCTACGTGAACGAGCCGGTGCTCGGGCGTACGGCGCTGGCCGGCTGACGCGTCGTTGCGGGTTCAACAGGCAGCGTACGCCGTGGCGTTGAAGACGTCGCTCGATCGGCTCTACGCATCATTCGATCACCCCGAATCGGCGCTCGATCCCGTGGAGATCGTCCGTCGCTACACCGCGGTCGACGATCGGGAGATCGTGGCATTCGTGGCCGCGGGTCTGGCCTTCGGACGGGTCGCCTCGGTGATGGCCTCTGTCGAGGCCGTTTGTCGCGTGATGGGCCCCCGTCCGGCGGCGTTCGTGCGGACGTTCGATCCGGCCCGCGACGGCCGCGCCCTGCAGCCGATCGTCCACCGGTGGGTCCGCGGCGTCGATCTCATCGCGCTCCTGTGGGTGCTTCGCGTCATTCTCGAGCGTCATGGTTCGCTCGAGGCCGCCACGGCGTGCGGCCTGCTGCCGGAACACGCCGACCTCGGGCCGGCCATCGAGCGGTTTTCGAACGAGGCGCGCGAGATCGATCTGCGGCCGGCCTATGGCTCCGTGGTGCCGGCGCGTCCCGGCGTGCACTACTTCTTCTCGCGCCCGTCCACCGGTGGTGCCTGCAAGCGCCTGAACCTGTTTCTCCGCTGGATGACGCGGCGCGACGGCGTGGATCCAGGTGGATGGTCGGCCATCCCGGCCTCGCACCTCATCGTGCCGCTCGACACGCACACGATCCGCGTGGGCAAGTGCCTGCGGCTCACACGGCGAACGTCGCCCGGGTGGAAGATGGCCGCCGACATCACAGGCGCGCTGCGGGCGATCCACCCCGACGACCCGGTTCGCTATGATTTCGCGCTGTGCCACCTCAGCATGATGGGATCGTGCGGATGGCAGACACCGCGTGGCAGCACGCAGTGCCCGCTCCGTGAGGTCTGTCGTCCCCGGCGTCCCGCGCGCCCCCGCAAGTCCGCCGGCGTGTCCCGCCTGGCAAAGGAGTCCCGATGAGCTCATCCACCGCCCCGGCGTCCCGGCCGCTCGAGGTGGCGCTGATTGGATTCGGCGCCGCCGGCTCCCTGTTCCACGCCCCGTTCATTGCCGCCACACCCGGTCTGCGGCTGGCTTTCATCGTCACGCGCGACCCGGCAAAGGTGGCAATGGCCCGCTCGGAATATCCCGGCGCGGACGTGTGCGACTCGGCAGACGACATCTGGGCACGCCGCGACCGCGTCGACCTGGTGGTTGTGGCCGCGCCAAATGCGGCACACGTGCCCCTCGCGACAGCCGCCATCGAAGCCGGTCTGCCTGTCGTGGTCGACAAGCCGCTGGCGGTGACGGCCGCTCAGGGCGGGACGCTCATCGATCTCGCGCGAGATCGCGGTGTGCTGCTCTCCGTATTTCAGAACCGCCGATTCGACGGGGACATGCGCACCCTGCGGAAACTGCTCGACGAGGGCGCACTCGGGCAGCCCGTGCGGTTCGAGTCGCGTTTCGAACGCTGGCGGCTGGTGCCGAAGCCGGGCTGGCGGCAGAGCGGCGCTCCAGAGGATGGCGGCGGGCTGCTCGTCGATCTCGGCAGCCACCTGATCGATCAGGCGCTGCAGCTGTTCGGACCTGCGGCAACGGTATATGCGGAACTCGATCGACGTCGTCCCGGCGTCGAGGTCGACGACGACGCGTTCGTCGCGATCACACATGCTTCAGGCGTGCGGTCGCACCTCTGGATGAGCGTGCTGGCCTCGCAGCTCGGGCCCCGCATGCGCGTGCTTGGCAGCCAGGCGTCCTATGTGAAGTTCGGACTCGACGGCCAGGAGGATGACCTGCGTGCGGGACTGCGCCCCGCCGGTGTCGAGGACTGGGGTGTCGAACCGGAGGATCGCTGGGGCACGGTGGGCGCTGGTGACGATCTCCGCCGTGTGCGGACCGAACGCGGCGACTACGGACTGTTCTATGCCGGCATCGAGGCGTCCCTGCGTCGCGGCGTGCCGCCCCCGGTCGACCCGGTCGACTCGTGGCAGGTCCTGCGCATCATCGAAGCGGCGCGGGCATCGGCTGCCGAGCGGCGGGTCGTCGCCGCTCGATGAGTGCCCGGGCCACACGGCGCGGTCTATAGTGTCCGCATGGATGACCTGCGCTTTCCCATCGGCCGTTTCCAGGCTCCCGAGGCGTTCACTCCGTCGCTGCGCGCGGACTTCATTTCGCAGATCGAGGAGGCGCCGGCTCGGCTTCGCGAGGCCGTGTATCGGCTGACGTCCGAACAGCTGCAGACGCCGTACCGTGAAGGCGGATGGACGCTGGCGCAGGTCGTCCACCACCTGCCCGACAGCCACATGAACGCGTACGTGCGCTTCCGCCTGGCCCTGACCGAGGCCGAGCCCACCATCAAGGCCTACGACGAAGCCCGATGGGCCGAACTGCACGACGCCTCGTCGTCGGACATCGAGTCGTCGATGGTGTTGCTCGAAGGCCTGCACGGTCGATGGGTGAGCCTGCTGCGCCGGCTGTCGCCGGAGCAGTGGACACGCACGTTCCAGCACCCGGAGCGTGGTCGCGCGGTGCTCGACCGCGATCTGGCGCTCTACGCGTGGCACGGTCGCCACCACGTAGCGCACATCACGTCGCTGCGGAAGCGGCAGGGCTGGTAGCCCGCCCCGGCAGATGCGGTGCGGCTATCTCGGGACGCGTGACGCGTAGACGCGCGCCACGCCGCGGACGAGCGCGTCGACGCTGAATTCGGCCATGACGCGCGTGCGTCCCGCGGCGCCCATGCGCGCGCGCATCGTGGCGTCGCGCAGCAGTGTCACGATGGCGTCGGCAAGCGCCGCCTCGTTGCGGGGCGGCACCAACAGGCCCGTGACGCCGTCATCGACCACCTCGGGGATGCCGCCGGTGAGCGTGCCCACGACCGCGCGTTCGCACGCCATCGCCTCGAGGATCGACGACCCCAGCCCCTCGGTCACCGAGCTCATCACGAACAGGTCGATCGAACGGAGCAGGCCCAGCACGTCGGTCCGGAAGCCGGTCAGCAGGACGTGGCGGTCGAGGCCGAGCGCACCAATCTGCTGGCGGAGCGCATCCTCGAGTTCACCCTCGCCCATGACCAGCAGCCTCGCGTCCGGGATCTGCCGGACCACGAGCGCCATGGCGGCAAGCAGGTGCTTCTGTCCCTTGTGCGGTGCGAGCGCTGCGACGTTGGCGATGAGCGGCGCGCCCTGCGGCAGCCGGAACGCGGCGTGAGCATCGACGGTCGGTTGGCCGTCGATGTACCCCACGTTCACCCCGTCGTGTACGACCTCGATGCGGTCCGCCTCGATCCCGTCCTGCTCGAGGATGCTGGCGATGGTTCGCGACGCCGTGATGAAGACATCGACGTGGCTGTACTTCCACTTTGAGAACGCGTGCCGCTTCAGGTGGAAGTCCACCCGGCGGGAGGCGACGACGAGCGGGCGACCGTCGGTGGCGCTGCTCATCTGCCGGGCCATCGCCACGAGCGAGACGGCCATCGGATCGTGCGCGTGGATCACCTGCGGGCGGCGCTCCCGAATCACGCCGGCCAGTTGCCAGCCCGCCTGGATGTCGAACTCGCTCCGCGGCGAGAAACCGAGAAACCGCAAGCCTTCGCCGGCACGGCGGCGCAGTTCGCCGTTCTCGTGCGCGAGCAGTGTGGCATCGTGGCCGATTTCGGCCAGGCCGTTGACGGTCAACAGCACCTGGTTCTGGCCGCCGCGCCACGTCCGTGCCGTGTCGATGTGCAGGGATCGCATCGCGTCGTCCGATCAGGGCGAAGGCGGTGCTGCCGCGTGGCGTCCGAGGTCCCAGAGCTTGGCGAACTTCAGGAAGACGTAGTACGCGTTCATCGACGACACGATGAAGCCGGGCAGGCCGTCGGCCACGCCCCCCTTCAACACGTAGTTGCGGAGGAAGGCGGCCACCGGATGCACCACGACGTCGAGCACGTCGGCCCGGCGGCCCGACTCGAACATGTCCTCGGCCGCGAGGGTCGTGTAGCGATTCATCGTCTCCATGTGATGCGCGATGTCTCGATACGCATAGTGCTGCAGGTGATGCGTCAGCTGACCCGGCCGGCTGTCGAGCGTCACTGACTCGTGCACGCGACGCACCTGCCACGTGCCGTGGCGCCGGTCATAGAGCCGCAGCTGCAGATCGGGGTACCAGTCGGTGCTCCTGAACCAGCGGCCCAGGTGCCATGTGATACGCGGGATGCGGAAGCCGGCACTGGCCGGCGCCTCGAGCGTCGCGCGGATCTCGCGCGCCAGGTCCGGCGTCACCCGCTCGTCGGCATCGACCGACAGGATCCAGTCGTGGGTCGCCTGGGAGGCGGCGAAGTTCTTCTGCGCGGCGTATCCCGGCCAGTCGTGCACGACGACGCGCGCGCCGGCACGCCTGGCGAGCGCCACCGTGTCATCCGTGCTGCCGCAGTCGACGACGAGACGTTCGTCGGCCCAGTCGACCGACGCCAGGCAGGCCTCGATGTGCGCCGCTTCGTTGCGGGTGATGATCGTGACGGACAATGACGCCACGGAGCGCGACTATAACATTGGCCCGCCGGGGCCGGCCCGGCCGGGCCGTATACTCGGACCCCGGTGGCTGACCACGCAATGATGGCCGTGCGGACGTTGAGATTGACGGTCGCCTACGATGGCACGGCCTATGTCGGCTGGCAGCGCCAGCGCAACGGCGTATCCGTGCAGCAGATTCTGGAGGACGCGCTGGCGCCCTTCCGGCCCGACCTCGATCCGCCCAGGGTGACCGGGGCAAGCCGCACCGACGCCGGCGTCCACGCCATCGGCCAGGTGGCGAGTGTGCGCGTCGCCTTCGATCATCCGGTCGATGCGATATGCCGGGCGTTGAACATGCGATTGCCTGCCGACGTGCGCGTGCTGTCGGTCGACGAGGCTGACGCGGCCTTTCATGCGCGCCTGCACGCGCGGGGCAAGCGGTATCGCTACCGCATCGCGACGGCTCCCGTCGTGCTGCCCATGCACCGGTGGTTCGTCTGGCACGTGCCCGGGCGCCTCGATCTCCAGGCCATGCGGGAGGCGGCAGCCCCGCTCGTCGGCGCACACGATTTTGCGGCGTTCCAGGCGACTGGATCGTCGGTCGTCGACACGCGTCGCGTCGTGCACCGCGTGGATCTCGTGCCGGCGGGTGACGAGCTGCACGTTGAAGTGGAGGGGGAGGGCTTTCTTCGCCACATGATCCGGATCATCACCGGTTCGCTGGTGGATGTCGGACTGGGGTCGCGGCCGCCGGACCGGATGCGCGCCGCGCTCGAATCGCGCGATCGCCGACGGTCGGGCCGCACGGCGCCAGCGGCAGGTCTGGTGCTCGAGCGCGTGTTCTACTGAGGGACGCGCGTGCCCGACCCGGGGTGGCGGGGGGCGACGGGCTGTCCGCCCACAGCCACGGTTTCGCCGCCATCCGGATCCGGGCTAAGATCGGCGCTGACTGTCATGGGTCTTGCTGACATGCTGGCGGCTGTTCCCGCCGGATCCCCCGAAGAGGATCTGCTGCGACGCCTCGATTTCACCCGGCTGCCGCGCCACGTCGCCATCATCATGGACGGAAACGGACGATGGGCGGCCTCGCGCCATCTGGCGCGGGTCGAGGGGCATCGCGCCGGGATCGAGTCGGTCCGTGCGACGGTGGAGACCTCGGCGCGCATCGGCATTCCCGTACTGACCCTGTACGCCTTTTCGGTCGAGAACTGGAAGCGTCCGGACACGGAGGTCTCGGCGCTCATGGGGCTGCTGAAGCACTACCTTCGTCTCGAACTCAACTCGCTGCTCCGCAACAATATCCGGTTCAACGTCATCGGCCAGACCGCCCGTCTCAGCCCCGAGGTGCGGGCGGAGCTGGAGGATGCCGAAGTGCGGACCTCGCACAATACGGGCATGCTGTTCAATATCGCGCTCAGCTACGGCGGACGCGCCGAGATCGTCGACGCGGCGCGGCGCGCGATTGCCGACGGTCTCGAGCCCGACCAGCTCGATGAAGCTGCGTTTGCGGCCCGACTCTACACGGCCGGCCAGCCCGATCCCGATCTGCTCATCCGCACGAGCGGCGAGATGCGCGTCAGCAACTTCCTGCTGTGGCAGATCGCCTACGCCGAGATCTGGGTGACCGACGCACTCTGGCCCGACTTCCGCACCTACCACCTGCTCGAAGCGCTCGTCGACTACCAGCGGCGCGACCGTCGTTACGGCGCCATTGCGCCGCCAGCGGTGGAGGTCGGGAAGGCGTGAGCTAGATGCGCCTGGTTTCGGCCGCAGTACTGCTTGCCATCATCCTCGCCACGCTCTGGGCCCTGCCGCCCTGGGCCACCGCGGTGCTTGCGGCAATCGCGGCGTGTGCCGCGGCCGGCGAAGTGGCCGGCATGGCCGCGCACGCCGGCGCGCATGTGTCGCGTGCCTTCGTGGGTGTGGCCGGTGCGATCGTGTCGTTCGCGTTCCTCGCGTCGGCCATCGGCGCATCGGCTGACGCGCTGGCCGTAGTCCTGCTCGCGCTCGTGGTCGCGGGCGGGGTAACCACCCTCAGTCGGGGGCCCGATGCGGCCACCTTCACCCGCGCAGCCACCGCCACGATGGCGCCCGTCTACGTGGGACTGCCGCTGGGCGTCATCGCCTGGGTGCAGTACGTCCACGGGCCGGCCGCCACGACCTGGCTGCTCGTGATGATCGCCGTGAGCGATTCGGCCCAGTACTACTGCGGCCGGACGTTCGGCCGGCGCAAGCTGGCGCCCTCGGTCAGTCCGGCAAAAACCGTGGAAGGCGCTGTCGGCGGCGTGGCCGTTGCGGCAATCGTGGGAGCGGCCACCGTGTCGGTTGCCCTGCCGGGCGTTTCGATGGCCGCAGGCGCGCTGCTCACGCTCGCACTCGCGCTGGCCGGCATCGTCGGCGACCTGTTCGAATCACTGCTGAAGCGCAGCGTCGGGGTGAAAGACAGCTCCGCGCTGATCCCCGGGCACGGCGGCATCCTCGACCGCATCGACAGCCACCTGTTCGCGGCGCCGGTCTTCTACCTCTTCCTCAGGTTCCTCGCGTGATTCGCGTTGCGATTCTCGGATCGACCGGATCGATTGGCCGGAGTGCGCTGTCGGTGGTGGCCGCGCATCCCGACAGGCTGCAGGTGGCCGTGCTGGCCGCCGGCGAGAATGCCGCGCTACTGGCCGAGCAGGCCCGCGCGGTGAAACCCGAGGCCGTGGCCGTAGCGTCGGAGGCCGCCGGCGACCGGTTGCGGGAATGCCTGGGCGACCTGTCGATCGACGTGCTGCCGGCCGGCCCGGATGGCCTCATTGCGGCAGCCACGTATCCCGACGTCGATGTCGTGCTCTGCGCCTCATCGGGTACCGCCGGGCTCGAGGCCGCGCTGGCGGTCCTCGGCGCAGGCCGCACGCTGGCCCTGGCGAACAAGGAAGTGCTCGTGATGGCCGGCGCGCTGATGGTCGAAGCGGCGCGGCACGGCCGGGCGGCCATCCTCCCGGTCGACAGCGAGCACAACGCGATTCACCAGTGCCTCGAAGGGCACAGGCGCGCGGACGTGCGGCGGCTGATCCTCACGGCATCGGGCGGACCATTTCGCTCGTTCGACGCCGAGCGGCTCGCCCGCGTCACGCCCGACGATGCGCTGCAGCACCCGACGTGGCGGATGGGGCGGAAGATCACCATCGATTCGGCCACGCTCATGAACAAGGGCCTCGAGGTGATCGAGGCGCGCTGGCTGTTCGACACGCCTGCCGAGCGCATCGACGTGGTCGTCCATCCCCAGTCGATCGTGCACTCGATGGTCGAGTTCCTCGATGGGTCCATCATCGCGCAGCTTGGCGTGACCGACATGCGACTGCCCATCCAGTACGCCTTCTCGTATCCCGAGCGCTGGATGGCCCCCGCTGCGCCCCTCGACATCACACGCGCCGGCTCGCTCGAGTTCCACGCGCCGGACGTCGAGCGTTTCCCATGCCTGCGGCTGGCCTATCGTGCCCTGGAACACGGCGGTGCCTGGCCCGTCGTCCTCAATGCTGCCAACGAGGCAGCCGTGGAGGCATTCCTGGGCGGTCGCATCGGGTTCCAGTCGATTCCGGTCGTCATCGAGCGGGCCCTCGCGGCGGCCGATCACGAGCTCGGGGCACCCTCGACGCTGGCCGAGGTCAGGGCTGCGGATACGTGGAGCCGGGCCTTCTCGGACGCCACCATCGGTACGCTACCATCGTCGAAGGGGCCGCGCTGACGCCATGACCACACTGCTCTCGTTCCTGTTCGTTCTGGGCGTGCTCGTTTTCGTGCACGAACTGGGGCACTTCCTCGTGGCGCGCTGGTACGGCGTGCGGGTCATTACGTTCTCCCTGGGGTTCGGACCGAAGATCCTGAAGTTCGTCCGCGGCGGCACGGAGTACTGCGTCAGCATCGTTCCCCTCGGCGGCTACGTGAAGATGGCCGGCGAGACGGTCGAGGAGAACCGGGAAGGCGCGCCCGACGAGTTCCTGTCGAAGAGCAAGTGGGTCCGGTTTCAGGTCTACCTGGCCGGTCCGGTGATGAACATCCTGCTCGCCATCGTGGTGCTGGCGGGGGTCCTGTCGACCGGGGCGAACGTGCCGCTCTACCGGTCGTCGGCCGCCATCGTCGGGACCGTCGTCGAGGGCAGTCCAGCCGAGGCCGCCGGTCTGCAGGTGGGCGATCGAATCGTCTCGGTCGACGGCCGCGACGTCGAGACCTGGGACGCGATGGCCCTCGAAGTGGCCACCAAGGGCGGTCGCGAACTGCAGATGGCTGTCGACCGAGGTGGCCAGAGCGTCGCGCTGCGCGTGACACCCAACGCGGTCGGGCGATACGAGATGGGCGAGATCGGCATCGGTCCGGTGCTGCGCCCGCAGATTGTGACCGTCCGCCCGGGCTCTCCGGCCGAGCGGGGCGGCCTGCGCCCGGGCGACGCGATTCTGGCCGTGGGAGAGCGGCACCGGCCCTCGCACGAGCAGGTCATCGACGGCATCCAGGCGAGTGCCAACACGGCCCTCCCCATCGTTGTCGAACGCGACGGTGAGCAGGTCACGCTCTCGGTTACCCCGGAAGGGCCGGAGGGCGAGGGGCTGATTGGCGTCGAACTGCGCGAGATGGAAACGCGCGTCATCGATCCGTCGCTCGCCGAGGCGTTTCAGCTGAGCCTCCAGGAGAACTGGGAAAGCACGCTCTTCATCGGCCGAACGCTCCGCGGGCTCTTCACGGCGGATACACCGATGCGCCAGTTGATGGGCCCGGTGGCCATCGCGGAGCTGTCGGGGACGGCGGCCTCGGCCGGGTGGGTGGCGCTCTTCGGCCTGATGGCGGGACTCAGCCTGAACCTGGGACTCATCAACCTGATGCCGGTTCCGGTGCTCGACGGCGGTCACATCCTGATTCTGCTCGTCGAAGGCATTGCACGGCGCGACATGAGCCTGCGCGTCAAGGAACGTGTGCTCACCGCGGGCGCCGTGGCCATCGTCCTGTTGATGGTCACCGTCATCTTCAACGACATCACCCGCCTGCTGCGCTAGCGCGGAGGGGCGACCCGTCGGGTTCGACGCGCGCGGCTTCGTGCTAGCATGCGCGAGACTTTCCTCACTGTTTCATCCAGTCGTCCACGCAAGATGTCCTGCGGGGTGGCGGCGCGAGCCGCGTCCCGGGAGTGCTGCCATGGTGATTCGACGGGTCGACCCGGTATCGTGCGCGAAACTGATGGGCGTGTGTTACGCGCTCATGGGGCTCCTGATTGGCGCCTTCTTCTCGCTGCTGTTTGCCGGCCTCGGCAGTGCGATGGGGGCCACGGAGGGGATGGAAGCGTCGGGGCTGGTGGGCGTGATCTTCGGCGCGGGGGCGATTGTCGCCCTGCCGATCATGTACGGGATCATGGGGTTCGTTGGCGGCGCCATTGGCGCGCTGGTCTACAACGCCGTGGCGGGCTGGATTGGTGGCGTGCAGATCGACATCGAACCCCAGGCCGTACGCGCGGTGGAGTGAGCTTACATCTCGCCGGCGTCCTCGAGGCCGGCCGCGCGCACGGCGGCGCCCAGCAGTCCGGCGGCCGGGTTGAGGATCACCTGCACAGGGAGCGTGCGCAGCAGGTCGACCATCGGTTCCTTGTCGAGGAACGCGCCCATGAACCCGCCACCCGTGATGGCCGGCAGAATCTTCGGAGCGATCCCGCCGCCGATGTAGACGCCGGCGGTGGCCATGTAGCGGAGGGCGAGGTTGCCGGCCTCGGCGCCGTAGGCGGCCACGAACATGTCGAGGGCTTCCACACACCGGGGGCAACGCTTCTCGAGCGCACTGGCGCTGACGGCGGCAGCCAGTTCCGCGTCGTCGGTGTTGCCGGGAATCTGACTGCACGCGTTCTTCGCCGACTTTGCCTGATGCGTGAACCGGAACACGTTGATCAGGCCCCGGCCGGAAATCACCCGTTCGACTTCGACGCGGCCGTGGTTGCGGATGAGTTCGGCCGCCAGTTCCAGTTCCCGGGCGGTGCGCGCGGAGAAGTCCGCGTGACCGCCTTCGGATGCGGCGGGAACGAACGTGCCGTTCATGTTGTGCAGGAGCGCTTCCCCAAGCCCGGTGCCGGCGGCAATCACGGCCGCGTTTCCCGTGGGGTCGGCAATTCCCTCCTGCAACACGTGCAGTTCCTCGGGTTCGAGTACCGGGATGCATGAGGCCATGGCCTCGAGATCGTTGACGAGCAGGGCGGGGCAGCCGCCGAGCCGCTGCGCAATGGCCCCCGCGTCCGCAATCCAGGGCGCGCTGGTCAACCGTGCGATGCTGCCGTTGACAGGTCCGGCGATGCCGGCGCACAGGGCGTCTATCGGATCGCGCCGCGTCTCGTCGAGGAACGTCTCGACGAGCTCCTCGAAGCTCTCGAAGTCGACCGTCACGTACTCGCGCGTGACGATGGCGACGGGCCGATCGGCGTTGTGCTCGAACAGGCCCACCAGCGTTTTCGTTCCTCCGATATCGGCTGCCAGCAGCATGCCCTTGATGATAGTCGGTCGGCCGGTGGAAGCGGATGACGAATCCGTCTCTTGACTTCGCGCGCCTCTCGCAGCATCGTGGCGGTACGCGTGCCGGTTACTGTGCCTTCATTCGATAGACATTTCGCCGGGCAGCATGTGGCGCTCGTCGGCCGCCTCAGCGTGCTGTCGCGGCGCGAGGTCCGCTCGATCGTGGAGCGTCTTGGCGGGCTGTTTTCGCCCGACGTGACGCCCAGGACATCCGTCGTCATCGCCGGCGCCGATGCGGCGCCGTTCGATGCCCCCGCACGCGTGATCACTGAAGCCGATTTGTGCGCGCTGGCCGGCCTGCCCGACATCGAGACCCTGCGCGGTCAGTACTATTCGGCGCGCGACCTGCGAGGCATGTATCCGGTCCTGCGCGACGAGCACCTTCGCTACCTCGAGAAGTGGGGGCTCGTCCGGCCCGTGGTGGGCCGCTACTCGTTTGCCGACCTGCACGTGCTGCGCCAGGCCGCCGGGGAGATCGAACGGGGAGCGCCGCTGCCCGGCCTGCTGCGCAGCCTGTCGGCCGAGGCGCAGGGGCAGCTCGAGCTCGACTTCCAGCCGCGCACCGAGCGTCCCCCCGCCCGCGTCGTCGCGCTGCCGGCACGTGAGGCGCCGGCAAAGCCAACCGCCGGCAGCGAGCGCGAGCGCCTGCTGGCCACCGCCAATCAGATGCTCGCCACGAAGTACTTTCTCGAGGGGGCGGAGCTCGACGATGGCAGCGACCGCGATCTGGACGGCGCGGCGGGCGCCTATCGACGCGCGGCACTGTTCGATCCGCAGCTCGTGCCGGCCATCGTCAATCTGGCCAACATCTACTACGAACGCGATCAGCTCGTCGAAGCCGAGGCGCTCTACGAGAAGGCCATTCGCGTGGACGCTGAATGCTTCGAGGCGTTCTTCAACCTCGGCAACATCCACCACGACCTGGGTCGGTTTACCGAGGCCATCGGGGCCTATCGCGACGCGCTTGCCATCAATCCCGCCTACCCGGAAGCGCACTTCTACCTGGCGGTGACGCTCGAGAAGATCGGACGGTCCGCCGATGCGCGCGCGCACTGGCGCGAGTACCGGCTGCTGGCCCCCGATGGCGAGTTCGTCGAACTCGCGCGCGAATTCTCCGAGTAGAACGGGAATCAGCCGGCGGCTGGTTCTTCGTTGATGAGATTCAGGCCGAACGCCTGCTCGATTTCCTGCAGGTCTTCACGTTCGTGCGGATCGGCGAGGGTGAGGGCATGGCCGGCCGAGTCGTTCCGTCCTGTTCGGCCGACGCGATGCACGTACGTATCGAGTCCGTGCGGCACTTCGTAGTTGACGATGAGGCCCACCGAGTCGATGTCGAGGCCGCGTGCGGCCACATCGGTAGCCACCAGGGTGCGGATGCGCCCGGCGCGGAAGCTCTCGATAACCGACGTCCGATCCTTCTGTGAACGGTCGGCGTGGATGGCCGCCACCCGCAGGCCGGCCGTGCTGAGCTGGCGTGCCAGCCGGTCGCAGCCGATCTTCGTGTTGACGAAGACAATCGCCGGTTCGTGTGCCCTGCGCAGGTAGCGCGCCAGGAACGACGGCTTCTCGCGCGTCGGCACGATGCGCGCCTCGTGCGTGATGGTGGCCGCCGGCCCGCGACGCGAGCCGACCTGCACGAACACCGCGTCGGGCGCCAGCGTGTCGGCGAAGCGCATCACTTCATCGGGCATGGTCGCCGAGAAGAGCATCGTCTGACGGGCCGACGAAGGTGGCAGGGCCTCGGCGATGCGCCGCACGTCGGGCCAGAAGCCCATGTCCATCATGCGGTCGGCTTCGTCGAGCACGAAAACCTCGAGCTTCGAGAAGTCGCCGACGTTGCTGCGCATGTGGTCGAGCAGCCGGCCCGGCGTCGCCACGACGATGTCGACGCCGGCGGCAAGGGCGCGCGTCTGCGGTTCCATGGGCACGCCGCCGTAGACCGCTACGCTCGAAACCGGCGAGTGATAGGCGAAGCCCTGTACTTCGTCGTCGATTTGCGTGGCCAGTTCGCGCGTCGGCGCCAGGATCAATGCCCGCGTCACGCCGTGCTGCCGGGCTTCGCCGTCGCGCTTCTCATCGAGCAGCCGCGAGAGGATGGGCAGCAGGTACGCTGCGGTCTTCCCCGTGCCGGTTTCCGCGCAGCCGATCAGGTCCTTGCCCTGAAGGGCGTAGGGGAGGACGGCACTCTGGATGGGCGTAGTCCGCTCGAATCCCCGCTGGTCGAGCGCATCGAGCAGGTCGGGGTTGGTGACAAGCGAGGTGAAGGGCACCGGTGCCGGATCGAACGGCGCCGATTCGCGCGTCGACGCGGGAGGGATGGGTGCCACGCCTTTGCCCGCGCGTCCGCGCCCACCGGGGCGTCGTCGCGGCCGGCGGGAAGGTGACGGGCGGGTCGATGTTTCGGAAGACAAAATGATGCGGTCTAGCGGGCCCGGAATGTGATGATGCCCCGGACGGGGTCGTACGGGGAGATGCCGACCGTGACGCGATCGCCCGGGACAACCTTGATGCGGAATCGACGCATGCGGCCGCTCAACTGCGCCAGCACCTCGTGGCCGCCCGAATCCACCTGCACGCGATAGAGCCCGCCGCTGTGAACGGCCACCACCGTGCCCTGGATGTCAATCAGATCGTCCTTGCTCAAATGCGCTCCTTGTCAGACAACTGAGAATCATAACATTTGCAGGCCACCGGCGCCCCTCAGAGCCGCCTGACGGCGTCTTCAACCTCCGTGGCGAGGGCCGCATAGTCGTCGCCGCGCAGGCGCAGCGGCGGGCCGAAGGCCACCCGGACGGGGCCCTTCACGGGCCACTTCATACTCTTGTGGAGCACCTTTTCGAGCCCGTCCAGCCGCACGGGGACGACCGGAAGCCCGAGCCGGGCGCCCATCATCCCGACCCCGGGCAAAAACCGGTCGATTGCCCCGTCGTCGGTCCGCCGTCCCTCGGGAAACAGGAGCACCGAGTAGCCGTCGGCCGCCACCTCGCCCACGTACCGGAGAGTCTGCCGCGTCCCGGCCTCGCGCTGGGGCAGCGGAAACGCGTTGAAGAACTGACAGGCGAGCAGGTACCAGAGCGTGCTCATCCAGCGTTCCCGGCGGCTCCGCCCGGCGGGAGCGAAGTGCGCGGCGAAAAACTCCTTCGCCATGGCCGGGGCCACCCGGTACCGCCACGCCGGCGGCAGCGCCAGCAGGATGGCCGGCGTGTCCATGTGGCTCTGGTGATTTGCCGCGAACAGTACCGGACCGTCGATGCGCGCGAGGTGCTCCAGGCCTTCGACCTTCATCCTCATGAACAGGCGCCCGAGCGGCAGGATCCATGTCGGGAGGCTGATCCGCCGCAACAGCCACGAGGCCCGCGTGCGGTTCCACGAGGGAAAATCGATCGTCGTCGCCGGTCGCCTCTCGTCCCCCGGCCGCTCGCTCGGCGCCCGATGATGGGCGCCCGTGCCGGCAATTGCCGGGGCCGCCGGAGTACGGCGGTCGGCCGACAGCAGCTGCTCGAGTTCGCCGAGGCTCCGTTCACCCGTCAGCATCGATTCGTCGAGCGTCGTCTGGAACGCTTCCTCGAGGGCCATCATCAGCTCGACGCGATCGAGCGAGCTCAGTCCCAGTTCGTCGAGCGTCGTGGCATTCGTGGGTGTCGTGCCCCCGCTGAACCGCGCGACGACGTCGACGAGCGACGCGCCACCCGACGCGCGCGCTGACGCCGGTGCTCCCGTACCGCTGCTGACCCATCGCTGGATCTCACGGCGCTTCAGCTTCTGGGTGCCTTCCGTTCGCGGCAGCAGGCCGTCCGGCCAGATCGACGTGCTCCACACGCGCTGGTGATCCTCGAGGCCGGCGTTCGCACCGCGCACGATGGCCTTGAGGTCGGCGCCCTCCTCGAGCACCAGCACCGCATGGATACGCTCCTCGCCGTCGACCGTCGCGCCCACGACGGCCGCGTCCTTTGTCCCCGGCTGGCTCAGCAGCGCACGTTCGACATCCTCCGGAAAGACATTGAGGCCCTGCGACGTGACGATCATCTCCTTCTTGCGGCCCTTGATGAGCAGCCGCCCGGACGGATCGATCTCGCCGATGTCGCCCGTGTGGAACCATCCGTCGACGAACGCGCTGTCGGCTTCGGCGGCCGCCACGTCGCTCGTGCCCTCGGGCCGGTAATAGCCGGACGTCACGTTCTCGCCCTGGACGAGGATCTCGCCGTCGGCCGCGATCTTCACCTTCACGCCGGCGATGGGTGTGCCGACCGTGCCCTTCGATGCGCGAAGCGGGTGGTTGAGCGTGACGATGGGTGCCGTTTCCGTCAGGCCGTAGCCCTGGACGACGAGGAATCCGAGCTTGCGCCAGAACGCCTCGAGCGTCGGGTCGAGCGGGGCGGCGCCGCAGACGATGCACCAGAACTTCCAGCCGAACAGCCGATGGACGTCGCGATAGTGCCACCAGCGCCAGGCCCAGTGGCGACCGGCGAGCGCGTCGGGCCCGGACGTGGCCGGCGACACGCGCTCGACGTGTTCGCGCAGCACGTCGAGCACCTTGGGCACGCAGACGAGAACCGACACGCGGCGCGTCTTGATTTGCCGGAGGATCTCGGTGGGGCTGTACCCGTGCGAGAAGACCACGGTGCCCGAGAGCATCGGGGGCACGAACGTCGCCATCGACTGGCCGAACATGTGGCTGAGCGGCAGCAGGTTCAGGAAGCGGATCGGATGGAACGGCCGCGCGTACCGCCTGTACTTCGCTATCTCGCGTTCGATCGGGATGATGTTGGCGAGGACGTTGCGGTGCGTGATCGTGACGCCCTTGGGATCGGCAGTGGCCCCCGACGTGAAGATGATTTCAGCGAGCGACGTTCCATCGGGCGATCCGGCGGGTCGCCACGGCGTGTCCGCGTCGGCGGCCGTGGCGCCGCTCGTCGATCCGTCGTCCGGCACGACGTCGGCCAGCTGCCAGACCTCGCCTGTGGCATCGGAGGGCACTTCGCCTTCGTTGCCGGTGAGCACGATCTTCGCGCGAACGATCCCGCTGATGCGCGACAGCAGCTCACCCGATGCCCGGAAGTCGACAGGTACCACGACCGCGCGGATGAGCAGGCATGCCCAGAAGGCCACCACCCATTCGGTGCGGTTCTCGGACCAGATGACGACCTTGTCGCCGGGCGCAACGCCCGCCTCCACGAGCTTTCGCCCGAACGAGCGCGCTGCCGCGGCCACCTCGCGGTAGCTGGCCCGTCGCACGCGGTAGCCATCGTCGTGGACGATGAAGGTGTCGTCGCTGCGGGAGATGTCCTCGAAGAAATCGAGGAGGCTGTCGCGCGCCATGTGGGGCCCATCATAACGGGCGGGACCACTGCCGCCGCGAGCGGGACATAATAGCGGCTCGCCTGTCCCCTTGGAGGAGACCATGACCCGCACCATGCTTCTGCTGATGGCCCTGGCTATCGCCGCGCCCGCCGTTGCACAGCAGCCCGCACCCGTCGACGTGCCCTGGAACGACGCCATCCCGCCCGGCACCGACGAGCACGCGGCCCGCGCCCTGAAGGAGTCGTCGCGCCATCAGGAGTGGGTCGACATCAAGTTGGCCGACGGCACGCTGCTCAACAGCTTTGTCGTCTATCCCGAGCGTCGCACGAGCGCGCCGGTCGTCATCGTGATTCACGATATTCGCGGCATGTCCGACATCGCGCGCGCGGCCGGCGATCAGCTCGCGCAGGACGGGTTCATCGCGATTGTGCCGGACTTCCTGTCTGGCAAGGGGCCCGATGGCGGCGGTACCGCGTCACTCGGCGCCGGCGTCGGTCAGGCCATTCGCACGCTGACGCCCGACGAGGTCAACGCCCGGCTGAAGGCCGCGATGGACTACGGCAAGGCACTGCCGGCCTCGAACGGCAAGACGGGCGTGACGGGATTCTGCTGGGGCGGCGGATCGACGTTCGGCTTCGCGGCCGCCCAGCCCGATCTCGACGCGGCCGTCGTCTTCTATGGTCCGACGCCCGGCACGCCCGAGACGTTCGAGACCGTGCTGGCCAACGTCAATGCCCCGGTGCTCGGCCTGTACGCGGACAATGATGCCCGCATCAACAGTGTGCTCCCACAGGTCGATGCCGCGATGAAGAAGCTCGAAAAGAGCTACGAACGGCACATCTACGCCGATTCCGGCCACGGCTTCATGGGCGCGCAGAGCCGGAGCGCGGCGAACCTCAAGGCGGCGCAGGAAGCGTGGCCCACGGCGCTCGCGTTCTTCCGCAAGCACCTGGAATAGCCCTTCGGACGTGCGCGGCGGGCCTACGACTTCGCGAACGTCGAGGCGCCGCCGTGCGCGGCGGACCAGCCGGCCGGATCGGCCAGGAACTGCTCGACCTCGCCGATGGCCGTCGTCGAAAAGTAGTTGCGTCGCTTGGCCGCGGCAAGCACGTCTCGCCAGGTGGCCAGCGCGTGCAGCCGCAGGTTCAGGTCCGCCAGCACCTGCTCGCTTTCCGGGAAGATGCCGTAGTTGAACATCACGAAGGTGTGTTCCACCTTCGCGCCCGCATCGCGCAGCGCCTGGCAGAACTTGATCTTGCTGCGGCCGTCGGTCGACAGGTCCTCGACGAGCAGCACGCGCTGGCCCTCGTGCAGGTCGCCCTCGATCTGGGCGTTCCGGCCGAAGCCCTTCGCGGTCTTGCGCACGTACTGCATTGGCAGCATGAGCCGATCGGCAATCCAGGCGGCAAACGGGATGCCCGCCGTTTCGCCGCCGGCCACGGCGTCAATCGACTCGAAACCGGCCTCGCGCGCGATCGTGGCCGCCGCGAACTCGGTGAGCGTGCGTCGTGCGCGCGGAAACGAGATCAGCTTGCGGCAATCGATGTAGGCCGGGCTCGCCCAGCCCGACGTGAGGATGAACGGCTTGTCGCCGGAAAAGTGGACCGCCTTCACCTCGAGCAGGATGTCGGCCGTGGTCTCCGCAATCGTCGCCCTGTCTGTCACGCTGCAGCTCCTTCGAACATCCCAACATCATCGTCCAGAGGCCGGAGCGACTTCAACAGGAGATGGCGCATCCGGCGCGCAGCATGCGCTACTTGAAGGACACGCCCCCCGACAGAACGAGCAGCCGCGAACGCCCGCGGCCCGGCTGTGACCCCACGCTTTCCTGCGGCCGCGTGAGGTAGAACCGGACGTCGAAGGAAAAAGCGAGGTGCGAGGTCGAGAACCATCGCGCGCCGCCGCCCATGTTGATCGTGGCTTTCTTCGGCGGCCGCTCGGCTGGCGCCAGTTGGCCTTCGAACGTCTCGAAGCTGAGCGGGCCCATGCCGGCGCTGAGGTAGCTCCAGCCCTCGCGATGTCCGAAATTGAGCGAGATCTGGGGCGAGATGCCGTTGAGCCGCTGTTCGATGGGCAGTCCAACGGCCGCGCCGGTCTCTGCGTCGGTCGCCTGCGCGCGGCCGCGCGCGATCATCCATTCGCCGCCCAGCCCCAGGGCCATTGATCGCCCGCGGAGCGGGTAGATGTGCAACCCGATCACGCCGCCCAGGCCGCGCTTGGGCAGCCGGTCGACCGACACGCCGAGGTCGGTCGCGGTCACCGGATCCTGGCCGAGGCCGCTGTAGAACAGGCGAAGGTCCGCGGCGGCAATCGGCAGCGGCTGGTGCTGCTGCGCCGACGCGGGCGCCGCGGACGCCACGAACAACAGCAGGAGAACGGCGCCGGCCGGCGCGACGACACGCATTCGTCAGAGCGTACAACAACCATTTGCCGCACGGCGGTCCATTCCGCCGGTCCGCGCTCAGTCCCGCGAGGCCAGCAGTGCCCTGGCGGCGGCGATGCCGTCGTCGACCGTGCGAATCTCGCCGTCGAGCTGCCGGTCGTACAGCGTCCTGAGCAGGACGCCCATCGCGGGGCCGGGCGCCACGCCGAGTGCCAGCAGATGGCGGCCGCGCACGAGCGGATCCGGCGGCGCATGTTCGACGCCGAGCGAGCGGGCTCGCTCGAGGAACCAGTCGATCGCCGAACAGTCGAATGTGCCGAGTCGCCCGTTGCAGTCGGCGTGCGCCAGCCGGACGAGCAGCTCGAGATTCACCTTCTGTGCAAGCCGCCTGAACGCGCCGTCGCTTACCGGCGTGGGAGCCTTGTGGAACGCGGCGGGCTTCAGGTGGTGCGCCACCATCCCGAGCACTGCGGTCCGGACATCGAACCCGTCGAGCGAATGGAGGTTCAGCCGATCCAGTATTCGCGTCGTCGGCTCCACCCCCGCCGGCTCATGCCCGGGCGAACGAATGCGGCCGTCGATGACCGCCGTGGTCTCGGGCTTGGCGATGTCGTGGCAGAGGGCGGCCATCATCACCGCAACGGCCGGGCCGCGGTCCAGATCGGTGACGCGCATGCGAGCCTGGTCGACCACCATCAGGGTGTGCGTCCAGACGTCGCCTTCGGGGTGCCACTCGGGATCCTGCGGGCATGAGGCGAGCGGTACGAGCTCCGGCAGCAGGCGATGCACGACTTCGATGTCCCAGGCCAGCCGCAGGCCGATGGATGGTCGATCCGCCTGGAGCAGCAGTTTCTCGATCTCGGCCCAGATGCGTTCGGAAGGCAGGTCGTCGAGCGGGATCCGCCGGCAGAGATCGGCCGTGGCCGGGTCGATGGACAGGTCGAACCGCGCGGCGAACTGGACCGCGCGCAGTACGCGCAGGCTGTCTTCGCCGAACGTCCGCGCATCGACCATCCGGAGGATCCGGTTCGCGAGATCCTGCTGGCCGCCAAACGGATCGATGAGTTCACCCGTGAGCGGATCGCGCGACATCGCGTTGATGGTGAAATCGCGGCGGCGCGCGGCCTCGTCGTAGGGGAGGAACGGGTCGCCCTCGACGGTGAAGCCGCGATGACCCCGGCCGGTCTTCGATTCGCGCCGGGGCAGCGAGACGTCCATCGTGCCGATCTTGAAGACCGTGAAGCTCTCGCCGACCACATCCACGCGCCCGAACGACTCGACGATCCGGCGCAGGGTCCCGGCGTCGAGCCCGAAGACCTCGATGTCGAGGTCCTTGGAGTGCCGCCCCAGCAGGTCGTCGCGCACCCAGCCGCCGACGATGAGCGCGCGTCCACCAGCCGCACGAACCTCGCTGGCAAGGGCGACGGCCTGCTCAGGAAGTGGCGGGGTCATCGTGTTGCGAAGGCGGCGTCGTTCGTGTCCGGCCGAAGCGTCGCACCAGCCGATCGGTCCGCGCCGGCGCCATCACGGCAAGCAGCGCCAGCCACCACGCGCGCGGGTAGGGGTAGACCTCTGCCCGGGGTCGCTCGATGCACCGGACAATGGCCGCGGCCACCGTGTCGACCGACTGGCGGGGGCCGTGGCCGGTGACCCGGTGCCCGAACTCGCGCGCGATGGCGTCGTGAAACTCGGTGCGCGTGGCCACCGGGTAGACGATCGACGCGTGGAAGGGCGTGCCGACGAACTCGGCCCTGAGCGATTCGATGAACGAGACGGCCGCCGACTTGGTGGCGCCGTAGACGCTCGAGCCGGCCACGCCGCGCCGGCCGACGATCGAGGACACCGCGATGATATGGCCGGACCCCTGGTGCCGCATCGCCGTCAGTGCGGTCCGCGCGGCGTACAGCGTGCCGAGGATGTTGACGTCGACCAGCCGTCGCATCGCGTCGGGCGGCGTGTCATCGAGTGTGCCGTGGAAGCCGATCCCGGCATTGCAGATCATCACGTCGATCCGGCCGAACCGTTCCACCGTCCGGTCGACGAGCCGCTGCAGGTCCGTCTCGACTGTCACGTCGCCGGCAACCGCCAGCAGCCGATCCCCCCATGCGACCGACTCGTCGCGCAGGGCGTCGAGCCGATCGGCGCGACGGGCGAAGGCGGCCACCGACGCTCCCCGCGCGAGCAGGTGCCTGGCGGTGGCGAGGCCGATGCCTGCCGATGCCCCGGTGATGGCGACGACGCGTCCGGTCAGCGGGACCACGCGTCAATCCTCAATCCGCCTGCTGTTCATGAAGCAGGTTCTTCAGGACGAAGGCCACGTTGGCCGGCCGTTCGCCGAGCCGGCGCATGAAATACGGAAACCACTCGCGTCCGTAGGGCACGTAGATGCGCACGGGATGGCCCTCGCGTGCCAGCGACAGCTGCAGGTCGCGGCGAATCCCGTAGAGCAGCTGGAACTCGAACCGATCGAGGCCGAAGCCCCGCTCGACGGCAAACTGCCGGGTGCGATCGAGCATCGCCGGATCGTGCGTCGCAATTGCCGGTCGATGGCCCTCGTCGAGCAGCATCTCCATGAGCGTCACGAAGTGCGCGTCGACGTCTTCCTTGCGCGTGAAGGCCACACTGCGCGGTTCGCGGTACGCCCCCTTCACCAGGCGGACGCTGACGCCGGACGCGTTGAGGTGCCGGATATCGGCTGACGATCGACGCAGCGCCGCCTGGATGGCGACGCCGATGCTCTGATACCCGATGCTCCAGAGGCTGTCGATCGCCTCCAGGGTGTCATCGGTGTAGCGCGACCCCTCCATGTCGATGCGGACGAAGAAGTCGTGCTCGACGGCCGGGTCGAGGATGCGCCTGAGGTTGTCGATCGCCGTGGCGCGGTCGATGTCGAGCCCGATCTGTGTCAGCTTCACCGAGATGTTGCGGCTGATGCCGGCGCTTGCGGCGGCGCGAATCAGGTCGGCGTACGCGCGCGTGGCGGCCAGCGCCGGTTCCATCGACGTCACCGACTCGCCCAGCAGGTCGATCGTGGCCGACATCTGCAGCCGCTCGATGGCCTGCACCGCGGCGATGGCGTCCTCGGCGCGCTGGCCGGCCACGAACCGCCGCGCGAAGCTGTCGGGCCGCTGCATCCCGTAGCGGGAGGCGGCCTTCCGGATCAGGGGACTCCCGGCCAGTGCCGAGAAGGTGCCCCGCGTGATGGCCGCGAGCATCAGTGCGCGGCCTTCCTCGGCTGCAGCAGGTGTTCGATGGCCCGGCCGTAGTAGCGCATCACGATGCGGTTGCGGACGCGCAGGTGATCCGCTTCGACGACGACCACGCCGCGCGCGCTGAGCAGGTCGATGCCTTCCTCGACCGCCTGGGCGCCGGTCCGCACCGCCAGGTTCGCACCCTGCGCCGACAGCGCGACGAGCAGGCTGTCGATCCGATCGCGCAACTCCGACAGGGTCATCTGCGGACGCCCGACGGCCGCCACGAGGGCCGTCGGCAGGACCTTGTGCAGCAGGCCGATGTCGTGCTGGATGCGGTGCGCCAGGCCCACCAGGTCGCGCCGCGACTCGGGGTCGTACGGGGCGAGGGGAATCGGCGTGCCGAACGTGACGAAGGCGCGCGACCGGTATCCGACGGCGTGCCGGACCATCTCGGCAAGTTCCTGGGCGAACGGGCGCTTGCGCTTCTTCGACGCCTCGCGCGAGAGGATGCGGTCCTCGAGCACGAGGTCGTAGGCCACCGCCATCGGCAGGATCGACAACTCCGCACGGTCGGCCAGCAGGGCCGCCTGCAGCAGGCCCGTCTTCGGCGCCTTCAACTCACCGCTGTAGCTGCGTCCGCCCTCCGCGTAGTAGAGCAGGTCTCGCCGCTTGAGCAGTTCGGCCACGTAGGCGCGCAGCGTGACGAGATAGAGCGGGTCCTTGCTGTTGCGTCTGATGGGAATGGCCCCGGTGACGTGCCGGTGCAGCAGGCCGAGCGGGCCGCCGAACAGGTTGATGCCCGCGGCCGTGAGCGGCGGTCGGATGCCATTGTCGTCGAGCACGAGCGGCTCGACCAGGTAGTCGAGGTGGCTCTTGTGATTCGAGACGTAGACGACGCGCCCGTTCCGCGTGGCGGCGGCGGCCACGTCGACACCCTCGGCGACGCGTTCGACCTTCCGGAGAATCGGATAAAGCGGATGCTGGAGCGCGCGATAGAACCGATATCGCTGCGTCGTGCGCAGTTCCTCGAGATACGTCTCGAGGCGCTGCCGGACGTCCCCGTCCGTCTCGCCCGCGTTGTCGCTGAGGTACCGCGCAACCTCATCGCGGGCCCGGACGGCCTGTGCGATGTCGTCTGGCCTCACAGATCCGGAACTATAGCAGGAGGCGTGCGTGGGGCGGGCGCTACAGCCGGGCGATGACCGCGTCGGCAAACGCCGTGGTCGACGCCGTGCCCGCCAGATCGCGCGTGCGCGAGGCCGGGTCCGCCAGCGTGGCGTGCAGCGCCGTACGGATGCGCGATGCCGCGTCGGCCTCGCCGATGTGCACGAGCATCAGCAGCGCGGAGAGCAGCAGCGCGGTCGGGTTGGCGATGTCGCGTCCCGCAATGTCGGGCGCCGTGCCGTGGATTGCCTCGAATACCGCCACGTCGGTGCCGATGTTCGCGCCCGGTACCACGCCAAGTCCGCCCACGAGTCCCGCACACAGGTCCGACACGATGTCGCCGTACAGGTTCGGCAGCACCAGGACATCGAACGTCTCGGGCCGCATCACCAGGTGCATGCACACGGCGTCGACGATGCGCTCGTCGTAGGTGATGTCGTCGAACTCGGGCGCGACCGATCGCACCGAGTCGAGAAACAGCCCGTCGCCGAGCTTCATGATGTTCGCCTTGTGGATGGCCGTGACGCGCCGGCGGCCGTTGCGACGCGCGTAGTCGAAGGCAAAGCGCGCAATGCGCGTCGACGCCTGCCGTGTGGTGATCTTCAGGCTTTCGACAACGCCGTCGACGACGACGTGCTCGAGACCCGCGTAGAGGTCCTCGGTGTTCTCGCGGACGATGACGATGTCGACGTTGTCGAACCGTGTCGGCACGCCGGGGAGGTTGACGACCGGACGAACGTTGGCGAACAGGTCGAGCGCCTTGCGGAGCCCCACGTTCACGCTGGTGAATCCGGTGCCCACCGGCGTGGTGACCGGGCCCTTCAGGGCGACTTTCCGACGCCGGATCGAATCGAGCAGGGTATCGGGCAGCGTCTGCCCGGAACGATCGAAGGCCGCCTGTCCCGCATCGTGGCGGTCCCAGGCAATCGGCACGCGGGCAGCTTCGAGAATGCGAACGACGGCCCCCGTCACTTCCGGACCGATACCGTCACCGGGAATCAGCGTGATGTCGTGTGTCATGACGTTGCTCGCAGCCGCAGCCTTGTCGCCTCGTAGCCTCGTAGCCTCGTAGCCTCGTAGCCTTGTCGGCTTGTAGTCTTCTTCTACTGCTGATCCCTGACTTCGGCCCAGGCCAGGCCGAGGCCGCCGGCGATGGTCACCAGGGCCAGGGCGCTCGACAGGCCGTGCCATCGTCCATGTTCGATCCGACGCGGGTCGGTCTCAGGCAGCGTCGCAATCACGCCGCCGACCGAGGCGCGGATGGCATCGATTTCCGGGATGATGACGTACACCGTGAAGACACTCATGGCCACCATCGCCAGCACCGTCCAGATCCGGATGGCGGTGCGCTTCGGGCGGGGACCGAGGGCAGCTCGAAGACTGAGTGATGCGAGGACGACGAGCGCGGCGGCCCAGGCGACATACTGGAAGCGTTCGAACAGCGCCCCGAACACCACGCCGGCCAGTTCGCGGCCGCCGGCCGGGTCGTGCGCGGGCAGCACTTCGAAAAGCACCGGCGCTCCGAGACCGGCAAGGGCGGCTAGTCCTCCGATCCAGATCGCGAGGCCCAGGAATGCCGCATAACGGAGCAGTGTCATCGCAACGATTATGCCCGGCGCGCCCTTCGGGGGCCAGCCGTGCGGAAGCGGTTCCGTCCTCAGGGCGAGTACAGTAGACTCATCGGCTGAACCATGCCGATTCCATCGATTGCGCGTCTGCACAACATCGCCACACAACTGCGGATCGATTCGATCCGTTCCACCACCGAGGCCGGGTCGGGCCATCCGACGACCTGCATGTCGGCGGCCGAGATCGTGGCGGCCCTCTTTTTCGCCGAGATGCGCTTCGACCCGCTCGATCCGCAGCATCCCGAAGCCGATCGGTTCGTGCTGTCGAAGGGGCACGCGGCGCCCATTCTCTATGCGGCGTGGGCGGCGGCCGGCGCGTTTCCGCGTGACGAGGTGCTGAAGCTGCGCACCATCGGGTCGGACCTCGAGGGGCACCCGACGCCGCGCCTGCCGTTTGTCGACGTGGCGACCGGCTCGCTCGGTCAGGGGCTTCCGGCGGCGGTCGGCATCGCGCTCAACGCACGGCGGACGGGCTCGGACTACCGCACCTACGTGGTACTGGGCGACGGCGAGACGGCCGAAGGTTCGGTGTGGGAGGCGGCCGAGGTTGCCAGCAACCAGAAGCTCGACAATCTGTGTGCCATCACCGACGTGAACCGGCTCGGCCAGAGCCGCGCCACGCAGTGGGGGCACGATCTGAAGGCGTTCGCGTCGCGGTACGGCGCGTTCGGCTGGCACACCATCACGGTTGACGGCCACGACCTGAAGGCGCTGCTCGCCGCGCTCGACGAGGCCCGCAACACCAAGGGGCGCCCGACCATGATCGTGGCGCGGACCCTCAAGGGGAAGGGCGTCGCGTTCATCGAAGACAAGGACGCGTGGCACGGCAAGCCGCTCAAGAAGGGTGAGGAGGCCGACAAGGCGCTCGCCGAACTCGAGGCGCAGTACGTCAAGACCGACGATCCGGAGCCGGTCATTGCCAGGCCGGCGCAGCGTCGCACCGAGGGGCCGCTGCCCGATTTCGTGGCGCGCATGTCGGTTTCGACGCATCCGGACGGTGCACTCGTCGCCACGCGTGAAGCGCTCGGCACCGGACTGGTCGCGCTCGGCAAGATCGACGGGCGCATCGTCGTGCTCGATGCCGACGTGGGCAACTCGACGTTCACCGACCGGTTCGAAAAGGCGTTTCCCGAACGGTTCTACCAGAACTTCATTGCGGAGCAGGCCATGGTGGGCGCCGCGATGGGGCTGGCCAGCCGCGGCGCCATCGCGTTTCCCGCGACGTTCGCGTGCTTCCTCGAGCGAGCCGCCGATTTCGTCCGGATGGCCGGCATCTCGAACCTGAACATCAAGATGGCCGGTACGCACTGCGGCGTCTCGATTGGCGAGGACGGCCCGTCGCAGATGGCGCTCGAGGATCTGGCCATGGCGCGCGGCGTGCCCAACTGCACCGTGCTCTACCCGAGCGATGCCGTGGCTACCGAGCGGTTGCTGGCCCTGGCGGCCGCCACGCCAGGGCCCGCGTATATCCGTCTGAGCCGGCCGAAGACGCCAATCCTCTACGGGGCGAGCGAGGCGTTTCCGCTTGGTGGTTCGAAGACGCTTCGGCAGAGCGATGCCGATGTCGTGACCGTCGTGGCCGCCGGTGTGACGGTCTTCGAAGCCCTCAAGGCCCACGAGACGCTGGCGAAGGACGGCATTGCCATCCGGGTAATCGATGCGTATTCGATTCAGCCCATCGACCAGGCCGGCCTGATTGCCGCCGGCAAGGCAACCGGCGGTCGGATCCTGACGGTCGAGGATCACTACTCGACCGGCGGGCTTGGTGATGCCGTGAGCGAGGCGGTGTCCGATGAAGGCTACCGCGTGCGCCGGCTGGCCATCCGCGAAATCCCCCGCAGCGGCCCGCCCGACGTGCTGCTCGATCGCTTCGGCATCTCGGGCCGCGCGATCGCCGAGGCAGTCAGGGGGTTCAGGTAACCGGGCAGGGCTGGTGCGGTTGGTGCGGTGGGGGCGTTGGGTGCGGTAGGAAGGTTCGGTTGGTGCGGTGGGTGCGGTGGGTGCGGTAGGTGCACCCGCCTAGGGGCTGTCCGGATTTTTGTCTGGAGGCTTAGCATGAGGAGTCTCCATGGCCCGTTCCAAGAAACCTGTTGATCCCCGCTGGGCGCCGGTGCCCGACGTGGTGTTGGACCACTTTGCCCCGGCCGGCATGCTGGACGCCGCCGATGTCGAAGCCGCCACGCAACGCTTCAAGAAGGCCCTGCTGGAGCGCGCGCTCGGGGCGGAGTTGCAGCACCACTTGACGCAGGAAGCCGGCGCGGCCGCCCCGGACGCGCCGGCCAATCATCGCAATGGCACGAGCGCGAAGACCGTCCTGACGGATGCGGGGGCGGTGCCGTTGGCGATCCCGCGCGACCGTCAGGGCACGTTTGCCCCCGTGTTGATTCCCACGCACGCCCGCCGGTTCACCGGTTTCGACGACAAGATCATCGCGCTCTACGCGCGGGGCTTGAGCGTGCGCGAGATTCAGGCGTTCCTCACCGAGATGTATGCGGTCGACGTCTCGCCCGATCTGATCAGCACCGTGACCGATGCGGTCCTGAACGAGGTGACGGCGTGGCAGACCCGACCGCTCGAGACGATGTATCCCGTGGTGTTCTTTGATGCGCTGCGCGTCAAGATTCGCGACGAGGCGGTCGTGCAGACCAAAGCGGTCTATCTCGCGCTCGCCGTGTTACCCGATGGGACGCGCGACATTCTCGGCGTCTGGATCGAGCAGACGGAAGGCGCGAAGTTCTGGATGAAGGTGTTTGCGGACCTGCAAGCCCGCGGCTGCCGCGACATCCTCATCGCCGTCACCGATGGCCTCAAGGGCATGCCCGACGCGCTGGCCGCCGTCTACCCCGCGACCACGCTCCAGACCTGCCTGGTGCACTTGATCCGCCACAGCCTGGA
Organism: Acidobacteriota bacterium; assembly: GCA_044507065.1. Lineage (GTDB taxonomy): Bacteria > Acidobacteriota > Vicinamibacteria > Vicinamibacterales > SCN-69-37 > SCN-69-37. The sequence continues at coordinate 35,754 of JBIQJY010000035.1, forward strand.
CTTCACCACCTGGAAGACACGCAAGCCGCTGGCCGCGGCGCTCCGCCCGATCTACACCGCCCCGAGTGCCGAGGCCGCCGCCGCCGCGCTCGACGCCTTCGCGACCGGCCCGTGGGGCCTCCGCTTACCCACCGTCGTCGCGGCCTGGCGCCGAGCCTGGACGCAGGTGGTGCCCTTCTTCGCATTTCCCCCGGACATCCGGCGCGTGCTCTACACGACCAATGCGCTGGAAAACGTGAACCGCCAGTTGCGCAAGACCCTGAAGACGCGCGGGCAGTTTCCGACCGATGACGCCGCCACCAAACTCATCTGGCTCGCCCTGCGCAATATCATGGCGACGTGGAAGCTGCCCGCCCCGACGTGGAAGGCCGCCATGAACCAGTTCGCCATCCTCTACGAGGAGCGATTCACCCGGCCGCACCCGTAGAATGTCCCGCGGTCGTTACCCCGCCTCGCACACAAAAATTCTGACAGTCC
>JBIQJY010000109.1:0-3205 GCA_044507065.1 Acidobacteriota bacterium
GTGAGCGACAGCGTATGCGAGAACGCGTCGACAGGCAATCGGCACTGTCGAGGCCTCGCCACTGACACGGGCGCTGCCGTTCGCGCCCCTCGAGTCCTTTCCATGACCAGACGAATCCTCCTGACCTCTGCCCTGATCTCCCTGGCCTGCTTCACCTCCGCACTGGCCCTGCGATCGACGGCCCAGCCGACTCGACAGGACTGGCGCGAGTATGGCGGCCATCAGGGCACGCGGTATTCGACGCTCACACAGATCAACCGCTCGAACGTCCGCAATCTCGAAGTGGCCTGGACCTACGACACCGGCGAAACCGGCGGTCTGCAGACACAGCCGCTGATGGTCGACGGCCTCGTGTACGCCAACACGCCGGGCCACCGGGTCATCGCCCTCGACGCGGCCACCGGGGCGCTCGCCTGGAAGTTCGACTCGGGCCTCACCTCCCGCGGGCCGAACCGCGGCGTCACGTACTGGTCGAACGGCACGGAGGCCCGGGTCTTCGCGTCGGTCTCGACGTTCCTCTACGCGCTCGACGCCAAGACCGGCGAGGTGATGAAGGACTTCGGCGATGGCGGTCGCATCGACATGCGGCTCGGCCTCGGCCGCGACGCCAATCCCCTGAACGTCACCATGTCGAGTCCCGGCGTCGTCTATCGCGACCTGATCATCATCGGCAGCGCGACGGCCGAGCGTCTGCCGGCGGCCCCCGGCGACATTCGCGCCTACGACGTGCGCACGGGGCAAATCCGCTGGACGTTCCGCACGATTCCCGCGCCCGGGGACTTCGGCGCCGACACCTGGCCGGCCGATGCGCGGGCCAATTCCGGCTCGGCCAACGCCTGGGCCGGCCTGGTGCTCGATGCCGAACGCGGCATCGTCTATGCGCCCACCGGATCGGCCGCGTTCGACTTCTATGGCGGCGACCGGCCTGGCGACAACCTGTTCGCCAACAGCCTCATCGCGATCAACGCCGCCACCGGTGAGCGGATCTGGCACTTCCAGACCGTGCGCCACGACATCTGGGACAAGGACCACACGTCGCCGCCGACGCTCATCACCGTGCGACGCAACGGCCAGGACGTGCCGGGCGTCGTGCAGACCACCAAGCAGGGTACGGTGTTCGTGTTCAACCGCGTCACCGGTGAGCCGCTCTTCCCCATCGAGTACCGCTCGTTCCCGCAATCGGAAGTCCCCGGCGAACGCGCGGCCGATACCCAGCCCATTCCCGTGCTGCCCGCGCCGCTCGTGCCCCAGACGACGACCGAGGCGATGCTGACGCGGCGCACGCCAGAGGCCAACCGCTGGGCCGTCGAGACGCTGCGCACGATGCGCACCGGCGAGTTCACGCCACTCGCCGTCGGCCAGAACACCCTGATCTCGCCGGGGATGGACGGTGGCGTCGAATGGGGCGGCGGTGCGTTCGATCCCGAGACCGGCCGCTTCTTCGTCAACGTGAGCAACATGCCGGAGTTCACGAGCCTCGTCGAAAACGCGCCGGCGCCCGACACCAACGGCCGCGAACTCTACCGGACCCATTGCGCCGAGTGCCACGGGGAGAAGCTGGAGGGCGACCCGCCAAACATGCCGTCGCTCGTCGGCGTCACCGGCCGGCGCAGCCTCGAGGAGATCAATGCCGTCATCCGCGAAGGCGCGGGCCAGATGGACGGCTTCGGCCACCTCGGCCAGCCGGCGATTGCGAGCCTGCTGCAGTACATCACCGCCGGCGCGGTGACCAGCGCGGGCGGCGGGCGCCGCGGAGGTCCACCGCCGCAGGTCGGGCCCTATCGGTTCACCGGCTACAACCGGTTCGTCGACCCGGAAGGTTATCCGGCAACGGCCATGCCGTGGGGCACGCTGAACGCGATCGACATGCACACGGGCGAGTACTCGTGGAAGGTGCCGTTTGGTGAGTATCCCGAGCTGGTCGCACAGGGGATGAAGGACACCGGCAGCGAAAGCTATGGCGGACCGGTCGTGACGGCTGGTGGATTGGTGTTCATTGGCGCGACGCTGTTCGACAAGAAGTTCCGCGCCTTCGACAAGGACACCGGCGCGCTGCTGTGGGAAACGACGCTGCCGTTTGCCGGCACCGCGACGCCGATCACCTACGAGCAGAACGGCCGCCAGTTCGTCCTGATTGCCGCCGGGGGTCGCCGGGTGCAGCCGACCGGCGGCGTCTATGTCGCCTTCGCGCTCCCGCAGGGTGCCGCAGAGTGATCGTCGGCATCGTCGCTGTCGCGCTGACGACCGGCCTCGCGATTCTCGCGGGCCGGTCACGTCGCTTCTCCGCGTTCGCCTTCGCGTTCTGGGTCCTCGCGTTCGTTTCGGCGGCCATGGTCTGGCCGCAGGCGTTCCGGCAGTGGGCCGGGCGCCCCGCGCCGAGCCTGGTGCCCCTGCTGATCCAGATCATCATGTTCGGGATGGGCACGACGCTCAGCCTGCGTGATTTCGCACGTGTCGCGCAGATGCCGAAAGCCGCGCTGGTCGGCACGGGCCTGCAGTTCGTGATCATGCCGTCGCTCGCAGCCCTGCTCGCCATGACGTTCGGCTTCTCGGGTCCGATGGCCGCCGGCATCATCCTCATCGGTGCCTCCCCCGGGGGTGTGGCCTCGAACGTCATCACGTATCTGGCCGGCGGCAACGTCGCCCTGTCGGTCACGCTGACGTCGATTTCCACGATGCTCTCGCCGTTCCTGACGCCACTGGCGATGACGCTGCTCGCCGGCACCTACATCGAGATCGACGCCGGCGCGATGATGTGGTCGATTGTCCAGCTCATCATCCTCCCCATCGTGGCCGGCTTCATCGCCAACTACGTCTTGCGGCGCTTCGCGAAGTGGCGCGATCGCCTGCTGCCGGTCGTGTCGATGGGCGCAATCTGCCTGGTGCTCGCGATCCTCACCGCCGCGGCGCGCGACCAGCTGCTCGAAGCCGCGGCCGCTATCGTGGTCCTCGTGATCCTGCACAACACGGGCGGTTACCTCCTCGGCTATTGGGGCGCACGCGGGGCGGGACTGCCAGAGGCCGATGCACGCACGGTGTCGATCGAGGTCGGCATGCAGAATGCCGGCATGGCGGCCGGACTGGCCATCACCGTCCTGCAGAGTGCACCGGCGGCGCTTGCCGCCACCGTCTTCGCGACGGTCATGAACGTGTCGGGCGCGATTCTCGCCTCGTGGTGGCGCGGACGCCCGGCGCAGGATGTCGC
>JBIQJY010000109.1:3305-5337 GCA_044507065.1 Acidobacteriota bacterium
CTCGCGCTCGGGACCAATGACCAGGGCAAGGCATGGCTCAACGGCATCGAGGTCATGAGTCACGAGGAAGCTCGAGTCTTGAGCAAGGACGAGAACCGGATCCCCGTCGTACTCGTACCGGGACAGAACGTCCTCGTCCTGAAGGTGATCAACGAGGTCAACAGCTGGCAGGCGTGCGCGCGCTTCCTCAACGGTGAGACGCCGGTCACCGGCCTCACGATCTCGCTCACGCCACGGTAGCGGCGGCCTCGAGTTCCGATCCCCCGCGCTGCCGCGCCGGCCATGTAAACTGACGCCGCGATGTCACGCGTGGCTTCGGGGCTGTTCTGGATCGCGATCTACCTCGGTCTTGTCCTGGCGCCGATCGCCGTGCTGTTCCTGGGCGAGCCGCCGCCGCCCGGGGGGTTCTGGTGGGACCTGTCGATCGCCCTCGGCTTCGCGGGCCTGACCATGATGGGCGTGCAGTTCCTCCTGACGGCGCGCTTCAAGCGCGCCGCCGCGCCGTTCGGCATCGACATCATCTACTACTTCCACCGCTACGCTGCCGTAGCTGGCTTCCTGATCGTCGTCGCCCATCCCGTTGTCCTGTTCGTAAACGACCCGTCGCTCATGATCTATCTCGACCCACTCACGGCCCCCGGGTTCATGACGGCCGGCGTCCTCTCGATCGTCGCCCTGACAACCATCGTCGTCTCCTCGACCTGGCGGGCGAAGCTGCGCCTCAGCTACGACGCCTGGCGCGTGATGCACAGCGCGCTCGCGGCCGGAGCCGTGCTGCTGGCGCTCTGGCACGTCCACAGCATCCGGTTCTACCTCGCCGATCCCTGGAAGCGGCATCTGTGGACGGTCATCACCCTGTCGTGGCTGGCAGTCCTGGTTCATGTCCGCGTGGTCAAGCCCTGGACGCTCAAGCGGCACCCGTTCCGCGTGACGGATGTGCGCGCCGAACGCGGCGATGCCTGGACCGTGGCGGTAGAGCCCGACGGCCACTCCGGTTTCACCTTTCAGCCGGGACAGTTCGCGTGGCTCACGATTGGCCACGGACCGTTCGCCATGAAGGAACACCCGTTCTCCATCGCCAGTGCTCCAGGCTTGCCGGCCGGCCGCGTGGAGTTCACGATCAAGGAACTCGGAGACTTCACGCGGACGGTGGGCAATCTCGAGCGCGGCGCGACCGCCTGGGTCGATGCCCCGTATGGCGCGTTCTCGATCGACCGGCTGCCGGCCGAGGGCTACGTGTTCCTGGCCGGCGGCATCGGCATCGCCCCGATCATGAGCATGCTTCGGACGCTCGTGGCCCGCGGGGATCGGCGGTCGCACATCCTGTTCCATGCCTACCGGACGTGGGAACGACTCACGTTCCGCGAAGAACTGGAAGCCATGGCGGAGACGCTGGATCTGAGACTTGTCTTCGTGCTCGAAGAGCCGCCCGAGGGGTGGACGGGCGAGTCCGGTCGCATCCGGTCGGACCTGCTGGCGCGCCATCTGCCGGAGCCGATCCCGTCCGATCGCATCTACCTCGTATGCGGCCCCCAGCCCATGATCCAGGCGAGCGAGCGCGCGCTGCACGCCCTCGGAGTACCGCTCGGCCGAATCCACTCCGAGCTGTTCAATCTGGTCTGACGCGGAGGACGCGCATGAGACGAACTCTCGCACAACTGCTTGCCCTGGCCACGGCCGTCGTCATCGTCGTGGCCTGCGCGACGTTCGCGTGGTCGCTCAACAGCGCTCCGGCGCTGCAACAGGAGTCCACAGCGCTGGATCCGGCGAAGATTGAGCGTGGCATGAAGGTGTTCGCCGCCGAGCGCTGCAGTACGTGCCATGCCATCGGGAACGTCGGCAACCGGCGCTACCCGCTCGACGGTGTCGGCAGCCGGCTGTCGCGCGAGGCGATCGAGACGTGGATCGTCGCGCCACAGAAGATGAACCCGCGGGTGCGCAAGCGTGCCTACGAGTTGACTCCTGAAGATCTCGACGGGCTCGTCACCTATCTGCTGAGCCTTCGCGAACCGAAGGCGTAGCCTGCCGCGGG
>JBIQJY010000110.1:0-5307 GCA_044507065.1 Acidobacteriota bacterium
CAAACCAGCCGAGCGCTTCGCCGTGCCAGCCGAGCGCCATCGCAAAGAAGTGGAATGGATAGTTGCGGTGTGGCCCGATCCACGGCAACCCGTCGGACGTGGTTGTCACGCGGGTGAGCCAGCTCCAGCGTGCCGGCAGGCCGGAAATGATCGGGTACCGCAGCGAGAGCTCGTACATCAGCTGGCCGGTCCGCTGGACGAGCGCTCGATCGACCAGCCGCGCGGCAATCGGCGCGCTTGCCGCACCCGCGAACATCGCGCGGTCATCCTTCAGCCAGCGCAGCCATCGCGCATCGTCGGCGAACTCGCCCACCAGGGCCGCTCGCTTCCCCGCTTCGCGTCTCATTGCGAGCGTCCACGGCTCGGTGACCACGGTGGCGGCGTCCAACTCGCGCACGTGGCGGCGCAACTGCCCGAACAATGTGCCCGGGCTGCCGGTGGCCACGTAGACGCCGGCCGTCGAGATGACGCCGCCGGCCAGATGCACCCGCGCGGACGTGCGGTCGAACCGCGTGCGCACGACGCGCGATCGTTCGAAGACGCGCGCTCCAGCCTTCTCGGCCGCGCGCACGAATCCCAGCGTCGCACGCACCGGATCGATCGTGGCGCCCTCGGGCAGACGGATCGCGCCAAGGCTGTCGGTGCCTGTCGCATCGGCGAGGGCCGCGGCTGTCATCCACGGCGTGGCGATGCCGGCGTTCTTGCGGGCCGTCTGGTCGCGGCGCAGCCGCTCGGCATCGTCTGGCGTGCGCGCATCCAGAATCAGCGGTGTGGGCGCGGCGTCGCAGCGGATGCCGAGACGTTTGATCGACGCCGTCAGGTCGAGCGCGCTCGATCGCGTTTCCTTCCAGGCGAGCCTGGCGGCGCGCAGGCCGACGGCGTTCACCGTGTCGCGAAACGACAGGGCCGGCTGCGCCACGATGGCGCCCAGGGCGGCCGCCGTGTGGGCGTCGGCCAGGCGGTCGGCTTCGAGCAGTACGACGTCGAGCCCGCCACGGGCGAGCACGCAGGCGGCCATCGCGCCGGACAGCCCCCCGCCAATGACGACGACGTCTGCTGTCAGTTCACCGCGGCAGACGGGATACTTCCGGCGCTTCGACGCCGGCGTCTTCTCGCTCCAGTAGCGCGCTCCATATCCGGGCATGGGGCATGATACCGGCACTCACCCGGCGCGCGCCGCGCCGCGTCATATAAGCTCTTGGCCGGTGAACCCGCACCTCTCGCTGCTCCAGCCGTATCCGTTCGAGCGGTTGCGCGCGCTGCTCGACGGCATCGAGCCGCCCGCGCTCCCGCCCATCCGCCTGTCGATTGGGGAGCCGCAGCACGCGCCTCCCGCGCTCGCCCTCGATGCGCTCACGACGCACCTCGACGGCCTGTCCACCTACCCGTCGACCGCGGGCATGGACGCGCTCCGGGAGTCGATTGCCGCGTGGTTCGTCCGGCGCTACAGGCTTCCGGCGCTCGACCCCTCCAGTCAGGTGCTTCCCGTCAATGGAACGCGCGAGGCGCTGTTCGCGTTTGCGCAGGCCGTCGTCGACGCGTCGAAGCCAGCGCCGCTTGTCGTGTCGCCGAATCCTTTCTACCAGATCTATGAAGGTGCGGCGCTGCTGGCCGGCGCGAACGTGACGTTTCTGAACCAGACAGCGGACACGGGCTTCGCGCTCGATCTGGACTCGATTCCCGATCAGGCCTGGGCGCGTACGCAGTTGCTCTACGTGTGCTCGCCGGGCAACCCGACCGGACGCGTCCTGACGCTCGACGACTGGCGCGGGCTGTTCGATCGGGCGAGCCGCCACGGCTTCGTCATCGCATCCGACGAATGCTACTCGGAGATCTACGGCGACGAGTCGGCGCCGCCGCTCGGCGGTCTCGAGGCAGCGGTACGGCTGGGACGCGACGACTTCGCGGGCCTTGTCGTCTTCACCAGTCTTTCGAAACGCTCGAGCCTTCCGGGCCTGCGGTCCGGGGCGGTGGCCGGGGACGCCCGGCTGCTGAAGGCATTTCTGCGCTATCGCACGTATCATGGGTGCGCGATGAATCCGGCCGTCCAGCACGCGAGTGTGGCGGCATGGCGCGACGAGGCGCACGTCATCGACAACCGGGCCAGGTACCGCGACAAGTTCGAGGCCGTCGTTCCGATGCTCGAGCCGGTGCTCGGCGTCGTGCGGCCGGATGCCGGCTTCTACCTGTGGGCGCGTGTGCCCGGCGACGACGACGAACGCTATGCGCGGGAACTGTTCCGCCGCAGCCACGTGACAGTACTGCCCGGGCGCTATCTCGCCCGTGACGCGCACGGCACGAATCCGGGGCGCGGGTTCGTGCGCATGGCACTTGTCCCGGACCTCGACACGTGCCTGGAAGCGGCGCGTCGGATCGTGGCTTTTGGTGAATGATGGAAAGGACTCGAGACGCGTGACGACCGACACCCTGGCAACCCTTATCGACGCAGCGTTCGAACGACGCGCCGACATCGCGCCGGACCGTGTCGATGCCGACCTGCTGCGCGCGCTCGATGGCGTCATCGCCGGGCTGAACGCCGGCACGCTGCGGGTCGCCGAGAAGATCGATGGCGAGTGGCAGACGCACCAGTGGATCAAGAAGGCCGTGCTCCTGTACTTCCGCACGCGCGACAACCAGGTGATGCCAGGCGCCACCAGCCCCGCCTTCGACAAGGTGCCCACACGCTTCGGCGAGAGCCGCGACGCCGACTTCCGCGCCGGCGGTTACCGCGTCGTGCCCGGCGCCGTGGCTCGGACGGGTACGTTCATCGGGCGGAACGTCATCCTCATGCCGTCGTTCGTCAACATCGGAGCCTACGTCGACGACGGGACGATGGTCGATACCTGGGCAACGGTCGGATCGTGCGCGCAGATCGGGAAGAACGTGCACCTGTCGGGCGGCGTCGGCATCGGGGGCGTGCTCGAGCCGCTCCAGGCCAACCCGACGATCATCGAGGACAACTGTTTCATCGGCGCGCGGTCCGAGATCGTCGAAGGCGTCATCGTCGAGGCGAACGCGGTGATCTCGATGGGCGTGTTCATCGGCCAGAGCACGAAGATCTACGACCGGGCGAGCGGCGAGATCATCTACGGCCGGGTGCCGTCGGGATCGGTCGTGGTGCCGGGCAGCCTGCCGTCATCCGATGGCCGGTACTCGCTCTCCTGCGCCGTCATCGTCAAGCGCGTCGACGCGCAGACACGCGCGAAGACGTCGATCAATGACCTGCTGCGCGACTGACGCCGAGCCGACCCGCCCATGACTGCCCCAGGCCCAGGCGAGTCCGACGAGGACGTCGGCCGCGAGACGTTGCAACTGGCGAAGGCGCTCATCGCGCGCCGGTCCATCACACCCGACGATGGCGGCTGCCTCGCGGCCGTGGCGGACTGGCTGACCCGCGCGGGATTCTCGTGCGAGCGGCTGGACCGCAACGGCGTGGGCAACCTCTGGGCGCGCTTCGGATCCACCGCGCCCGTCATCTGCCTGGCCGGCCACGTCGATGTGGTGCCTCCCGGCCCGGAGGGTGCGTGGACGAGCGACCCGTTCGCGCCGGTGGAGCGCGACGGCTACCTGTACGGACGCGGCGCGTCGGACATGAAGGGGCCGCTGGCGGCCATGGTCACGGCCGCGATGCGCGTGGCGGCCCTTCGTCCGGCGTCTGGATCCCTGGCCGTGCTGGTCACGTCCGACGAAGAGGGCGACGCGGTCGACGGCACGGCGCACGTCGTGGACGTATTGCGAGCGCGCGGCGAACGCATCGACGCCTGCATCGTCGGCGAGCCGACGAGCGACGCGACGCTCGGCGACACGGTGAAAGTGGGACGCCGGGGATCGCTCAGCGGCGAGCTTCGCGTAGCCGGCATCCAGTGTCACATCGCGTACCCGGAACGCGGCCGGAATCCGATCCTGTCGGCGATACCGGCCCTTGCGGAACTGGCTTCGACCGAATGGGATCGCGGCAACGCCGACTTCCCGCCCACCAGCTTCCAGATCTCGAACATCCACGCCGGCACGGGCGCCTCGAACGTCATCCCCGGTTCGCTCGATGTGGCGTTCAACTTCCGGTTCTCGCCCGAGACCACGGCCACGCAGCTGCAGCAGCAGGTGCGCGCGCTCCTCGATCGTCACGGCCTGGACTACACGCTGACGTGGAAGCCGATTGCCCACCCCTTCAGCACGCCGCGTGGCGCACTGGTCGACGCCATGATTGCGGCCATTCGCGACGCGACGGGCGTCGCACCTGCGCTGACAACGAGTGGTGGCACATCCGATGGCCGCTTCATCGCGACACTCGCGCGCGAGGTGGTCGAGTTCGGACCGACCAACGAGACCATCCACAAGGTGGACGAGCGCATCCGCATCGCCGACCTCGCCCCGCTGTCGCGCATCTACGAACGGGCGATCAGCCGGAGGCTGTTGAGCCCGGCGTCGTAGGCGGGACGCCCTTGCTCACGCGATCGCCGCCCGTCAGAACGCGCGGGCGTACTGCACCGGCGGCGGACATTCGTGTCCCAACCCTCGCGCGGCGTGGAGTGGCCAGTACGGATCGCGCAGTGACTGGCGCGCCACCAGCACCACATCGGCCTGGCCGCCACGGATGATGTCGTCCGCCTGGCCGGCACTGGTGATGAGGCCGACGGCCCCGGTCGCGATGCCGGCACGGCGAACGGCCGCTGCGAATGGCACCTGATACCCCGGACCGACCGGGATGCGCGCGTCCCGCACGTTGCCGCCCGACGAGCAGTCCACCAGGTCCACACCAAGCGGCCGGACCTGTAGCGCCAGTGCAACCGAGTCGTCGATCGTCCATCCGCCATCGGTCCAGTCGGTGGCTGAAATGCGCAGGAAGAGCGGATAACGTTCGGGCCATACGCGCCGCACGGCCGTCACGACCTCGCGCACGAGCCGTGTCCGGTTCTCGAAACTGCCGCCGTACTCGTCGGTGCGGCGATTGCTGAGCGGCGACAGGAACTGGTGCAGCAGGTAGCCGTGCGCGGCATGGATCTCGACGATGCGGCAATCGGCCTCGAGCGCGAATCGCGCGCTGTCGGCGAAGGCCGTCACCACGCGGGCGATTCCCTCGCGGTCGAGCGCCTGCGGCTCCTGGTAGCCGTCGGCAAACGGCACGGCACTCGGTCCGACCACAGGCCAGCCGCGCTCGGACGCGCCAAGCGGACGCCCGCCCTCCCAGGGTCGCGCGGTGCTCGCCTTGCGTCCGGCGTGCGCGAGCTGCACGCCCGGGACGGCGCCGTGCGCGGCAATGAACCGGAAGATGCGCCCGAGCATCTTGACGTGATCGTGCTTCCAGAG
>JBIQJY010000036.1:0-1806 GCA_044507065.1 Acidobacteriota bacterium
CCGGTTTGTCTTCGTGTCTTCGTGCCTTCGTGATTCCAGCCGTGATTTTTTCGTGGCACGCGCCCCACCCGCCTCGCCCGTGCCGCACCCGTGAGACGCTAGACCATGCGCTGCTGGTCCTGCCGGATCGTCATCGCGCTGCTTGTGGTCGCCGGCGCCTCGACGCTGGGCCTGGCGCAGCGCGGCGGGCGCGGGTTTCGGGGCCCGGGCATCGCCGCGAACCAGCCGTATGACGGCCGGATCACCTTCACCCGCGTCCGCTACACCGGCGCCCGGTTCGGCTGGGGTGGGGGCGCCTGGGCCCACGACTATCCGGATGCCGATCGGAACCTGCCGCTCATCCTCTCGGCGCTGACGGCTGTCCCCGTCAATACAGACGGCGGCAACATCCTCGACCTCGAAGACCCGGAAATCTTCCGCAACCCGATCCTCTACGTGTGGGAACCGGGCTTCTGGCAGATCAGCGACGAGGCCGCGGCGAATCTGCGCAGCTACATGCTGAAGGGTGGGCTGGTCATCTTCGACGACTTCGAAGCCGACCAGTGGTTCAACTTCGAGGCACAGTTCCGGCGCGCGCTGCCCGAAGCGGAGTTCGTCCGCCTCGACATGGCGCACCCGGTCTACCACTCGTTCTTCGACATGGACACGATCAACCTGCCGCACCCGAGCGTGAACGTCACCCCGGGGTACTACGGCGTGCACGAAGACAACGACCCCACCAAGCGGCTGATGGCCATCGTCAATCACAACTCCGACGTGGCGGAGTACTGGGAGTGGTCGGGTACCGGTCGGCTGCCGGTCGACACGACGAACGACGCCTACAAGCTCGGCGTGAACTACATGATCTACGGATTGACACGATGACGCCGCGCTGGCGGCGGCGCCGTGCGCCGACTGACGCGCCGCTCCTCACCCCTCCGACCGGGTCGTCCCGACGCGCTCTGCGGCTTCCCGGATCAGCAGCCCCATCTTCGGACGCGACGGTTCGAACGTCGGCTCGATGTCATGGCGTCGCAGTTCCGCGGACGATGACGGCCCGATGGACGCAACGAGCGTGTGCGAGAGGGCCTGCTTCACGTCGGCCTCGAGCCCCATCTCGCGGGCCACGGCCAGGAAGTTCACGATCTGGATGCCCGATGTGATGACGATCACGTCGATGTCGCCACGCACGACGGCCCGCACGCCCTCGCGCAACGGCTCGAGGTCTTCGGGCATGGCCCACTGATAGGTGGGGGCGGCGGTGACGCGGGCGCCGCGCGCACGCAGCGCGTCGAGCAGGTCGGAATTCGATACGCCGTACTCCTGGACCGCCACGCGCGCGTCGGTCAACCTCCCGGCCCCGGCTTTCGTGTCGAGGGCGACGAGCAATTCGCGCCACGTGTTCGGCTCCGGCGCCGTCGCCCACACCGGCACGTCGAGCTCGCGCATCACCGCGAGCGGCTTCGGACCGCGCACGACGATGCGTGCCTCGCGCAGCGCCGCGATCAGCGCGTCGCGGCGTCCGGCCCGGCCCATGGCCTCGACGAGCGCGCGCGCGCCGACGCCGGTGAGAAACACCACGACATCGAACGCGCCGGCGATGATGCCGTCGCCGAGTGCCAGCACGTCGGCGTCCGAATCGAGCGGCAGTTCACGCACCGCGGGTGCCACGACCGGCCGGCCGCCGAACGTGGTGATGAGCGATTCGATTTCCTTCGCACGCCGGCTCTCGAGACTCAGCACGCGACGATTGGCAAAGTCTGGCGACGACATGGGCAGATTATGACAGGTGGAGCCGGTGCGTCGGTCGGGTACGTCAGGTACGTC
>JBIQJY010000036.1:1906-33744 GCA_044507065.1 Acidobacteriota bacterium
TGGGCAGATTATGACAGGTGGAGCCGGTGCGTCGGTCGGGTACGTCAGGTACGTCGGGTACGGCCCCTACTCCCTGCCGAGCCGGACCTCATCACCGATGATGATCGCCTCGGCGATCTCCTTCTTCGACTTCCGGCGTTGGCGGCTCTGCCGCTGGATGGTCACGTAGGCCTCCTCTTCGGACAACCCCAGATCGCGCTGCAGGATGCCTTTGGCGCGATCGACCACCTTGCGCTCCTCGAGCCGCTCGGCCAGCTGCGCATTCTCGAGCTCGAGGCGCGCCATCTCGATCTCGGCGCCCACGAGGAACCCGACCGTCGAGATGATCTGCACCTCGCGCTGCGAATGCGTGTGCGGCTGCCGGTGCTGCACGTTGATGACCCCGACGAGCTTGCCGCGCGAGAGCACCGGCACCGAGAGAAACGCCTCGTAGGCGTCCTCGGGCAGTTCGTTGAACAGCTGGAACCGGGCGTCCCCGGAGGCCTGCGTCCCGATGGCCACGGGCTGCCGGTGCTCGGCCACCCACCCGGTGATGCCCTGCCCGACGCGCAGCTTCAGCCGTCCCACCACGTCCGGATGGGGCGTCTTCGACGCGCGCAACACGAGATCGGGGCCCTCCAGCACGTACACGAAACATGCGTCGCACCGCACGAGCGTCGTGATGAAGTGCACGAGCCGCGCGAGGACCGTGTGCAGGGGATCGGCCGACGCGAGTCGCGCGCCGATGTCATGAATCAGCTCCATCTCGGACCGCGTGGGTCCCGAGGCCGAATCGATATCCACAATGCGTGCATGCATGGTCGTATCAGGCGGCTTCGCCTGCCTCCTTCGAAGACGCCGGCAGACCCACGACGATGATGCCGTTGTCGACGAGCGTGGGATATTTCTCGAGACAGGCAGCGGTTTCGGTGGGGCGCTCCACCGCTCCGGCCAGCAGGTTGATGCGCCACCCGTGCAGCGGACACACCACGCTGTCGCCCGAGACGATGCCATCGGCCAGCGGCCCCCCTTTGTGGGGGCACCGATTGTCGATGGCGACATAGCGATTGCCGAGATTGAAGATGGCGAGGTCCCGGCCCGCCACGCGCACGGCGCGGCCCTCGCGCGGCGGCACGTTCTCCACCGCGGTAATCCAGATCCAGTAGCGTTCGTTCAGCCGCTCATTCATATCAGCACCTTGTCGACGGGCTCGACCGTCGCGAACTGCGTGGGGTGGAAGGGCTCGATCCCTTCCTGCCAGGGGTCCTTCGCCCGCGCCTTCGACTTCCGGAACCGGTCGAGCAGCGCCTGCCGCGCCGGCTCGGGCGCGTACACGGTGTCCTTGCGCACCTTCTCGATGCCCGTCCGCTCGACGAAGTCGTAGGTCCGTTCCAGGTAGTTGGCGTTCTCCCGGTAGTACTGGAAGAACAGCTCCGAGGCCTCGAGCGCCTGCTCGGTGGTTTCGACCGTGACGAGCAGGTCGGCCCTGCGCACCGACTTGCCCGCCGCACCGCCGACGACGACCTGCCACCCGCCTTCCTGGCCGATGAGGCCGATGTCCTTGACGGTGGCCTCCGCGCAGTTGCGTGGGCAGCCGACGGTGGCCATCTTCACCTTGTGCGGCGTGAACAACTGTTCGAACCGCTTCTCCATTTCGATGCCGGCGCCGGTCGAGTCCTGCGTGCCGAAGCGGCAGAACTCGGTACCCACGCAGGTCTTCACCATGCGCACACCCTTCGTGTAGGCCTGGCCGGACGGCATGCCGAGGTCCGCCCACACCGATGGCAGGTCGGCCTTCTTCACGCCGAGCAGGTCGATGCGCTGGCTGCCGGTGATCTTCACCATGCGCACGTGGTAGCGATCGGCCACGTCGGCGATGCGCCGCAGTTCGGCCGGGCTGGTGACACCGCCGCGGATGCGCGGGATCACCGAGAACGTGCCGTCCTTCTGGATGTTCGCGTGCACGCGGTCGTTGATGTAGCGCGCGGATCGGTCCTCGTCGTGGTCGCCGCACCACAGCATGTCGAGCATGTAGCTGAGCGCGGGCTTGCACACCTCGCAGCCCCGCCCGTTGCCGTAGATGTCGAGCACATCCTGCACCGAGCGCAGGCGCTGGCTGCGCAGGATCTCGCGCAGCTTGTCCTCGCCGAACGGCACGCAGCTGCACAGCACGCGCCTGGCTTCCTCCTCGAACTCCGGCGCCACCGCGCGCAGCAGGTCCTGGCAGAGCCGGCTGCAGCTGCCGCACCCCGTGCTGGCGCGCGTGCACTCCTTGAGCTGCGACATCGTGTTGACGCCGCGCTCGTGAATGGCCTGGATGATGTCGCCCTTGGTGACGCCGACGCACCCGCAGACCACGGCCGTCTCGGGCATTTCCGCCACGTCGAGTCCCGCGTCGCTCGCGGGCGCGGGAAACAGGAGGCGGCCGCGTTCGGCGCTGACGTCGGCTCCGCTGCGAATCCACTCCATGTAGCGGTGGCTGTCGGACGTGTCGCCGACGAGGATCAGTCCGGACAGCCGTCCCTCGCGCACGACCACCTTCTTGTAGACGCCCAGCGCGGGATCCTCGTAGCGCACCGGCTCGGCGGCGTCCCCATCGGTCCAGTCGCCGGCGGAGAACACGTCGACGCCGGCAATCTTGAGCTTCGCGGCCTGCAGCGTGCCGGCGTACTCGGGCCCCTTGTGCCCCGTGATCGTCGCGGCCAGCACCTTGCCCTGCTCGAGGAGCGGCGCAATCAGGCCGTAGCAGACGCCGTGGTGTTCGACGCACTCACCGACAGCGAAGATGTCGGGCGCCGATGTCTCCATGTGGTCGTTGACCACCACGCCGCGATTGACGACCAGGCCCGCGCGCTTCGCCAGGTCCACATTCGGCCGGATCCCGGCGGCCACGACGACCAGATCGGCATCAATCGTGGAACCGTCAGCCAGGCGCACGCCGGTCACCACACCGTCGCCGAGAATGGCCGTCGTCTGTCGGCCGCACAATACCCGCACACCGAGCGCGTGGAGTTTCTCGATCAGGTAGCTGCCACCGGTGGGGTCGAGCTGGCGCTCCATCAGCGTCGGCGCCAGGTGGAGGACGGTGACGTCACATCCCTGCACCTGCAACCCGCGCGCCGCCTCGAGTCCCAGCAACCCGCCGCCAATCACGACGGCGCGCACGCCCTCGCCCGACCGGCGGAGCAGCTCGCGGGTGTCGTCGAGCGTGCGGAACGCGAACACGCCGTCGTTGTCGAGCCCGTCGATCGGCGGAAACCACGCGGCACTTCCGGTGGCGAGCAGCAGCACGTCATACGGTGTGCGACGGCCGTCATCACCCACGACTTCGCGCGCCGTGGCATCGACATCGACGATGCGGACTCCGACGTGCAGGTCGATCGCGTGGCGGGCATACCATTCGCGGGAGTTGAGGACGATCTCGTCGCTCGCCTTCTCGCCGGCGAGCACCGACGACAGCAGCACGCGGTTGTAGTTCACGTGCGTTTCGTCGCCGAAGACGGTGATCTGGAAGTCGGGTTCGTACTTGAGGATCTGCTCGACGCAGCCAATGCCGGCCATGCCATTGCCGACCACGACCAGGCGGCGCGCTCCGGTCGGTTCAGATGGACGGGCGCCGATGGCGGCCGTCATCGCCGTGACTCCACGGACGCGGAACGGAACAAGGGAAACATCACCACGGCGACCTCCTGTGAGCGGGTGGTCCTGCACCGACGACGGGCGAACAGGCTCGACTGGGAGCGCTTCGCGTCTCGAGCGGGACACAACAGGGTGCCGCCACTGCCTGCGAGTGCGCGCGGCCCCGTCGACGCGGGGCGCTGTGCGCGCGGGCCGGAGCCGGTGGCTCCAGCGGACATCAACCGCGCCGTGGCGGCTGACGAGAAGACGACGATACACCCGACGTGGGACGACGGGCAAGCCGATCGGCCTCACATTAATGTCGTGCATCGGCGAATCGCGGACATTCCTGTTCGCGTCGTGTGAATCGCGCAATCAGGCGCTCATATTCGCGAAAGAATCGCGCCATCCAGCCGTCAACCGCCGGTCCGCTTGCGCCCGCCGGGACGGCATCGTTCGACAAAAGCGTCTGCAAATAAAAATTACGGACACCAATGTCGGCTGGCACCGCGCAGCCATCGATGTCCCTCGCGTCCTCGTGGCTTCGTGGCTCATCGCACGCGACCGTGATCCGCTCCGACGCTGCCCGGCGTAGACTGGTCGACCATACGAGTCAGGCATGCGCACGGGGAGAACACGATGCAGAGAGTCGTCCGCTTCGTCGTACTGATCGGAATGGTGACGATGGCCGGATGCGGCGGCCAGGCCGATCCGCCCGAGGCGGCAGACGACGCCACGATGCCCGTGGCGGGACTGCCGGCCATCGACGCCTCACGCATGCTGGCCGACATCACCACGCTCGCGTCCGACGAGTTCGAGGGACGCCTGCCCGGCACCGACGGTGAGCAGCGGACGGTCCGCTATCTCACCGATCAGTTTGCTGCGGCCGGCCTGTCGCCCGGCAACCCCGACGGCACCTGGACGCAGGCGGTGCCGCTCGTCGGGATCACGGGCCGCCCCTCCGATCTTCGCGTCGCGCCCGTCTCCGGCGGATCCGGCCCCGCACGCACCCTGGCGCAGGGTGAGGACGTCGTCGCGTGGACGCGGCGGGTGACCGATCACGTCCGCCTGGATCCGTCCGAACTCGTTTTTGTCGGCTACGGCGTCGAAGCGCCCGAGTTCGACTGGGACGACTACAAGGGCATCGACACGGCCGGCAAGACACTCGTGATGCTCGTCAACGATCCGCCGGTAGCCGGCGGGGACGAGCAGCTCGATCCCGCCATCTTCGGCGGCCGCGCCATGACCTACTACGGCCGGTGGACCTACAAGTACGACAAGGGCGCCGAGAAAGGCGCCGCGGCGGTGCTCATCGTCCACGAGACCGGGCCGGCCGGCTACGGCTGGAACGTCATCCAGGGATTTGGCGGCGAACGGTTCGATCTCGAGACGCCCGATCGCAACATGGGATTTGCCGCGATGGAAGGCTGGCTGCACGTCGATCGCGCGCGCGAGCTGTTCGCCGCGGCGGGGCACGACTTCGACGCACTCAAGCAGGCCGCGGCCTCTCGCGACTTCCGGCCCGTCTCGCTCGGCATGACGGCCGCCATGACGATCGACAACACGGTGCGTCGCATCCAGTCGCAGAACGTGGTGGCCCGGCTGGCCGGATCGGATCCGGCGCGTGCCGACCAGCACGTCATCTTCACCGCGCATTGGGATCACCTGGGCGTAGGCACGCCCGTTGATGGCGACGCGATCTACAACGGTGCCGTCGACAACGCCACGGGCGTGGCCGCGCTGCTCGAGATCGCGAGGGCCTTTGCGGCGATGCGCCCGGCCCCGGCGCGCTCCATCCTGTTCCTCGCCGTGACGGCCGAGGAGGCCGGCCTGCTCGGCTCCGCGTACTACGCGGCCGATCCCCTGTATCCGCTCGCCGGCACCGCGGCCAACATCAACATCGACGCCATGAACGTCCACGGTCGAACGTCCGACGTCGTCCTCATCGGCAGGGGCGCATCGGAACTCGATGACTACGCCGAGGTCGCCGCGGCCGAGCAGGGCCGGACGATCGTGGCGGACCCGGAGCCCGAGAAGGGCTCCTACTACCGGTCCGATCACTTCAACTTCGCGAAGGTCGGCGTACCGGCGCTCTACGCGGCCAGCGGTATCGAGTACCGCGACAGGCCGGCGGGTTGGGGACGCGCGCGACGCGACGAGTACACGCAGCAGCGATACCACCAGCCGCAGGACGAGGTGAGACCGGAATGGGATCTGAGCGGCGCCGCCGAGGACTCCGCGTTCTATCTCGCGATCGGCTACCGGATTGCCAACGCATCGCGCGCCCCGGAGTGGCGCGAGGGCAGTGAGTTCAAGGCCATTCGCGATCGCTCGCTCGGCCGCCGCTAGCCTCAGCCCCCCACGGCGGCTTCCGGCTCGCGTGCACGCGCGCGTGCCGGCGGCGGCTCGTCCCGCAGGCGCGCGATACTGAGCGGCTGCGGCGAGTATCCGAGCGGACCGCTGTACTCGGCGTGCACGTGACCGTAGTGTCCCGGCACGTTCCACAACACGCGATACCCGGCCCGCCGCAGCGCATCAGCCAGGCCGCCTGGGTTCGACGAATGCAGATCGAGCGCAAGCCCGGCGTAGTGTGCCGACCCGCGGCTGTGGGTGTGGTCGTTGGCCGACACCACGCGTACGGTGGCGCCCGTCCGGGCGGCCCAGATGTCGGCGAGATCGAAAATCCGCAGTGCGTCGCGGGACGTCAGGTGCACCGGCACCCGAAGCCCGCGAATCACCGCGGTCCGTCTAAAGGGGGCAGCGTGTACCCCTGAGCCGCCAGCAGCGACCGAACGCCGTCCAGAGCCTTACCCTGCTGCTCGACCGCGGCGGCCAGCCGCGCATTCGCGTCGATGAGCGCGGCGGTGGTCCGACGATGCTCCATCACGAGGAACGTCACGACGCCGCCGGCAAGCAGCCACGGCAGGATAGTGTTCTTGAACTCGACCCACAGGTGCATTGCATGCCTCCCGAACGCGCGAGGGAGGGGACCGCGCGGCCGTGCGAGAGTGGCAACCCTGACAAGCCTCGAGGCTCGGGATGGGCGGGTGCCAGTCGGATGAACCCGGATTATACGGACAGTCTCGAGCCTCGGCCCCATCCGATCAGAAATGTCGTGCACATCCGTGCACGACTGTAGTTGGGGGGGAAGAAGGGGCCGGGGCGGACACGGGTCCGCCCCGGATGCCGAAGCTGTCGCGACTACTTGAAGAGCAGCGGTGTGACGTCGTTCAGATAGTGCCGCCACACGGTCCACTCGTGCCGGCCCGGCGTGAGCAGGAACTCGTGGTTGATGCCCGCGGCCTTGAACGCCTCGCTCAGCTTGCGATCGCCCGGACCCGTGAGGTTGTCGTCCTCACCCACGGCCATCCAGAACAGCTTGAACTGGTTGTTGATGCGTGAGGGGTCCTTGAAGATCCCGGGGTAGTTGTTCGCGGTGATGCCGCCGGCCGCCGGGCTCATCGCCACGACGTACTGGAAGAGCTCTGGCCGGTTGAACGCGATGTTCATCGTCTGGCCGCCGCCCATCGACAGGCCGGCAATGGCACGCTTGTCGGCCGTGCGCGCCACCTTGTAGTCACGCTCGACCATCGGCATGACGTCGTTCAGGAGATCCTGTCCGACGAGCGACAGCGCGCCAGGTCCCGAGGGGGCCGCCGCCTGTGACGACGCGGCCGGTCCGGCCCAGAAGCTCTGGGTGGCATAGCCGAGCGGCATCACGACCACCATCGGCGTGGCCCGACCGTCGGCGATCGCGTTGTCGAGGATGTTGTTCGCGCGGCCGATCATCGTCCATCCCGATTCGATGTCGCCCGCGCCGTGCAGCAGGTACATCACCGGGTAGTCCTTGCCGGTGTCGTAGCCCGGCGGCGTGTAGATCCAGGCCGTCCGGCCGACGCCGAGCGCCTTGGACACGTAAGGCCGGATACGGACTTCGCCGTGCGGCACGTCCCTGACGTCGTAGAACTGCGGACCGTCGCCCGGCACCTGGACGATGCTGACGGCGCCGAAGTTGCCATAGCCGTACTTCGTGTTGGCGTTGCGGGGATCGAGCGCGACGACGCCGTCGACGTTGAACGCGTAGGTGTAGATGTCGGGTGCGAGCGGACCAATCGTCACGCTCCACACGCCGTCGTCGCCCTTGACGAGCGGATGCGGCTGGCCGTCGAGCTCGCCGCTGGCGGTGACCTGCGTCGCATTGGGCGCCCGGTAGCGCAGCGTCACCGTGCGATCCGGGTGGACTTCGGGAGAGACGACTGGTGGCGCGCCGCCGCGACCACCACGACCGCCGCCGGGCTGGGCCACTGCGGTGGAGGCGACCGCCAGCGAAAGGGCCAGGGTCGAGAACAACAGGATTCGCTTCATCATCTACCTCGGGAATATGGGTCGAAGGGGCGCCGCATGACGCGGGCCCGCGCATCAGTTACGACGCGACACGGTCAAATATTGCATGCAACCGGGTGGCGCCGCTCGCGCTCAGACGAGCGGCGCGTTGCGGTCGGCCATCGTCCGCTGCTGGTGCCAGTAGGGGTACACCGGCGTCACGGCGCTGGCCGCGTCGAGCGCGGCCATCTGTTCGGGCGTGAGAGCCCAGCCAGCGGCGCCCAGGTTCTCGACCAGCTGCCGCTCGTCGCGCGCGCCCACGAGGACGGTGGCCACCGTCGGTCGCTGCAAGAGCCAGTTGATGGCCACCTGCGCGACGCTGCGGCCCGTATCGGCGGCGATGGCTGCCAGCGCGTCGACGATCGCGAACAGCCGGTCCTCGGCAATGGGTGGCGCGGCTCCTGTCGCCACCACCCGGCTGTCGGCCGGTGGCGGCTGGTTGCGCCTGAACCGGCCGCCGAGTCGTCCCCACGCCAGCGGACTCCACACGACGGCCCCGACGCCTTCGGCGTGCCCGAGCGGCATCAGTTCCCATTCGTACTCGCGGCCCGCCAGCGAGTAGTAGGCCTGATGGGCCACGTGCCGCGCCCAGCCGTGCCGGTCGGCGACGGCGAGCGACTTCATCAGCTGCCAGCCGGAGAAGTTCGAACAGCCGACGTATCGCACCTTCCCCATGCGGACGAGGTCGTCGAGCACACGCACGGTCTCCTCGATCGGCGTGACCGCATCGAAGCCGTGCAACTGGTAGAGGTCGATGTAGTCGGTGCGCAGGCGGCGCAGGCTCGCCTCGCACGCCGCGACGAGACGATGGCGAGAGGACCCGATGTCATTGACCCCTGGCCCCGTGCGGAACGTGCCTTTCGTCGAGATCAACACGCGGTCGCGCGGGTGATCGGCCAGCGCCTGCCCGAGAATCTCTTCCGAGAGACCGTCCGAGTAGGAATCGGCCGTGTCGAACATTGCGGCACCGGCCTCGAGCGCCACACTGACGAGCCGGCGGGCGCCGGCCACATCGGTCGTGCCCCACTTCTTGAAGAACTCCGTGCCGCCGCCGAACGTGGCCGTGCCGAGGCTCAACACCGGCACCTTCAATCCCGATCGACCCAACTGCCTGTATTCCACGCACTCCTCCTCGTCCGCTCGAACCGCCGGCCGGGACCCTCCACCCGCAGGTGACCGTCCGCTACATCAACAGGGCTTCGATGCGGTGCGCGCGCACCATCTGCTCGGGCACGGACCACCGGATCACGGTGAATCGGCCGTCCTGCGACGCGACCAGTACGGTTGAATCCTGTTGATCGTGCACGAACTGCGCGGCCGAGAAATGACGCGTCCCGCCCAGCTGGTAGGGCGCGCCAGGCACGCGGGCGCTGCCCTCGACCGCCTCGGTCAGGAGGATGCGCTCGACCTGGGGACTGCCACGGCGGCGCGTGATCTTCGTCCCGAAGGCCAGCAGCTCGTAGTGCTCGTTGATGACCGCCGCACCATCGACGGCCGTCAATCCGGCAAGACGGTCGACCGCACGACGCACGTCGAACTGCCACTCTTCGCCGGCGCCGTCCTCGTCACGCACGAGCGCCGACAGTTCGGTGAAGGCCGGGGTGACGGCATACAACACGGGTTGGACGACCGACTCGTCCCAGGTCGAGTTGGTGCCCGGCACGATGATGAGCGCACCGCCTCGTCCGTGCGCGCGCATCGAGGCCGACAGCTGCACGAGGATGTGGCTTGTCCTGGCAAGCGACGGCGGGAGGTCGATGCCGAGCGGCGATGCCATCAGTCCCGGCGCCTCGGGCTCGTGATCGACCATCTCGGGGACGAACTTGATCTGCTCGCCCTCGAGCACCGCCACGTTGACGAACTTGCCGAACGATTCGCCCCGGTGCTTGATGATGAGCAGGCCGGAGGTGACCACCTCGACGACGAAGCACAGGGCCGGCAACTGATCGGTCGTGCCCCAGACCCGGAACTCGCCGCCTCGATCGCGCCACACACCCAGGTGAATGCCTGGACGCTCCACCGCCGGCGCGAGCTTCGACAGCCCCGCGGCCGACAGCGGCAGCGACCGTTCGAAGCGCAGGGGCTGCGTGGTGCCGTTGGACGGCAGAAACGCCAGGGAGATCTTCGGCGAACGTCCCTCTTCGCGCCGGAGACTGGACCAGAAGGCCGCATCGATAATCGCGCCAATGGCCTCGGTGTCGGGCTCGGGTGCGATGGGGGTCACACCGTGCCGGCGCGCCAGCTCGAAGTCGCGCACCAGGTGGGCCAGCACCCGGGGCGCTGAGGCTCGAGCTGCCGGGTACGCCGGGTACGAGAGATCAGCCATCGACGCTGCCGAGCTTATCAGGACACCGGCGCAATGGCCGTAGACTACCGTCGGGCGGACAAGGGACCATCCGGCGCATACGCGGGCGACCCGACGCCCGGCCGCGGAGGCATCCCGTGGCTGTCCGGCGAAACAAGGTAGGAACGTCGTGACTGACGCACGCCGCGCGGGCATAGAAACCGAATACGACACCCGACTGGCGGCGCGTCGAGCACGACAGGCGGCCGACGAACGACGCCACGCGTGGTTCGGCTACCTCCGGCTGGCCATTGCCGCGAGCGCCGTGGTCATCTTCTGGGTGGGCGGCCTGCCCGCACTCGCATGGCAGCTCGTGCCGCTCGCCGCCTTCACGCTCACTGCCCTGCTGCATGCGCGCGTGCTCAATGCCCTCGACCGCACCAGGTCGGCGATTGGATTCTACGAACGCGGCCTGTTGCGTATCCGCGATGCGTGGATTGGCGGCGGCCGCACCGGCGATGCATTCCGCCAGCCGGATCATCTCTATGCCGACGACCTGGATGTCTTCGGCCGCGGCAGCCTGTACGAGTTGCTCGCGACGACCCGGACGCGCGCGGGCGAGGAGACCCTGGCCCGGTGGCTGCTTGCCCCGGCGCCGCACGATGTGGCGCGTCGGCGCCAGGAGGCCGTGCGCGAACTGGCCGCGCGTCTCGACCTCCGCGAAACGGTGGCCGTGCTGGGCGACAGCGTCACGGTGGCCGTCGATGCGCCGCTCCTGCGATCGTGGGCCACGTCGACGACCCCGGTCGGCACCTCGAGTACCCGCATGGCCATTGCCGCGCTCGTGGCCGCCACCATGACGGCGCTGGTCGTGTGGTGGACGACCGGCGCGGCCAGCACGCTGGCCGCCGTCCTGCTCGTGGCGCAGGTGGTCGTGGGCGGGCTGCTGCGTCCGCGCGTGACGTCCGTCATCGAGGCGGTCGACGAACCGGCGCACGACCTCGACGTGCTGGCCGGGCTGCTGCGCGTCATCGAGGGCGCATCGTTCGACAGCGCGCACCTCCGCGCTCTGCAACGGTCGCTCGGCGGCACACAGGCCGCGTCGGGCGAGATCGCGAAGCTCTCTCGTCTGGTGGCGCTGCTTGCGTCCCGCCGCAACGTGATCTTCGCGGTGCCGGCCGCGCTGGTGATGTGGGCCACGCAGTGGGCCTTTGCCATCGACGCCTGGAAGCGCCGCGCCGGGGTGCACATCCCGCAGTGGCTCGACGTCGTCGGCGAGTTCGAGGCGCTCCTGGCCCTCGGCGGCTTCGCGGCCGAGCACCCGGACTTCGTCTATCCCGATCTGATTGACGGTCCGGCACGGCTGTCGGCAACCGGCCTGGCCCACGTCACGCTTTCCGCCACGGCGGTGCCCAATGACGTGACACTCGGGGGATCGGCCCCGCACCTGCTGGTGGTGAGCGGGTCGAACATGTCGGGCAAGACCACGTGGATGCGCACCATCGGCGTCAGCGTCGTGCTCGCCCGGATGGGCGCGCCGGTCCGCGCGAGTTCACTGCAGCTCACGCCACTCTCGGTCGGGGCGGCCATCCGCGTGACCGATTCGCTCACCGACGGCCGCTCGCGCTTCTACGCGGAGATTGTGCGGCTGAAGCAGATCGTCGATCTGGCGCACGCCAACCAGGGCGCCGTGCTGTTCCTGCTCGACGAGATCCTCAGCGGCACGAACTCGCACGACCGCCGGATCGGCGCCGAGGCGATCATGACCGGCCTCGTGGGCGCCGGCGCCGTGGGCCTGATCACGACGCACGACCTGGCACTGGCCGGCATCGCCGATCGGCTCGGCGCGACGGCCGCCAATGCGCACTTCGATGACCAGTTCTCCGAGGGCACGCTGCACTTCGACTACCGGCTCAAACCCGGCGTCGTCGAGACGAGCAACGCCCTGGCCCTGATGCGGGCCATCGGGATCCCGGTGGGCGAACCGTAACGGGCTCAGGCGCCCGGCACACCGTGGGCGAGGAGATGTTCACGCAGCTCGAACGTCTGCCCCATGATGCGGATGGCATTCACCCACACACGCGTCGGCTCACCGTTGACCGATGACATCGTGATGTCCACCGATTCGATCGGGCGGCGCGGATCGACGTCGCGCTCGAAGTGGATGGCAGCGCCGGGCTCGAAGACGGCCGAGAACCGCTGCGGCGCATCCTGGCCCGCGGGTCTCAGGAGCACATCGATCCGCACCGGCTCCTCGGGCGCCGCGCCGGCAATGTAGATGCGATGTACAGGCACGTCGTGCTCCGGGTCGACGTGCAGCGTCCACCTCGATGTCAGCGAGACGTCGTCGCCGAGGCTCTGCCACAACGCGGCCACGCGATCGATGGCACGCTCGGGGTCGACGACCTCACCGTTGATCGCCATGCGCGCCGCGTAGGCCGGGTGCACGAGGTTCTCGAGAAACGCCGACGCCGCCCCGGCGGAATCCCGATCCGGCTCATGCCGATAGACGGCAAAGCCTGTCGTCTCGGCGGCAAGCCTGTAGTGACCGTCGAGCACTGATGGAAGCAGCCGGCCGCGGCTGGCCTGCCGCATCCAGCTCTGCCGGACGATGAGCAGCTCGGGTTCACGATGAATCAGGTAGGCATGCACGGCCTGATGCGCCGGTTCGCGCGTGAGCGGATAGTAGCGGCCGACGTCGGTGAAGATTGCATCACGCGACGGCAGCGCGCCAACGAACCGCGACGTGAGGCCGAGCATGTCGATGTTCTCGACCCGCAGCATGAAGGGCACGAAGCCGGCCTCGTGCAGGGCAATCGGGCGCCCGGGCACGACCAGCGGCTCGATCGCACCGAGCAGTTCGTAGTACTCCCCGAACCGCAGTGCCGGATCGATGGTGCGCGCCGACCAGAACGATGGCTTCTGCTGCAGGACCTCGTAGCGCCGCTCGAACTGCACGGCCACGAGCACCGACGCCGCCACGACGACCACGGCGGCCATCACCGAGCCGCGGGCCGATATCCGGCCGATGGCGTCGACCGTCACGGCGGCCAGCAGCGCCAGCGGCGCGACCAGGGCCACGGCAAACCGGAACCCGAACATCCAGTCGCCCACCGCGCCAACGTAGCCAAGCAGCACCAGCGCCGCGCTGCCCACGCTCCAGACGACAGCACGACGGTCGTCGTGCCAGAACCATGCGGCCCCGATGGCCGGGAGGCCGAGGAGCAGGGGCCAGCCGGCATGACGCAGGAACGGCAACAGGTATCCGGCCGGATCGGTGCGGACGACCGTCGCGCTCGCGTCGAGCAGTTTGTGCGCAATCTTGGTCTGGAGCGGCAGGGTCAGCCAGCCGCCGAAATACCAGACGCGCCAGGCGAGGTAGGCCGTGCCGACGACGAGCAGCGCCGGCACGACACGCGTGAGGAGCAGGCGCCGGGCCGCCGGATCGGCAAACAGGGCCCGACAGCCGAGCCAGACGCCGACGAACAGCACGCCGTCGACGCGCAGGAGCATCGTGGTCAGGGCCGCCAGTGCGATGGGCCATGGCCGGGCCGGTGTGAGCAGCGTCGCGGCAATCAGGGCGAAGAACGACAGCGCGAACGGCACCGTCTCGAGAGACGAGTTGCTCCAGACGGCAACCGGTCCGCTGAGCGCGACGAGCATCGCGGATGCGGCGCAGGCGGCAGTCGACAGGCCCAGCCGCCGGCACGTCCGCCAGAGAAGCACCAGGAGCGCCGCGCCACAGGCCAGCGCGACGAAGCCGCCGACCACGAACGTCCACATGCGGTCGAGTCCGAGCGCCTCGACGAGCGCGAGCACCCCGGCCATCGTGAACACGTGGAGGAAGTTCGAATACCCCTCGGTCGGTCCTTCGGTTGCCGCGTAGGTCAAGCCGCGGCCATCGAGCAGGCTTTGCGCGTACACGAGCGTGATGCCTTCGTCATCGACGAAGAAGTACAGGTATGACGCGGCGTGCAGCAGGAACACGAGGGTGGCAAGCGAGACCCAGAGGGCGGGCCTGGTATGGAGTCGAGCGAACACGTGGATTTCCATCTTATCGGCCGGGAGGACCCGCGTGAGTGATTGCGCCGCGCGACGGCGCGGTGGCCCGGCCGGATGCGGACCGCGTGCGTTGACACGCCTGTTGCGTCCGTGGTTAATAGAGGGTTGCCCTGTCACGCGGTCGGCTGTCGACACACGCGCCCGACCGCGACCAACGAGCCGCCAGAGTTCTTGCCGCGGCCTCCACGAGGTGAACCATGCATCGAACGATTCGACTGCTCGCATTGGCCGGCCTGGCGGTTGCACTGTCCGCCACGCCCATCGAAGCCCAGGCGCCCGCCGGCCGCGGCGCCGGCCCCAACACGGGGGCGCCCGGCGTCGGGCGCGGCCGCGGACCCGCGCTTGTCACGCCGGAGGTGAAGGCCGACCGCACCGTGACTTTCCGGTTCCGTGCGCCGGACGCCAAGGAAGTCACGCTCATCGGCGAACTCGACGGCCGCACGTATCCGATGACGCGCGACGAAAGCGGCGTGTGGAGCGTCACGGTCGGGCCGTGGGCGCCCGACGTCTACAACTACCAGTTCAACGTCGACGGCGTCATTGCCATGGACCCGGTCAATCCGTCCGTCAAGCTCGGTTTCGGTGCGTTCCCGCCGGCCAACCTCGTGGAAGTGCCGACGGCCGATGGCGCCCTGACCTTCTATGACGCGAAGGACGTGCCGCACGGGTCGGTGCGCTTCGAGACGTATCACTCGAAGTCGCTCGGCGTGCCGCGCACGCTGTGGGTCTACACACCGCCCGGCTACGACGGCAGCACGGACCGGTACCCCGTGTTCTATCTGCTGCACGGCGCCGGCAACATCGACTCGAGCTGGATTCTGACGGGACGCGCGAACCTGATTCTCGACAACCTGATTGCCGAGGGCAAGACGCGCCCGATGATCATCGTCAATCCGCTGGGATATGCACGGCAGGGCGTGGGACTCGCGCCGGAGATTGCCGGAACGCCCGCGCCCGGGGCCGGACTCACGCCGCCGGCCGGCGTTCCCGCGCAGACGGCGGGCTTCGCCTCGGACCTGCTGAATGACGTGATCCCCTTCATCGAGGGCAGGTTCCGCACGCTGCCCGGCGCCGACAACCGGGCCCTCGGCGGCCTGTCGATGGGCGGCGGCCACACGGTGCAGATCGGGTTCAACAACACCGATACGTTCCGCGCCCTGGTGATCATGAGCGCCGGCGCCGGCCAGAACGTCGAGGAGACCTACCCGGCATTCTTCAAGGACCCGCAGGCCATCAACGCGAAGATGAAGCTCATCTGGGTGGGCGTCGGCAAGGACGACTTCGCACTGAACGGATCGAAGGCGCTGGTCGGCGCGCTCGAGAAGGCCGGCATCAACCATACGTTCCGCCTCACCGAAGGCCGGCACGAGTGGGTGGTCTGGCGGCACTACCTCAACGAGGTTGCGCCGCAGCTGTTCCGCTGAGGCACGCGTCACGAAAGAGAAGGGGCGGCTCGCATCGCGGGCCGCCCCTTCTCTTTTGCCTTCTGTTGTCGTCCTGGCCGGGTGAACCGGCCGGCGAGACAGCCGGCCGCTGCCTCGTTCGATGTGCATGGCCCCGGGGCAACCGTGGGGTATGAATGCGGGCGACGTGCAGTAACGAAATGGCGGGAAGCCGGTCTTGCTCGAAGGATGTTCCGGAGGTTCGTCGCCCCGGTGCCATGCACCCACTGGTATTGCAAGCCGCGGGCCGGATTCGCCGCGCGAGCCTGCAGCCTGTCCCATGCCCGCAAGCGGCGGCGCCTCAACCACTTATGGCACCTCCAGCGTTGCGGGCAGCGGGGCGGTCGACGGCAGACGAATGAACATTCGTGTCGATGGGTGGGCATTCCTCCACTCAAATGTCGAACCGGGACCTGCTGTGCCGGCGCGCCGGGCGCATCTCCCGGGGGGGCGGGTGGAAGGAGCGCAGCGTGCGGACATGAATGTCCGCACTGCATAAATAGCGGACATAAATGTCCGTCCCGGAACACAGGCAGACGTCGGCACGCGTCGACACGAGCGCCGGCGGGCGGCGTCGACCGGCCGCATGCGACATAATCCGAGGCGGGTCACTTTTTTCTGGCAAGCCGGCGGTTCCTCGGTGTGCCAGCGCGCATGTCTGGAGGTCGATGATGAACGTACGAACGATTGCCGCGTGGGTGCTCTTCCCGGCCGCGGCCGCCATGGGCCTCACCGCCTGCGCCGGATCCACCGACAGCGACTCCAGCGCGTTCGTCGTCAACATCGGCCTTGCCGAACCGAAGTTCCTGATTCCCAGTTCCGCCACCGAGTCGAGCGCCAGCGAAGTGCTGCACGCGCTGTTCACCGGGCTGGTCGACTACGACGAGGAGCATCTGCCCTACGAGGTGGCGGCCGCCTCGATCACCACGACCGACAACCGCGTCTGGACCATCACCCTCCAACCCGACTGGACGTTCCACAACGGTGAGCCGGTCACCGCCGACTCGTACATCAATGCGTGGAATGCCGGCGCCTGGGGCCCGAACGCGCACGACGGCAACTACTTCTTCGACAAGATCGAGGGCTACGACGACCTCAACCCGCGCGAGGCACGCCTCGAGCCCCGCGCGAAGAAGCTGACAGGCCTCCGGAAGATCGACGACCTCACGTTCGAGGTGACGCTGCGCGCGCCCTACGTCAACTTCCGCTCGATGCTCGGCTACACCGCGTTCTACCCGCTGCCGCTCGCCGCGTTCGACGATGTGGCGAACAACGTGATTTCCCCGCGGTACCAGGAGTCGCCAATCGGCCAGGGCCCGTTCCAGATGAAGGGCGTCTGGCAACACGACCAGCTCATCGAGATGACGCGCTACGAGGACTACCGGGGCCCCGAGAAGGCGAAGGTCGAGGCCATCGCCTACCGGCTCTATCAGTCGCTCCCCACGCAGTACCAGGACCTGCTGGCCGGCCAGCTGGACATCGTGCCCCGGCTGCCGATCGAAGCGATGTCGACGGTCCGGGCCGATCTGGGCGACCGGTTCATCCAGAGCCCCGCGTCGATCATCCAGGTGCTCGCCTTCCCGACGTTCGATCCCGACTTCAGCAACGTCGCCATCCGCCGCGCGATCTCGATGGCGATCGACCGGGACGAGATCGCGACGACGATCTTCCTGGACTCGCAGAAACCGCTGCGCTCGTTCGTCTCGCCCGTCGTGCCGGGCTACCGGGAGAACTCGTGCGGCGAGGCCTGTGAGTACGACCCGGCCAGGGCCAGGGCGCTGTTCGACGCCGCCGGTGGGGCCAGGGCCGTCGGCGGCCGTGTCGAGATCACCTACAACGTCGATGGCGGCCACAAGCCGTGGGTGGACGCCACGTGCAACCAGCTTCGCCGTAACCTCGGCGTCGACTGCGTCGGCAACCCCGAAGCGAAGTTTGCCGACATGCTGACCAAGGCCAAGGCGAAGACGCCCATGGGCATGTTCCGCATGGGCTGGATTTTCGACTACCCGGCAATGGAGAACTACCTCGGCCCTCTCTACACGACCTACGGATCGTCGAACTACTACGGCTACAGCAACGCCGAGTTCGACCGCCTCGTCGCCGCTGGCGACCAGGCGCCGACGATGGCCGAGGCCACGAAGCTCTACCAGCAGGCCGAAGACATCCTGGCCCGCGACCTGCCGGTCCTGCCGCTGCGCTACACGCCGAGCACGTTCGGCCACTCGCCGCGGGTCCGGAACGTGAGCATGGACGTCTTCGATCGCGTGGAACTGCTGAAGCTCGAACGGGCCGACGCGCGCTGAGCGCCCGGGCCGCGCGCGTCCCTCTCACGCCACGCCATGTCGCGATACATCGTCCGACGACTGCTGCAGATGGTCGTCGCCTTCTTCGGCACGACGCTGTTCATCTATGCGTTGATGTTCGGCCTGGCGGGCGATCCCCTGCAGGCGCTTGCCGGGGAGAAGCCGCTCAACGAGAGCCAGCGCGCCCAGCTCACCGCGCAGTATCACCTCGACGAGCCGTTCCTCGTGCAGTACGGCTACTACATGCAGGGACTGCTCACCGGCAACCTCGGCCGCACGCTGGCCGGCCGGCAGATTGCCGACGTGCTGCGCGAGGCCTGGCCGCGCACGATCCAGCTGGGGCTGATGGCGATCGCCTTCGAGATCGTCTTCGGCATCGCGTTCGGCATCATCGCGGGCCTCAGGCGGGGCGGCGTCTTCGACACCACGACGCTGGCCTTCACGCTGATCGTCATCGGCACGCCGGTGTTCGTCCTGGGGACGGTGTTCCAGACGGTCTTTGCCGTGCAGCTCGGATGGTTCCGGCCGAGCTACGCGCCGGAACTGGGTCCGGCCACCTTCCTGCTGCCGGCCATCGTGCTCGGCATGCTGGGCCTCGCGACAACGGTGCGCCTGACGCGCACGTCGGTGGCCGAGAACCTTCGCGCCGACTACGTCCGCACGGCCGTGTCGAAAGGCCTGCCGTGGCGGCGGGTCGTCGGCGTGCACGTGCTGCGCAACTCGATGATTCCCGTGGTGACCTACCTCGGCACCGACGTCGGCCTGCTGATGGGCGGCGCCATCGTCACCGAGGGCATCTTCAACATCCCGGGCATCGGGGGCTTTCTCTTCCGCGGCATCCGACTCGAGGACGGGCCGCTCGTGGTGACCATCATCACGCTGCTGGTGACGATCTACCTGGTGACGAACCTGCTCGTCGACGTGCTCTACGCGGTGCTCGACCCGAGGATTCGCCATGAGTGAGGCACCGGCCACCGTGGATACGGGCAGTGAACCTGTCGTCGAAGCACCGCGCAGCCTCGCGCGCGATGCGTGGTACGACCTGAAACGCAGCCGGATCTTCTGGCTGGCCAGTGCCATCGCCCTGCTGATGGTCGCCATGGCGGCGTTTCCCCAGCTGTTCTCGTCGATCGATGCGCGGACCGCGCCATGTTCACTGGCCGATTCGATGCGCCCGCCGGACGCGGAACACTGGTTCGGCTTCACCAAACAGGGCTGCGACGTCTACGCGCGCGTCGTGTATGGCGCGCGGTCGTCCATCCTCGTCGGCCTGTTCTCGACGCTGCTGGCTGGCATCACGGCGCTGACCATCGGCATGCTGGCCGGCTACTACGGGCGCTGGGTGGACGGGCTGCTCGCGCGCATCATGGATGTCTTCCTCGGCATCCATCCGCTGCTCGGCGCCATTGTCGTCGCCAAGGCGCTCAGCGGATACGACCTCGGCATCTGGCCGATGGTGCTCGCCATCGGCGCGCTCGGCTGGCCCATTCCGGCCCGGGTCGTCCGATCGTCGGTGGTGTCGGCGCGGCAGCAGGACTATGTGCAGGCGGCGCGCATGCTCGGCGCCGGCACGCGGCGCGTGCTCCTTCGGCACATCCTGCCGAACTCCCTTGCGCCCATGGTCGTGGTGATGATGATTGCGCTCGGCAACTTCATCTCGTTCGAGGCGACGCTCTCCTTCCTCGGCGTCGGCCCCAAGGGGACGATCTCCTGGGGCGTCGACATCGCCGACGCGCAGATCTGGATTCGCGAGGCCGCCTTCCCGCTGCTGTTTCCGGCCGGGTTCCTGACGCTCACGGTCCTGGCCTTCATCATGCTGGGCGACGCGGTACGTGAAGCGTTCGATCCGAGGCTGCGGTAGCCGGTATGACCTCACCACCTGCGACCGCGTCGTCACACCTGCTGGAACTCCGTGATCTCCACGTCCAGTTCGACACGCGCGACGGCGTGGCCCACGTCATCAATGGCGTGTCGTACCACGTCGACGCGGGCGAGACGCTGGCCGTGCTCGGCGAGTCCGGATCGGGGAAGTCGGTCACCGCGCAGGCCATCATGGGCATACTCGACATGCCGCCCGCGTCCATCCCGTCGGGAGCCATCCTCTATCAGGGCGTCGACCTGCTCACGATGAACGACGCGGACCGGCGCGCCGTGCGCGGCGCCGAGATTGCCATGGTGTTCCAGGACGCGCTGTCGGCGCTCAACCCCGTCTTCCCGGTCGGCTGGCAGATTGCCGAGGCGCTGCGCGTGCGCGAAGGACGGTCCAGGGCCGACGCGATGGCGCGCGCGATCGACCTGATGGATCTCGTGAAGATTCCCGATGCGCGGGCGCGGGTGCGCGACTACCCGCACCAGTTCTCGGGCGGCATGCGCCAGCGCGTGATGATCGCGGTGGCGCTCGCGCTCAACCCCAGGGTCCTGATTGCCGACGAGCCGACCACTGCGCTCGACGTCACGGTGCAGGCGCAGATCATGGACCTGCTCGCCGAACTCCGGCGCGAGACGGGCATGGCCCT
Organism: Acidobacteriota bacterium; assembly: GCA_044507065.1. GTDB lineage: Bacteria > Acidobacteriota > Vicinamibacteria > Vicinamibacterales > SCN-69-37 > SCN-69-37. Next base: position 22,494 of record JBIQJY010000036.1, read on the forward strand.
GATCCTCATCACGCACGACCTGGGTGTCGTGGCGTCGGTCGCCGACCGCATTGCCGTGATGTATGCGGGCCGGATTGTGGAGCAGGCCGACGTGCACGCGCTCTACGAACGTCCGGCTCATCCGTACACACGCGCGCTCATCGAGTCGATTCCCCGCCATCACCACCGCGGACAGCCGCTCGTGACGATCGAGGGCCTGCCGCCCAACCTGCTGCACATCCCGTCCGGCTGCCCGTTCCACCCGCGCTGCCCGTTGCGCCAGGCCGTCTGCACGACCGACGTACCGCCGGCCATCGACCTGGGCGGCGGCCGTTCGAGCGCGTGTCATTTCGCCCGCGAGGTGCTCGATGGACGTGCCTGAGGCAACCGGCGCGGGCGATCCCGGCGGCGTCATCCTCGAGGTCGACGGCCTCGTGAAGCACTTTCCGCTCACCCGGGGCGTGGTGTTCCGCAAGCACGTCGGCGCCGTGAAAGCCGTCGACGACGTCAGCTTCGAACTCCGCCGCGGCGAGACGCTGGGGATTGTCGGGGAATCGGGCTGCGGCAAGTCCACCCTCGCCAGGCTGCTCGTCCGGCTCGAGACCCCCACGGCCGGGCGCGCGCTGGTCGACGGCCGGAACATCTTCGACATGGACGGCCCGGATCTGCGGCGACTGCGGCGCCATTTCCAGATGGTGATGCAGGACCCCTACACGTCGCTCAACCCGCGCATGACGGTGGGCGACATCGTGGGCGAGCCCTTCGAGATCCACGGCGACGTGCTGCCGGCGGCATCGCGGCGCGCCCGCGTTCGCGAACTGCTGGACCTGGTCGGGCTCAACCCGGAATACATCACGAGATATCCGCACCAGTTCTCGGGCGGACAGCGCCAGCGCATCGGCATCGCCCGCGCGCTTGCGCTGAACCCGCGCGTGATCATCTGCGACGAGCCGGTCTCCGCACTCGACGTGTCGATCCAGGCGCAGGTGATCAACCTGCTCGAGAAACTGCAGGATGAACTGAATCTCGCCTACATCTTCATCGCGCACGATCTCTCTGTGGTGCGCCACATCTCGGATCGTGTCGCCGTGATGTATCTGGGGAAGATCGTCGAAATCGGGACCGAGGCCGAGATCTACGAGCGCGCGACCCACCCGTACACGCAGGCCCTGCTCTCGGCGGTTCCCGTGCCCGACCCCGCGGCACGCGGACAGCGCCGCGTGATTCGCCTCGACGGCGACGTGCCGTCGCCCGCCAATCCGCCCTCGGGCTGTCGGTTCCGCACACGCTGCTGGAAGGCGCAGGACATCTGCGCGCGGGAAGAGCCGCCGCTCGTGCCGCGCCCCGAGGCCGACCCGCACCCGTCGGCGTGCCACTTCGCCGAGCGTCTCTGAAGGCGCTTGCCGGGACTCGCCCGTCCGCCCCGCGTTAGGACCCCTGGGCCGTGTCTTCGGTGACGACCTTCTCGTCGGTATCGACGCGGAACCTGCGGACGTTCGAGTAAAGTGCACGGCCCGAGATCAAGGCGAGCTGGTCGCCGGTCGACCCGGTGAACTCGTAACTCTCTTCCATCGAGGCCGGCAGCCAGATACCGAACTCCGCGTGCTCTTCGTACTCGACGTCGATCATGGCCACCGTCGTCGTGGTGCCGCGGCGGCTCGTCAGTTCCAGGTGCGATCGCAGGATACGTCCCGTGCCGGGCTCCACCCAGAACGTGCCCCGCGCCGCGGCGTCATCGGCCGACCCGATCATCCGCGGCATGCCCTGTTCCTCGAAGCGGATCAGGACGGCTCGATGCGCCCCGATCGATTCGGTGGCCCCCCGGCGGAACTGCGATCGCGACTGATTGCCGGCACGCAGGAAATAGAGCGCCGCCATGGGCAGGTTGATCGTGCGGTCGAACTCCACGCCGTCGGCATTCAGGTTGAAGCGTGCGCCCTCGGCCACGATGCGTCGCGCCTGCTGTAGCGAATTGGCACTGGGCTGCGTGAACAGCCGCACCACCCGATCCTGCCTGTCGCGGACGGTGCGCCCATCCACTTCGAACACGTCGCGGAACTCGACCCAGCCCTGCCGGGGATCGGCCATCACCGCCAGGTCGGAGCGGAGTTCGCGCGTCACCACGACGCTTGCCGACGCCTGCTGCAGGTACTTCTCCTCGAGCACCACGCCGTCGACGAGTGCGGGAAACGCCGTGAGGTACGCACCGGCAGCGGCCACGACGTCGTCGGTCGTATCCTGTGCCGGCAGCGGCACCGCCAACGCGACGACCAGGCCCGAGATGACGGCCGGCACAGCCAGTCGGACATTCATGGGATGAGGACGCTATTCTAGTCCCCGAACCCCGCCCCAACATGGAATTCGATATCTCGGTCTACTCGGTGTTCCTGCTGGTGGGGGCAGGCTTTCTGGCCGGCTTCATCAACACCATCGCCGGCGGCGGATCGATGCTGACGCTGCCGGCATTCATGATGCTCGGCCTGCCGGCCGACCTCGCCAATGGCACCAACCGCGTCGGCGTCGTGCTGCAGTCGGTGGCCGGCGTTCGCGGCTTCCATCGCGCCGGCCGGCTGGCCGCCGACACCGTCGTCCCCACGCTCGTCCCGACACTGACCGGCTCGCTGGCCGGATCCGTCCTGGCGTCGTACCTCCCGGTCACCTGGCTCGAGCCCACGCTGCTCGGCACGATGGTCGTCATGGCGCTGCTGATGCTGCTGCGTCCGGCGGTCGTGGCACCGCCGCCCGGCACGCCGCCCTGCGCGCTGCGCGATCGGCCGTCGGCCTGGATGGGCCTGTTTGCCGCCGGCGTGTACGGCGGGTTCGTGCAGGCGGGCGTCGGCTTCATCCTGATTGCCGCGCTGGCGGGCGGCCTGCGCTACGACCTGGTCCGGGCCAATGCCCTGAAGATGGCAATCACCGGCGCGCTCACGTCCGTCGCACTCCTCGTCTTCGTGGCGCGCGACCAGGTGCTGTGGATACCGGGGTTGCTGATGGCGGTGGGCACGGTGGCCGGCGCCACGAGCAGCGTGAAGTTCGCCATTGCCGTGCCGCAGGCGGTCCTCCGGTGGATCCTCTTCGTGATGGTCGTCGCGTCGTGCATCGGCGCCTATGCCAGCTGACGTGAGGGCAGCGCGCAGCAGTGGACGCGTCGACGCGCCGGGGCGAGGACGTCAGGACTCGATGCGGCCGCCGGTGCTGTTCCAGCGCACCTGTCGCCCGGCTTTCAGCGCCGCATTGGCGATGTGCGAGGTGCGCGCCGCGATGTGGCCCACACGGATGTCCGCATTCGGACGGGCGCGCGTGCGGATGCAGTCGATCCAGTTCTGCAGGTGCGCCACCGAACCGTCGCCACGTGACCGCACGAAGATCTCGGGTTCGGGTGCAAGCGTGCCGGACACGTACGGCATGTCGTTGCGGTAGACGGCCAGACGACTGCGATCGACCTTCAGCGTCGCGAGCGTCCCCCGGAACTCCAGCCCGCCGTCATCCACGCGGCTGACGTAGCTGCCGAGGTGCGCCGCCATGAAGTCCTTCGGGAACTCGATGGTGGCGCTGACCGTGTCCGGTGCGTCCCATGCCGGAATTCGGTAGTTCGCACCGGTCGCGACGGCGGCAAGCGGCGCGTCGACGTCGAGGTACCAGTGAACGACGTCGATCCAGTGCGTCATCAGGTCGGTCAGCTGGCCGCCGCCGAAGTCCCAGAAGTGCCGCCACTGATAGAAGCGCCGGGGATCAAAGGGCTGATCGGGCGCCGATCCGAGCCACGCGCTCCAGTCGAGCCGCGCGAGATCCACGGGCTGAAAATTGCCGGTCCCGGCCTGCTGGTACCAGTACGAATGGACGAAGGTGACCTGGCCGAGCCGGCCGGAGTCGACAATCTCCTTGCCGAGTTTCCAGTGATCCCAGCTGCGCTGCTGCGTGCCGGTCTGGACCACGCGCGTCGAGGCTTCGACCGCGCGCACCATCTCCTCGCCTTCCTCGATGGTGTGCGAAATGGGCTTCTCGACGTAGACGTCCTTGCCGGCCGCGACCGCGTCAATCGTCATTGTGCGGTGCCAGTGATCGGGCGCGCCGATGAGGACGGCATCGATTTCCGGGTTGTCGAGGATGCGCCGATAGTCGGCGGCGCGGACCGCGCCTGGTGCGGCAATCTCGGCCGCCTGGAGCAGCCGCGGCTCATACACGTCGCAGACGGCGGTGATCTCGACGCCTGAGAGGTTCTTGAGCTGGTTCATCAGCCCGCGCGCGCGTCCGCCAGTGCCGATGACGCCAACCCGCACGCGGTCGTTGGCGCCCTGCACTGACGACGCCGCCAGCCGCGTACCGAGGGCCGCGGCCGACGCCGTCGTCAGGAAGGCGCGACGTGTGTATCGCATGACCGTCTCCTTTCAGGGTGGAGAGACAATTCTACCCTGATGGGCGAGACGCCCATGCGTGTTGCGCCGCCATGGCACACCTCGCGTCACACGGCGACCGATGGTCACCGCGGTCCGCGTAGTGAAATGAGCGGTGTTGGTTGGGGGGAGAGGACTGTGCCGAGGAGGTGAGCAACGCCGCCGGGCGAGTTGCCCCGACGGCCGAATGCTGACGAGCTCAGTGCGTGCGTCCTATGTCGACGTGCGACGGACGCTTTCGGCCCTCGGTCCCTTGGGGCCCTGGCCCGCCGTGAACTCGACCGTGTCCCCGTCACGCAGGTTCTCCATCGCCTCACCGACGACGGCGCTGCGGTGGAAGAAATAGTCCTGCCCCGAGCCGTCCTTGATGAATCCGAATCCCTTTTCCAACTGCAGTCTTGCGATCGTTCCAGTCATTACGCGTCTCCGATTCTGGCCGGCGCCGACTCGCTCCGAAGGACTCTATGTCCCTCTCGAGTTGAGGACGCCGACAGACGATGATACCCGGTCTCGGTATTTTCTGCTCGCCGGGAGGTCCGGGGGGCCGAACGCACGGTCGGTTCGGGGATTATCTGTCGAGATAGATCGCGCCATCCTCGACGGCCAGCTGCACGCCAGCCGCCTGCGCGGCCTCCTGCAGCGCGGCGTCCAGCAGCACGACCGGATCGGGGCCGTTGGCGAGGCGCCGCAGCAGCCCTTCACCCTTTGCGGGCCCCACGGCCAGCGTGATCTTCAGGCCGCGGCGTTTGACCTTCACCGGCGTGCCGTCCTCCAGCTTCACGTTCATCGGCTTGAGGTACGCGTCGACGTAGTGCACGCCGATCCCGGACTTGTCGTCGGTCTTTGCCGGCAGCCTGTCGATCGCCGTCGGATTGACATCGCACAGCTTCACCTTCATGCCCGTGACCTTTCGTGCGCGTCGAGCGCCTGCCTGAACGCGCGGATGTGATCGGGCGTGCTGCCGCAGCACGCGCCGAGGATGTTCACGCCAGCCTCGAGGATCGGCGCCACGCCGATCACCATCTGATCCGGCGTCTCGTCGTAGACCACCTTCATGTCCACCAGCTTCGGCTGGCCGGCATTGGGCTGCGCCATCACGGGCCGGCTGCTCACCGACCGGTAGCGGCGCACCGCGTCGCAGGCGCGCGCCATGTCCATGCGGGTGCCGCAGTTGAGCGCGAGGACGTCCGCGCCGCGCTCCTCCATGAACTCCGCGGCTCGCTCCGGATCGATGCCCATCATCGTCCTGAACGTCGAGCCATCGAGCGTGACGTCGTAGGCCAGCGACCCGATGACGCACGGCGCGCCAGCCTGCCGGGCCGCTTCAATGGCAATGCCGAGTTCTTCGAGCGACGTCTGCGTTTCGATGATAATCGCGTCGGCGCCGGCCCCGACCAGGGCCGCCGCCTGTTGTTCGAACGCGGCGCGCACATCCGCCTCGGTGAAATCGCCGTACGGCTCCATCAGGCCGCCGAACGGCCCGATGTCGCCGAGGACGAACCCCGCGCGACCGCCGAATGCCTCACGCGCAATGGCGACTGCCGCGCGATTGATTTCCACCACGTCGGCGGCGTGGCCGTGCCGGTTGAGCATGATGCGCGAGCCGCCGAATGTGTTGGTCAGGATGCAGTCCGACCCGGCGTCGGCATAACGCGTCTGGATGGCCAGAACACGCTCGGGGTGCGAGATGTTCCAGGCCTCGCCGCAGTTGCCCTGCTCGAGGCCGGCGAGCATGAGCTGCGTGCCCATCGCGCCGTCGCCCAGGAGCACACGCGTCTTCAGAGCATCGAGCAGTGTCTGTGTCATGTGAGATTCGATCCGGCGGGCACGCCCGCCCCTACCGTTGTGCCTCGTGCGTCAGCGCGTAGTGAATGGTTTCGAGGACGAGTCCCCACTTGTGATCGCGCGATTCCCGTTCACAGAAACAACCGGGCCCGAGCCTCGGGCGCTGCCACGCGAGCACGTCGTCAAGCGGCCTTCCCGCCAGGGGCGCGTCGCGCGCGATGGTTTCGACGAACGCATCCCCGTCGCGCACGTATTCGCACATGAACTGGTATCCCGTGTCGCCGTCGGCTGGACGACAGGCCTGATCGCGGATGCGGAACCCGTCGCTGCGCGGCCCCACCGTCACGTGATAGTCGAACGCCAGCGCGCGGCCCATGTTGCTGCAGGTCGATCCGTCGTAGCGAAAGACCGCCTCGATCGATCCGTCGGGCCGAGGCGTCAGCCGCAGCCGCTCTTCTGCCCATCGACGCAGCGCCTTCACGCTCGTGGTGTACGCCGCCGCGCCGGCATCGGTGTCCTGCGCGGAGGCCGCCGCCGGCGCCCCGGCCCGCGCGTACGGCGCGCGCCTGAACTGGCATGGCATGAACGAACAGCTCTCGCAGGGGATGAGGCCGCTCAACCGACGCACGCGGTCGACGTGGCGCGTCAGGCCGAACACCGCCAGCAGCGACTTCTTCGGGCGCAGCATGCCGGACTCGAGCACGGCCATCGTGCCCGGCATCGCATCCCTGCACACGAGGTTGAACAGCCGGCCCTGCTCGGCGATGTCCCACTCGGGATAACCGGGGCTGTAGTGCGGCAGCACGGCCATGGCCCCGGATTCGGCCCAGCCGCACAGCTTCGCGCCGGTTGTCGTCGTGAGGTGCTCGACGATGGCCGAGCCGTACATCTCGAAGAAGAAGTACTCGTCCGGGCGTTCGTCGAGCCAGGCCTCGTGTGCGTGCCGCTCGATCTCCGGCCCGGCACTGACAGCCACCAGCACGGCGCTGTGCGCCCCGGCGTCGCGCAGCGTCCGCTCGAGACGCGGGCTCCTGAACGCCTCGGCTTCCACGCTGACCACTCCCGGTTCGACGCGCAGGTCGTCGACCTCGCGCGCGTACACCCAGGGCTTTCCGTGCTGCGCATACCAGGCCCGCGCCTCGTCCACGAGCTCGCGCGCCCGACCCTCGATGACGTGACCGCGCGGAAACCCCAGCAGGCGTGCGTACTCCTGCTCGTCGACGTCGACCGACGGCTGCGTCTCGAACAGCTGCATTCAGCCGGCCACCTCCGGCGCGGATGCGACCGGCGTGAACTGGCAGCCGAAGACGAAGAAATCGAAGAAGTCCGGGTGGGTTTCCAGCCGGCAGTGCTCGACGCGCCGCACCGTCTCTTCCAGTTCCTGCCGCCGCGTCCGCGACAGCAGCGCCGCGGTGGCCCCTTCGATGGCTGCGTTGCCCACGCGGACGATCCGATCGTCGGGCAGGTCGGGAATCAATCCGATGCGCTTCGACGCCGCCACATCGATGTGCCGACCGAACCCGCCCGCCAGGTAGAAGACATCGATGTCGTCGAAGCTGGCGCCGTAGTGGCTGAAGACGGTCCGCAGGCCGGCCACGTTCGCCCCCTTGGCCTGGGCCAGTTCGTTCACATCGCGCTCGCTGAGGTAGATGTCGCGCGCGGCGTCGAGCACCACGCGGTCCGCATCGTCGTCGAAGCGGCCCATGGCGTTCATCCGGCCGGTTCGCCGCAGTTCGCTGAGTGCCTCAATCAGGCCCGATCCGCAGATCCCCTGCGGCGCCACGTCGCCGATGACGCCAATCGAGATCGCGCCGTCGTCGGCGATCGCCACCGACTCGATGGCGCCATCGAGCGCCGGCATGCCGCAGGCAATCGCGCCCCCCTCGAACGCCGGTCCCGCGGGGCAGGACGCCGCGAGGATCCGATGCCGATTGCCCACGATGAGCTCGGTGTTCGTGCCGATGTCCATGATCGCCACGAGCCGATCCTCGTGCGCGACATCCACGGCCAGCATGCAGGCCGCCGCGTCGGCACCCACGTGGCCGCTGATGATCGGCGCGCCGTAGACACGCGCCTTCGGGTGAATCGGCAGGAGCGACCGACGACCCGTCTCGACGAGACTCGTCGACGTCCGCCTGCCCTCGTCCATCTCGATCTCGGTGATCGATCGATACGGCGTCTGCCCGATCGAGTACACGTTCTGCCGGAAGAAGATGTCCCGCATCGTCGAATTGCCGACGATGACCACTTCGTGGATCGTGGATGGATCGACGGGGAAAGCCTCGATCGCGTGCGTCAGGTAGCCGGCCGCCGTCCGGCGCATCAGCTTGCCGGGATGCTCGGTGTCGTAGCGGATGCGCGACATCACGTCCGATCCGCCGAATCGCTGCGGATTCTCGAACGACGCGTCGGCGATCCGCTCGCCCGTCTCCAGGTTGAACAGCCGGACGACAATGGTGGTGGTTCCGAGGTCGACGGCGAGGCCGTGAATCGGCGCCGCTGATCGCGCGGTTTCGACGCCATCGATCAGGATGCGATCACCATCACGTGTGACGGCCGGATCGAGGCGGAATCCACGATCCGTTCCGGGCATGGCGACGGCCTGCCGCTCGATGCGCATCTGGCCGCGGCGCATCGTGTGGCACCGCAGGGTGCCGCCGGCGCCCGTCACGGTCGACTGGCACGACAGCCTGAACGGCGCCGCGAGGTGCGATTCAGCCGGCGTTGGCGCGGAAAGCAGTGCCATCCCTTCGGCCACCTCGACCACACACTCCTTGCACTTGCCGTTCTTCACGCACGAGGTGGGCACGCGGATACCGAGTCGCTCGGCCAGCTCGAACAGTGTCCGCCCGGCGGGGGCCTGTACGGTGCGTCCGTTGATGGTCAGGGAGACGGGCACGTGCGGGCGTCCTACCAGTCGGCCTGCGCTTCCAGCTCGCGACGAACGGCCTCGGCGACGTCCGCGGCCGATCCGTCGCGTTCCTCCTCATCGCTCCAGCGCCATTGCGCCAGATAGTCGTCGGCCCCCGAGAGCCCGCGCTGCGCGGCAAGTGCGTCGATGCGCACCATGAACTTCTGCGGCATCTCCAGGTTCACTTCGCCACCGTCGTCGTCCTCAACCCTGATCTGGGACGGCACTTCCTGCCAGTAGAGAATCTTGTAGGTGGCCATTGTGTCCGCGGGGGCTGAAGCCCCCGCGCTCCCTTGCCTGAAGGTGGAGGCCAGGGGCTTCAGCCCCTGGCGTCGTCAGCGCTCTTACCTGCCAGCCGCAGGAACAAGTCGACGGCCGCCGACGCGTTGGCGCCGTAGCCGTCGGCGCCGATCTCGTCGGCGAACATCTGGCTGATGGGGGCGCCGCCAATCGCCATCTTGATGTGCCCCTTGCCGGCCGCGTCGAACCCGTCGACGACCGTCTTCATGTAGGTCATCGTTGTCGTCAGCAGTGCGCTCATGCCGACAATTGTCGCGTTCACGCGATCGGCGGCGGCCATGAACTTCTCCACGCTCTGGTCCACGCCGATGTCGTGCACCTCGAATCCGGCGCCCTCCGCCATCATGCAGACCAGGTTCTTGCCGATGTCGTGCAGGTCGCCGCGCACCGTGCCCATCAGCAGCACGCCGGCCGGCTTCGTGCCGCCTTCACGCGCGCTCAGCAGCGGTTTCAGGACGGCCATCCCGGCCTTCATGGCACGCGCTGCAATCAGCACCTCGGGCACGTAGAGGATGTTGTGCTTGAAATCCTCGCCGACCACGCTCATCCCGGCGATGAGGCCGTCGCTCAGGATCTCCTGTGCGGTGCGGCCCTCCTCGAGGGCCTGGCGCGTCATCTCCTCGACTTCCTTCGCCTTGCCCTCGTAGAGGTACTGATTCATCAGGGCGTAATCAATCATCGTCGGTCCGTTCCGCGCCTCAGCGTCCGTTGAACTCGTTGAGCGCGTCGAGCATGGCGACGACGTTCTCGCGCGGCATGCCCGGGCTGACGCCCCCGCCGACCGACAGGATGATGCCCTCGCCCCCGGCGCCCTCGAGCACGTCGATGGTGGCGGCCTTCACCTCGTCGGGTGTGCCCCGCACCGCGATCTCCAGCGGATTGACGTTGCCCATCAGGCACATCCGGTCGCCCACGCGCGCCTTCACCTCGCGGATGTCCTTCTGCTTGCCCCAGTTGAGGACGTTGAAGCCGGCGTCCGGCAGGTGGTCGAGGCACGCGTCGACTTCCGCGTCGTTGTGATAGAGCTTCACCCAGTCATCCGGAAACGCGTCGCAGATGCGCTTCAAATACGGGTGCGCGAACTCCAGATAGTGCTCTTCATTGATGAAGCCGACGATGTCGTCGAGGAGGAAGATGCCCTCGACATCATCACCCAGCACCTTGTGCTGGGCCTTGAGCCAGTCGATGACGACGTTCGTGCACAGATCGATCAGCCGGTGACTGCCTTCCGGGTTCTCGACGATCTCGACCATCAGGTTCGTCGTGCTGCGGACGAACCCGGCCGTGCACAGCGGCCCTCGCGCCGTAATCATCGGCAGCGTATAACCGGCGGCCCGGATGCGCGGCACGGCCATCTTGTAGCGGTGCAGCGTGAGCGCGGCAAACCCGTCGGCTTCCACCTCGTACTCGGGAAACTCGTCGATGTCCTCGAGTCGATAGAGCGTGTGATATTCGCTCGGCGTGTTGTCTTCCCAGAACTTGATCTTCGCACCGAGGATCGAGGGCTCGGCCGCCATCCCGTACTCCATCCACCATGAGGGGACGAAGATGATGTCGGGATACTCCTGCATGATCTTCAGGTTGGACTCGAACCACAGCTCCGGATCGAGGTAGTAGTCCATGTGCTTGATGCCGAGGTAGCCCGGGATCCAGGGGCTGTCGACAATCAGCGCCATGGGCACCTTGTCCATCTTCTCGAGACGGGCGGCACGCTTGAACGTATCCCACTGGTGCGGCAGCATCCGGTTGGTCTCCGGCGGAAAGAATACTCGATTGGATGGAGCCGACTAGGTCGCGGCCAGCGCCTCGCGGGCGGCGTGGTCGGGATCGGCCTTCACCTCGGACGTCGTATCGAAAATCATCGTGGCCCGATCCGATTCGG
>JBIQJY010000036.1:33844-35349 GCA_044507065.1 Acidobacteriota bacterium
TCGGCCTTCACCTCGGACGTCGTATCGAAAATCATCGTGGCCCGATCCGATTCGGTGAAGGGCGCCCACGTCGGGATGCCCGCATGGTTCGGATCGCCCGTCGTCGCAAACGCGACGAGCGCACGGCTCATCTGGCCGGCCAGCGCGCGCGCCTCGGCGCCGCCGCCGGTCGCCTGCAGGGAGAGATCGATGTTGTCGAACCAGAAGGCCAGATCCTGGCAGTGGTAGGCGAGGGGACGACCGTCGAGCACGGGCGTCTTCCACCCGAACCAGTACGCATAGACCGGAGCACCGCCCTGCCGCGCCTTGAGGTCCATCTGGTGAACGGCACCGCGGCGGAACAGGTCCGCGCCAATCAACCCCGCAACCTCGAACGGCCGGGCCGCCGGGAGCATCTCGCGATACGCCGCGATGGACGGCGCCGTGCGGGCGCCAAGCTGGGGCGCCAGCGCCGCGTCGAGTTCCTCCCACGTCATCAGGTGCGCCCGGGGCTTGTCGATGCCGGTAACGAACTCGTGGAACACGCTGCCGACCAGGAACGGCACGTTGGCCGACGCGGCCGGGGCCGCCGTCTCGAACGGGGTCTCGGGCAGCACCGTTCCGTCGACCACAGGCTGCCAGCCCAGGTTGATCCGGGGCAGCACGCCGGGCGCCGGAAAGGCGAACGGCGCCGCCTTCTGTACCGCCGCCATGCCCGCGTTGAGCAGCGCCTCGGTGCTGACGGTGTGCAGCCGATCGAGCTCGGACGGACCAATCCCCAGTTCGCTGAGCACCGCGCGCGCGAGTTGGTTGGACGACTCGCGCGTGGCTGCACCGATGAACGATCCGCTCATCGCCACGGCCTTGTGGAACAGGCCCTGCGCCGCGGGCATCGCCATCAGCGTCGTCACCTTGCCGCCGCCGCCCGACTGGCCGAAGATCGTCACGTTGGCCGCGTCGCCACCGAAGTTGCCGATGTTGTCGCGCACCCACTCGAGCGCCTGAACGAGATCGAGCATGCTGGCATTGCCCGACTGCGCGTACTTCTCGCCGCCGATCTGCGACAGGTCGAGGAACCCGAAGACGTTCAGCCGGTGATTCATCGAGACGAGCACCACGTCGTGCTCGCGAGCGAGTCGTTCACCGTCGTACGGCCGCAGTTCCTGGCTCGATCCCGACGCGTACCCGCCGCCATGAATCCAGACGAGCACCGGGCGCCGTCGCCCGTCGTTCGCCGCCGGCGTCCAGACGTTCAGCCGCAGCATGTCCTCGGTGGCGAACCCGTCGTCCCACTGGTAGAGGAACTGCTCCTCCTGGTTGATCCAGCCGGCACGCGGGCCGTGCGGGGACACCGGACCCCACGCCAGCGCGGGCCGCACATCGGTCCAGGGCGTGACCGGCTGAGGCGGCAGGAAGCGATTGGCGCCGGCCGTCGTGTCGCCGTAGGGAATGCCCTTGAACACCGACACGCCGTTGCGGACGAACCCTCGAACGCGGCCCGCCTGCGTCGGCACGATGGCGCTGTC
>JBIQJY010000111.1:0-2277 GCA_044507065.1 Acidobacteriota bacterium
GGTGGCGGGACGATCGCCCGCGTGATTCTGCCGGTCAATCCCGGCGGATAGGCCGGGCGCGTGCGGCGCGGGAGGGCGCCGCACACGGCCTGACGGCATCAGGTACGGTCCGCGCCGGTCCGGGCGTCGGTCTGCTTGACCAGCGCATCCGGGTGCACGAACTCGCGTTCGTGCGTGCGGACGGTCAGCACCGGACAGGGGGCGGACCGCACGATCTTCTGGGCCACGCTGCCGAGGAAGAACTCCGCGATACCGCTTCGCCCATGCGTGCCGACGATGATGATGTCGGCGCGTATCGCCTCGGCGTGGGCGAGGATGGCGCGTGCGGGGGTCGCCGATGTGAGCACGGCCGTCTTCATTGACAGCGACTGCCGGTCGTCGTCGGTGATGAGGGTGTCGAGCGTGGCGGCGGCCTCGGCGTTCAGCTGCGCCTGGACCTTCGTGAGGTCGAGCGGAATCTCGCTGATGGGCGCCGTGGTGGCCAGGTCGTTGATGACGTGCACCACGTGCAGCGTGGCGTCGAACGCGCGGGCGAAATTCCGGCCGTAGGTCAGCGCCGATTCGGCCGGCTCGCCGAAGTCGGTGGCCACCAGAATCTGTCGAATGGTAATCATGGATCCTCCCGGAACGGCGTCGCTGGGCCGCCGACGTTGTACAGGTAGCACGTCTTGTGCCACGGCTCGATGGCCGGCCGTGATCGGCCCACGGGCTCGGCAGGCGGCTCGCAGGCGAGATCGGTCGGAGAATTCCCCGGGTCGTGCCGGATTTTCCCCACGCCGAGGTGGCCCGGCCTGTCCCACCCGGAATAGTATCGGCAGCGCATGGACACGAGCGCTGAGACACCGCTGTCGCACATTCCGCTCTTCGCCCGCCTCGACGGCACCGAGCAGCGCGCGCTGCTCGGTGTGATGAAGCAGCAGGTGGCGCGCGCCACCGACACGATCTTCTGGGTCGGCGACGATGGTGACACGCTCTTCGTCATCGAGAGCGGCCGCGTGTCGATCACGGCGCCCGACGAGCGCGGCGATCACATCGTGCTCGACACGCTCGGGCCCGGTGCGGTCTTCGGCGAGATCAGCCTGCTCGACGGCGGCCCGCGCACCGCCACCGTTCGCGCCATCTCCGACGTGTCGCTGCTGGCGCTCCGCCGCGACGACTTTCACGCGTTCCTGCGGCAGTGGCCGGACGTGGCCATCGACATCCTGCAGATCATGGGCAGCCGGCAGCGCGTGAGCACGGCGGCCATCCGTGGACTGACGAACCCGAATGCCGTCATTGCCGAGAAGACCACGATCTGGCAACGGGTGAGCGACACCATCGCGACAGTTGCCGCCAGCCAGGCCTTTTCTCTCGTGCACGTCTTCTGGTTCGGCGGGTGGATCCTCATCAACGTGCTGGCAATGGCAGGCGTACTACCCGCGCCCATGGGCTTCGACCCCTACCCGTTCGGCCTGCTCACGCTCATCGTGAGCCTCGAAGCCATCTTCCTGTCGATTTTCGTGCTGGTCAGCCAGAACCGGCAATCCGAGCGTGACCGCATCCGCACCGATCTCGATTACCAGGTGAACGTGAAGGCCCACCTTGAAATCATGAACATCGTCGAGCGGCTGAAGCGGATCGAGGCAGCCGTCGCACCCGCCACCGATACGCCGAGGCCCGTACCGGACGCACGTCCCGTATGATCGATGGTTGGTGAAGGCCCGGCCCGGAGGGGGGACGGCCGTTTCGATTTCCGATGAGGTGAAGCGTGGTTCGACGACAGCTGGGACGGTCAGGGTTCGAGATTTCCACGATTGGGCTGGGCACGTGGGCCATTGGCGGCTGGCTGTGGGGCGGCCAGGACGACACGGCCAGTATCGAAGCCATTCACGCGGCGCTCGACCACGGCGTGAACTGGATCGACACGGCGCCAATCTACGGATCCGGACACTCCGAAGTGGTGGTGGGCCGTGCGCTCGCGCAGCTGCCCGCATCGCGCCGCCCGCTGGTCTTCACGAAGTTCGGCCTCGGCGACAAGAGCGACGTGACGTTCAGGTCCGCCACCGAAGCGGAGGTCATCGCCGAGTGCGAGGCCAGCCTGAAGCGGCTCGGTGTCGACCACATCGACCTGTTCCAGCTGCACTGGCCGGTCGACCAGCCCGTGGCCGAGACCGCGGCGGGGTGCGAGAAGCTGCTGCGCGACGGCAAGATCCGCGCGATTGGCGTGTCGAACTTCAATGTGTCGCAACTCGAAGCCTGGGTCGCCACCGGCGTGCCGCTGCACTCGCTGCAGACGCC
>JBIQJY010000111.1:2377-5153 GCA_044507065.1 Acidobacteriota bacterium
GCAACCGCCGGCGGATTGAGCTGCGGACAGTTGTGCGTCGGCGTCCTGCTGGCCACACCCGGCCTCACCGGGTGCATCGTGGGCGCACGTAGCCGTCATCAGGGCGCGCTGATTACCGGCCTTGGCGTGGAGGTGACAACCGAGCAGGCCGACAAGGTCTGGGACATCGTCGGACGCCTGGCGAAGGATCTGGAGAAACTCTAGGGGCGGACCCTGGTCCGCCCGGCCCTACGCCGCGAATCGCGTTTCGGGCTCCACGCCGACGACGGGATAGCGGTAGTACTCGCCCTGGCTGGCCTTGATCGCGCCGACGATGGGCAGCGCCACGCCGACGACGGCGAGAGCGAACCAGAAGAGCAGCACGAGCGGAATGAGGATCACGGTCAGCCACAAGACGACCGTGACGGCAATCGCGAGGAACACGACCACGTTCAGCGTGATGGCCTGCTTCGCAATCGCGACGATGGTTGGTGAATCCGACTTCACCGCCCAGATGACGATCGGCACGATGATGCCGCCGAGCGGGACCGCGTAGCCGGCCAGTCCCGACAGGTGGGTGAGCGCCGCAAGGGTCCGATCGTCCGGGGTGATGTCCTGAACCGTCGTGTCCATATGGCCTCCTGAGCTCTTCACGGAGATTACGTCCGGTTGCCCGTGCGCGTTCGATATCATGGGCGTGCCAGCCGAAAGAATCCAGGGAGCGCACGATGCCGACCGTGTTTCGTACCGACAGGCCCGTCGTGAGCCTCGCAGGGCTCATGGGCGTCGTCTGCGTGCTGCTGCTGCAGGGCCCCGGCCTCGGCGCGCAGCAGGCCGACGAGCCTCGTCCGCAGCAGCCGGCCGCGCCCGTCTTCCGCGCCGGCGTGGAGTTCGTGTCGGTCGACGTGTTTCCGCGTCGCGACGGCAAGCTGGTCGAGGGCCTCGGCGTGGAGGATTTCCAGGTCCTCGAGGACGGCACCCCCCAGACCATCGAGAGCTTCGAGTTCATCCGCATCGAGCCGAACCCGGTCGACAGCGACCGGCGCGATCCGACCAGCCAGGCTGACGGCGACCGGCAGGCCGCCGACCCGCGCAACCGCGTGTTCGTCGTCTACCTCGACCTGGCGAACACCACGGTTGCCGGCGGTTACCAGGCGCGACAGCCGGTGGTGCAGTTCCTCAACCGGACCATCGGCGCGCGCGATCTCTTCGGCGTGATGACGGCGACCACGCCGGCCTCGCAGCTCGTGTTCGGCCGCCGCACGGAAAGCATCGAGGGCGAGCTCGCGAAGCACTGGACGTGGGGCCGCGCCGACCGCGTGTCCGTCCTGCCCGTGCCTGAGTCGCCGTACGAGGAGCGCCTGCTCGACTGCGTCGACGGCCTGCCGGCCGACATCCTGGAGAAGCTGCCGTATCCCGGAACGGACGCCGAGAAGTTCAGGGCGCTGGCGGCCCTGCTGTTGAGCCTGCATCGCGAGGAGCAGCTCGTGACGAGCCTCGACAACCTGATGGCGCGGCTCGGGGGCCTGCGTGATGAGCGCAAGAACGTGCTGTTCGTGTCCGAGGGCTGGGTGCCGCACGGCCCGCGCGACGAACTGCGCAACCTGACGTCGAGCCAGGGCGCGCTACCGACTGTCGGCGTGGGGCCGGGCGGGCGGATGGGGCTCGGTCAGACGCAGTCGCGGCGGGTGGGCGACCCGACCTGGTGCGATGCGGAGTTTGCGCGCCTCGGCGGCATGGACTTCGAGGCGCGTTTCCGGCTGCTCCTGCGCGCCGCGAACGAAGCCAACGTGTCGTTCTATCCGGTCGACGTCGGCGGGCTGCGGACGACGGCGCCGCTCGGCGGAGCGGTCGACACGCTGCGTACGCTCGCGGACAATACCGACGGCTTCGCCATCGTCGGCACCAACGACCTCGTGGGCGGCGTGCAGCGCATCGAGGCCGACCTGTCGGCGTTCTACCTGCTCGGCTATTACTCGACCAATCCCCAGGCCAACGGCCGGTTTCGGCGCATCGAGGTGAAGCTGAAAGATCCGGACGTGCGCATTTCGGCGCGCCGCGGCTACTTCGCGATGACGCCGGAGATGGCGGCCGCGGCGGCCGCGCCGCGCGAGGTGGCCGCGCCGACAGCCGTCGACCAGGCGCTGGGCCGACTGGCATCGGTACGGGCCGATGCCGATCTGTTTGTCGCGGGCGCCGCCGGGCCGGCCGGCCTCGACATCGCCGTCGAGATTCCGGCGGCCACGGTGAAACGCGAAGGCTGGAGCGCCGGGACCACGCTCCAGGTCCTCGCGACGAGCGCCGATGGCCGTACGACGACGGCCGAGGCGTTGCTGGCGGAGGGGGAGCGCAGCACGCGCGTGGCACTGCCGGCCGCCGACCTGGGCGCTGGCCCGTGGCAGGTGGTGGTGCGGGCCGCCGGTCGCGACGGGCGGCTCGAGCAGCGCGTGGAGATTGCGGCCGCCGGTGCACGGCTCGTCGGCCAGCCGCTGGCCTTTCGCGGCGCGCCGTCGCTCCGGTCGCCGCTGCGGCCGATGGCCGACGGCCAGATCAGCCGCCTCGAGCGCCTGCGGGTCGAATGGCCCGTGATTGGCCCGGTCGACGACAAGAGCGCGCGGCTGCTCGACCGCGCGGGCCAGCCCCTGGGAGGCCCGCTGCCGTTCACCCAGCTGCCGGCGGACCGCCAGGCGCTGGCGGTCGACATACCGATGGCCGCGCTGCCGGCCGGCGACTACGTCGTGGAACTGGTGGCGACGGCCGCGGGGGAGTCGGAGCGGCGGCTGCTGGCGTTCAGGGT
>JBIQJY010000037.1:0-34180 GCA_044507065.1 Acidobacteriota bacterium
GCCGAGGATCAGGAATCGTTCCGCGTCATCGAGCTGCGCGGCAACGCGCGCGTCGATCCGGCGGCGGGGCAGGAATCGACCGTGCCGGCGATGCGGGGGGCCGACATCGACATGGCGTTCCACGCCGGGACCGAGGCGCTCGAGCGCGCCGTGCTTGTCGGCGGCGCATCGCTGGTCCTCGTCGAAGACGGCCAGCGGCGCGCGATCGACGCGGGCGAGATCTCGATCACCACTGCGCCCGATGGGCGGACGATCAGCCGGCTCGAAGGGCGCGGGAACGTCGTCGTTCGGACGCCCGCGCAGTCGGGACAGGCCGCACGCACGATCACGGCGGCGCGGCTCATCGCTGACGGCGACGACGTGAAGGGGCTGACGGGCGCGGTGTTCAGCGGCGGCGCGCGGTTCGTCGAGAGTGTCCCGGCATCCGGCACGTCCGGTGCACGCGAGCGGACCGGCACGTCGCGTACGCTCACGATGCGCCTCGGCGGCAACCTCGACGCCGTGGAGCAGGCGGACTTCGAGCAGGACGTCACGTTTCGCGATGGCGAGGTGACCGGCGACGCGGATCTCGGCACCTACATGGCCGCAGAAGGGCAGTTGACGCTGCGTCCGGCGCGCATGGTGCGGCGCGCCCCGCGCGTCGTGTCGGGCCGTGTCACCGTCGATGCGCGCGAGTCGATCGACGTCGATCTCGAGACCCGGAACCTGCACGCCGTCGGCGACGTGAAGACGGTCAGCACGGGGGAGGCGCGCACCGGGCGGGCGAGAGCGCGAGGGGCCTCGTCGCGCGGCCTGTTCGACCAGGGAGAGACGATGCTGGGGTTCGCGTCCGAGTTCTGGTACGAAGACGCGGCCGGCACCGCGCGGTACCGCGGAACCGAGGCTGCCCTGGCACGCGTCACGCAGGGCGAGACCGAGGTGGTGGCTGTATCG
Source organism: Acidobacteriota bacterium (assembly GCA_044507065.1). Classification (GTDB taxonomy): domain Bacteria; phylum Acidobacteriota; class Vicinamibacteria; order Vicinamibacterales; family SCN-69-37; genus SCN-69-37. The sequence goes on from JBIQJY010000037.1 coordinate 934, forward strand.
ATCGAGCTCGACGAACAGACGCGCGACCTGACGGCCAAGGGCCGGGTCGACTCGCGGTTCGTCGCGGTGGCCGAGCCGGCCGACGCCGCGCCACCGAAGCGCTATCGCGTGACGGCCGACACACTCGACTACCGCGAGGAGGCACGCACCGCCACCTACGGCGGGAAGCCCGTGACGATGCGTGGGCCGGATGGCGAGACGACCTCCCAGACTCTGGTGCTCACGCTCGCCGAGGACGGCCGGCGGTTGCTGCGGCTCGACGCGCGCGTCGACGTGCACGCGACGCTGCCCGAAGGGCGCGAGGCCCTGGCCGACACGCTGTTGTACGAAGCCGACCTGAGCCGCTACACTCTGCGGGGGCAGCCGCTCGTCCTGCGGGGCCCTGGCGAGAAGGCGGGTGCCTGTTCGCTCTGGCGGGCGAGGACGACGCATTTCACGACGGGCGCCGGGTCTCCCGAGTTCCCGCCGAACGAGAATCCCGGAAGCGTGCATCGCGAGGACGTGTCGTGCACCGGAGCGCTGCAGAAATAGATGCCGACCCTACGGACCGAGAAGCTGACGAAGTCGTTCGGCGGCCGCACCGTGGTGCGCGCGGTCGACATCGAGGTGTCGTCCGGCGAAGTCGTGGGGCTGCTCGGCCCGAATGGTGCGGGCAAGACCACGACGTTCAGCATGGTCGTCGGCCTCGTGGGCCCCGATGCGGGACGCGTGCTGCTCGACGATCACGACGTCACGTCGGATCCGATGTACATCCGGGCCCGCAAGGGGATTGGCTACCTGCCACAGGAACCATCCGTGTTTCGCGGCCTCACGGTGGAGGAGAACGTGATGGCCATCCTCGAGACGCTGCCGATCGGCGCCGCGGAGCGCCGCGAACGGCTGGCCGGCCTGCTGGCCGAACTCGGGCTGACATCGCTGGCCCGGTCGCCGGCCTACACGCTGTCAGGTGGTGAGCGCCGCCGCGTGGAGATCACGCGGGCACTGGTGAATCGTCCGAAGTTCATCCTGCTGGACGAGCCGTTTGCCGGCATCGATCCGATTGCGGTGGCCGACATCCAGACCATCGTCGGGCACCTGCGCGACCGGGGCATCGGCGTGCTCATCACGGACCACAACGTGCGTGAGACGCTGAAGATCACGGACCGCGCCTACATCGTGCACGATGGTTCGGTGTTCCGGAGCGGGACGCCGGACACCCTTGCGGCCGACGACGCGGTCAAGCGGACGTACCTCGGGGCAGACTTCCGACTCGACTAAGACTAAGATTGTTCAGAGATCGGACGACGTATTCACATGGCGATTCAACAGAAACTACAAGCGCGACTCAGTCAGAAGCTCATCCTGACGCCGTCGCTGCAGCAGGCCATCAAGCTGCTGCCGATGTCGACCATCGAGCTGGCCGAGCTGTTGAACCAGGAAATGGTCGAAAATCCGCTGCTCGAGGAGGTCCCGACCGACGATCCGGTGGCACAGGAGCAGGAACAGGCGCAGGCGGCCGAAACACCGGAGCCCGAGAAGAAGCCGGACGAAAAGGGCGACACCTGGGACGATCAGGACTACGAGTACTTCTTCGGCGAGTATCTCGACGATGGCTACCGGCCGCGCCAGCCGCAGGAAGTCAAGGAACTGCCGCCGATCGAGAACACGCTGTCGAGCAAGGGGTCGCTGGCCGATCACCTGATGTGGCAGCTCAATCTGCAGCCGGCCGACGACCTCACCCGCGACATCGGCGTGGCGATCATCGGCAATATCGACGATGACGGCTACCTGGTGGCCTCGGTCAACGAGATTGCCGCGCTCGGCCCGTGGGAAGTGACCGATGTCGAGCGGGCGCTCGAGCACGTGCAGATGTTCGACCCGGTGGGCGTGGCGGCGCGCGACCTCCAGGAGTGCCTGCTGCTGCAGCTCAAGCCGCTGGGGCTCGAAGGCACGCCGGTCGAGACGCTCGTGCGCGATCACCTGCGGCTGCTGCAGAACCATCGCATTCCCGAGCTCGCGAAGGCGCTCGGCTGCGACAACGACGAGATCAAGCAGCACATCGAGGTGATCAAGCACCTCGATCCCAAGCCTGGTGCGCGCTACAGCCCGGCCGACTCGCAGTACGTGATTCCGGACGTCTACATCGTGAAGACCGAGGACGGCTATCGCGCGGTCCTCAACGAGGACGGGCTGCCGCAGCTGCGCATCAGTCCGGTGTATCGGCGGCTGCTCGACAAGGGCGGCGAGAACACCGAAGAGACGCGCGCCTATGTGAAGGACAAGTTCCGCGCGGCATTGTGGCTGCTCAAGTCGGTCGACCAGCGGCAGAAGACGATCCTGAAGGTCGGCACGAGCATCATCAACTTCCAGCGCGCATTCCTCGATCACGGCATCGAACACCTGCGTCCGCTCGTGCTGCGCGACGTGGCCAACGACATCGGGATGCACGAATCAACGGTTTCGCGGGTCGTCAACAACAAGTACGTGCACACGCCGCAGGGCGTGTACGAACTCAAGTTCTTCTTCCACAGCGGGATCAGCAGTTCCTACGGCGAGAGCGTGTCGTCGGTGACGATCAAGCAGCGCATCCGCAAGATCATCGAGGCGGAAGACCCGCGCCGGCCGTTGAGCGACTCGAAGATCATGAACATCCTGCAGAAGGAAGGCCTCGTGCTGGCCCGGCGGACGATCGCGAAGTATCGGGAAGAGCTGAAGATTCCCACGTCGAACCAGCGCAAGATCATCTACTGACCGGGTCGTTCGACCCCCTCCGGCAGGTGCCATGACACTCACGGTAACTGGTCGCCATGTTGAACTCTCTCCCGTCGTCCGCCAGCAGATCGAGAAGAAGTTCGCGCGGATCGAACGACTGCTGAACGCGAGTGCGCTTTCCGCGCAGTGCGTCGTCAGCCGGGAACGCCAGCTGTTCGTGTGCGAGATCACGGTGCACGCCCGCCAGGACCACACGCTTGTGGGCATCGGGCGACACGAGCGGCTGCTGTCGGCCGTGGGTGTCGCCGTCGAGAAGGTGGCGGCCCAGGCGCAGCGGCTGACCGGACGCTGGAAGACGCGGCGCAAGGCCGGTCCCGGCACGGCGGCCGCCGTTGCGACCGCGCCGCGGGCGCCGCGCGCCGCAAAGGCGCGGGCCAGGACGTCGACGCCGGTGGTCCGCGCGCGCCGCTATGCGGTGAAGTCCCTCTCGCCGGAAGAGGCCGCCGAGCGCATGGGCACCGCCGCATTCCTCGTCTTCCGGCACGCCGATACCGGACGCGTGGCGGTGGTCTTCCGCCGACCGGACAACCGCGTCGGCCTCATCGACCCGGAGGATTGAGACGACCGCGATGTCTGCCGGTGTGAGTGTCGGCACGCTCGTGGGTCTGCGCGGCGAGGGCAGCGGCCTGAATCTCGACGTGCTGGCCGGCGCGGCGGGCCTCGATCGTCGCATCACGATTCCCTTCATCCAGAAGACGGGCCTGGCCCTTGCCGGCTTCGACGCCTATCTGCGGACGGGCCGCGTGCTGGTCTTTGGCGAGAGCGAAGTCCGGTATCTCGAGCAGATGGATGCGGCCGCGCGGCGTCAGGCGGTCGCGCGCCTCTTCTCGCGCGACCTGCCGTGCGTGCTGCTGACGCTCGGCCTCGAGACGCCGGTCGAGCTCATCGAGGAAGCCGAGAAGGCGGGTGTGCCACTGCTGCGCACCGAGGCGCCGACGCCGATCGCCATCGCGCGCCTGACCACGTTGCTCGAGGATCGACTTGCGCCACGGGAAGTGCGGCACGGTGTGCTGCTCGACGTCCTGGGGCTGGGCGTGCTCGTGACCGGCGAGAGCGGCATCGGCAAGAGCGAGTGCGCGCTCGACCTCGTCGTGCGCGGTCACCGGCTCGTGGCTGATGACACGGTGGAGATCCGCTGCCGAGGTGCGTCGATTCTCGTCGGGCGCTGCCCGGAGTTCACGCGCCACCACATGGAGATTCGGGGGCTTGGCGTCGTCAACGTGACCGATCTGTTCGGCGTGTCGGCTACGCGCGCGTCCAAGCGCGTGGAACTGGTCGTCCGACTCGAGCGCTGGGACAGCGGGCGCCAGTACGACCGGCTCGGCCTCGAGACGGACACGATCGAGATCCTCGGCGTGCAGGTCGCCCTCGTCACCATCCCGGTTGCCACGGCGCGCAATCTCGCCATGCTGGTCGAGGTGGCGGCGCGCAACCACCTGCTGCGGTCGCGTGGGCGACACGCAGCGCAACTGCTGGCGTCGCGGCTTGAGCGCCGGCTCGAGGCCCTGGCCGATCGTGGCTCGGATACCGATCGGGAGGACGAATGACGGCCCCGCGGGAGTCGACTCGTGCGGCCGCGCCCGGCCCCACGGCCGTGGCGTTCGTGGTGGTCACTGGATTGTCCGGGGCCGGCAAGTCGCACGCGATCCGCGCGCTCGAGGACCTGGGGTACTTCTGCGTCGACAACCTGCCGCTCGCGCTGCTGCCGATGTTCGCCGACCGCATGTTGAACGAGCCGGCGACCGCCCGGCCGGCGGCGGTGGTGATCGACGTGCGCGAGGGACGCGCGCTCAGCCGATTTCCTGCGGTGTACAAGCGACTGCAGCGCGAGTCGGGCGGTCGCGTGCGGCTGCTGTTCCTCGAGGCGTCCGACAGTGTCCTGATGCGGCGGTTCAGCGAGACGCGGCGTCCGCATCCGCTGGCCGCCGGCAAGTCGGTGGCCGAGGGCCTCGCCGAGGAGCGCCGCCTGCTCGTCCCGATGCGCAAGCTGGCCGATCGCGTCCTCGACACCTCGACGCTGACCGTGCACGAACTGCGGCGACGGATCCGCGAGGTCATCGACGCGTCGGCGGCCGTCGCGCCGCTCGTCGTGACGCTCATGAGCTTCGGGTTCCGGCGGGGCGTGCCGCTCGACGCCGACGTGATGTTCGACGTCCGGTTCCTGCCCAATCCGCATTTCGTGTCATCGCTCCGGCGGTGGAGCGGACGGAACAAGCGCGTGGCCGACTACGTCCTCAAGTCGCGACCGGCCATCCGGTTCATGAAGCTCACGACCGACCTGCTGAAGTTCCTGATTCCGCAGTACATCGCCGAGGGCAAGGCCTACTTGACGATTGCCATCGGGTGTACCGGTGGCCGGCACCGGTCGGTCGCGCTTGCCGAGGCGTTTGCGCGGCGGCTGAAGGCGGTCAAGGGCATCGACATCCGTGTGCGTCATCGCGACGAGCAGGACGTGTAGATGGACAAACAACCGGGTATCGGAGTGGTCGTGGTCACCCACGGTCAACTGGCGACCGAACTGCTCAACGCGGCGGAAATGATCGTCGGCGATCTCCCGCGCTTCGTGGCCGTGTCCATCGGCTGGCATGACGAGGTCACCGTGGCGCGCGAAGCGCTGGCGCGCGCCATCGGCCGGGTGCGCGGCGATGGTCCGGTGCTCATCCTGACGGACATGTTCGGGGGCACGCCCTCGAATATCGCGCTGTCGTTTCTTCAGGCTGGCGCCGTCGAGGTCGTCACGGGCGTGAATCTGGCGATGCTCATCAAGCTGGCGCGCGTGCCGCGCCAGCAGGACCTGCTGACGCTGGCGCAGGAGCTGTGCGAGGACGGCCGCGCCGCCATTCGCGTCGCGTCGGATCTGCTGCGTGCCGCGCCCGATCGGACGCCCGAGGTTCCCGAGTGACGCGCGCGGAAGTCGCAGTGGTCAACCGTCTCGGCCTGCACGCGCGCGCGGCGGCGCGGTTCGTGCAGGCGGCCAGCGGGTTTTCGGCGATGGTGCGCGTCTCGAACGGCACGACGACGATGGACGGCAAGAGCATTCTCGGGCTGTTGCTGCTGGCCGCGGCGCAGGGCACGACGCTCGTCATCGAGGCCGACGGCGCCGACGAAGAAGCCGCCGTGACGGAACTCGCCGCGCTCGTCACGCGCGGCTTCGAAGAGGCGGCGCGATGACTCGCCTCCAGGGGCGCGGGGTGTCCGGCGGTGTCGCCGTCGGCGGCGCGGTCGTGGTCGTACGCGAGGCCACGCAGATCCGGTATCGACTCGCCGCGAGCGGTGTCGAACGCGAACGACAGCGCCTTCGGCGGGCGGTCGACCGCACGCGACGCGATCTCGAGGAGATCTCCGAGCGGTTGTCGCGCACGCTGGGCCACGCCCAGGCCTCGATCTTCGTCGCCCAGGTGTTGATGCTCGACGACCCGCTGCTCGTGCGCCGGGCGGATGAACTCGTGCGCACCGATCGCATCAATGCCGAATGGGCGATCGAGCGCGTCGTCGCCGACCTGCAGGCGGCGCTGGCGCGCGAGGGCGACGAATGGATGCGTGAACGCGGCGGCGACGTGGCCGACGTCGGCGGACGTGTCCAGCGCAACCTCCGTCCCGGACACGCGTCGCTCACCGAGCTCATCCAGGAGATCGATCCACCGGTGGTGCTCGTCGCCGATGAGCTGCCGCCGTCGGTGGCCGCGCAGCTCGACTGGGGCCGCATTGGCGGTCTCGTGTGTGACGGCGGGAGTCCCACGACGCACGCGGCCATTCTCGTGCGCTCGCTGGGCGTGCCCGCCGTGATGGGCGCCGGCGGCGCCACGAGCGTCGTCGCGCCCGGCCAGGTCATCGCGATCGACGGGACGACGGGCGAAGTGGCCGTCGATCCCGATCCGGATATCGTCGAGGCCTGGCGCCATCGGGCTGCGCTCGAATCGGCCGCGGTCCATGCGCTCGAGGATCTGCGCGATCGGCCTGCAGCGACGGCCGATGGCGTGCGGATCCGGCTCGAGGCCAATCTCGAGATTGCCGAGGAGGTCGCGCGCGTGCACGACGCGGGCGCCGAAGGCATCGGACTGTTCCGATCCGAGTTCCTGCTCGACAGCGCCACGGCGGTGAGTGAGGATGCGCAAATCGAGACCTACCGGAGCCTGCTTGCCGCGATGCGGCCGAAACCGGTGACGATCCGGACGTTCGACGCGGCCGGGGACTGGGGCGGCGTCGCGCTGCGCGAGCATCGCGGTCGGTTCGGCGTGCGCGGCATCCGTTCGGTCCTGCAGGACGACGATCGGTTCCGGACGCAGATCCGGGCGCTGCTGCGTTCGGCCGACGCCGGCAACCTGCGCATCCTGTTGCCGTTTGTCACCACGGGCGAGGAACTGCGGGTGGCTCGCGCGGTGATGGTCGATCTCGCGAAGGCCGTCGGCGTGCCCCTCGTGCCGATTGGCGCCATGATCGAAGTGCCCGCGGCGGCGCTGACGATTGACGCGCTGGCCGAGCATGCCGAGTTCCTCAGCGTGGGCACGAACGACCTGATCCAGTACACGCTCGCAGTCGACCGCACCGACGATCGGCTGGCGCGTCTCTATGACGCGACGTCGCCCGCCGTGTTGCGGCTGCTGCGATCGTCGGCGGTCCAAGCGCGCCGCGCGCGCTGCAACGTCTCGATCTGCGGCGAGGTGGCGGCCGATCCGCTGTTCGTACCGCTGCTCGTCGGCCTTGGATTCCGGAGTTTCAGCATGACACCGGCGGCCATTCCGCGCGTCAAGCACGCGCTGTCGGCCGTCGACGCACGGCAGGCGACCGTTCTCGCCCGTCGAGCAGTCCTCGCGCGGTCCTCGCACGAGGTCGATCAGTTGCTCGCGTCGATGGCCAAGGCCATGCGCGACGCCATGAACCGTTCTGTCAAGGAGCCAGCATGAGTGAGGTAGCGAAGATCGACAAGCCCTGGGGGTACGAGTTGCACTGGGCCAAGACGGATCGGTACGTGGGGAAGGTGATCCACGTCGAGAAGGGGCACGCCCTGAGCCTGCAGTACCACAACCAGAAGGACGAGACGATCTACCTGTGGTCGGGCAAGCTGCTCTTCGAGATCGAGGTCGACGGCCGGCTGGTGGGACGCGAGATGCTGCCGGGCGAGGCGGTGCACATCACGCCGAAGACCGTGCATCGGATGACGGCCATCGAAGACTCGGACATCTTCGAGGTGTCGACACCGGAACTGCACGACGTCGTGCGGCTCGAGGATCGCTACGGACGGTCGGACAAGTAACATGCGTCCGGTCGCCATCGTCAGACAGGTGGTGCTGGGCGCCGCGACCGTCCTGTGGGGGACAGTGTTTGTCGCGGGGCAGAGCAGGGGAATGGGCACGCCGGGCGTCGACGTGCCCCAGTTGTCGGACGAGGAGTTCCGGCGTGTGCTGCCGGAAGCGCCGGGGCGCGAGGTCGTCAAACGTATCTGCGGCAGCGAGTGCCACACGGTCGAGCCCGTGGTGTCGCACGCGGGCGATCGCGCCTACTGGGATGGCATCGTCTACGACATGACGCTGCAGGGCGCGTTGTTGAGTCCTGCCGAGCAGGCCGACGTGATCGCGTATCTGGCCGGGCAGTTTCCGCCGAAGATCGACATCAACCTCGTGTCAGCGGACGTGCTCGAGGCGCAGCTCGAATTCTCGGCAGCGGAAGCCGCCGCGATCGTCGCGTATCGTACGGCCCGCGGGCCATACGCGTCGATCGATGCGCTGCGTCAGGTGCCTGGCGTAGCGGCCGCCAAGATCGATGCGGCCGGCCGCCGGCTGCTGGTCGGCACGCGGTGAGATGCGAGGGCGGTGCCGGCCAGGCCGAGGCGTCAGCCTCCGCCTGGCCCACCGCCGTCAGAACGGAATGTCGTCGTCGCTTGGCGCGTCGATGTGTCCGGTGTCGGCCGGCGCCGCATCGTCGCTGTAGCGTTCGCGTGAGCCGCCGCCACCACCACCGCGATAACCGCCGCCGCCCCCGCCGCCGCCGCTGCTGAGCAGCACGATCTTGTCCGCGCGGATCTCGGTCGTCTTCGCGGGTTTGCCTTCCTTGTCGGTCCACTCGCGCGTCTGGATGCGGCCCTCGACGTAGATCTGCTTGCCCTTCGTCAGGTACTCGTGCAGCGACTCGGCGGTCTTTCCCCAGATGACCACGCGATGCCACTGCGTGTCTTCGCGTTTCTGCCCGTCGCGGTCCGTGAACTTCTCGGTGGTCGCGAGGCTGACGGTGGCCACCGGCGTGCCGCCGGCGGTGAATCGCATCTCGGCGTCACGGCCGAGGTTGCCGACGAGAATCGCTTTGTTGACGCTGCCCATGTGACGGTCCTGACTCCTGCTGTTGCGGGGGAACTGGCCGCTCCGTTGCTGGAGCGGTCGCCTGTGTACGTGACTGAGTCGTTATCGTGCGCTGAGGGCCTGCAGGCGCTGATTGGCCTGCAGGGCCGAGGTTGAATCGGGATACTCCTTCAGAACCTGCTCGAACATGCGCCGCGCATTGGCGGTCTGCTTGAGGTCCGAGTAGCAGAGCCCCATCATGTAGAGCCCGTCCGGCCGGCGATCGGAAGTCGTGTAGGTGTCGACGAACTTCTGGTACTCGGGCACGGCATTCTTGCACTCCTTCTTGTAGTAGAAGGACTCGCCGATGTGGAACTGCGAATTCGCGGCGTCGGGCGCGTTCGGATACATCTCGACCACTTCGCGGAAACCCGCGATGGCGTTGTCGTACCTGCCGCTCATGAAATCGCCGATGGCGGCCTGATACGTCCGTCCCGCCGACGGCGGCATGATGACCGGCGCGAGCGGCGGCGCGGCCGTGCTGTCGTCGCCGGCCGACGCGGTGGCCGGGGCGTTGCCCGCCGGCGCGTTCTGGGCCGCCGACGGCTGCAGCAGCCCGACGAGCGTGTTGATCTGGTCGGTCAGCAGCCGCAGGCCTTCGCGGATGGCGACGAACTCCTGCGAGAGCTGTGAGACGCGCACGGTGTTGTCGTCGAGGCGCTCGCGGATGGTCTGTACCGACCCGGCCAGCTGGTTGATGAGCAACTGCTGGTCGGCAAACCCCTTCACGCTGTTCGCAGCCGCACTCTCGATCCGCTGGTCCGCCGCATCGAGCTGCGCATCGATCTGGTTGACGGCCAGCTGCAGGCGGCTGACATGTTCCTGCAACTGGCGCAGGTCGGCGTTCATCTGCAGGTGTTCGCGGTTCTGCGCCGACGCCGCGGCGGGCACGAGCAGGACCAGAGACAGGACGACGAGTCGGCTTCGAATCATGATGCAACCTGCGTGGGGGACGGCGCCCGACACCAACACTTTACTTCGATGTGAGCATGAAGTGCGCCCGTCGATTCTTCTCCCACGCGGCCTCGTTGTGGCCCGGGTCGAACGGGAACTCCTTGCCGTAGCTGACCGTCCGCAGGCGGTCGGCCGTGATGCCGAGCGACAGCAGGTAGTTGCGTGCCGCACGCGCGCGACGGTCGCCAAGCGCGAGGTTGTATTCGGCCGTTCCACGCTCGTCAGAATGCCCCTCGACTGTGACAACCCAGGTCCCATACGTCTTCAGGACCTCGGCGTTGGCCGCCAGCACGACCTTGGCTTCTTCCGAAATCTCGTCGCTGTCGTAGGCGTAGAACACCGGCTTGAGCGGCGCGTCGGCACTGCTGTTGATCTCGTCGATCGATCGGTCGGCCCAGGCCGCATCGAGCGGCGACGACGAAACCGCCGAATCGAGCGGGATCGGGGGAGGATCGGGCGGACGGGTGGCCGTGCTCGATCCGGTCGAGTCGCCTGACGGGAACGCGCCGGGGGCCACGCCCGGCGGCGGCGCAATGGCCACCGGCTGCTTGTTGCCGCCGCAGGCTGTCGCAGCGGCCAGGGCAAGAACTGCGAGTGAAATGCGGGTGAAGCGCGTCATGGGTTTGTCCTTCTTCGGAGGCGATCCCGCGTCCTCAGCGGCCCGGAATGGGCTGCCAGTTGGGATACGTGTTGTTGCCGACCTGGGTGATGCGCCGGACGTTCTCGCCGGTGCGGTCCATCGTGGCGATTTCCTGGCGGCCCCATCGCGTCGTGATGAATGCGATGTGCCGTCCGTTGGGCGACACGGCGGGGCTCTCGTTGGTGCCCACGCCGCCCGGGGTCAGGATCTTCACGCCCGGGTCATTGAAGTCCCAGATGCCGATGTCGTAGAACGGGCTGCTGCCGATGGTGAATGCGATGAAGTTCATCGTGGACCACGTCGGACGGTCGATTCGATCCGCCATGACCCGCTGGGCGTTGGGGCTCGAGACGTTCTGGATGTAGAGCTGCGGCACGCCGGCGCGGTCCGACCAGAACGCGATGCTCTGGCCGTTGGGGGACCATGTCGCCGTCCCCTCGTCGGCCCGCGGCGTATTGGTCAGGTTGCGCAGGCCGCTGCCATCCTCGTTCATGAGCCAGATGTCGTAGTTGCCGCCCCGGTTCGACGTGAACGCCACCTGCCGGCCGTCGGGCGACCACGCATAGAACTGGTTGTGCACCGTGACGGACCCCTGTGCCGGACGGAGCAGACCGCGCCCGGGCTGGGCGAGATTCGCGATGTACACATCGGGAAAGCCCGACGCGTACGAGGTATAGGCCACGCGGCGGCCATCAGGCGACCACGTGGGGCTGATGTTGATTGACGCGTTGGTCGTCAGCCGCACCTGGTTGGCGCCGTCGTAGTCCGACAGGTAGATTTCCTTACTGACGCCCGGCTGCTGGTTCGGCCGACCTGCGACTCGGCCCGAATCGCGGTCGGAAGAAAACGCCAGCTTCGTCCGCGCCACCCCGTCGACCTGCCGCACCTCCTTGTGGAAGTCGTCGGCAATCTGGTGCGCGCAGTCGCGCGCGCCGCGCGCCGTCTGCATCCCGCACTGGTACCGGCGGCCGAAGTACTGGCCGCCACGCTGGTCGCCCTTGACGTGCATCAACCGCAGCTCGATGACCAGGTTCTGACCGTTGGCCCTGGCGTTGCCGGCGAGGACGAAGTCGGCGCCGAGCTGGGCCCACTGGTCGTAGGGCAGTGCGTCGGCGGGAGCCGCGGGAATGCGCGCCGACTCGGTGCGTCGAATCATGTAGAACTCGCGCTCGAAGTCGAGGTCGGCCCACAGGACCTCAGCGACCGTGCGCGCGTGTTCGGCCATCTCGGGCGCCCCGGACGCCCAGACGAAGTCGGGCAGGCCGACGCGCTGGTGGCTGCCGGGATTGCGCAGCGCGACGGCAATCTCGTCGACCTGCGGCGCCGGCGTCTGCGCGATGGTCTCGGCGCGCAGGAATCCATCAGTGGCGGTGCGCCCTGAGAGCGCGAGGCCCGTGGCGATGATGGCAACGAGCAGACTGCGTGTCGTCGTGATCTTCATAGCGTTCCGTAGGGAAAAGTCAGCCGGACGGTCAGCGTCGGGTTCGGGTACGCCGCCGGCAGCGGCGGCAGTCGCACGTCCTGCAGGGCGCGCATCGAGTTGCGATCCAGCACGCCATAACCGCTTGGCCGGGTCACCGTGATGCTTCCGGGATCGATCGATCCGTCGCGGGCGATGGTGAACCGCAGTTCGGTCGTGCCGCGCTCGGGCTGGTTCCTGTTCCAGCGTGCCTCGATGAGCCCCAGCATCTGTGAGACGTACTCGGGGCAGCAGAAGTCTGACAGGTCGGTTTCACCCCCGCTGAGCCCGCCCCCCTGTGCCAGGCCCACGCCCTGGCCCCTGGCACTCGTATCGGCCCGAGTGCTGCCTTGCGTCACCTGCGGTCCGGTGACCGGCGCGCGTGACGGCGTTTGCGGGGCAGCGGCCTGCGGCTTCGCCGTCGAGGCCGGGGGTGTCTGGCGGCGAGGCGTCGGCGCGGGTGTGGGTGGCGGTGGCTGCTGCGCACGCGGCGGCGTACGTGTCGTCGGCGCGGCCGTCGGCGCCGCGGGCGCCGGGGGCGTGGGGCGCGCTGGCTCGGGCCGCGGCGGCGGCGGGGCCTGCTGTTCCACGGTCCGGCCCCCCATGCTCGTTCGGCCGGTCGTCGACGGTCCGGGCGATCCCCCGAGATTGATGACCATGACGGTCCGGGGCTCGGGTTCGGCAATCCACCACGACCGCGGCGTCAGCAGGACGAACGCGAGCAGGCCCACGTGCACGCCGATCGACCAGCCGATGGCGCGATTCAGGCGCCTGACGTCGGCTGGTGGCGGATCGAAGGGCGAGGTGGTCGCCACGGCCATCGGCTATCGTCCGCTTGCCGGTTGCGTCTGCAGGAGGACCTGTTCGACGCCTCCCGCGCGCAACTGGTCCCAGACGCCGATGAGATCGCCATAGGTCACGTCGTTGTCGCCGGCGAGAATGACGTGCTTCTCGGTCCGCGACTCGACAGCCTGCCGCACGCGCTCGGCCAGCACATCGACCGGCACGAGTTCCTCGCCGATGTAGAGCTGGCTGTCGCGGCGGAACGTCGACGGCACCGTGACCACCACCGGTGAGGCGATGGCGGTCGATTGCCGCGACTCGGGCAGCCGGACCGGAAACCCCTGCTGCATCATCGGGGCGGCCACCATGAAGATCACGAGCAGGACGAGCATGACGTCGACGAGCGGCACGACGTTGATCTCGGCGAGGGCACTCGACACGCGTACGCTGCGGGCCCGCCGCCGGCCCCCGCCTCCGCGGTTCGATGCTGACGGAATCGGTTCGAGCTTCGGCATGTCAGGTGAAGTTCCGCTCGGCGATCGTCAGGAACTCCATGGAGAAGTCGTCCATCTCGTTGGCCGCCTTCTTCACCAGTCCCGTGATGTCGTTGTAGAAGTACACCGCCGGGATGGCGGCAAACAGGCCGGCGCCCGTGGCGACCAGCGCCTCGGCAATGGGCGGGGCCACGACGGCCAGGCTCGTCGACCCTTGAGCGCCAATGCTCTGAAACGCCATGATGATGCCCCACACGGTACCGAACAGTCCGATGTACGGTGTAATCGATGCCGTCGTCGCGAGGAACGCGACGCGATGTTCGAGCTTGGACACCTCGACGGTCGACGCGCGCAGCAGTGCGCGGTCCACCGCGTCGAGACTCTTGAGGGTTTGACGCGAGGCGCCACCCTCCGGCCGGCTGTCCGCCGTGCCGCGCAGCTGCGCGTTGAGCTCCGCATATCCAGCCTGGAACAACCCGACGAGTGGGCTGCCGCCGAGCGTGCTGCAGACGGCCTGGACTTCGGAGAATCGGCTGCTCTTGCGGAAGACGTCGATGAAGGTCGCGCTCTGCCGCGCGGCCCGCTTCAACTGCAGGTTCTTGTAGACGATGATCCCCCACGAGACGGCGGAGAAGAGCAGCAGGACCAGCAGGACGATTCTGCCGACGAGACTGCCTTCGAGGACCAGCGAGAGGATATCAATCGATGATGATGCCGCCTCGGGTGAGCCGACGGCAGAGTCCTGGAGTGCCAGGACCATGGTGCCAAGCAAGCGCAACACGCCCTCCACATTCAGTTGTGGTGATGCGCCGCTGGGACACAGCGCGAACCCGAAAAGCGTAACACGCGTCCGATCAGCTGTCAAAGGTTTGATATTATGGGAGTTCCGGTCACGACATGCTTCGCTTCCTGGGTGTACGACATCTAGCCGTCATCGAGCACCTCGAGGTGGAGTTCGAACCCGGGTTGAACATCCTGACGGGTGAGACCGGCGCGGGGAAGTCCATCCTCATCGAGGCGATCGCGCTGCTGGTCGGCGGTCGCGCCAGTTCCGATCTCGTTCGCACGGGCGAGGATCAGGCCGCCGTACACGCCATCTTCAGCGCCGAGTCCGCCTCGCCGCGCGACATCATCGTGCGACGCGATCTGTCGGCGCAGGGACGCAGTCGCGCCTTCATCGACGACACCCTGGTGACGACGGCCGCGTTGCGGGATCTCGGGGCAAGGCTCGTGGACCTGCACGGACAGCACGAGCATCACGCGCTGCTCGATCCGGCACGACACCTGTCGGTGCTCGATACGTTCGGTGGTCTCGACAGCCGGCTTCCGGCCGTCGCGCAGGCCTTCGAGGCCTGGCGCACGGCGGCGGCCCGGCTCGACCGATCACGCCTGCACGATCGCGAGAAGCAGGCGCGCATCGAGATCGCCACCTTCCACCTCGACGAGATCGATCGTGTCGCGCCGCTGCCCGACGAGGACACACAACTCGAACAGGAGCGCGCGGTCCTCGCCAGCGCCGACAGGTTGATTCGCCTGTCGGGCGATGCGTACGCCGCGCTCTACGAAGGTGATGCCGCGGCGCTTGCCGGCCTGGCCACGGTGTGGAAGCGACTGGCCGACCTGGCCGAGATCGACAACCGGTTCCTCCCGTATCTCGAGCAGCGCGACGCCATCAAGCCGGCGCTCGAGGATCTGGCCTTCTTCCTGCGGTCGTACGGGGCGGATCTCGACGGCTCGCCCGAGCGGCTGCAGGCGGTCGAGGATCGCCTGGCGCAACTCGATCGCCTCAGAAAGAAGCATGGTCCGACGCTCGCCGACGTCATCGCCCGCCGCGACGCGCTGCGCGAGGAGCTGGCCGAGCTCGGGGCGACAGGCGCGCAGATGGCCGAGCTCGAAGCCGAAGAGCAGCGACTGCGCGAGGCGTATGCCGTCGAGGCCGCGCACCTGTCGCGCGCGCGACTTGCCGCCGCGGACCGGCTGTCGCGGGCCCTCGAGGGCGAGCTGCATGCGCTCGCCATGCCGCATTGCCAGGTCGACATACGGGTGGCCGTCCGCAGCGATCCGTCCGCGTGGACGCCCGAAGGCATCGATCTCGTCGAATTCTTCCTCTCGCCGAATCCGGGCGAGGACCTGCGGCCCCTGGCGAGGATTGCGTCGGGTGGCGAGCTTTCGCGCATCATGCTGGCCCTGCACACGCTCGCGGCCACCGGCGGTCCGGGCCGGACCCTGGTGTTCGACGAGGTCGATGCCGGCATCGGCGGTGCTGCCGCCGACGCGGTCGGCGCGCGTCTCCAGGCGCTGGCTGCGCGATACCAGGTGCTGTGCATCACGCACCTGCCGCAGGTGGCGGCGCGTGCCGGTGCCCATTTCCACATCGCGAAACAGGTGCGCGGCGACCGTACGATGACCACCGTCACGCGACTGGATGCGAGCGGCCGCGAACGGGAGATCGCCCGGATGATCGCCGGCGCCGAGGTTTCCGATCAGGTGTTGTCGTCGGCAAGGGAACTGCTGGCGGCTCGGGGCGAAAGCGAAGCTGTTGCGAAAGGCGAAAGTCCCCTCAGGGCGAAAGCGAAAGGGCGAAAGCGTGGCACGTAAGTACTTCATCGAGACGTTCGGCTGCCAGATGAACTTTCACGACTCCGAACGCCTGGCCGGCCTGCTCGAGTCTGAAGGTTACGAGGCGGCCGGCGATGAGACAGCGGCCGATCTCGTGGTCGTCAATACCTGCAGCGTTCGCGAGAAGGCAGAGGAGAAGCTGTACTCCCGCCTGGGGGAAATCCGGGACGCGGCGCGCGAGGCCGGCACCGCGCCCGTGTTTGCGGTCACCGGATGTGTCGCGCAGCAGGAAGGCGAACGTCTCTTCAAACGCGGTGTCCCGATCGATGTCGTCGTCGGTACGCAGAGCCTGAAGCGGCTGCCGGCGCTCGTCGAGGAGGCTCGCGAGGCCAGGGGGCGCCGCATCGATATCAATCCCTACGAGGACGTGTCATTTCCCCTGGGGATGGTGCGCCACGGCGATCCGGTGCGCGCCTGGGTGACCATCATCGAGGGCTGCAACGAGTTCTGTGCCTTCTGCGTGGTGCCCTACACGCGCGGCCACGAACGCATGCGACCGGTGTCGGACATCCTGGCCGAGGTGCGGCTGGCCGCGGAGACCGGGCGCCGCGAAGTGCAGTTGCTCGGGCAGATCGTCAACCACTATCAGGCCCCCGACGACCCGTCGTGCGATTTCGCCACGCTGCTCGAGCGCGTGGCTGCCGTTCCGGGTATCGACCGCATCCGGTTTGCCAGTCCTCATCCGCGCCACGTGTCGACGCGGCTGATGGAAGTCATCCGCGATGTCCCCGCCGTCTGCCGCCATCTCCACCTCCCGGTGCAGAGCGGCTCGACGCGCGTGCTGGCGGCCATGCGCCGCCGTCATACCCGTGAGCACTATCTGGATCTGGTGGATCGGCTGCGGTCGACCGTGCCCGACATCGCGCTCAGCACCGACCTGATCGTGGGGTTCCCGGGGGAGACCGACGCGGATTTCGACGACACGATGAGTCTCGTGCGTGCCGTCGACTATCACTGGCTCTTTTCGTTCAAGTACTCGCCGCGGCCGAACACGCTCGCGCAGAAGCGCATGGCCGATGATGTTCCCGAAGCGGTGAAGACGAGCCGGATCGTGGCGCTGCAAGCCCTCCAGCGAGACCTGCAGGCATCCCGTCACGCCCGTGCGGTGGGAACGATCGAGACGGTGCTGGTCGACTCGGTCTCGCGTCGTCGTGCCTCCGAGCTGGCCGGTCGCACCGAGGGCCACGTTGTCGTGAATTTCCCGGGCTCGCCGGACTGGATCGGGCGCATGCTACAGGTACGCATCACGGAAGCCGCGCCCAACAGCCTGCGCGGGGAAGCGCTGGTGGAACGGCCGGCCGCCACCCTGGAAATGTGACGCATCCATGCTGATTGAAATGTTCATCAAGGGGCTCATGATCGACCCCGTCACCAACATGCCCATCGTCATCCTGCGCGACGAGGCGGGGGAGCGGACGCTCCCGATCTGGGTGGGGCCGGTGGAAGCGAACGCCATCGCACTTCAGGTCGAGAATGTCGAGCCGCCACGGCCGATGACACACGACCTGCTGCGCAGCGTCATGGGCGACCTCGGCGCGCGGCTGGCGCGGGTCGTCATTTCCGATCTGCGTGAAGGGACGTTCTTCGCGTACCTCCAGTTGCTGCGCGGTGACGAGACCATCTTCATCGACGCGCGGCCGAGCGATGCGCTTGCGTTGTCGTTGCGGACGAAAGCGCCCGTGTTCGTCGAAACGTCCGTGATGGATCGCGCGCAGACGGCCGACGTCTCGAGCGAGGAAGCCGACAGTGAACGCCTGCAGAAATGGCTGGAGAGCCTCGATCCGGACGAATTAGGCTACAAGATGTAGTGCAGCGTTCTTGACACGCCCCAAGCGCCTCCCTACAATCACCCTGTTCGTCCCTCCCACTCCGGACAGGCGTTTTCAATGATCATATCGATCGCCAACCAGAAAGGCGGCGTTGGCAAGACGACGACCGCGATCAACCTCGCGGCCGCGCTGGCGCTGCGGCGGAAGAAGACGTTGCTGATCGACCTCGATCCGCAGGCGAACAGCACGATGTCGTACCTCGACATTTCCACCGTCGAGCGTTCCGTCTACGACGTCTTCACCGATCCGTCGGTGGGACTGGCTGACGTCATCAAGCCATCGAGTCAGGAAAACCTCTGGGTCGCGCCGTCGCGGATTGCGCTGGCGAAACTCGAGGCGCGGCTCGTGGGCGAGATCGACGCGCACTACAAACTCAAGGACCTGCTGGCCGCTGTGGGGCCTCAGTACGACATGGTCGTCATCGACTGCCCGCCGGCACTGGGTCTGCTCACGGTCAACGCGCTGGTCGCGTCGACACATCTCCTGATTCCTATCCAGTCGTCCTACTTCGCGCTCGAGGGCACGGACGACCTGCTCGAGACCATCGAGAAGGTTCGGTCGCGGGCAAATCCGCTCCTGCGCATCCTGGGGGTGGTGATTACGATGCACGACCGCCGGACGGCACTGGCGCGCGACATCCGTGGGCAGATCGACAAGGTGTTCGGCAACAAGGTCTTCCGGACGGTCATCACCAAGAGCGTGCGGCTCGAGGAAAGCCCGGCCTACAAGGAATCCATTTTCAAGTTCGCACCGGACTCGTCGGGCGCGAGCGAGTACTACCGTCTCTGTGAGGAGGTCATTGATCGTGTCTAAACGCGGCCTTCCTGGGTCTCTCAAAATGCGCCACGACGAGCACTACGTCGATGCGTTGTCCAACTCCGCCGGCACGCCCATCGGACGGCTTGTGGGTATCGACCTCATCGAGCCGAACCCAGACCAGCCGCGCCAGGTGATGGGTGATCTGTCGGAGTTGATGTCGTCCATTTCCGAGAAGGGCATTATCGAGCCGCTGGTTGTACGCCAGCGCGGCAGCCGCTACCAGATCATTGCCGGAGAGCGACGCTACCAGGCCGCCGTTCGCGTGGGGCTGCGCGAACTGCCCGTCGTGATTCGGGAGGTGGATGATACGGAGATCATCGAGGTGGCGCTCGTCGAGAACATCCAGCGCAAGGACCTCGGCGCGTTCGAGGAAGCCGAGGCCATGGCCAGCCTCGCGTCCAAGTGCGCCTATACGCACGAGGACCTGGCGCGGCGGCTCGGGAAGTCGCGGACGACGGTCACCGAGTCGCTGGCGCTGGCCGCCATGCCCGTTGAGGTCCGGAATCTTTGTCGGCTGGCCGACATTTCCTCCAAGTCGTTGCTTTTACAGGTAGTTAGGCAGCAGACGCCAGAGAAAATGATCGCGTTTGTCGAGCAGTTGACGCGCGACGGCAAGTCCGGGGCCCCGACGCGTGAAGTTGCCCGCCGTGTTGCCGCAAAGCCCAAGCCAGGCCGACCAAAGGCCTACGTCTTCCAGTACCGACCACCCGAAAAGACCTTCAATCTCAAGCTGCAGTTCCGCAAATCCGACGTCGACCGCGGTGAGGTGATCGCCGCACTCGAAGGCATCATCGAAGAACTTCGCAAGGACTAAGTCAGGCGGCAGGCCGGTTGTTGGCGTCCAGGCGACGGCGTTTTGCCTGGCTGAGTCCATTGCCGGTCCGCCGGGCGTCTGCGCGATACATCCTTCGGGACGGCCTGCTCGGACCCGGCGGGGCAACCTCGCGCGGTATGAGTGGGTTCGCAGGGGCCTGATTCGGGACGCGTCGTCGTGACACGAGGCCCTGTCGGCGCCAGGCTCCGGCGAGGGCGCGTTCGCAGCGGACAGTTCCAGTGTCGACTGAGTGTCGGTCCGGCAGTTCACGACGTCGTTCATTCAGCCTTCCGCCGAAGCCTGCTCACGACGGGAATTCTGCGTCCAGCATATTGGACGCGGAGTTCCATCGTCGCTCTTCGTCGGGGGTCGCGGCGCCGAATCCGGCCGTGGCGCTGGCGGCGTCATTCCGGCGTTCAAGTGCGCTGGGGGCGTGCATGCAACGCGTGGGTATGTATGCGGTGCAATGTATGGGTGCTGCGAGCCAGCAAAGGCGGGCGCCTGGTTTGCCCGTTGGGGCCGGCACGGTCGACGGCGTGGAGGGTTCGAGCCTTGTCATGGCCGGAGCGGGCCGAAAGCGCGGCCGCGCGCTGATCTGGGCATCCTGGCTTTGGTAGCGCCTAAGTAGACATAACATGTCTTATCAGACGTTGTAGGTAACCGGAAAGAAACGGCCTGTGGATAAAATGTGCGGCCCGTTTCCTGCCGGAGGCGCGCCCCGCAAGACTCGTCGTAAACTCGTGTTATCGTTGCACTTGTCGTGAAAATCATCGACCGATACGTGGTCCGTGAAATCATCCCGCCGTTCCTCATGGCGCTCGGCGTGTTCACGTTCCTCATGGCCGTCCGGCCGATGCTCAACGAAGCCCAGAACCTGCTGGCCAAGGGCGTTGATCTGCCCACCGTGGCGTTCCTGCTCCTGACGCTGCTGCCGCAGGCCCTCGGCATCACGATTCCAATGGCCTTCATCACGGGCCTCCTGATGGCGCTCGGCCGCTTCTCGGGCGATCGCGAGTCCGTAGCCTTCCTGTCCTGCGGGGTCAGCCCGATCAGGCTCCTGCGGCCCGTCCTGTTCGTGGCCCTCCTGGCCGGCGCGGCCAACATGTACCTGCTGGTCAAGCTGGTGCCGGACTCCAATCAGAAATTCCGCGAGGTCACGTTCAACCTGGCGATGCAGCTGGGAGAAAGCGACATCCGTCCGGGCGTCTTCTTCCAGGGGTTTCCCGGCAAGACGATCTACGTTCGCGAGAGTCGGCCGGGTGGCGGCTGGCTCGGCGTGATGCTGGCCGAGACGAACGCCTCGGGGCCGCCCGTCGTGACGCTGGCCCCGGAGGGGTACCTGAGCGTCGATCGGGAGAAACGCGAAGTCATCCTGGTTCTACCCGGCGAGTCGGCGCGCTACATCCCGGGCACGGTCGATGGCGAATACGACGTCTCGAGCGACCGGGACCTGCAGTTCCGCATCGACGCCACGTCGATCTTCGGCACCGGCAACATCGGCCGTGGTCGCGCGGAGATGTCGATTGCCGACCTGCGCGCCGAGGAAGCGCGTCGCATCGAGAACGGCTTGTCGCCGCACAACGAGGTGATGCAGCGCCACCAGATGTTCTCGTTCCCGGTGGC
The DNA here is from genome assembly GCA_044507065.1 of Acidobacteriota bacterium. Classification (GTDB taxonomy): domain Bacteria; phylum Acidobacteriota; class Vicinamibacteria; order Vicinamibacterales; family SCN-69-37; genus SCN-69-37. The sequence continues at coordinate 22,051 of JBIQJY010000037.1, forward strand.
CTGCCTGGTGTTCGCCATCATCGGTGTCGCCCTCGGCCTGCACACGCGCAAGGAGGGGAAACTCGGCGGTTTCACCCTCGGGCTGGGGGTCATCCTGCTGTACTACGGCGTGATGGAGCTTGGCGCCGCGATGACCAAGGGGGGGCAGATTCCCGCCCATTGGGCGCGCTGGATTCCCAATATCGTCGTCGGGCTGGTCGGGTTCGTGGCGCTTCGGGCGCGCATGAGGAACACCGGCGGCGAATGGGCAATTGCGCTGCCGGCGTGGGCCGGGCGTCTCTGGCGCAGGTCGGGCCCGGCCGATACCACGACAGCCGGATCGGCTGCGGGCGAATCGCCGGCACGGGCCGACCGTGTCGTCGTGGTCATCCGCATCCCCGACGTGAGGCTCCCCCAGATCCGCATCCTCGATCGGTATGTGTCGCGCCGCTACCTGAACGTGGCCGTACTGTCGTTCTGCGGCCTCCTCGCGCTGTACTACATCGCCACGCTCATCGATAAATCCGAGCGGCTGTTCAAGGGTGAAGCGACGACGGCAATGCTCGTCGAGTACTTCTACCACTCGACGCCGCAGTTTGTGACGTACGTCGCGCCGATGGCCACGCTTGTCGCCGTGCTCGCGACCATCGGCGGACTCATGCGCACCGGCGAGCTCGTCGTGATGCGGGCCTGCGGCGTGAGCCTGTACCGCGTGGCGGCGCCGCTGCTCGCCATCTCGCTGGTGTGGTCGGCTGCCCTGTTCGTCCTCGACGATCGCGTCCTCGCACACGCCAATCGACGCGCCGAAGCACTCGAGGACCAGATTCGCGGCAATCCGGCGCACACGACGGGGTCCATTGCCAGCTCAACGTGGCTGGCCGAGCGCGACGGCCGGATCTACTACTACGCGACGTTCGACATTCCCCGGCAGACGCTTTACGGCCTCTCGGTGTTCGAGCCCTCGTCGGATTTCTCGCAGCTGGATCGACACGTCTACGTCCCGGACACGACGTACGTCGACGGCGCGTGGCGGACACTTGGCGGATGGTCCCAGGCATTTGCCGGTGCGCGGCCGGCGCAGCGGACGACCTTCGCCGCCCGGACACTCGACCTGCAGCCGCCGGAGAACTTCTCCGGCATGCACAACCGCGAGGCCGACCTGATGACCTATGGCGACCTGCGCGGGTACATCAACGACCTCGAATCGAGCGGCTTCAACATCACCGATGCGCGGGTGGAACTGGCCCAGCGGGCGGCCTTCCCCTTCGTCGCGCTGATCATGACGCTGCTGGGCGTCCCCTTCGGCGTGACGACGGGCCGGCGGGGCGCACTCTACGGTGTGGGGCTGGCGCTGGTGATTGGCGCTGGGTACTGGCTGGTCGACACGTTCTTCGTCGCCGTCGGCCAGGCGCAACTGCTGCCGCCGCTGCTGGCGGCCTGGGCGGCGAACCTCCTGTTCCTCGCGCTGGCGATCTACGCGACGCTCACGGTCAGGACCTGAGCGCGCCTACTGATCGAGCCGGTTCACGCCGAGCGCAACGTCGGACAACCAGACCGTGCCGGACGAACCCGGTCGCGTGTTGACCGTGTCGACCACGAACAGCACGGAGTGAATGGGCGTGACGATCGGCCGGCGGGCCGTGGGCTGGTCGGCCGGTTCGAAGTCCTGCAGTCGCAGTACGAAGGGACGCGCCGTTTCATCGACATAGACAGACCGCCGCCACCGCTGCGCTCCCCTGCCCCGCCCCTCTGGCAGTCGAACCTGCACCGAGAGCCGCATCGGCGCACCCGCCCGCGCCGTGAACTGAATTGTCTCGACGCCGACTTCCCCGTCGTCGCCGTGCGCCGCGGCCACGTACTGGCCATGCGCAACGCCGTCGCCGAGACGGTACGCGAACCGGACGCCGTTGCCGTCGGCTACGACAGTGCCGGTGGACAACGGATCGTGCTCGACGTTCCAACTCGCGGCGTCGGTCAATGGAAACCGCTCGGCAACCGCCGCCGTCGCCGGGGGCTCGGGACGCTGCGAGGCGTCTGGATTCTGGGGCGGTGCGACAATCGTGATCGGGTTCGAAGCGATCCACGGCACCGCATCTTCGGTCAGTCGGACCTCGACGCGGTATGCGCCAGGCGCGGCAACGTCGGTGGCCACCAGTTGGCCCTGCCCCGTGGCGAGCGCCCGGCCGTCACGGAGCAGCACGATGTGCGCGCCGGGGGCCGTTGCCACCGACGCGCGAAATGTCAGGGGCGCGTCGGCGCTGTTCACCCGAGCCCCGGATTGATGCATCCGCTCACCCTGCTGCGCCGAGAACTCGAGCGCCGACGGCCACGCGTGGGCCCGCACCGTTGAATACGACCGCCCGCCGGCAAGCGCCGCCACGATGCGCTGCGCGTCGACGTGCGGATCGCCCGACAACCCGTCATCGACGATGGCGGTCTGCACGAGCGTGCGGAACAACGTCTCATAGCTCGGCCGCTTCAGCAGCGTGCGCTGCCGCGGCTCCTCGTTCTCGCGCCACCCGATCCTTGCGTGCGCGTCGACGGCAGCGACGCCGAACATCGGCCTCAGCCGTGCCGCGTCGTCCCAGCGCTGGAGCGATCGTGTCGGACGGGAGAACAAGGCAGCGACCGATTCGGGGCCACGGACGAGCGAGTGGGCTGCGCGCGTCACCAGGGCGGCGGCGCTGTCATCGCGCCACTCGGAGTCGGCGTTGATCCATTCGATGCCGTCGACGGTTCCTGATCCGCCGCCCCGCCCGCCGCGCCAGGCCAGTTCGTTCCGCGGCGAGTCGGGATGCGCCGCAATGGCCACTCCCCCGAGGCGGTGCACGTCGTCGATCACGTCGGCCGCCATGCCCGCCAACGGATAGGGTGCGGCCTCATCGATGCCGAGCGCGACCAGGTGGCCCTGTCGCGTATTGAGCTCGACAGCGTCAATCGCGAGCACGCCGCTGCGGTAGGCGGGCGGTTCGGGACGCCGGGTGCCGTCGCCGTGATCGGTCAGGATGATGAAGCCGAGGTCCGCGCGGGCCGCGGCTGCCGCGATTTCATCGATCGATCCGGTGCCGTCCGATCGGTTCGTGTGGATGTGATACGCGCCGGGAACATGGGTGGCTGGCGGCCCTCCGTCGAGCGCGATCGTCCGGGCGGGTAGCGTGGAGGCGAGGTACAAAGTGACGGCGGCCGTAATGGCCGCCGTCATGACGATGCCGGTGCGCAGAGGACCACGCACGGTCGAGCGTCCGGGCCTAGAGGCCGGCGTCCTTCTTGAGCGCGTCGGCCTTGTCGGTACGCTCCCAGGTGAACTCGGGCTCGGTCCGACCGAAGTGTCCGAACGCCGCGGTCTTGCGGTAGATCGGCCGCCGCAGGTCGAGTGCCTCGATGATGCCGCGCGGCGTCAGGTGGAAGTGCTTGCGGACCAGCTCGGTCATCTTCTCGTCGGACACCTTGCCGGTGCCTTCCGAATCGATGAGGACCGACACCGGGTCAGCCACGCCGATCGCGTATGCCAGCTGCACCATCGCGCGCTCGGCCAGGCCGGCGGCCACGAGGTTCTTGGCGACGTACCGCGCCATGTAGGCGGCCGAGCGGTCGACCTTCGTTGGATCCTTGCCCGAGAAGGCGCCGCCGCCGTGCGGCGCGTACCCGCCGTAGGTGTCGACAATGATCTTGCGGCCCGTCACGCCGGCATCACCGTGCGGACCGCCGACGACGAAGCGGCCCGTCGGATTGACGTAGATCTTCGTGTCCGCATCCATCATGTCGGCCGGCACGATCTTCTTGATGACGTGCTGGATGAGGTCCTCGCGAATCGTCTCCTGCGAGGTATCGGGGCCGTGCTGCGTCGAGAGGACGATGGCATCGATGCGCACCGGGCGATTGCCGTCGTACTCGACGGTGACCTGCGACTTGCCGTCAGGCCGCAGGTAGTCGACCGTGCCGGCGCGCCGCAGTTCGGACATGCCGCGCACGAGCCGGTGCGCGAGCATGATCGGCAGCGGCATCAGCTCTGGCGTCTCCCGGCAGGCAAAGCCGAACATCATGCCCTGGTCGCCGGCTCCGCCCGTGTCGACGCCCTGCCCGATGTCACGCGACTGCTCGTGGATGGCCGACAGCACGGCACACGTGTCGGCGTCGTAGCCGTACTTGGCGCGCGTGTAGCCGACGTCGCGAATGACCTCGCGGACCACGTGCTGGTAGTCGACCGTGCCGCTCGTCGTGATCTCGCCGGCGACGACCGCCAGCCCCGTCGTCACGAGGGTTTCACACGCGACACGCGCCAGCGGATCCTGAGCGAAGATGGCGTCGAGCACGCCGTCGGAAATCTGGTCGGCAATCTTGTCGGGATGGCCTTCGGTGACTGACTCGGACGTGAACAGATGGCGGCCGGTTCGCCCCATGGATCGACTCCTGGTGAGCCCGCGGGGAGGCAGGCTCCATGTAAAGGTTCGCGGCAGGCCTCTCCCACGCCTGCCAAACAGCTAACCGTACCAGAGCGCCCATCGCCGGGTCAATCACCGGCGCGGATGGAATGCGTCGTACACGTGGCGCAGCCGCGCCTCGAGCACGTGGGTGTAAATCTGGGTGGTCGACAGGTCCGCATGGCCGAGCATGGTCTGGATCGCGCGCAGGTCGGCGCCGCGTTCGAGCAGATGCGTGGCGAACGAGTGCCGGAGCACGTGCGGACTGAGCGGACTCGTCACGCCGGCGGCCCGGCCGTAACCCTTGAGGATCTTCCAGAACCCGCCGCGGCTGAGGCGGGCCCCGCCGCGCGCGTTGACGAACAGCCACGGGACATCGCGTCGACCGGCCAGTTTCGGCCGCGCCTCGGCCATGTACCGGCGCACCCAGGCAGCCGCCTCCGCGCCAAGGGGCACCAGGCGTTGCTTGCCGCCTTTTCCCGTGCACTGCAGCCAGCCCTCTTCGGGGCGCACGTCGACCGTGCGCAGGCCAACGAGCTCGGAAACACGCAGGCCCGTGGCGTAGAGGACTTCAATCAAGGCGCGATCCCGGATGCCGCGCGCGTGCGACGCATCGGGTGCGGCGATGAGTGCATCCACTTGCTCGATCGACAGGAACTTCGGCAGCGCCGAGAACGCCCGCGGCGACTGGAGGTCGTCTGCGGGGTTGACATCGAGGCGTCCGGCCATCCGCTCGAAGGTGTAGAAGCCGCGAATGGCGGCGACGAACCGGGCCACCGATGCGGGCGCGAGCCCCGCCGCCATGGTGTCGCGCACGCAGGCCTCGAGGTCGGATCGCGTCAGCGCGGCAAGCGAGGCGTCGCGCGCGCGGGCGAAACGCACCAGCCGCCCCAGGTCGCGGCGGTAGGCCGCCACCGTGTTGGCGGCCGCCCGGCGCTCCACTTCCAGGTGCCGCAGATACGGCGCGACGGCGTCATCGATCGGTGACGCCGCGCTGGCAGGGGCGCGCCCGCGTGTGTGTGCCACCGCGCCATCATGCCCCACCGAAAAGCCGCGGCGCCAGCCGCGGTTTGCAGTACCTGGCGGGTGCGAGTACGCTATGCCCTTTTGCGGGAACCCACACGGCATGGCCTATCAATCAAAGTGGCAGCACCTGCCCACCGAAGCCATCCATCCCGACACACTGGGCATCGACACGATGCCGGTGCTCGAGATCATCGATCTGATCTCGCAGGAAGATCGCCGGGTCGTTGCGGCAGTGCACAAGGAGCGTGAGCGGATCGCGCATGGCGTCGAGATCGTCGTTGCGGCGCTGAAGAAGGGCGGGCGGCTCATCCTCGTCGGCGCGGGCACGAGCGGACGGCTGGGTGTGATCGAGGCCACCGAGATGCCGACGACGTTCGGGACGCCGGCGCGCCTCGTGACGGCCATCATGGCCGGCGGGCAGGACGCCGTGTTCCGGACGCGCGAGGGCGTCGAAGACAACTTCGAGGAGGGCGCACGCAGCGTGGCACGGCTCCGCGTGACCAAGCGCGACGTCGTCGTCGGCGTGTCGGCCAGCGGCATCACGCAGTTCGTGCGTGGCGCGCTGACGGGCGCACGAAAGAAGAGCGCCCGCATCATTTTCGTGACGTGCTGGCCCGGCACCGAGTTGCAGAATTTTGTCGACCTCATCATCGCGCCGGCCGTAGGCGCCGAAGTCATCGCCGGATCGACCCGGCTGAAGGCGGGCACGGCGACCAAGATGGTGCTCAACATGCTCACGACGATCTCGATGATTCGCATCGGGAAGACGTACGGCAACCTGATGGTCGACATCCACGTGGGGTCGGAAAAGGCGCGCGATCGCGCCCGCCGCATCGTGGCCACCGTCACCGGCGGCAGTCAGGACGAAGCGGCGGTCTGGCTCAAGAAGGCCAAGTGGAACGTGAAGGCCGCAATCGTGATGAAGTTGACCGGGGTTACCTACGTGCAGTCGCTGCGGCGGCTGCGCGCGGCGGAAGGATCGGTTCGGGCGGCGCTCGGGAAGGACCTCGAGCAGAGCCTGAAGGACGCGCGCGCCTCTTCCTGACCGTGGCTTTCCCACTCACGCGATCGGTGCTCGATGCCGGCGTGGCGGCAAGGGCCTTCCCCGCCGCGACCATCGAAGTCGGGCGCGCCGACGGGCCGCTCTGGCAGGACGCCATTGGCGCCCTGCGCTACGAGGCCGATGCGCCGCCGACGACGATCGAGACCGTCTTCGACCTCGCCTCGCTCACCAAGGTCATGGCGACCACCTCCCTCGTCATGCGCCACGTCGCGGCGGGACGCCTGGGCCTCGAGGACCGGCTCGCCGATCGGTTGCCGGGATGGCGCGAGGGCGCCCGGGCATCGATCACGATTCGCCACCTGCTCGAGCACGCGTCCGGCCTGCCGGCACACGCGCGGCTCTGGGAGCACACACGGGGCCGTGCGGAATACGAGCCGAAGCTGGCGGCCCTGCCGCTCGAGTCATCGCCGGGCACCCGATCGGTGTACTCGGACGTGGGCTTCATGCTGCTCGGGTTCCTCATCGAGGATATTGGTGGCGCGCCCCTCCAGGAGCAGATGGACGAATTCGCGCGCCTGCTCCAACTGGGCACGGTGCGGTTCCTGCCGCCCGACGAGTGGCGGGATCGCACGGCGCCCACCGAGTTCGAATCGTGGCGCAACCGCCTGCTCGTCGGCGAAGTCCACGACGAGAACTGCAGTGCACTCGGCGGCGTGGCGGGGCACGCGGGGTTGTTCGGAACGGCGGGCGCGGTCGGGACTTTTGCGCGCGCCGTGCTGGGTGCCATCGGGCGCGGCGATGACGCGGCGGCAGACCTGCCACTGATGCGGCAGTTCGCCACGCGCACAACCGTGCCCGGCAGTTCCCGCGCGCTGGGATGGGACACCATGCTTCCCACGTCGTCGTGCGGGACGCGGCTGTCATCGCGCGCGATCGGCCACACCGGCTATACCGGCACGTCGCTCTGGATCGACCCCGAACAGGATCTCTACGTCGCGCTCCTGACCAACCGCGTGTACCCGACTCGCGCCAACGACGCGCTGCGCGCAATCCGGCCGAGGGTGCACGACGCGGTGATCGAGGACCTGGAACGCGGGACGGGCACTCGATGAGTGCCATGGCGCGCCGACGCGTCGACGCGGACGCGCGGGTCACGGGCAGCCGGCGCTGACCAACCTCGCGGACACCCGAGAGCGGGCGGTCGCCCCCTTACCCAAGACATGGGGCGGACGTGCCATCTGCTCCCCCGGACCTCCAGGCCCGCAGGCAATTCGACGGGTAACGGACCCGCAACGGAGGCGTGAACCTTGCATTCAGCATGGCAATGCGCGAACTACGCGAGTCGCTGAACAACAGAGTCGTCGTCGTGACGGGCGCCAGCAGCGGGATCGGCCGTGCGGCGGCCATTGCGTTCGCAGACGCGGGCTGTCGTGTCGTGGTTGCCGCACGTCGGACCGAGGCGCTCGACGCGACGATTGCCCTGTGTCGGCGTCGACCTGGGTCCGTCGTGGCCGTGCCCACCGATGTGACGGTCGCCGATGATCTCGAGCGCCTCGTGGACCGGACGATCGAACTCTGGGGGCGCATCGACGTGTGGGTGAACAACGCCGGCACCACGCTGTTCGGACGGCTCGATGAGGGAGCCTTCGCGCAGCACGTGCGCGTGATTGAAACGAACCTCCTGGCGCCGATGTACGTCGCGCGGCTGGTCATCCCCATCTTCCGCCGCCAGAAGCGCGGCATCATGATCAATATCGGCTCGGTACTGAGCGACGTGGGCCAGGCATTCGTTCCGTCCTATACCATCAGCAAGTTCGGCATTCGAGGCCTGTCGGAGACCCTCCGGTCCGAGGTGGCCGATTACCCCGACGTTCATGTCTGCACGCTGCTGCCCTACGCCGTCGACACACCGCACTTCGAGGAAGGCGCCAACGCGATGGGACGCCGCGCGTTTGCCATGCCCCCGGTGCAGGACCCGTCCCGCGTGGCGGCTGCCCTGGTGGATCTCGCGGAGCGGCCGCGGCGACTGCGCTACGTGCCGAGCTACGCCCCTCTCGGCCTGATGGCACATTGGATGTGGCCGCGTACCACCGAGCGACTGCTTCGGCACGCCCTCGACAGATTTCACCTCGTCGGTACGACCGCCACGAGCGACGGAAGCCTCTACACACCGCAGAGATCCCAGGGCGCCATTCGCGGCATGAGACCGCCGGTAGCCGGGGTCCTTCGCGTGGCGTGCTGGGTGGGCGCGGATCTGGTCGGCATGGCCCTGGCGCGCTGGCAGTCGAGAGGGCGCGGGTGGCATCCGGGCTGGACGTCGTAGTTGTCGGCGCGGGGCCGAACGGCCTCACCGCGGCGCTCGTGCTGGCCCGTGCGGGTCTCGCCGTTGCCGTCTTCGAGGCGGGCGCGACGGTGGGCGGCGGTTGTCGCACGGCACCGGTGACATTGCCCGGGTTTCAACACGATATCTGCGCCGCGATCCATCCGATGGCGGCGGCTTCGCCCATCTTCAATCGATTGCGCCTCACTGACCAAGGTGTGGACTGGTTGTCTGCGCAACACGCACTGGCGCACCCCTTTGTCGACGGACGCGTCGCCCTGCTCTCGCGACAACCAGGTCAGACCGCCGCCACGCTCGGCTCGGACGGGCGCCGCTGGAGTCGGCTGCTCAGTCCATTCATCGAACGACACGAAGACCTGTTCGATGACGTGCTGCGTCCGATCCGGCTGCCGCGCCATCCGTTGCTGATGGCCCGCTTCGGTGCGCTGGCGCTGCAGAGCAGTGAGCGACTCCAGCGTGAATTCACCTCCGAAGCCGCGCGTGCGATGTTTGCCGGTATTGCCGCACACGGCGTTGTCCCGCTCACGAGTGCGGGATCGGCCGCGTTCGGCCTGGTGCTGGCCGTGGCGGGCCACGCCGTGGACTGGCCCTGCGCCCGGGGCGGCTCGGGCACGATCGTCGCGGCCTTGTCGAAGCTGGCCACCGCTGCGGGATGCGCGGTCACGACGGGTGCAACCGTTCGAACCGTTCGCGATCTGCCGCCGGCACGCCTGCTGCTCTTCGACGTCACGCCACGGCAGTTGCTGCAGATCGCGGGCGATCGACTGTCATCCCGTTACCGCCGGCAGCTCGCGCGCTTTCGCTACGGTCCCGGTATCTTCAAGATCGACTACGCCCTGTCGGCACGAATCCCCTGGGCGGCCGATGAGTGCCAGCACGCCGCCACCGTTCACCTCGGCGACAGGTCGGACGAGATTGCCGGTGCGCTCGAGGACTGCCACGCCGGACGCATTCCCGAGAATCCGTTTGTCCTGGTCGCGCAACAGAGCCACCTCGACCCGTCCAGGGCTCCCGCCGGCAAGCACACCGGCTGGGCCTACTGCCATGTGCCCCACGGCGCGGACGTCGACATGACCGAACGCATCGAACGCCAGATCGAGCGCTTTGCACCAGGGTTTCGCGACGTCGTGCTCGCGCGGCGCACGACGAGTCCCGCCGATCTCGAGGAGTACGACGCGAATCGCGTCGGCGGCGACATCGGCGGTGGCGCGAATGTGCTCCGTCAGTTTCTGCTGCGCCCCACGCCGCGGTGGGACCCCTACTCGACGTCCGATCCCGACATCTTCCTCTGCTCGAGTTCCACGCCGCCAGGTGGTGGCGTGCACGGGATGTGCGGATACTGGGCCGCCCGGTCCGCGTTGCGCCGTCTGGACCATCGCGTCCCCGACGAGCTTCTCCTCTGAACCACTAGGGCTGCTCGGCGGGTGCGGCAGGCTGGCCCGGCCGCATCACGACCTTGATGCACGCGTCATCCTTGTCCCTGAACGTGCGATACATCGCGGGCGCATCTTCGAGCCCAATCCGGTGCGTGACGACGAACGACGGATCGATGTCGCCGCGTTCGATTCGTTCGAGCAGTGCCGGCATGTACTTGTGCACGTGCGTCTGGCCCATCTTCAGGGTCAGGCCCTTGGCGAACGCCGCGCCCAGCGGAAACTTGTCGAGCCAGCCACCATAGACCCCAGGGATGGATACCGTGCCGCCCTTTCGGCAGGCGCCAATGGCCTGGCGGACCACGTGCGCGCGATCGGTGGCCAGCAGCATCGAGGTCTTCGCCCGGTCGTACCAGGCGTCCACGGTTGTGCCGTGGGCCTCGAGACCAACGGCATCGATGCAGGCATCGGGACCCTGCCCGCCAGTCAGCTGCCGGAGTGCGGCGACGACGTCGTCGTCCTCATAGTTCAGCGTTTGGGCGCCGCCGGCCGACGCCGCCATGTCGAGACGCGGCTGATAGCGGTCAATCGCAATCACGCGCTCGGCGCCCAGGAGGAACGCGCTCTTGATCGCAAACTGCCCTACCGGCCCGCAGCCCCACACGGCCACTGTGTCGCCCGGCCGAATCTGGCAGTTGTCGGCCGCCATGTAACCCGTGGGGAAGATGTCCGAGAGGAACAACACCTGTTCATCCGTGAGCCCGTCGGGCACCTTCAGGAGGCCGACGTCGGCAAAAGGCACGCGTACGTATTCGGCCTGCCCGCCGGGATAGCCGCCGTAGAGATGGGAGTAGCCGAAGAGCGCGGAGCCGGAATAGCCATACAGCTTCTCGGCCATCACCGCGTTCGGGTTGGAGTTGTCGCAGAGCGACCAGAGCTGTTCGCGGCAGAAGTAGCAGCGGCCGCAGGCGATGGTGAACGGCACCACCACCCGGTCACCAACCGCGATTCCGGCGACGGCTTTCCCGGTTTCCACGACCTCTCCCATGAACTCGTGGCCGAGCACGTCACCCTTCTGCATGGTCGGGATGAACCCGTCGTAGATGTGCAGATCCGAACCGCAGATCGCCGTAGCCGTGACTTTCACGATGGCGTCGCGCGGATTGAGGATGACCGGGTCGGGGACGGTCTCGACGCGGATGGTTTCCTTACCCTGCCAGCACACAGCACGCATGGGCCTTCTCCTACTCGTCTGCTGACGCCCGGGCCACCTCGCCGGCCTCGAGGAGTTGCTTGAGGCGTCGGAGATCTTCGCGGATCGTCTGAGAGGGGGCGCGGCCCAGCCATGACGCGGCGACGGCGCCCACCCGACCGGCCGGGGGCGCGTACTGAAGAACAACGTTCACCTGCGTGCTCCGGCCCCCGCGGACGGGCTCGAAGGTCACCGACCCGGCGCTCACGACGTCCGATCCGGGCAGTGAGCCCCAGCCGATGACCTGATTTTCGACTTCGTTGATGATTTCGGCGTCCCACTCGACGGTCAGGCCGCCAGGCGCCCGGGCCACCCAATGCGATGTGCCGTCCGGATTCTCGGAAACGCGTTCGAGGTGCCGCATGAACAGCGGGAGGTTCTCGAGGCGCCGCCAGAATGCGTAGACGTCGGCAACCGGCATCTCGAGCCGAATCGACTCCCTGACGTGCGTCCCGCGCGGCCCACCCAGCGCCGTGCGCGTGTCGTCGGCCATAGGGACGGGCCAGGGCCAGGCGCCGACGATGCCACGGTATATGAATGGCGCCGAAGCCCCGGCGAGACACGTGGCGGCGAATGATCGTCGCGGTCGAGTAAGGCCGGCGAGCAGCAACAACACTCCGGTTCCCGCTGCGATGACGTTCATGGTCGTCGCGAGCGAGGGCGGCTCACCGTATTCGACGTCGGTGTCGGTATGCACGCGTCGTTGTGCAGCATGTTGCGTGCCATCGCGAACCG
>JBIQJY010000112.1:0-4852 GCA_044507065.1 Acidobacteriota bacterium
ACGTCCACTGGATCGCGCCGTCGCGCTTTGGCTACCTGCGCTCGACCTTTCACGACGGTGCCACCTTCGACGACCAGGCCCACGCCTACGCTCACCTGCTCGATCACCTGGGCATCGAGCGCGCCGCTATCGTAGCTCTCTCGCACGGGGGCCCCTCCGCGCTGCTCTTCGCCGCGCTCCACCCCGATCGCGTGAGCTCGCTCACACTCATTTCGGCTGGCGTCGCATCCTCCACCGATCCGCAGCAGGCACAGGCCAACAGCCAGGGCGACGCGCTGACCGCCATCTTCCAACGCGACTTCCGCTACTGGGCGTTCACGAAGGTGTTTCGCGGCTGGTTCCTCGAACTGATGGGCGTCACCGGCGATGTAGCGGGCGAACTGACCACGGAACAGCGCACGCTGGCGAACGAGGTCATCGACGCGATGAACCCGGTATCGCGGCGCGCAGCCGGCGTGAGGTTCGACAACGCCGCGGCGATGCCCAACGAACGCATCGCCGCCATCACGGCGCCGACGCTGGTCCTTCATGCGGAGGACGACACGCTGCAGCGCTACCGCAACGCGGAGTTCGCGGCGTCCACAATCCCCGGCGCGCGGCTGGTGAGCTTCCCCAGGGGCGGCCATCTCCTGCTCGCCGTGGAGCGACCGACCCTTCAGCGCTTGATCGCTGAACACATCGCGACGCACCTCGCCGAGAAGTAGGCGTTCTATTCGCTCCGCAGTTCGCGGGCCAGATCGGTCCTGACCGCGTTGGCGATCGGCACGGCAGCGGCGGCCGCCGCCGCAACAGCCAGCGCCGCCGTCGTCACCGCGATCACCAGCGGGTCGGCTGAGCTGACGCCGTGCAGCAGGCTCGCCAGCATGCGTCCGACCGCGAGTCCCGCAGCCGTGCCGATGAGCAGGCCCAGTCCGGTGACGACGACGCTGTCGCGTGCGAGAAGAAGGGCGACACTCGTGCGTTGCGCGCCTATGGCCATGCGGATGGCCACCTCGCGCCGGCGCCGTGCGGCGGCATAAGCGAGCGAGGCGAACAGGCCGATGGCCACGATCGCCAGCGACAGCACCGCGCACGTGACGAGCATCGTGGCGTAGAGCCGTGGCCGTGCCACTGCCGCCGACAGCTCGCGGTCGAGTGTCGAGATGTCCGACAGCGCGAGCCGGTCATCCGTGGCGCGCACGACATCGCGCACGACACCGGCCAGCGCAAGCGGATCGCCCGTCGTGCGCACGACCAGATTGACTCGATGGAAGAACGTCGCCTGCTCGCGTTGCATCATCGACGCGTAGAACGCCGGAGCGGCCTCGGCCGTCGGCCCCTCCAGCCGCACGTCGTCCACGACGCCGACAACCGTCTGGCTGGAGCCGGGCACGTTGAAGTCGATGGCGTCGCGATCCGGAAAATAGCGGCGCATGAACGCGCGATTCACGACGGCGACGGGCCGGCCGGACGCCGTGTCGTCCCAGGTGAAGCCACGGCCTTCGACGATGCGCGCGCCGAGCGCTTCGAGGTAGCCGGGACTGACCAGACCGAAATCTGCGCGAACCCTCTGCTGCTCGGCGGCGCCCGCATCGGTATCCCCGTCGAACACGAAGATCACTTTGACGTCCTCGAGCGGCAGCGTATTGCTGGCACCGGCCGCCGTCACGTCGGGACGCTGCGAAAGACTCGTGACGATACGTTCGACGAGTTGCCGGCGCTCGATCTGCGCCATCGCCGGCGGAAAGCTGACCTGCGTGGTGAGGGCGCCATCCGGCGCGTATCCGGGATCCGTCGTGGCCAGACCGATGAAGCTGCGCGCGAGCAGACCAGCGACGATGAGCAGCGCCGCAGAAAATGCCACTTCACCCACAAGAATCGCGAGCGCCGCTCGTCCGCGGACAGACGCCGACGTGCGAAGACCACCGGCCCCGAGCACTGCCGCAGGCTCGGCCACCGGCTGGCGGGCCAGATGGCGCACGACGATGGCGGCGCCGCCGAGCGTGGTCACGAGCATCGCGCCGGCGATGACGGCGGCGGATCGCAGCGTGAACGCGATTTCATGCAGCCGCGGAAAGTCCGCGGGCAGCAGCGCCGGCAACGCCGCATGCGTGCCCGCGGCCAGCAGGGCCGTGCACGCCCCGGCCAGTCCGCACACCCCGGCCACCGTCGTCACTGCCATCACCACGAGTCGCCATGGTGCGGCGCCAAGTGCGGCGCGCACGGCGAAATCCCGTCGCCGCTCCTGCGCGTAGACGACGAACAGGTGGCCGACGTGCAGCGTTGCGGCGAGAAGTACCGCGAGGGCGGCGCCGGCAAACAGGAGCAGACCGCGCCGCACGGGCGCGGCGTAGTCGTCGGCCAGGGCCACGACGTCGATCCGCACCGGCTCGGCGTCAGCGCCGTCATCGGCATGCAGCGACGACGGTTCGCGCCGGGCGACAACCGTGGCCTCCGCCGCGGCCGATTCTGCCGTGGCGTCCGAACGGAGCCTGCCAATGGCGTTCAACGGTCCGGCCGTTGCCGGATCGTTGTCGCGCATGAGCGTCCAGATCGGCGTGTTCCTCCCCGGAAAGCGCAGTCCGGCAGGTGCGATGCCGATGACGAGCGTCGGGGCGTCGTCGAGCACGATGGTGCGCCCGACAGCCGCCGGATCCCCGTTGAGCGTGCGTTGCCAGAACGCATGGCTGACGACGGCCACCGGTCGGTCGGCGGCCGACGTCGTATCCGCCGGCTGAAAGTAGCGTCCCGCAAATGGCGGCAGTTGAAACACGTCGAAGAAACCGACGCCGACGGCCGCTGTCAGGATGCGCGTGCGCTCGTCTTCCACGGCGAGCGTGCGAAACACGTTCCGGTGGACCGCGAGCCGGGCCATGGTCTTCGTCCCGCGCTCCCAGGCGTCGATCATCGGCGCCCCGACCAGGCGGTTGGACCAGACCGGCACCTCGCCGGCCGCCAGTCGTTCGCCCACGCGGACGATCCGGGCGCTGTCAGCGTATGGGAGCGGCTTCACGAGGATCGTGTCGACGACACCGAACGTCGTGACCGCAAGTGTCATGGCCAGCGCCAGCGGCACGACCGTCGCGGCGAGAAACGCGCGCCGGCGCAGCAGCGCGCGCAGGCTGCCGCGGCTCTCCTCTAGCGCGATACGCAGGCGCGACGGACGCGTTTCGATGGCCTCGAGCGTCGCGCGCACGTTGCCGAAGCGCAGGCGCGCCTCGCGCACGGCATCCTCCCGGGACCAACCCATGGCCTCGAGCTGCTCGACCTGCATGTCGAGATGCGCCTTCAGCTCCTCACGCGCCTCGTCGTCCTGCATGGCTGTCACTTTGGAGCGCGTGCGGGCCGCATCACGCGGGCGACGGCCGTCGTCAGCAGTTCCCAGCGGCTGGCCTCAGCCCGCAGCTGCTTCCGACCGGCTGGCGTCAGCGAATAGAACCGCGCGCGCCGGTTCGTATCGGAAATGCCCCACTCGGCCTTCACCCATCCCCGCTCCTCGAGCCGCCGCAAGGCGGGATAGAGGGAACCCTGCTCGACAAGCAGCGTGTGGCCGGACTGCTGTTCGATGTGTTGCGCAATCTGCAGGCCGTGCACCGGTCCACCACGCACGATCTGCAGGATCAGCATGTCGAGCGTGCCCGCGAGCAGGTCGCGGTCGTCGCCGCGGGCAGATCGTCGCCTCATGACCTAGAAGTTCTAGGTCAGAGAGCGACTGGTTGTCAAGACAGTGGGTTGTCCGCGCTAGAATGCAACCGCTGCTCGCCCCGCCCTGGGCGCGCATGGCTCACACCGCTCGACTCGTTGGGCGCAGGCGGAAACCCGAAGACCGAAGACGCATCCAGGAGGATGACGATGAGCGAAGCTCGGATTTTCTCCCGTGTTCGTACGTGGCTAACGAAGACCACTCCGCCGCCGGATGCGCATACGAGGCCCCTTCCGGCAGCTGCAGGAAGCTTTCAAGCCCGTCGCACTCCCGAGGGCATGCCAGCACCGGCGATAGTCAAGAGCGACAAGTCAACGGCATTTCGGCTGGTCAACGAACTGGAAGGCCTCGTGCGCGGCATCGCGGCCGATCATGTAATCGTGCCTGAGGAAACTGACCGACTGGTACGTTGGCTTGCAGAGGCCGAACCCTATCGATCCGTTCAACCGTTTCGGAATCTCGCCGAGCACATCGATCGCGTCCTGGACGACGGTGTACTCACACTGGACGAGTGCGAAGACTTACTCTTCGTGACATCCAACCTCACGACAGTCAACCCGCACTTCGACCAGATGCGGGGCGGCCTTCAACAGTTGATGGGTTTTCTGACCGGCGTGGCGGCCGACGGCCGTATCCATGCCCACGAAGCTCAGCGTCTGTCGTCGTGGGCCGAGGAATGGTCCCATTTGAAGGGACTCTGGCCGTACGACGAGTGCGAGACGATGGTGGTGGACCTGCTCAACACCAAAGTGTGGACTGATCAACCCCGGCGCCTAATGGCACTCGCTGCGCAGCTTCCCATCGCGGGTGGCATCGACACCACGACCGGTGAAGTGGCGCCGCTTCTCATCGGGGGCGTGTGCGCGGTGGCGCCAGACGTGGTGTTCGACGGCCGAACGTTCGTATTCACGGGCGAATCCGAGAAGTGCGAGCGTTCGCAACTCCACGCCGTCGTGACTGAACGCCGTGGCCTGCCGGTGCGGAACGTCAGCCGGAAAACGGACTACCTGATCGTGTGCCCGGAAGGGTCGCCATACTGGGCGTTTGCCTGCTACGGGCGGAAGGTGGAACGCGCGATCGAACTGCGGCGTGAAGGCCATCGCCTTCAGATCGTTCACGAACGCGATTTCTGGGACGCACTTGTGGCCTGAGCCCTCCTACCCTTCCCCC
>JBIQJY010000113.1:0-4834 GCA_044507065.1 Acidobacteriota bacterium
CGCGCCTCGATTGCCCGTCTGACGCTGGCGCCGATGGTCGCTTCCATCGTGCGGTCCGGCCATTCGGGTCCCTCCATCAGCAGCGCGCCCGCCACGCGCCCTTCGCGGAACCAGCCAATGAAGTCCTCATCGCGGACCGTGGCGCTCAGGCCGAGGAAGACGGACGCGGCGGCGGACCTGGGCAGCGCTACAGGCTGCGTCGATTCGCGCCGCAGGGATACCAGGATCAGGAGCACGCATCGGCGCAGCCGCTCGGCGCGCGCCCAATCCGCTGCGAGGAACTGATGGAACGCGGCCTCGTTGTAGACACGCGTGCCGAGGAACGGGTCGTAATCGGGTGTGGAGTCGGAAAACATGGGATTGCCCGGCATTGCGCAAGCGCCTTCAGCGGCGGTCGCCGTACTTTCCGTAGTAGCTGACGTCGGGAATGCGCCGCTCCTCGATGCGGTTCAGCACGGTGCCGAGGATGGCATCCGGCCCGCCGAGTTCGGCAATGGCGCGCTCGACCGCCGCGGCCGGCGTGCTGCCGGCACCGATGACGAGAATGACGCCGCCCACCACCCGCGCGAGCACCTGCGCATCCGGCAACACGCCGACGGGCGATGCATCGAGCAGCACCCAGTCGAACCGCGCCGTGAGTTCGTCCATGAGTGCTTCCATCCGCTGCGATGACAGGCCGGCCAGCGGATTTGCTCCCGCCCGGCCCGCCGTCATGACGCTGAGGCCCGCGGTGACCTGCCGGATCGCCGGTGGCGCCTCGGCATCGTGCAGGGCCTCACTCAATCCGGCCTCGTTCGGGATGCCGAGCGCGGTGTGAACAGACGGCGAACGAAGATCGGCGTCGATGACCAGTACACGCCGCGCGTACGACTCGCTGAGCGTGAGGGCCAGGTTGACGGCCGTCAGCGTCTTGCCCTCGCCGGGCAGTGCACTGGTCACCATCACTGTCGCCAGACCGTCCTCGGCCTGCTCCTCGAAGAGCACGGCCGCGAGGCGCTGGTACTGCTCCACCGACACCGAACTGGGCGTGCCGATCACGAGACGCGCACGCAGTTCATCGTCGATGGCGAGGGCGGGCAGGTCGTTGACCAGGCCGCCGACCGGCTGCCGCGCGGCACGGCGCGCGACGGCACGGGGTCCGCGCGTGCGCCCCCGGCCTTCGCGCTCGGGCCGGGGCTCGTCCGAAAGTTTCAGCACGTCATCGATGCGGTTCATTGGTCCCATGTCCCCGTGGTGCTAGAACTGCAGGCGCCAGGCGGCCAGCACCGCGACCGCCAGCACGACGACCACCACGCCGACGACGTCGGCGAAACGCCGGCGCCAGGTGGCCCGCCGGCGCGCGCGCCGCGATGACATCACCGGTATCGAGGCCAGCACCGGCACCGACAGCGACGCCAGCACTTCCTCCGGCCGGCGGAAGCTCGAGTCGCGCAGCTCGAGGAAGCCCGCCAGCAGCACGCCGACGAGCAGGCCGCCAACGGCCCCGGACGACATGATGGCGAGCCGCTGATACTGGTTGTCCGGTCGCTCGGGACGCGACGCGACGTCGACGAGGCGGAACTGCTCGCCGATGCGACGATGCTCGAGATTCGCGGCAATGACGGCGTTCTCGCGCTTCATCAGCAGGTCCGTGTAGGCCGCCTGCATGGTGCTGTAGTCACGCGTCAACTCGACGAGTTCCGACTCGCGGCTGGGCACCGCGTCGACCTTGGCCTGATAGTCGGCAATGCGTTGCTGCAGGCGCTCGACGTCCCGCCGGTTCGATGCGATCTGGTACTTGACGACCTCGAGCTGCGCCTCGAGCTCCCGGATGCGGCGCTGCCGCGCCAGTTCGTCCTGCGTGATCGACTGCACCGCCGTCCCGTCGGCCTCGGCCGCGGCCATCTCGGCGGCCAGGCGCGCCTCGAGATCCTCGACGACCCGGCGAAGCGTCTGCACGTCGGGATGGTCGGGCGTGTTGCGTTGCAGCATCAGGGTCAGCCGCGCCTGCGCCAGCTCGAACTGGCGCGCCGTGCTGACGGCCGGCGTCCCGTCCGCGTTCAGCACGATCGGCGCCGGGGGGGGCGCCGGCGGCTGCAGCGCGCGTGCGTCGGCCAGCTGGCGCTCGATGAGAAGCCGCCGCTCCTCCGCGCGATTCGTCTCGTTGTGGACCGCCTGCAGCTGCACGTTCGCGTTCTGTATCGCCTGCAGGTTGCTCTGCAGCTGCGAGGGCAACTGCCCCGCATTCACCCGGCGGTAGCTCTCGAGGCGTTGTTCCTGCTCCACCAGTCGCTGCTTGGCCTGCGCCAGCTGCGCCTCGAGGAAATCACTCGTCATGTTGGCCTGGTTCGAACGATCGGCCGAGTTCTGATCCATGTAGAGACGCGCCAGACGGTCGGTGACGAGCCGCGCCTTCTCCGGGCTTTCACTCACGTAGCTGATGCGGAACGAGTCCACCTGCCGACCGACGGCCGTGGTCGTGATGTCCCGGCGCATGCGCTGGACGACGTCCTCCATCACCCATCGCTGCCGTTCTTCGGGATACAGATCCATCTCCTCGATGATCTGTTCGAGGGTGTTCCGGCTCAGGATCTGGTCGGTGATGGCCGGCAGTCGACTCGCCACCGATTCGCTCACGGTTGGCTGCACGTAGTCGTCGGGGACCTGCTGCGGAATGACGACGATGAGCGCCTCGGACCGGTAGCGCTCGGGCGCATAGCGCGACAGCACCGGCGCCAGCGCGGCGCCGATCGCGATTGGCACGAGGAGCATCCACCGCCGCTTGACGACCAGCCCGGTGATTTCCCGCATCGAATACTTTCTGACTGCCACGGTTGATGCCTTTCTGGGGACGCGGTTGCTCAACGACCCACCGGCTGCGCGAACATCGAAATGCCGACGCGCACGCCGTGCCGTTCCAGGAACGGCGGCAGGTCCGGAGCGAGCAGGTTTCCCCCGAAGTCGTAGCGGTAGTAGAGGTACTCACCCGACAGCGCAATCGATCGCGTCAGCGCGAAACGCAGCCGGGCCGATGCCTGCGCGGTGGCGAGGCGATTGCCGCGCACGCCGGCCGCCGACCCGCCGCGGGTGTAGCGCGCCTGCACGGCCACGTCGACGCGACGCCCCATCACGCCCGCGAGCCGCACCTGCGCGCCGTGCGTCGCGACGGGTTCGGCAAGCACCGCGAGGGTCTGGATGCGCCGCTGATACGCGGTCGAGAACAGCCACCGCAGGCTGATGGGATAGGAGAGGCCGGCCTCTCCCTGCACCGCATAGCGATGGCGACCATCAACCGGACGAGTGACGTCGTCGGGCCGCAGCGTGTCCCCGCCGCCCGTCGTGAACCGGGAGGCATCGACCAGGATGCCGTCGGTCACGAACACGGCCGGCGCGTCGGTGCCGCCATCGGAGGCGACCGAAGTCAGCCCGAAAGTGTTCATCATCGTCGGCGTGACGACGACCCGGAACGTGACGCGCCGCAGCGGGGTCAGCGCCGGGGTGACATCGAAGCCCACCGGCGCCTCGTGCACCTGCGACGTGTTGTCGCCGCCGTACGACGAGGCGCGATAGCGATAGCCGAACGAGACGCTCCCCCGCCGCGTGGGGTGGTAGGAGACGCGCGCGCTGCCGTCCCAGATGCGGCGTTCACCCCGCGCAGCGTTGTCGCCGAAGTCGGTCTGGCCGTGCTCGGCCGTCGAGGTCATGCGCCAGCCGAGGCCCGAACCCGTCTGCAACCTGAGACGCGTCCGATACGCCAGGGAGTCGCGCGTGTCGATGCGGTAGTCCGGATTGTCCGACGGCGGTGGCTCCGCGCCGGGATCCACGTCGATCGCGTCATCGGGCAGCAGCTGGTAGAGATATGACGGCGAGTAGGTCAGCGCCTGCGAGAGCGACAACGTGCCGACGCGTCCCGGCATGCGCAGCCCCACGCCGACCCGCGCGCTGGCCGCGCCGGGCTTCATCGCTTCCAGGTCGTAGCTGTATCGCAGGAGGCTGGTGGCCCCTGCGGAGAGCTGGACGGCGCGACGATTCCGGGCGTAGTCGACCCCCGCAGCGAGCAGACTCGAGCGACGGCCGGGCAGCTGGCCACCGGGCAGCCGCTCACGAAACTCGGGCGCCACATCGCTGTCGATCGATTCGCTGATGGCCATCTGCAGCGTGAGCAGCTCGCGGGCGTTGCCACTGGCGCGATTGGCCCCGAAGAGCCCGGATGGAACGGACGAGCCCTGGGCAAACGCCGGCGCGGCGACAGTGAGTGCCGCCAACGCCAGGAGTGCCGAGGGCCGGTCGAGCGTCACGTCTCAACGCACCAGGATGGTGTCGCCCGGCATCAGGCGGATGTTCTGCTGCAGGTTGCGGCCGCGCAGCACGTCGTTGTAATCGAACTTGAAGCGGCGTTCCTGATCGTCCTCCATGCGCACGATCACGACGTCACCCTTGTTCGCCCCCTCGACGAACCCGCCGGCCTGGCCGATGGCCTGAAGCACGGTCATCTCGCTCGCCAGCGGGAACTGTCCGGGACTCGACACTTCGCCGACGACATAGATGCGACGGCTGTTGATGGCGGTCACGATCACCGTGTTGCCCGCGTCGAGGACGAACTTCGAGGCCCGTCCCCGGATCTCTTCCGACAACTGCAGCGGCGTGAGCCCGGCGGCCAGCACATCGTTGATGAGCGGCAGCGAGATCCGGCCGTCGGGTCGCACGAGGACCTCGTGCGACATTTCCTTGGCGGTCCAGAACACCACGTTGAGCACGTCATCGGGACCGATGACGTAGTCGGCCGGTAGTTCCGTGGCGACGGGTGCCGGCGGAGCGGGCGGGGAGGTCTGGGCGCTGGTATCGGGCGGCCGGA
>JBIQJY010000038.1:0-10000 GCA_044507065.1 Acidobacteriota bacterium
GAGCGGAGTGGGGATGGAAGGGGTCCCCGCGAGCGACGGCGTCGGGGGTCTGGGGGCGAAGCCGCGCAGCTGTCGCCAAGCGAGCGAGCTTCGCGAGCGAGCCCGCCGGAGCGGAGTGGGGATGGAAGGGGTCCCCGCGAGCGACGGCGTCGGGGGTCTGGGGGCGAAGCCCCCAGATCAAGAATTGGAGGCGCCGCCCGGATTTGAACCGGGGGTGGAGGTTTTGCAGACCTCTGCCTTACCACTTGGCGACGGCGCCTTGAGAGATGGCTCCAGGAGATGCCCGCAAGCGAACGAGCCAAGCGAGTGAGCCACGCGAACGGAGCGGGGTTTCGGGGTCCCCGCGAGTGAGCGTGTCAGGGGTCCGGGGACGAAGTCCCCGGATCAATATTGGAGCGGGAAACGGGATTCGAACCCGCGACTTCGACCTTGGCAAGGTCGCACTCTACCACTGAGTTATTCCCGCCCTCGAACAGCCAACTGAGTCTACACAATCACGCCACACGGGGCAACACTCCCCGCTCCTTGCACCCCCTCACGAGGCACATCCGCCACGCCGCGGGCACCGCTCTTGCACACCTCCGCGCCATGACGCAGGCCGATTTCCGCCAATCCGCCGGAACGCTCGGCGAAGACCTCGCCTGCGCCGAACTGCGCCGCCGCGGGTACGCAATTTCTGCCAGACGCTACCGTTCACGGTACGGAGAAATTGACATCGTCTGCGAGAAGGGCGGTGTGCTGGTGTTCGTCGAGGTGAAGGCCCGCCGCACGGCCCGGCGCGGGCGCGCGGCCGAGGCCATCCCCTTCTCGAAACGACGACGCATCGGCGCGATGGCCCTCGACTACCTGGCCTGGACTGGACGCCTCCAGCATCGCTGCCGCTTCGACGTCGTCGCCATCGACAACCTCGGCACGTCGCGGCAGACGATGACGGTGATCGAGGACGCATTTCAGCCGGGCCAGTGGTAGCCCGCGACGAACCAGCGTGCACGCGGCCCGCGGCCTGCTACCATGCGCCGATGCGACGCCTCCTGCTCGCCTCGGCGCTGGCCCTGCTGGCCTGCGCGGCCACGCCCGCGCAGGCGCCCACGGCCCCGTACCTGTTCATTCAACTGAGCGACCCGCAGTTCGGCATGTTCACGGCCGATCGGGATTTCGTCCAGGAAACGGCCAACTTCGAGTTTGCCGTCGCCAGCGTCAACCGCCTGAAGCCCGATTTCATCGTCATCACGGGCGACCTGGTGAACCGCCCCGGCGACCGTCCGCAGATGGATGAGTTCGACAGGATACGCGCGCGTATCGACCCGGCCATTCCCGTCTACGAGATGCCGGGCAATCACGACGTCGAGAACGTGCCGACGCCGGAAAGCCTCGCGGCCTACACCGCCCGCTACGGCCGCGACCGCTACGTGTTCCGTCACAAGAATCTCGTCGGGATCGTGCTCAACTCGTCGCTCATTCACTCCCCCGACCGTGCGCCCGACGCCTACGAGGCGCAGCTGGCGTGGCTGCGCAACGAGCTCGATGCCGCGCGGGCCAGCGGCGCCCCGCACATCGTGATCTTCCAGCACCACCCGTGGTTCATCGAGACGGCCGACGAACCCGACGAGTACTTCAACCTCCCGCTCGTGCGCCGGACCCCGCTCCTGGCGCTCTTTCGCGAGGCCGGGGTCAGGACGCTCGTCTCGGGGCACTTCCATCGCAACGCCGTGGCCAGCGATGCCGGATTCGAGGCCATCACGACGGGCGCCGTCGGCATGCCGCTCGGCGGATCCCGGTCGGGCCTGCGGGTCTTCCGGGTGACCGACGAGGCAATCACGCACCGATACCTCGAATTCGGGGACGTTCCGAACACGATCGACCCGGCTGGCGCGCTCTGAACCGCGGCGGCCCTCCCCCATCCGGCCCCCTTCTGCCTCGGCCTTTGGGACGATGCGCGGCGCTGCGCGTGCCGGTATCATGATCGGGATGCCGGCCCCGCGCCCCAGCCCTCAGGAGCCGCTCCGTCCGATGGCCGACGAGGACGCCCCCTCGGCGTCGCGTATCATCCGCGCACGCACCCCCTCGTCCGAATCGGTCCGCCGCGCCAGCTCCATCAATCTCCCGCCGAAGTTCATCGAGCAGGCCAGCCGGCGTCTGTGCGCCATCTCCGTGTTCATCGCCGTGATCACGATTGGCGTTGCCGTGCTGCGCGGGATTGTCGACCCCGAGATGGGCGAGTTGTACCGCCACGACCCGGTCACCCGGCTGGTACTGCTGGCGATGGTCCTGTTCTCGATTGGCGTGATTGCGGCGCAACGATTCCAGGTCATGCCGCCGCGCACGCTGCTCGTCGTCGGCATGATCTTCGAGGTCACCATCGCCTTCTGCATCTCGATGCTCGAGACGGCGCTGCCATTCGAGCCGGCCGAAACCGTCCGCGGCGTGTCGGTAGCGGCTGTGTGGGTGCTGGCCGTCGGGCTGCTCGTGCCGAAGCGCCCGAAGTGGACGGCCATCATCGCGCTGTTGAGCGTCAGCATGTGGCCACTCGCCCTACAGCTGAACGCCTGGATGCGCGACCTGCCGCCGCTGCCCTGGCGACAGCTGAGTGTCTGGATCGCCTACCTCTACGCCATCGCCCTCTTCACGGCCGCCGCCGGCCGGAAGACGTTCGGCCGCGAGATGGCGGCACAGCGCGTGGAGGATCTCGGCGCGTACCACCTGACGGCCCTCATCGGGCAGGGCGGCATGGGCGAGGTCTGGCGCGCCAAGCACAAGATGCTCGCACGCGAGGCCGCGATCAAGATCGTGCGGGCCGACATGATCGCCCGGGCCTCGGCGCATGAGGCCGACGTCGCGATCCGCCGCTTCGAGCGCGAGGCGCGCGCGACGGCCAGCCTGCAGAGCCCCAACACGGTCTACCTCTACGACTTCGGCACGTCGAGCGACGGCAGCTTCTACTACGTGATGGAACTGCTCGACGGCGTCAGCTTCCAGAAGCTCATCTCGTCGTTCGGGCCACAGTCGTCTGGCCGCGTCGTCCACCTGCTGAAGCAGGTCTGCCGGTCGCTCGACGAGGCGCATCGCCGCGGCCTGGTGCACCGGGACCTCAAGCCGTCGAACCTGATGATCTGTCAGGTGGCGCTCGACGTCGACGTCGTGAAGGTGCTCGACTTCGGCCTCGTGAAGCCCACCAGCCGTGACGAACTGGAACTGACCGCCGATGGCATCTCGGCCGGCACGCCCGCCTACATCGCGCCGGAGGTGGCGCTGGGCAATCGTGCCATCGACGGCCGCGCCGACATCTACGCGGTCGGCTGCGTCGCCTATTTCATGCTGACTGGCCAGCTGGTGTTCGACGAGCCGACCCCGACAGCCATGTCAATCGCGCACGTGCAGCACCCGCCGGTGCCGCCTTCGCTCCGATCCGAGGTGCCGATTCACCCGTCGCTCGAGCGCATCGTGCTGAAGTGCCTCGAGAAGAATCCCGACGATCGCCCGCAGAACGCGTGCGAGCTCCTCAACATGCTCGAGAACCTCGAGGGTCTCGAACCGTGGACGCGCGGCCAGGCCCACGACTGGTGGCAGGCACACCTGCCGGAGTCGTCGACGCTCCGCAGTTCCTGCGAGAAGGCCGAACTGCACACGCCAGAAGTCGTCCAGGTAGCGTGAGGGCCGGTGGTAGCCGGAACGCCGCTCACCCGCTGGGCCACCGTCGTGGCCGCCCTGATGCTGGCGCACCAGGTGGCGGCCAAGGCCGTCCGCGACTCGTTCTTCCTGCAGGTCTTCCCTGTCACCAGCCTCCCCATGATGGTCATCGGCGCGGCCGCCGTGTCGGTGGCCGCCGTGCCCTTCTATGCCCGGCTGCTGGCGCGCTTCGGTCCGGACCGCGTCGTGCCGGCGGGATTCCTGCTGAGCGCGGCGGTGCACGTGGTGGAGTGGTCACGCCCCGACCTCACGCCCGGCGTGGCCGTCATCATCTACCTGCACCTGGCCGCCTTCGGGGCGCTGCTGCTCTCGGGCTTCTGGTCGCTGGCCAGTGAGGTCTTCGACCCGATCACGGCGCGGCGGTCGTACGGACAGATCGCGGCCGCGGGCACGCTCGGCGGCGTGGCGGGCGGCCTTGCCGCCGAACGGCTGGCGACGCTGCTGCCCTACGCCTCGCAACTGCTCCTGCTGGCCGGCCTTCACGCGGCGTGTGCCGCGCTCGTCTTCGGGCGCACGCGCCACGAACGTCCGATCGAGCCGGCCAGCGGCGCCTCGGCCGCGCTCGGCCTCGACTCGTTCCGACGGGCGCCGTACCTGAAACCGCTGGCGCTGCTCGTCCTGCTCGGCACGGCAAGCGCGTCGATCCTCGACTACCTGTTCAAGTCGGCCGCGGCGGCCCAGTTCGACGGCGCCGGCCTGCTGCGCTTCTTCGCCATCTTCTACGTCGTCACGCAGACGTCGACGTTCGTCGTCCAGACGGTGTTCACCGCGAGGGCGCTGCGCCACGGCGGCGCGGGCGACACGGTCAGCGCGCTGCCTGTCAGCGTCGGCCTCGGCAGTGTGGCGGCGCTGTTCATCCCGGCGCTGCCGCTCTTTGCCCTCGCACGCGGGCTCGAATCGGTCATCCGCGGGTCGCTGTTCCGCAGCGGCTACGAGCTGCTCTTCAGTCCGATGGGGCCCACCGAAAAGCGGCGGGCGAAGACGTTCCTCGACGTGGCCTGCGACCGGGCGGGCGATGCGCTCGGCGCGGGCCTGGTGCAGCTCGCGCTGGCTGTCATCCCGCTGTTCCTCGTCTCCGGGCTGCTCGGCGTCGTGCTGTGCATGGCGCTGGTCTCGTTTGCCATCGGCCGCCGGCTCAATGCGTACTACGCACGCCAGGTGGAGCGGCGGCTGGTCGATCACGCCGAGGCGATCGTCGACGATGTGGACGCGACGGGCTGGGCCTCACGCCCGTCGACGCTTGCGCCCGTCGTCGCCAGCTACACCCCGGGCGCGCGCGCGGCCGCGCCACTCGAGCTCGACGAGTCGACGGCACTGCTGGCGACCCTGCGATCGGGCAACCGCAACGCCGTGGCGCGCGCGCTGGCGGAAACCGAGCACTTCGACACGGCACTCGTCGCGCACGTCGTCACGCTGCTTGCCTGGAACGACGTGCGGGCCGAGGCGCACCGCGTGCTCGTCGCGTGCGGCGACCGCCACGTCGGACTCTATGTCGATTACCTGTTGACACCGGAAACCGCCTTCGCCATTCGACGACGCCTGCCGCGGGTGCTGGGGCACCTGCCGTCGCAGCGCACGGTCGACGGCCTGCTCGACGGGCTCGATGATGGCCGGTTCGAGGTGCGGTATCGCTGCAGTCGTGCCCTCGATCAGGTACTGCAGCACGCCCCGACGCTCACGGTGGATCCGGCGCGCATCTACAAGGCGGTCGAGCGGGAACTGGCCGTACCGCAGTCGGTCGCACGCAGCTACAAGGTCATCGACCAGGACGACGCCGCCGATCCGGCCGCTGCCTTCGACCCCGACGCCCAGGCCAGCCGGAACGTGGACTACATGTTCTCGCTGTTGTCGACCGTCCTGCCGCGCGATCCCCTCAAGGCCGCGTACCGGGCGGTGCACTCCGACGATCGCCTGCTGCGCGGCCTGGCGCTCGACTACCTGGACGGGGTGCTGCCCGAGGACCTGCGGCCGTCCTTCTGGGCGATCCTCGACGTTGACGGGCGGCACGTCCGGACGGGCGATCCGAATGAGGCGATGGCCCAGCTGGTGCGTTCGCAGGAGGGCGCGAACGTCAGACCGTCTGCTTCCGATGCTCCCGGGCAATCCGCCCCGCCACCAGCAGCCAAACCACCGTCAGACCCACGTTGAACCAGGCGAAGGCCGTCACGCTCGCACCGAGCGACGTCCCCACGCGCACGACTCCCGCCTGCAGCATGTCGCCGAGCCGGGCACCCAGGGTGTCGATGGCGTTCTTGGCCTTGTACTTGGCCTCGCGCGAGGTCGGCAGGAACAGCGCCTGACGCACGGTGTTCTGGATCGAGTAGTCCGTGCTGTTCTCGAGCACCTTGGTCACGCGCACGACCGCGAGCAGCGGCGCCACGGCAATCACCGCGTAGTTGACCAGCGCGACAATGGGCAGGACGAAGAGCGTGCCGCGGACGCCGATGATGCGCATGACGCGCGAGGTCACGAACAACTGCAGCACCAGTCCGAGCAGGTTCACCCAGCCGTAGAACGAGCCATAGAAGACGCCGATGTACTGCTGTCGCGCCTCGAGCAGTTCCGGGGCTTCGCCGATGCGCACGGCGGCCTCGTCGACCACCAGCTTGCCCAGGACGAATTCGCCGGTCGTGTTGACGACGTTGAGGAGGATGATGAGGAACGCGATCCAGTAGAGATACGGCGTGCGGCGGATGAGTGCGAATGCGCCCTCGTCGCCGAGCGGTTCGTCAGCCGCGCGTGCGCCAATGGGATCGGGCGTCTTCCGCTCGCGCGTGTTGACCACGGCCGTGATCGCGAGGCACCCGACGAGCAGCACCGCCGAGATCAGCATGATGACGTACGGCGTCAGGTCGTATCGCTCCACCAGCCAGACCGCCGCCACCGCACCGAGCCACGCCCCCAGGGAACTGCCCACGCCGATGAACGGAAACAGGCGGCGCCCCTGGCCTTCGGTGTAGATGTCATTGGCGAACGACCAGAACTGCGAGACCACGAACAGGTTGAAGATCCCCAGCCAGATGTAGAAGACGACGCCCTCGCGCGCACCGGCGGTGCCCGCGATCGAGAAGATCACGAGGTTCGACGCGAGAAACAGCGTCGTGATCGTGATGAGCCGCATGCGCGCGACCTTGGTCGAGAGCCAGCCGTAGATCGGCACGACGGCCAGCAGCAGCACCGCCTGTGCGGCCGATGCATAGGCCTTCACCTCGGCCCCACCTTCGGTCAGCACGAGCTGTTCGCGAACCGTCTTCAGCAGGTAGTACGTGGCCAGCAGCAGGAAGATGTTGGCCGCCAGCAGGACCGCGCCGAAGCCTTCGCCCGATCGCACGTCGGCAAACAGCGACAGCAGCCGCTCGAGCGGCGTGCGCGGGCCATCGCCGATCGACTGGAATGTCGGAACCGACTTGTGGGACTTCAGCTCCGGGTGCGTGCGAAGCGTGCGCGGTTCGGACTCACTCATGGGCGACCGCTACCTCTGTATCACGACGCGACAGCCCGACCGCCGTCCACCCGTCCGGCGCACGGCGGAAGTAGAACACGACGGGCGACGACCAGTGCGGGAAATCCGGGTGCGCAATGCTGACCGTTGCCGCGACGTACTCCGAACTGTCGAGCAGGCCGGGCGGCGCCTTGCCTTCCGGCGCCGTCACACGCACCGGGGCGCCCACCGTCTCGTGCCGATCGCGTGCGTTGTCGAAGCGCGTCCACTGCAGCTCATAGTAGTCGGGAGCGCTCGCAACGCCGGCATCGACCGCCGCGTTCTCGACGTGCAGCGTTCCATCCACGGAGAGCGACGGCGAGACCAGGGGCGTCACTCCGGTCAGCCATTCGCGCGCAATGGCATCCCGCCGCTCGATGAGCGCGGTGACGATCTGGTCGGCGGCGGCCGGGTCGGTGTATTGCGCCTTGCCCACAATCGCCCGCAGGTGATCATCGGTGAACGCCGCCACGCGTCGGGCTGCCCAGAACGCATCGGCCGGCTGCATGTTCTCGAACGCCGGGTTCGGATATTCGGGCCGCCAGTCGACGGGACTGAACGGCGCTCCGAAGAAGGGCCCCGCCGCCGGTGCAAACGGACGCGCCGGGCGACGCGCCCACTCCGGCGGCACGAGGCCGAACGTATACAGCGTCTTCAGGTTCGCATCCTTCTCGATGAGGAACTCGTGTCCCGACCGCGGCGGGTTGGGGCCCGTCGTGGCGCTGCCCATGATCGACCCGAAGTCGAACATGTAGTGGCGCAGGTACTTCGCGCCGGGTACCCCTTCGAGCATGTCGAGCGTGTTGTTGGCGCGCGAGTCGTCGTGCGCCACCCAGGCCGCAAACACGCGCGCCCCGCGCAGTTCGCGCCGATGCTCGTGCGGATGGATGTCGTTCGGATCGTCGGGACGTGTGCCCTCATAGCGGAACTGGCCGCGGGGTTCCCCGGGGGCGAACCGACTGGCCAGCGCCCGATAGGCTCCGTCCGGCCGCCGCGCGGCGCGGCGCAGCACCGCGTCCAGATCGGCGCGCTCGAACGGCCGCGTCCGGCCCGCGGCGTCGCGAATGGTTGCCGTCGGCGCGATTGTCACCCGCGCCGGATCGACCGTCACGAGATAGTTCTCGACAACGTGATAGCCGAGCGCGTGATAGAGCGTGGTGCCGATCATCTCGGCGCCCGTCGCCAGTTCCGGATGGTCCGGCGGATCGAACTCGACCTGATAGACCTGTCGCGTGGAGTCACCGGCCGACACCGCGCGAAAGCCCGGCTGCAGCCCGCTGTTCTTCGCGCCGACGATGATCCAGTCGCGCACATCGAGGGCGGCCATCGAATCGGGTCCCCGGACGATCTCCTCCCGGGTCATCATCCCGCGGCCGATCCGATCGACAAACCACATCGAGTCCGGCACCTCGTCGAGCGTATTGACGTTCATCGCGGGAATCGCGCGGCGATCGCCGGTGCGGACGAACGTCTGGTGGAGGAAGTCGTAGAACTGGCTCAGTTCCTGCTCGGCAACGCCGCTCGCGTCGGCCACCGTGTCCGCGTCGACTCGAATCGGGTCATCGGGCCTGAAGCGCGGACCCTGGGCCGCACTCGCACCGAGACACAACGCAGAGACCGCCACGGCCACGAGCGCCACGACGCGGAGCCGCACGTGCAGCACTAGAAGACTCCATTCAGGGCGATGATGAGCCGCGGGCCCTCACCGCCGAATGCCAGGTCGGTGCGCAGCACCACCACGCGCTCGTAGCCGGCGCGCAGGCCAATGCCGTAATCGCCGCGAAACCTGTCGGCCCGCAGATACTTCCAGTCCGGCGCCACCTGTCCCGTCTCGACGAAAATCGCGCCCGAGACGAACGGGTTGACCTCATAGCGATACTCCGCCTGCAGGAGCAGCGTGCTGAGGTCCCGGAACCGCTGGCGATCGAACGCGCGCAGCGTCCGGCTGCCACCGACGGTTGGTTGCAGGTAGAAGGGTACGCGGTGTCCGTCGGCCGGGTCGAGGCGATCGGCCGCCAGACGCAGCGCGAACGTGCGCGTGCCATTCCAGACCGGGATGAACGCCTGCGCGTCGATGCGCGTGGCCGCGAAGTCATGCAGCACGTGCTCGCGCGCGCGGTACCAGGCCTGCCGGACGTCGATCCGAGCGCCGGCCCGACCGCGCTCCCCGCGCGTGTCGACAATCAGGTCAACGTTCGTGCGCAGGAGCGTGGAGGCATCGCGCAACCCGGGAATCAGCCCCTCGCGGAACTGGCGAACCTGCAGGTCGTCACTGGATGCCACGGCCGCATCATCGTCGTCGTCGAAGTCGAGGTCGAGCTCGGTCACTTCGAGCCGCCCGAGACCGCCGCCGGCCGCCGCCCGCATCCACCGGTTCAGCCGCACGACGACAGCGCCCTCGGCGTGGCGCTCGTCGAGGTCGAATCCCGAGTCGTACGCCTTCGTCGTCTCCGGCCCCAGGCCGTAGAAGCGTTGATTGGCGTGCCGCTCGAGCGCGAGGTTGGCGGTGAGGGCGACACGATCGTCCTGCCCGGAATCCGATCGCCAGGAGAGGTCGGCCAGCCACGCCCCGCCAATCGACCCCACTCCCCGAAGGTCGAGCGCGCCGCCCTGGCCATCGGGAAAACGGTAGGCCGTACCGAGCGCAAGTCCGCTGCCCTCGCTGAGCCCTCCCACCTGCACGAACCAGCCGGCCGGCGGATTGAAGAGCCGGCCGAGCAGGCGCGTCTCCTCGACGTAGAGAAAGGCGGCCTCGGCCCTGCTGGCCCGCGGCGGAGACAACTGTTCGGCCTTCGCGCGGCGCGCCGCCTCGAGTGCACCGGCACGCGTGGT
>JBIQJY010000038.1:10100-33118 GCA_044507065.1 Acidobacteriota bacterium
CGTGGCTACGAGGCGTTCGCCCGTGTCCTCGATTCGCAGTTCCCCGAACTGTCCTCGTCCGGCACGCGATCCGTGGCTGTAGGGACCGCCCTTGTGACGCCGGATGCGATCGAGCGAGGCGGCGTGGACGACGACAAAGCCCGGCACGCCCGCGGCGCCGGGCGCGTACTGGCTGTTGGTGCCGTCGTCGATGGCCACCATGTGCGCGTCGCCGCTGACCATCAGGAACCGCGACGTCAGGCCAAGGCGGAGGATGTGATCCGCAATCATCGCGCGCTCCGCGTGATACGGCGCCCACCCCTCGCGCGTTCCCTCGTCGTTCTTCGTGATCCACGGCACCGGGTTCGCCCAGACGACGAGCGCCGCACGTCGGCTGGCCGCCTCGAGCTCGGCAAGAAGCCACTCGCGCTGTGCCTGCCCCAGCATGGTCACCGGCGCGGTGCCCCCCGCGGTGGGCGTCTCGCGTCCGGATCGACTGTCGGTCAGGATGACGCGCACGCGTCCCACATCGAAGGCCTGCTGGAGCGTGCCCGTCGGGCCGCCGGTCAGGGGATGGTGCGGCACGTACTCGCGGAAGACGCGGTGGGCGGCCGGCGCACTCGGCGAGTGGCGGTCGGTCTCGTCGCCACCGTAGTCATGGTCGTCCCACACATAGGCAATCGGCACGTCGCGATAGAACGCGCTCTGCCGCGGCGACATCAGGCACCGATCGAAGGCCGCGCGGAACCGCGCCGGGTCGTTCCGCGTGATGTCACCGTAGTGCATGTCGCCCATGTGGATGAAAACGTCCGGCTGAATCGCTCGCATCGTGTCCCAGATCGAGGCATTCGATCCAGTGCTCGCGCAGGAAGCAAACAGGATGACGGCGTTGTGCGGCCCCTCGGCGGTCGTTCGGAACCTGCCAACGGTGCCCCAGGGGACCCCGCCCTGCAGGACCACATAGCGGTAGGTCGTGGCCGGGCGCAGCGGCGCGATTTCGAAACGGACGACGCCGGTCGCCCGATCGAGGCTGGCGGGTTCGATGCGCGCTCCCAGGCCGCCGCCGGTTGGCTGGATCTGCAGTTGGACGGGCGCCGAACCGCCCGCGATCTTCGCCACGACCGTCGCCGACTGTGCCGTGACGGCGCCGGACCACATCCACCGGACGACACCAGCGGAATCCGCCGGTTGTCCGGACGCAGCGGGAGTACTGCCCCACGCCCGCCAGGGGCGAACGACGAGCGAGGCGAACGCCGCCATTCGGAGGAGCCACTGTCGCCGGTGCATGGAAACGGGGTCTCTGTGGCGCGCCGGGACGCGGGGTCCCGGGCTGATCAAACCGGACGATCATACCGCCTCGGCCGCAGCGCCCGTCGGGACGGGCACTGCGGTGGCGAGGCGTCGAACCTGCGTGGTGCTACTTCTTCGTGGACTTGCGGGCACGCGGCGTCCGCGCCGCCGCGCGTGGCGCGCGTTCGCGGGTGGACGTGGCCTTGGCGGCGGAGGGCCGCCGGCGCGAGGCGCCGACGGCCTTGCGCGCCGCGCGGGCCGCCAGGATGCCCTCTTCACCGCCGGCGCCGGGCCGGTTGAAGTTGGGTTCGTCCTCGTCCTCATCGAGCTCGATGACCGCGGCCGGCGGCTCGGCCACAGGCTCGGCTTCCAGCGGTGCGGGCGGCTCGAGCACCACGTCGGGCTCGGCCGACTCGGGTGCGTCGACCGGCGACGCGGGAGCCGCCGCAGCCGCCTCGGCGGCCTCGCGCTCCGCCTGCGCGGCTTCAGCAGCCAGTTCGTCCTCGATGTCGAAAATCTTCGGCGCGGGCGGGGCCGCCGGCTTCGCCGCCGACTCCACGTTGCCCTGGAACACGCGGATGACGCCCTGCCGGTCGCGATCCACGCGCACGATGTTCTCGCGCGCCGCGGCGCGCAGCATGTCGACGAGATTCGCGAAGCCGTACGCCCGCTCGTCGAACTCCGGACTCACCTGCCGGAACAGCTGCTTGACGTTGCGGAGGTACATCGGCCAGCGGCGCACCTCGCCGGTCGCGAGGATGCGCGTCAGCTCGCGAATCCCGTCGGCCGTCGTTCCGACGATCGTCGGCGCGGGCCCCTGGTGGCGTCCGCGTCCGTTCTCGTCACCGCCGTTGTCCTCGCTGCGCGCGGGACGCTCCGCACTGTCCACCGCGGCACCGTCGCCTTCGTCGGCGGGCGCTGCTGCCGTCTCGGGCAGCGCCGGCGCATCGTCGGCCGCGGTCACGAGCAGGCTGCCCTTGACCTGCTGCACCTTCACGACGCCGATCTTCTCGAGCTTCTCGACGAAGTCGCGGAAGGAACCGGCGCCGTAGCTGCGCTCGGAGAAGGTGGAGTCGAGTTGCAGCAGCGTCGACTTCAGCAGCCCGAGCTGCGGCGAGACCTCGCGGTCGGAGAGCACCTTGAGGCCGCGCGTCACGAGGGGAATGGCCTGATCGATTGGCACGCGCTCGACGCGCACGCCGCGATCGGCCGGCCGACGGCCGCCGCCACCCGAGCTGCTCGAGGCGCTCACGAGGTTCTCGTAGGCGATGAACTCGTGGCAGTTGCGCTGCATGATCACGCTCGAGAACTGCCGTCCGCCCACGACGAAGACCTTCTTGTCGTACTGCTTGAGCTTCTCCACCAGGCTGATGAAGTCGCTGTCGCCGCCGACGATCACGAAGGCGTTGATGTGGGGATGCGTGAAGGCCATCTCGAGCGCATCGAGGGCCAGATTGATGTCCGCGCCGTTCTTGTCGCCGCCCGGCGTCAGGTTGCGCTGCACCATCTTGATGGCGTGCTGCGTGAGGCTGCGGCTGTAGCCGCCGGCGCGCTGCCAGTCGCTGTATGCGGTCTTCGAGACCACGTCGCCGCGTTCCTTGAGGGCCTCGAGGACGAGGCCCACGTCGAACGAGGCGCCCAGGGTGTTCTTGACGCCAATCTCGATGTTGTCGAAATCGATGAATACAGCTATTCGAAGGCGATCGTCCCGAGTCACACTGTCCTTTCAGAGGGGAGTATCAGCCGCCCGCCGGCGATCCGCACGGATGTCCCGCACTGGTTCGCGGCGCCTGCGAGCGCAACTTGCCGTGTCGTCCTCGTCAACCCGCCAGGCCCCACGGCCGTCCCGGCGGGTGAAAGTGAAATCCCGGTCAGAGTGTAGTGCGGCCGGGAGCAGAAGAAAACACCCATCAGCGATCGCGGAAGCGTCCGGCGCCGCCCGGACGGCTGTTCCGGCCGCGAGGCGCCGGTCCGCCACGGCGGGAGGCGCCTGGTGCGTTGCGCGATCCGCTGCCGGCGCCCGCGCCGGCCATCGCCCCTTCGCGACGCTCGCGCCGGGCGTTGGCGCGCGCGCGATCCTCGGCCTTGCGGCGGCGGATCTCGGCGATACGTTCCGCAATGGGAATCTCGAGCCGTTCGGTGGCACGCGCGTGGTAATCGAAATCCTGGAGGGTCACGCGCGGAATCGGCTGTCCCAGCGCGCGTTCGATGGCGAGCAGGTTCGACCGTTCTTCGGGCGCGGCCAGCGTGAACGCTTCGCCCGTGGCTTCGGCGCGGCCCGTCCGGCCAATGCGGTGAATGTAGTCCTCGGCGACGACCGGCACGTCGAAGTTCACGACGTGCTGCAGCGCCTCGACGTCGATGCCGCGCGCGACGATGTCGGTCGCCACGAGCACCGGGCAGCGGCCGCTCTTGAACTCCTCGAGCGCAAGCGTGCGCTGTCCCTGCGATCGATTGCCGTGGATCTTGCCGGCGCGGATGCCGGCGCGCACGAGCAGGTCGGCAAGCCGGTTGGCGCGATGCTTCGTGCGCGTGAAGACGAGTGCCTGCTCGATCTCACCGCGCTTGAGCAGCTCGATGAGCAGGGCGCCCTTCAGTTCCTGGGCGACCGGATACACGGCCTGGGTGATCCCGGTAGGCGTCGTCGCGGCGCGTTCGCGCTGAATGGTGACCGGGTTGTTCAGCAGTTCGCCTGTCAGCTGCCGGATTTCGTGCGGCATGGTGGCGCTGAAGAACAGCGTCTGGCGTGAGGTGGGGAGATACCGGAGGATCTTGCGAATCTCCGGAAGGAAGCCCATGTCGAGCATGCGATCGGCTTCGTCGAGGACGAGAAACGCCAGCTTGTCGAGTTTCGCGTACGGCGCCCGCAGATGTTCGAGCAGCCGGCCCGGCGTGGCGATGATGATGTCGACGCCGTTGCGGAACGCCTGTTCCTGAGGGGCGGCGCTCACCCCGCCAAAGACGGAGGCCGCGCGCACCGACGTGTGCCGCGCGAGATCCCTGAAGTCCTCGAGCACCTGCGCCGCGAGCTCGCGCGTCGGGACCAGAACGAGCGCGCGAGTCGTCCCGCGCGGCTGGTCGATCAGCTTGTGCACGATGGGCAGCAGGAACGAGGCGGTCTTGCCGCTGCCGGTCTGTGCGCAGCCGAGAATGTCACGCCCGGCCATGGCCGGCGGAATGGCTTCACCCTGGATCCCGGTGGGACGAGCGAAACCAAGGTCCCCGATCGCACGGATCAAGTGGGGATGGAGGTTGAGTGCACTGAAAGCCAACTGGGTTCCTTGGGAAACTGATTCGACCGTGAAGGCTCGGCCAGAAGACGGCCGGCAGGGCGGGACGAACAATCGAGTATACCACGCACCGGGGGTGCGGGTATCATCTGGGCCTTCGCGCGTCATCGACATCAGATCCGAGGAGAAACCCATGGTTGCGTCACGCGTACTGCTTGGTGGGGCCGTTCTGACGGC
This sequence comes from Acidobacteriota bacterium, assembly GCA_044507065.1. Taxonomy (GTDB): domain Bacteria; phylum Acidobacteriota; class Vicinamibacteria; order Vicinamibacterales; family SCN-69-37; genus SCN-69-37. Next base: position 14,837 of record JBIQJY010000038.1, read on the forward strand.
CGCGGTGTCAGTCGGTTTCGTCCAGCTGCAGGGCCAGGGCGCGGCGCCAGCCCCCGCGCCGTTGCCGCCGGCCCTGCTCGAATGCGACGCGCTCGCCGCGGCCCTTCGGCCGCTGGCCGCCAACGATGCCCGGCTTCGCGACTGGGCCAACCTGAACCGCTACCGGCAGGCCAACGCCGAGGTGACCTCCGCCGATGTCGTGTTCATGGGTGATTCGATCACCGACGCGTGGCCGCAGCCGCGCTACGGCGCGTTCTTCCCGGGGAAGAACTACATCGGCCGCGGCATCAGCGGGCAGACCACGCCGCAGATGCTCATCCGCATGCGCCCCGACGTCATCGCGCACAAGCCGAAGGTGGTCGTCATCCTCGCCGGCACCAATGACATCGCCGGCAATACCGGACCGATGACCAACGAGGAGATCACCGGCAACATCGAATCGATGGCCGAGATCGCGGCGGCAAACGGCGTCAAAGTGGTGCTGTCGAGCATCCTGCCGACGAGCAACTACCACCAGGGGCCGAACCAGGCCGCGCCGCAGACCGTGCAGCGACCGATGTCGCGGATCCGCGCGCTCAACGACTGGATGAAGCAGTATGCGGAAACACACGGCCACGTCTATCTCGACTATTTCTCGGCCATGGTCGACGACAAGGGCCTGCTGCGATCGGAACTGAGCGGCGACGACCTGCACCCGAATGCGGCCGGCTACGCGATCATGGCGCCGCTCGCGCAGGCCGCCATCGATCGCGCACTGGCCGGCTGACGACACGCGGACCGACCGGGCGCCCCTGGGGCTCCGTCAGTCCGCCAGCATCCAGCGTCCGGCGTCGTCGAGCCACGCTTCGAAATCGGCATACACCGCGTGCGGCGGCGTGGGGGCAGCCAGAAAGACGTCGGCCGCGTAGGTGGATGTCACCGCCACGCACCGCATGCCGGCGGCAACAGCCGCCGCCACGCCAAGTGGCGCGTCCTCGAACGCCAGGCAGTCGGCGGGATCGACGTCCAGGAGCCGCGCCGCATGGAGGAACACGTCGGGCGCCGGCTTGCCGCGCTCGACCTGATCGCCGCGGGCGATCGCGGCAAAGCGGTGGCCGATGCCGAGCTCTCCCAGCGTGTGCTCGACGTTCGCGCGCGGTCCGGATGTCGCCACGCCCGCCACAATCCCCCGCGCATCGATGCGATCGAGCAGCGTCAGCAGCCCCGGCAGCGGTTCGAGGCGTCCACGCGACAGGGAGCGGTACATCCCTTCCTTCTCGTCCTCGAGCGCGGCGTGTTCGGCTTCGTCCAGCGGGCGCCCGAACAACATCGCGAAGATCTCGCGGTTGCGCTTGCCGTCCGTGCGCTCGCGCATTGCCATGTCCATGGGCGGCAGGCCGTGGCGCGCCACAAAGGCATCGAACGCCTGCCCGTGCCACGGCATGTTGTCGACAAGGGTGCCATCGAGATCGAAGACGACGGCACGGGGCCGGAAGTCGCGGAGTAACGTCACCGCGTCATCATACGAGAGCGGCGACGCTCACGCCGACGCGCGCCGTCACTCGACCGCGGCGATGTAGGTACGGCGCGCGCGGACGGAGACGTCCGGACGCTTCACGCGCACGTCGATCGCATGCGTGCGCCCGTCGAGTTCCCTTGCCGTGAAACCGAGCAGGTACTGGCTGTGCAGTTCGTACGCGACGCGCGCGAAGGTCGCCGCCAGATCGTCGGTCGAACGCAGCTCGAAGTAGCCGCCACCGCCCTCGTCGGTGAGTTCGCGCAGATCGGGATCGGGTTTCGTTTCGCGACAGGTCGTCACCGGCGCGGTCCACGGCGACGGCGGCGTGCGCGGCGGAAGCCCGCGTCCCGGCACGGGTACGCCGGGCACGGGCACCGGGCCTCCTGGCCTGCGCGGCCCACTCGGACCAAACGGCCCGCGGGGACCGAACTGATAACTCACGCCCGGGGGAGCGACCCGCCGGCCGGACGATCCGGGACATTCGATCGACAGGCCGATGGCGTAGACCATGGCCTCCTCGGTGCGCGCGCGATCGAGGATGTTGCGAAACGTCACGTCGCTGTCGATGGCCGGCGTATCCCGTCCGTCGGTGAACAGCAGCACGACGCGCCGACCGGGAAGTCCCGCCAGGGCGTCGAAGGCCCGCGCGGTCGCACTCCAGAGCGGCGTGCCGCCTTCGGGCAGCAGCCGATCGTCGAGGATACGGTTCAACTCATCGCGATCGTCGGTGAAGGTGTCGGGATCGATGCGAATGCGATCGGCAAAGCTGCCGATCCGGACGCGGTCTCCCGGCAGGAGGTTGGCCACGAACGCCTTGGCCGCATCGCGCACGAGGCCGAAGTGCGGACGCACGCTCGCGCTGCGATCCAGCATGACCACGATCGCGATGGGCCGGAGACCGTTGTCGAACACCTCGATGGCCTGGCGGCGGCCGTTGTCGTAGACCTCGAAGTCGTCGACGGTGAGGTCGGTGACCACCTGGCCACGGCGGTCGAGCACCGTGGCGTCGATGGAAACGGTCGGCGTGGCCGCGCGGAACTCCGGCTGCTGCGCACCGCGCAGCGCACCGGCAGCCAGGCCGATCATCATGACGAGCGCGAAGAAGCCTCGAGGCATTGCGATCCCGGCGGGCAGGGCTGGCGCTTCCATCCTACATCCGATCGGACGACGCGGCCGCTGTAGTACAGTCCGCCCGACGCTCGACGCCATCGGAGGTTCCGCCACACATGAACGTGCTCATCACCGGCGCCGCCGGATTCCTGGGGCATCGCCTCGCGCGTGCCATTCTCGCCCTCCCTCACCTACCCGCGCCCGACGGCACGCCGCGGCGTGTCGATGAGGTCCGGATGCTTGACGTCGTCGCCGGCCCGGCCCTGGCCGACCCGCGGGCCCGCTCGATTGTGGGAGACATCGCCGACCCCGCCGTGCTTGCGGCCGCCATTGATCGAGACACCCTGGCGGTCTTCCACCTGGCGGCCGTCGTGAGCGGCCAGGCGGAGGCGGACTTCGACCTGGGCATGCGCGTGAACCTCGACGGCACACGACACCTCCTGGATGTCTGCCGCACGCTGGGCCACGGCCCTCGAGTCGTGGTGGCCAGTTCGGTGGCCGTGTATGGCGGCGCGCTGCCGGACACGGTTGATGACGCGACCCGGCTGACGCCGCAATCGTCATACGGCACGCAGAAGGCCATCGGTGAACTGCTCGTCACCGACTACAGCCGACGCGGCTTCATCGATGGCCGAGCGTTGCGCCTGCCGACCATCAGCGTGCGCCCCGGCCGGCCCAATGCGGCGCTGTCGTCGTTTGCCAGCGGGATCATCCGCGAGCCGCTCAATGGCGAGCCGGCGGTGTGTCCCGTGGCGCCTGAGACGATCCTCTGGCTGTTGTCGCCTCGGACGGTGATCGAGTGCTTCCTGCGTGCGCACGCCATCGATGGAGCGGCACTCGGCTTCGACCGCAGCCTGATCCTGCCCGGCCTCGCGGTTTCGGTCGCTGAAATGGTCGCCGCGCTCGCGCGCGTGGCGGGTCCCGATGTGGCCGCCCTGGTACGGTGGGAACGCGACCCGCGCGTCGAGCGCGTGGCCAGCACCTGGCCGGGTCGCCTCGATGCGTCGCGAGCCGTCGGCCTCGGCTTCCCCACCGACACGTCGTTCGACGACGTGATTCGGCAGCACATCGCGGAGCAGCGTAACGAGGCTGTGTGACCGGGTCCGACGCTTCGGCCCGGGTGCGATAATCGGCGGATGTCGTCGCTCCCCGTTCACCCACCCTCCGAGTCGGTCGTCGATCGTTTCCTGCGGTATGTGCGCGTCAACACGGAATCGCGCGAAGGCCAGCCGCGCGTGCCGAGCACCGACGGCCAGTGGGATCTCGCGCGCATGCTCGTGGCCGAACTCGAGTCACTCGGCGCGTCGGACATCCACCTGAGCGACACGTGCATGGTGCGCGCGCGGGTGCCGTCGAACGTCGCCCGCGAGGTGCCGTGTGTCGGGTTCCTGGCCCACGTCGACACTTCACCGGCCGTCTCGGGCGCCAACGTCCGGCCCGTCGTCCACCACAACTATGCCGGCGGCGACATCCAGTTGTCCGGCGACCCGTCGCAGGTGCTGACCGTCGCCGCCAACCCTGTACTGGCATCGATGATCGGCGACGACATCATCACGAGCGACGGGACGACGCTGCTCGGTTCGGACGACAAGGCGGGTGTCGCCGCGATCGTGACGCTGGTCGATACGCTGCGACAGAATCCGGCGCTGCCGCACGGGCCGATTGCCGTCGGCTTCACGGCCGATGAGGAAGTGGGCGGCGGCATCGACACGTTCGACGTCGGCGCCTTCGGCGCCGCGTTCGCCTATACGGTGGACGGCGATACCCTCGGCGACATCAACGACGAGAGCTGGCACGCACGCGGCGGCACCGTGACGTTCCGAGGCGTGAGCGCGCATCCGGGTTCCGCCAAAGGCGCGATGGTGAATGCCGTGTATGCGCTGGCCGACTTCATCATGAGTCTGCCCGTCGAGATGCGGCCCGAACACACCGAGGGCCGCGTCGGCTTCGTGCATCCCCACGGCGGCACGCTCGACGCCGAGACGGCCACGGTCGCCCTCATCCTGCGCGACTTCGACATTGGCGCGCTCGAGGCGAAGGAACGACTCACGCGGGACCTCGCCGCCGCCGCGGCCGAACGCCACCCCGGCGTATCGGTGCGGATAGACATGCACGAGCAGTATCGGAACATGCGGGAGGTGCTCGACGACCACCCGCAGGTGGTGGAGTGGGCGCTCGAAGCGGCACGCCAGGCGGGGCTGCCCGCGCGCACGCGCGCGATTCGTGGCGGGACCGACGGCTCACGCCTCACCTTCCGCGGCCTGCCCTGCCCGAACATCTTCACGGGCGGCCACAACTTCCACAGCGCGACTGAATTCAACTCGAGGCGCGGGCTCGAGAAGACGACCGAAACGCTCGTCCGACTTGTGCAGATTGTCGCCGGGTCGTAGTCGCGGGTTCCCGTCAGGCCTGGCGGCGCAGGCGGGCCACCGTATCGAGCAGCGCGTCGACGCCGACCGGCTTGACGAAAAACGCATCGAATCCGGCCGCGCGTGCCTCGCTCGCGTAGCTGTCGCCGCCATAGCCGGTGAGCGCGATGAGATAGATGTCGCGCGACTGCTCGCGGGCGCGGAGCCGGCGCGCGAGCTCGAATCCGTCGATGTCGGGTAGGCCGATGTCGAGCACCGCCACGGTGGGATCCCACTCATCGACGATGGCCAGCGCGGCGGCCGACGACGCCGCGCCGCGGACGTCCACGCCGCCCAGCCGCAACGCGAGGGTCAGCATCTCGCGAACGTCATCGTTGTCCTCCACCACGAGCACGCGCACGGGCATCGGCCCGGGATCGGCCGGCTCCCACGTCGGGTTCCGGTCCTCGGCCCCCTCGACGCGGACGGGCAACCTGACAACGAACCGGCTGCCGCAGCCGTGCCCGTCGCTGAAGGCAGTGATGGTGCCACCGTGCTGCTCGACCAGGCTCCGCGCCACGGCAAGTCCCAGACCGAGGCCGCCCTGGCGCCTGTCGATCCCGCGCGTCCCCTGGACGAAGGGATCGAAGACGCGCGGCAGCAGATCCGCCGGGATGCCGATTCCCGTGTCCTCGCAGACGATTACGACGTCGGCGCCCGCCTCGTGCGCGGTCAGCTTGACTGTGCCTTCGGGTTCCGTGTACTTCGATGCGTTGGTGAGCAGGTTCGAAAAGACCTGGGTCATGCGGTGCGCGTCGCAGACGATCCCGAGCCCCTCCGGCACGTCGACGAACAGATGCTGGCGGCTCTCGTCGAACAGCGGCCTCGTCATCTCGACGGCCTCATTGACCAGCGTTCGAAGATCGATCTCTTCCGGGTGCAGCTCGATCGCGCCGCGGCGCAGCCGCGACACGTCGAGCAGATCGTCGACGAGCCGGGCCATATGGCGCACCTGCCGCTCGACGATACTGCGCTCACGATCGGCAAGCGTGCCGCCTGTCGAGCGCGCCACGTGCAACGCGTTGAGCACGGGCGCGAGCGGGTTGCGGAGTTCGTGGCCCAGCATGGCGAGGAACTCGTCCTTCGCGCGCGTGGCCGCTTCGGCTTCGGCGCGGGCTGCGTCGGCCCGCGACACGCGCTGGTCGCGCTCCTGTTCGCGCACGCGGATGAGCGCGGCGGACCGGTCGAGCGCGGCCGCAAGACGGCGCACCTCGTCGACACGCGGCGCCGCCATCACGACCGAGCGCCCGCTGGCCAGTTCCGAGGCCGCCTCGGTGACCATGGAAATGTCGCGCGCGATCCACCGGGCGATGAAGTAGGACGCGATGCCGCCCAGGCTGAGCAGCAGCGCGCCGAGCGTGCCGAGCACCGTCATCGCGGCACGGAAGTCGCGGTCGATGACGTCGCGCGGCACGGCCACCACGCCGCGCCAGCCGCTGACCGCACCCAGGCTGACGCCGGAGTAAACGCGCTCGGAGTCGAGCGTCACGCTCTCGAACATGCCCTCCCCATATCCGCTGATCGCGGCGAGGAACTCGGGCGAGATCGGCCGGCCGACATATTGCTCCGGATCGCGGCTGCGCGCCACGACCACGTGGTCCGGGCTGACGAGGGCGCGCAATTCCTGTCGGCCGCCGGCATCCATCGACAGGACTTCGACGAGCCCCTCGGGCGTGAGAATCGCGGACAGGACATAGCGGGTCGGCCCATCCCGAGCCACCGGCACGCGAATGGGGAACGCGTAATTGCCGTCGGTCCGCCAGCCGGCGCGCAGCGGCCCGACGACCGGCGCCTGCCGCTCGACGGCCTCACGGAGGCTGCCGGGATCGACGGCATCGCCGGGGGCGCCGGCCTGGGCCTCCACCTGCGTGCCCATCACCCACTGGCCTTCAGGCGTCGACAACCGTACGTCCATCCAGGCCGGGTGGGCCTCGAGATGCCGAAGCGCCTCCTCCCGGAACCCGGCAAGATCGTTGCGTGCGAGCGCGGCCGATCCGGCCATCGCCTCCAGTGTCCGGATCGAGACGGCCAGTTCCTCTTCGAGCGCCCGCCGCAACCCGCTCGCCTCCTCGATCAAGCGACGCTCGACGGTGCGCTGGTTCTCGGACACCGCGCGGCCGATGGTCAACGCCGCCAGGCCCAGCGTCGGGACGACCAGCGCGACCATCAGCATCAGGAGCAGGCTCCTGAGCGGATAGCTGCGGGCCGAGCTCGGCGGCTGTAGCGTCATGCCAGGTGGTGGACGGTCGTCACCGCGGGCGTGAAAGGGTCAGGGCCGGCGGCTCTTGAGGTCTGCCGCGATTGTGTCGAGCAGCTCGCGCTCCTCGAACGTGATCTTTCCCAGGTCGAAGATGCCGCCCGAAGCCGCCGCCACCTGTTCGCTGTAGGCGACGACATCGTCGGCCGTCAGGTCGGCGGTTGCCGCCGAGCCGGCGTCGAGCAGCGCGTGAATGAGCCGTCTCGCACCGGTAAACACTGCCTCATCGGGGCGATTGGCAAGCCAGTCCATCAGCTGCGCATCGGCGGGACTGCCCGGGGTGATGCCGCGCGCGGTCGCCAGCTTCTCGATGAGGTTGCGCTCGCGCGGCGTGATCCCACCTTCAGCCCAGGCCACCTGCAGGACCGGCACCAGCGGCAGCAGGCCGATCGTCTCGGGCGTGAACCCGAGTTCGAGCAGGTCACGCAGGACTTCGGGGTCGGTGATGCCCGTCGTGCTGCCCATTGCGCGCGTGGCGGCCTCGGTCTCGGCCTTGCGCCGGAGGCGTTCCACCAGTTCGCGGTCCTTGCGGCGGAAGTACTCCTCTTCCAGCGCGCGTCCCCGGTCGTGCAAAGCGTCTTCAGCACTCATGGCCTGCATCCTACCATCGGCAGCGGCGCCCGTACGCAGGCCCCGAACGATTGAATGCGGGCATCAGGCCTTGGGACGTTCCTCGGCCGTCCCACCGGAGGCCGACAGGTTCCGGGCGGTGTTGACGAGACCGATGTGCGAGAAGGCCTGCGGGAAATTGCCGAGCTGCCGCCCGAGCCGTGGATCGAACTCCTCGGCAAGCAGTCCGAGATCGTTGCGTATCGCGAGCACGCGCTCGAAGATGGCCTCGGCCTCCGCCAGCCGCCCCTGCATGACATAGACGTCGGCGAGCCAGTACGTGCAGAGGATGAAGGCGCCTTCGCCGGCGGGCAGGCCGTCCACCAGCGTCTCGGTGGTGTAGCGATGCACGAAGCCGTCGCGTACGAGCCGCTGCTCGATGGCCGCCACCGTCCCGGTGATACGCGGGTCCTCGATCGGCAGGAATCCGACCAGCGGGAGCAGCAGGAGGCTCGCATCCACGGCGAGGCTGCCGTAGTACTGGACGAACGATCCGATGGCGGGGCTGAACCCCTCGCGGCACACTTCCTCGTGGAGCCGCTCGCGGTGCTCGCGCCATCGATCCACGGGGCCGTCCAGGCCGAGCCGCTCGATGTCGCTCACCGCACGATCGAAGGCCACCCAGGCCATGACCTTGGAATGCGTGAAGTGCCGGCGCGGTCCGCGCACTTCCCAGATGCCTTCGTCCGGCTCGGCCCACACCTTCTCGAGGTGATCGAGCAGCGCCCGTTCGAACTCCCACCCCACGGCGACGTAGTCGAGGCCGAAACGACGTCCCTGGTGCAGCGCGTCGGCCAGCTCGCCGAACACGTCGAGCTGGAACTGGTCGCTCGCCGCGTTCCCGATGCGCACGGGCGTCGACCCTTCATAGCCGGGCAGCCACGGCAGCACCATCTCGGGCAGCCGCCGTTCACCCGCGATGCCGTACATGATCTGCAGCTGCGACGGCGTGCCCGCCACGGCGCGCAGCACCCACTCGCGCCACGCGCGCGCCTCGTCCAGGTAGCCATTCGACATCAGCGCCAGCAGCGTGAATGTCGCGTCGCGCAACCAGCAGAAGCGGTAGTCCCAGTTGCGCACGCCCCCGATGAGCTCGGGCAGTGACGTCGTCGGCGCGGCCACGATGCCGCCGGTCGGCGCGTAGGTGAGCGCCTTGAGCGTGATGAGCGACCGCATGACGGCATCGCGCCACCGGCCTTCGTAGGTGCAGTGGCTCGACCAGCGCCGCCACCACTGCTCGGTGTCGCGGAGTGCAGCGGCCGGGTCGCTCGGCTGCGGCTTCACCTCGTGCGAGCGGTGCCAGGTCAGTATGAAATGCCGCGTCTCGCCCTCGGCTACCTCGAAGTCCGCGACGGTGTGGAGGTTTTCACCCCTCAGTGACACATCGGACGCGACATGGATGGTGTCGGGGCCCGCAATGGCCACCAGGCCATGGTCCTCGCTGCGCACCCATGGGACCGTGCGGCCGTAGTCGAACCGCAGCGTCAGGTCGGTGTGCATCGCGACGCGGCCCCGGCGGCCAACCACCAGGCGAACCAGATCGTTCCGGTTGACGCCGAGCATCGGCATGAAGTCGATGACCGTGACGGCACCGTTGGCCGTTTCGTGTTCGGTTTCGAGGATCAGCGTCTCGTCGCGATAGTGCCGTGACGTCCGTACGACGCCCTCCGACGGCGCCAGCAGCCAGCGTCCGTGCTCAGGCGTGCCGAGCAGTGCCGCGCAGCAGGCGGCCGAGTCGAAGCGCGGGAGGCACAACCAGTCGATCGATCCCTCGCGACTCACGAGGGCCGCGCCCTCGCAGTCGCCAATCAGTGCATAGTCTTCGATGCGAGCCGACATCGATGCAGGGTACGCCATTCCCACGATGCGCGCACCCGCCGGCATCCCGCGCCCGCGTGTGCGCGACAGCCGACGTCAGTCAGGCTGCCAGCCGAGGGCGCCCATCATGACGTGGAACAGGTCCGAATTGGCGAGATACCCGCCGACGCGCTCGGCGCCCGGCCCCTGCGCGGCCACGAGCACCTCTTCGCCCGTGTGGCCGTTGTCGATGCGCAGTGTCCGCAGCCGGATGTCGCTGCGCTTCTCGGAGGCCGCCTTCGCGCGCTCCTCCTCGAGTCCGTCGAGGAACGGGCGCTGCACATCGCCTCCGCGCAGGCGCAGGTCGAAGGAGTGGTCGGCGGTGAACAGGAGCAGCGTGTCGTTGCCGACCATGCGCGCCGTCCGGCTGATGGCCCTGTCGAGCTCGACCATCCGGTCGAGGCCGCGTTGGGGATTGTCGGTGTGGGTGTCCCACTCGACCATGAGGAAATACCCGCGCGGATTGCGCGACAGGATCCGCATCGTGGTCTCGATGGCCGCTTCCAGGTCGTAGCTGCCCGATTCGAGCACGACCACCGCGCGTGTCAGGTCCGGGGTCACCTCGGTCAGGTCGCGCAAGACAGAGCGTCCGTGCTCGCGCCCGATCGCCTCGATGTCGAGTCCGATCGCCCCAAGCGCCTTGGCGACCGACCCACGCCCCGCTCCGATGACGATGTCAGGTCCGTCGCCGAATCGGGGCGTGAACAATTGCTGGAAGATCGAGGCCGTCTTCGCGCGGTCGTTGGCCTTGGCGTAGAGCGCGCCCGGCGTCGCGCCGGTCACCGAATCGTTGGTGATGATACCGGTCGACAGCCCCCGTTCCTCCGCGTACTCGAGGATGGTCTTGAGCGGGGCCCCGTCCTGCTCGCCACGTACGGCCGTGTCCGATTGTGACAACACGCCGTTACGGGTTTTCTGCCCGGTGACGATGGCCGTCATTCCGGCCGCCGAATCGGTGACCAGGCCGTTGGTCGGTGACGTTTCCGACAGCCCGATGTGCGGCATGTGCTGGAGGAACAGCCGCCGCGGCGCCTGATACCCATGCCAGCTGGCGGCATTGATTGTCGGCACGCCGCCGGCATCGGCCAGGAACAGCACGACATTGCGCGCGCGTCCCTGCGCAGAGACGACAACGGGTAACGCGAGCAGGCACGTCAACACGACTCTCAACATGGAGACCATCCCTTCACCCCTCCGGAGACACGACCAATTGACTGACCGCCCCTCAGCGCACGCAGGCGCCGTGCGGCCGGTACCCGGCCTGCCGCGCCGCGTCGGCCGAGGCAAAGCCGGCCGTGCAGTTCGGACACTCGAACTGCGGACATCCCTTCGCATGAAATACACGCGACGACACGTTCCCGTGGAACTCGCCGGGTACCGTCGGGCGTCCCGGCGACGCTTCGTTCGACCGGCCCTCCGCGCGATGCCGCCAGGGCGCGACCGGATCGGCAAGCGCCCACAGGCCTCGGCGCTCGGCGCGTGCCTCGCGCTCGGCCGCGGCCAGCACGCGGCTGTCCGAAAACTGGGTGAAGTGCCAGGCCGCTCCCGCGGCCACGAGATCGCGGCCGACGTCACGTCCGTCAATGGCCAGGCTCGCGACAAGCCGCCCGTACGGATCGGTGTCGCGCCTGGTGACGGTCACCATCCTGCCGCCGAGCAGGCGGCGGGCTTCATCGAGGGCCTCGCGGCCATATGGCTGATCGAGTTCGGGTGCATCAATGGCAAAGATGCGCACGCGCACAATCCTGCCGTCCATCTGGACCCGCAGGGTATCGCCGTCGTCCACGCGCTGGACGTGCGCCGTCTCGACAGCGGATTGCGCGGCGCAGGCGCCGCTCGACGGCACCAGGCCCAGCAGGAGGAGCAGGCCCGCGGCGATGGCGCACGGTCGCGTGTTCATCGATCCGGTTCGACCATCGGGACGAACTGCACCGGGATGGTCCGATCGATCGTGGTCCCGTCGGCCGACTTGCGCACAACGGTCATCATCTGCACGTTGCCCGTCGGACCAACCGGCACGACGAGCGTGCCACCCACGGCCAACTGGTCGACGAGCGCCTGTGGAATCTCGGGCGGCGCGGCAGTCACGAGGATGCCGTCGAACGGCGCGGCCTCCGGCCACCCACGGTAGCCATCGCCCGTGCGGAGCCGCACGTTGGTATAGCCGAGCGACGCCAGCACGCCGCGCGCACGCTCGGCGAGTTCGTCGATGATCTCGATGCTGTAGACCTCGCGCACCAGCTCGGCGAGCACCGCTGTCTGATACCCCGACCCGGTGCCTATCTCGAGCACGCGATTGTCCGGGCGCGGATCGAGCAGTTCCGTCATGTACGCGACGATGTAGGGCTGCGAGATGGTCTGGCCGCGACCAATCGGCACCGGATGATCGCCGTAGGCCTCGAGCCGATGCGTCTCGGGCACGAACAGGTGTCGCGGGACGCGCGCCATCGCCTCGAGCACCCGCTCGTTGGTCACGCCCCGTCCTCGAATCTGCCCGTCGATCATCCGCGTCCGCTCCTGCTCGCGCCCGCCGGCCCCCTGCCGATCCACCTCCGCGGCAACGGTAGCCACGGCCATCATCACGAGTGCGAGGACGGCCGTGGGTCGACGCGGAGTCCTCATCATGCCAGCAACTGCCGGACCCGCGGCGCCACCTTTGTTCCGAACAACTCGATGCTCGTCATCATCTTGTCGTGCGACAGGGTACCGCTGCTGTACTTCAGATCGAAGCGCGCCAGGCCCAGCGCCTTCATCGTCTTCGCAATCTTCACGGCCACGGTGTCGGGCGCTCCGACAAACAGCGCACCCGAGGCCACCTCGTGTTCGAATTGGTCCCGCCCGGCCGGCGACCAGCCGCGTTCACGCCCGATGCGATTCATCATGTCGCGATAGTGCGGCCAGATTTCTTCCTTCGCCTGGTCGTCCGTGGCGGCGACGTGCCCCGGCGAATGGGCGCCGATCGGCAGCCGGGGCTTGCCGAACTGTTCGAGCGACTTGTGAAAGAGCTCGACGTAGCCGGAAAACCGCTGCGGATTGCCGCCGATGATTGCCAGCATGAGCGGCAGGCCCCTTCGCGCGGCCCGAATCACCGATTCCGGGCTTCCGCCGACGCCGACCCACGTGCGCAGCGGACCGTTGGCCACCGGCGGGTAGACACGCGCGTCGGTGAGAGCGGCGCGCGTGCGCCCCGACCAGGTGACGGGCTTCTGCTCGAGCAGTGCCGCGAACAGTTCGAGCCGCTCCTCGAACAACAGGTCGTACTGCTGCATGTCGAACCCGAAGAGCGGATACGACTCGGTGAACGATCCGCGCCCCACCGTCACTTCAGCCCGACCGTTCGAGATGGCGTCGATCGTCGAGAACCGTTGGAAGACGCGAACCGGGTCGTCGGTACTCAGCACGGTCACGGCCGATCCCAGCCGGATGCGCGAGGTGCGGGCGGCAATTGCCGCCAGCACGACCTCGGGCGCCGAGACGGCGAAATCCGGGCGATGGTGTTCGCCCACACCGAAGGCATCGAGCCCGACGCTGTCGGCCAGCACACCTTCTTCCACCACGTTGCGCAGGACGTCGGACTGCGGCAGCAGCCGGCCGGCGTCGTCGGCCGTCACGTCTCCAAAGGTATCGAGCCCGAGTTCTATGGACATCCCGCCATTGTAGCCGGGAGGTTGTCCTGCCTAGAGCTCCTCGAGACGGGTCGCCGCATCGCCGAACTGGCTCAACTGGACGCCCATGCGGTCCATCAGCGAGAGGTGCAGGCTGCACACCTTGCGATGGTCATCGCCGCGATCGAAGTAGTCGAGCACGCGCCCGGGACGGATGGTGCCGTTGCCCCTGCCGGTGAGCAGAATCGGCAACTGTTCGGCGCTGTGCGCGTCACCGTCGAACAGGCTCGACGTGCACATCAGGATCGAATGGTCGAGCAGCGTGCCCTCGCCTTCCTGGATGTCCTTCATCCGCTGCGTCAGGTAGGCGAACTGCTCGATGTGGAACTGGTTCGTCTTCAGGTACATCGCCTCCTTCTCGGCGGCGCGCCCGTTGTGCGTCAGGTCCAGGTGCAGCGCCCCCTGCACGCCCTCCAGGAACTTGAAGTTCATCTGCGACAGGTCGTTGTTGAGCATGACCGTGGCAATGCGCGTCTTGTCCATCTGGAAGGCCAGCACCACCAGGTCGAGCATCAGCTTCATGTGGTTCGGCACGTTCTGCGGCAGCTCGTTGGCCGGGCGCGGCATGTCCGGCTCGGCGAGCGTCGGCCGCCAGCCCTCGAGGAGTTCCTCACGGCCGGCGCGCTCGATGCGCACCTCGATGTCGCGGATCGATTCGAGATACTCGTCGAGCTTCACCGTGTCGGAGCGACTGATGCGCGGACGCAGGCCGCGCGAGTCCTCGCGAACCTCATCGAGAATGCTGCGATCGAGCCGGCGTCCCGTCCCGTCGCCGACGAGTCTGTCGAAGGCGCGCGCCGGGTAGATCTCCTTCGTGGCCGGTTTGGTCGGCGAGACCCACGACACCGCCGATCCGTAGATCATCGACAGGCCGTCCTCGAGCCGCAGTTCGTTCGGCTCGATCCCGAGCACGAGGCTCGGCAGCGCGGTGCGGGCGCCGACCTGCTGCGCCAGCACCTGATCCATCGACGTCCCCACGCGGATCACGCTCGGATCGAGGCTCACCGGGGCGCCCGACAGGATGTTCATGCGTCCCAGGTGAGGACTCGATGAGGCCAGCGCGGACTCGCTGAAGAGTCCGCGAATGAAGACCATGTCCTCCCGGTGGGGCATCATCGGCGTCAGCCCCGGTCCGATCTCCATCGCGGCGCCGCTCCCCTTCGCCCACCAGTGGATGGGCTCGACGCCGTTCGAGAAGTACACGATGCCCAGCCGCAGCGGGGGCCCGTCGGCTGCCGCGCTGGCCGCCAACTGCCCGGCGAACGGCAGCGACTCCATCCACGGGAGCGCCAGCGCCACACCCATGCCGCGCAGAAAGTGGCGCCGGGACGCCCGGAGACCGTGTCGGTCGATACTCATCGTGCACCTGCTTCCGGCGGCATCAGTCGACTCGCCACCGAAGTGCCCGCCGCCGTGGGCGCTTCGGGTTCGGGCTCGGCGCCATCGGCGCCGGGTCCCTGGTGATTGAGGAACTGCCGGCTGGTCGCAACCATGACGGCCAGATCCGTGAACGACCCGGTGGGACCGACCGACACCATCTCGTTGATGAGTGTCGTGTCGGCCGCCGAAATGGTGCGCCCGAGGGCGTATCCGAGCACCTTGCGTGAAAACGTGCGGAACAGCTGCGCGTCGCGCGATCGCAGATAGCCGAGCAGGCCATCGGCGCCCTCGATCGACGTGGTGTCTGCAAACTCGCCCCTGTCGTCCACGGCCGTTCCATCGTCGTAGGTGTGGCGCGTTCGTCCGACGGCGTCGAACCCTTCGAGCGGGAACCCGAGCGGGTCGATCCGCAGGTGGCAGTTGGCGCAGGTGGCGTTGCGCTTGTGTTCGGTCAGCCGCTCACGCAGCGTCATCCCGCCAAATGCTTTGGGGTCGGACGGCAATGACCCGGCGTCGGGCGGCGGTGGCGGCGTAGGCGTGCCAAGCAGGCGGCGCAGCACCCAATCGCCCCGCTTCACCGGACTCGTGCGCAGCGGGGCTGACGTGGTCGTGAGCACCGCCCCCAGCCGCAGCAGCCCGCCGCGGTCGTACTCGTTGACGCCATCGACCTTCACGACGTCGCCGCCGTCTTGAAGCTGCCCGGCGGCGATGCCGTAGAAGTCGGCCAGCGGCCGGTTGAGGAAGGTGTAGTCGGCCGAGAACATTTCCGCCAGCGGGCGTCGATTGCGGACGATGTAGTCGAAGGTGGCAACGGCTTCGTCGTACATCGCGGATCGCACCGTCTCGGTGAACTCCGGGAAGCGCGTGGTGTCGACCCCGCGGAACTCGTCGAACCGATAGAAGCCGAGCCACTGGCCGAAGAACTCTGCGGCCAACCGGCGCGCCTTCGGGTCGGCGGTCATCCGGCGCACCTGCGCCGCGATACGGTCCGCGTCGCGCAGTTCGCCGGCCGCAGCGGCCCGACGTAGTTCGGCGTCCGGCACGGATGACCAGAGGAAGAAACTGAGGCGACTGGCCACTTCCCAGTCGTCGAGCGGCTGGATGCCGGCGTCGTCGGTCACGGTCTCGAGACGGTACAGGAACGCGGGTGACACGAGGACGCGGGCAATGACGGCGCGCGCGGCATCGTCGTGGTCCAGTTCGCCCAGGCGGCGCTGCGTCGCGTAGAACGCGCGCAGCCGGTCCTGCTCGTCGGGGGTGAGCGGACGTCTCCACGCGCGGCTCGCGAACTCGAGCAGGTCGTCGAGATGCCCGGGTTCGGCGCCCAGCATGGCGGCCATGACGTCGTCGTAGTGCGCGCGCAGCGGCGTCACGTACTGCCGCATGTCGGGCGGCAGTCCCGCAATGGCCGATGCGTCCATGTCCGCAATACGCAGCCCTTTCAGGTCGACCTCGTAGTGCTCGGCCAGCATGTCGAGGTAGGCGTTGTGGTACGGCCACGATCCGAACAGATCGTTCCACGCGTGATCGAGCCGTTCACGGTCCGCCTCGTCCACCAGGTTCTCGGTGAAGAACGCATCGGTTCGCTGGTACTTCACCTTGAGGACGAAGGCATCGTGTTCGGGACTGTTGTAGGTGTTGTCGAACGGTGCCGGCACCGGATCCTTGTCGGCCGGGTTGGCTTCTCCATGCGAGTTGGGTGGCAGCAGGGCGGCATACTCCGCCATGCCGGCGCGATAAGCCCGATAGCCGGAGCTGTCGGTGTCGGCCAGGATCGTGCGCATGTTGGCGTCGCGCGCACTGCCTTCCTTCCGGTCCGACAACATCACGCGCACGACGCCGTCGCGATCGGCCCCGAGCTCAGCCTCCACTTCGAGATAGGCTGCGATGCCGGGGGTGACAGGCGCGTCGACGGTAAAGGCCGCGGGACCTGTCGTGGCGAAGTCGTCGGGTCCCATCGTGCTGCCGTCGCGGCTCACGCCAAACCCCAGTGAGCCTGCCGCCTCCGCCGAGAGCAGCGACCGCAGCGGCCGTTCCGAGATGACCTGCCCGCCGCCCCGGCCCGCCGCCCCGGCGCCACGGCCTCCGGCCGTCCGCATCACCACACGCGCGTTGCGCCAGATGATCACGGGCGCCACACCCGGGGAAGGGTTCATGCTGTCGAACAGCAGATGGACCGTTGTCGGACCAGGTGGAGGCGCCGGAGCACCGCGCCCGCGCGCGGCCCGCGGGCCGAGCAGGTAGTTGTAGGCGCGGCGCGGTTGGGCCGCCAGCGTTGCGTCATTGAACGCCAGCGGGCTCTCGTCGCCAGCGCCGCCGGCCGCGAGGTCGCCGCGGGCGAAGAACCAGCTCGGCCACGTTGTCAACTCGTTCGACAGGCGGTCGGCAGCCGCTCGCGCCGCCTCGACCGATGCAGCGGCATCGCCCGTGGGCGCCGGCAACTGCCGCCACCGCGCGACCCACTCGCGTGTGGGATAGCCGAGCGACGACCGATTGACGACGTCCCAGATGTGTTCGGCAAACCGTCCGGAGATGCCTTCGCGATCGGCGAGATCGCGAAGCGTCGCGCCCGCATCGCCGAGCGCGGTGCGGTTCGCGTACTGCCAGGCGACGAGAAACGCCTTGCCGTACCGCTCGAGTCCGAACGGCCGTCCGCCCTCGCCCGACACGACGCGGAACCCGTTGGCCGCATAGAGCGCATCAATCCGGGCCAGCGCGGAAAGTTCGAGTCCCGTGCGGCCGGGATCGGAATAGAAGGCGATTGGCCCGGAGCCGATCATCGCGTGATCGGCCACCACCTTCGCCGCTTCCAGATACCGTTCGATGCTCGCGTCCTCGACGAACTGGACGTCGCCGAAATTCGTGAACCCCTCGCCGCCCACCGAGTCGCTCGACGCATCGATCCCGACACGAATGGCCACGCCCGTCAGGTCTTCGATCGCGTAGGCGTACTCCGCGCTCGTCAGCCGGCGCACCGTTACGCGGCCGGGATCGCCCGCATGGACTTCGGCGTAGCGCTCGAGCGAGGACCGGATCCAGTCGGCCGCTGCCTGTCGCTCATCGTCGGAGGGAAAATCGAGCGCCTCGACGGGCGGCATGATCTCGGACTCGAGCGCGTCGGCAATCTTTTCCCAGGCCTCGGCGTGGGATCCGGGCTCGCCGCGCGAGAGCAGTTGCTCGATGCTGAGGCCGGCTTCCGGTTTGTAGGTGCCGTGGCACTCGAAGCAGTAGCGCTGGAAGGTCTCTGGTGCGCCGGCCGGAACGACCGCCGTCGATGGGCCGGACGCGGCGGTCTGCCCCTGGGCCGCCATCAGCATCGACATCGGCACCAGCCCCACCAGCACCGATACACACAACCCCAGCCGCTTCATGGCCCTCCAGCTCCCCCGCACAGGCCGGGGCGACCGCTTCAAGAATGGATGGCTGCAGTATGCCCCCTATCGGACAGGTATTGCCAGCGAAAAGACCGTGCGGCGACACCGCCGTGGGCGTCAGAAG
>JBIQJY010000114.1:0-4786 GCA_044507065.1 Acidobacteriota bacterium
CCGTCGGTCAACAGCCGCAGATCCCCGGCATCGTCGAGCGTCTCGGACAGCCGCCGGCGGAAATAGTCGCGCAGCGTGTCCATCATCGCGCGCAGCACGACGGGCGTGAAGCCCTGGCGCCGCAGCTCGGCCAGCGCCATCAGCTCGAGCACGTCCATCGGCGAGTAGCGGCGCTCGGTGAAGCCGCCCTGCGCGGTGCGCCTGGGGCCGATTGCCGAACTGAAGATGTCCTCGGCATCCCACCACTGCAGCTGGCGCGCCGTCAGTCCGGTGAGCGCGGCCACTTCGCGCGCGCTGTAGCTCGACTTGAGCTGCATCACCCGCCGACGGCCGCCGTGACAGGCGAAGCGATCACGAGGCGGCCTCGCCGAACGCGGCTGCGGCGCGGTCGGCCTGCACCACGCCGGCGAAATCGCGATCGGTCACGCCGCCTTCGCTGTGCGTGCTCCAGGTGACGGTCACCTTACGGTATCGAATCAGCAGATCCGGGTGATGGTCGCTGGCCTCGGCATCGAAGGCAAGCCGGGCCACGAACGCAATGGCATCGGGAAAGGATGGAAAGGTGAACTGCCGCGCGAGCGCATCGCCCTGTGCCTGCCAGTCGGGATGGTCTCGCAGCCGTTCGGCGACCTGTTCTTTCGACATCGCCATGCAATGTTGCTCCTTTCTACCGCTTGACGAACCGATCGGGTGAGGTGGCGGCCAGCGCCACGTCAGTCCGGCCCTCCAGCACGTAGGATGCCACCAACTCGGCCGTGAGCGGCGACAGAAGGACGCCGTTGCGGAAGTGGCCCGTGGCGGCGACGACGCGAGGCGCGCCAATGAAGGGGCCAATCGCCGGCATGTCGTCTGGCAACGCGGGCCGCAGCCCCACGCGCGCCGATTCGAGGCGCGCGCCGGAAGCATGCGGCAGCAGTTCGATCACCGCGGAGGTCAGCGTGTTGACGCCGGCAACCGTCGTGCCCTCGTCGAATCCGACGTCCTCCACGGTGGCCCCGACCAGCAGCGACCCATCCGACCACGGCACCGCGTAGCAGTTCGGTCCCCAGCAGATGCGCCCGGGCTGGTCGCCCTCGCACCATTGCAGGTGCAGCAGCTGCCCGCGCACGGGCCGCACGGGCAACGCCGGCAATCCCACCAGTTTGATGCGCCGCGACCAGCTCCCGGCCGCCAGGACGAACGCATCGCCCGTCCAGCTGCGATCGAACGAACGCACCTCGACGCGATCGCCCGTCTGCTCGACCGTCAGGACGTCGACCGGAAACTCGTAGGTGGCGCCGGCCAGCTTGGACTGCGCGACGAGCGCCTGGATGAGCGAGTCGACACCGACGAGCCCGTGATCGAGCGTCAGCAGGCCGCCGTGGGCCGCGGGCGTGATGCTGGGCTCGAAGACGCGGACGGAGTTGCCGTCGAGCCACTCGGACTCGACGCCGGCCGTATCGAGCCAGACCTTGTTGCCGAGCAGCTTCGCCACGCCGTCGTCGTCGAGCGCGATCTCGAGGGTGCCGGTGCGCGCGTACTCGATTGCGCCGCGGCCGCCTTCGAGCAGCCGCGCGATCCACGAATCGTAGAGGGCCAGACTGCGGGTGCAGAGGCCGAGCAGCGGCGTATTGCCGTCGGCCTCGATGTAAGGGGTGAGCATGCCGGCCGACGCATTGGTGGCACCCCGACCCGGGCCACGCATGTCGAGCACGACGACCTCGGCCCCGCGGGTGGCGAGAGCCTCAGCAATGGAGACGCCGATGATACCGGCGCCCAGAACGATGACGCGCACGTGACCAGTCTATATCGCGTGCATTCGTGGGAAGGCCGACCCGACTGTGCGCGGCGGGTGACGAGCCCTGTCCTCCGGCGCTGTCGGCCGCGGCGCAGGCGCCATTGCCGGCGCCCCGAGGGTGCGGACCGCACGGACGGTACGCGCCTTGCTCAGGTGTGGGACGAGGTACGGTGACATGACTTCCAGACTCCTCGTCGCGGCTGTCGGGCTCGGATGTGTTTCTGCGGCCGGGATGGGAGGCTACCTGGCGGTTCGCACGGCGAACCACTCGTCGGCCGCGGCGCCGGCAGCTCTTGCCGCACCGCAACCCGCCGCGCTTCCTTCACCGGCACCGCTGCCCGAGCCCGAGCCGGCAGCGCCCACTCCTCGAGAGAACCAAGTCGTCCGACCTGCTGAAATTCCCGTCGAACCCGTGCGGCAGCCACGCGCGCCGCGCCCGGTGCCCGGACCGGAGCCCGTGCGTCCCGCCCCTGCGGTGCCGGTGATGGCCGAGCAACCCATTCCGCAGTTGATTGCCGACGAAGTCGACGTGCCCGACCAGGCCATCAGCGCGCTGCCGGCCCCGGCCGTTCCGGTCGCCGGGGCCTCGCCGGTGGCGGACCTTCCGCTGGCGCGCCAGTTCGACGAGATCGACCTGCCGTCGAACACGGTCATCGGCATCCGGCTCGACACGACCGTCTCCAGTGAATCGGCGCGTGTCGAGGACGAGGTCCGCGCACGCGTCACGCGCGCGGTCACGCTCGACGGACGCACGGTCATTCCCACCGGATCGGAGCTTCGTGGTGTGGTGACGATGGTCGAGCGCGGCGGCCGGATCCGCGAACGCGCACGCATCGGCATCCGGTTCACGTCGATCGAGCTCGACGACAACCTGCGCGTGCCGATCCTGACCGATGTCATCTACCGCGACGGAGACGGCCCTGCCGGCGAGGCGACGGCGAAGATTGGCGCCAGTGCGGTCGTCGGATCGATTCTCGGCGGCGTGCTGGGCGGCAAACGCGGCGCGGTGATTGGCGGAGCGGCCGGCGCGGCCGGCGGCACGGCCATGGTCGTCTCCGGCGATCGCAGCGAGGCCACTCTCGCCTCCGGCACGTCACTCACGGTGCGCCTGACCGAGGCGGCCACGTTCGAAGTGGAGCGCTAGGGCGAGTTGCACGGCGGGCCGTCCACGGGGCGGCGGCCGGCACAGCACGCGAGGCTACGCCGAATCGGCAGACGG
Organism: Acidobacteriota bacterium; assembly: GCA_044507065.1. Taxonomy (GTDB): domain Bacteria; phylum Acidobacteriota; class Vicinamibacteria; order Vicinamibacterales; family SCN-69-37; genus SCN-69-37. The sequence goes on from JBIQJY010000114.1 coordinate 2,997, forward strand.
ACGCGCGCGCCACCGTTCGGCGTACGCGCCCGCATCGTCGCGTTCGATTGCCACCATCCCGTTCAACGGAAAGGCCGCCACACCCGCCAGACGCTCGGCGAGCGTCGCCAGGTGCGGCATGTGCCCGACCACCATCACGTCACGCTCCTCCATTGCCAGCGCGTCCTCCATCCACATCGTCGGATCGCCAGGTTGGAGACCGCGGACCATCCTGAACGTCGCGAACGGACTGCACGTTCGCAGGAAGGCTTCGCCGGTCTGCCGCGCCCGCAGTTTGCCGCTGTGCCAGATCGCGGCGGGTGCCGCGTGCTTCGAACGCGCGTGCGCCGCCAGCCAGTCGGCCTGCGCGCGTCCGACCGGTGAGAGCGGCCGCTGCGGATCGATGCCCGGATCGAGCGCGTTTGCGTGGTGAACGAGAAAGATCTGCATTGCGTGGTGGCGCGTGTGAAAGCAGCCAGTCGATATAGTATCCGTCGCTTGGCGACCACACGATCCATTCCGACTCGCGCCGTGACGGCCTGGGTGCTCTACGACCTGGCCAACACCATCTTCTCGATGGGCGTCCTCTCGCTCTACTTCTCGCTGTTCGTCCGGGCGGAAGTGGGCGCGGACCGCGCCGACAGCCTGTATGGCCTCATGACGGCGGTATCGATGGGCCTGATTTTCGTGCTTTCGCCCGTGCTCGGGTCGATGACCGACCGCGCGCGCAGGCGAATGCCGTTTCTCGTGTGGTCGACGCTCATCTGCGTCGCCTGCACGGCGGCCATCGCGAGCGGGCCGTTCGCGCTGTCAGTCATCCTGTTCGTTCTCGCCAACGCGGCGTTCCAGGCCGGCATCCAGTTCTACGATTCGCTGCTGCCCGAGGTATCGCACGAGGGCAACCGCGGACGCATCAGCGGTATCGGCGTGGGTGTGGGCTACCTCGGTTCGTATGTCGCCGTGGGCGCGGGCTTTCTCGTGGCGCCCGACAACTACCGGGCGCTCTTCGCCATTCTGGCGATCGGGTTCCTGATCTTCGCGCTGCCCTGCTTCGTGTTCGTGAGGGAGCGCGGCAACCCCTCGCCCCAGCCCGTCTTCAGCTGGGTGGCAATCCGGGACTCGACCGGCGAGACGCTCCGCACGATTCGATCGACGCAGCAGTATCCCGGCCTGGCGCGGTTCCTCGTCGGTCGCGTCTTCTATACCGACGCCATCAACACGGTCATCGCCTACATGGGCCTCTACACCGTCAATGTCGCGCTGGCCACGGGGCTGTCGGCCGAACAGGGACGCACGCAGGCGCAGCTGGTGTTGCTGGCTGCCATCACGTGCTCGGTCGTTGGCGGACTGGTCTGGGGCATTACCGTCGACCGGATCGGACCGAAGCGGGCGCTGAACATCGTCTTGTGGATGTGGATGGCCGTCTTCACGATTGCCGCCGCGATTGGGCTGTTCGCCTGGCCGATCGTGTGGCTGTACCTGGTGGCCAGCATGGCGGGCGTGGCGCTTGGCGGCGTCTTCTCGGTCGACAGGCCGTACATGCTCGGACTGACGCCACCCGGACGCGTTGGCGAGTTCTACGGCCTCTACGGCATGGTGGGCCGGTTCTCGGCGATCACGGGCCCGCTGCTCTGGGCCGCCATCCTCCACGTTGCCGTCGACAGCTTCGGCCTGCAGCCGCTCACGGGCCAGGCCATTGCGATTCTTTCGCTGCTCGCCATGACCATCGTGGGATATGTGATCCTGCAACCGGTGAACAGCCCGAAGCCGCGTGCGTAGCACGCGCGCTGAGGGCTCGGCGTCAGTTCAGG
>JBIQJY010000115.1:0-1507 GCA_044507065.1 Acidobacteriota bacterium
GGCCACGGTAGTATCGACCGATGGCCCTTGTCGTCGGGGATGGCATCGAAAAGGTCTATACGGGGGGCGATACGCCGGTTCACGCCCTGCGCGGCGTGTCGTTCACGATCGATCGCGGCGACTTCGTGGCGGTCATGGGGCCCTCCGGCTGCGGCAAGTCGACGCTGCTGCACATGTGCGGCGCGATGGACCGGCCGTCGACCGGGCGAATCGAGTTCGATGGACGGGACCTTGCCGCACTCGACGATCGCCGCCTGACGCGAATCCGCCGGGAGCGCGTCGGGTTCGTGTTCCAGTTCTTCAACCTGCTGCCGACCCTCACGCTCCTCGACAACATCGCGCTGCCGTGCCTGCTCGCCGGCGTCGCGGCTGGCGAGGCCGATTCGCGCGCGCGCGTGATGGCCGACCGCGTCGGCATCGCCCACCGACTGGGGCATTACCCGCAGCAGGCATCCGGAGGCGAACTGCAGCGCGCGGCCATCGCACGCGCGCTCGTGCACCGGCCAGCCCTCCTCGTGGCCGATGAGCCTACGGGCAGCCTCGATTCGGACAACGGCGCGACGATCGTGGCGCTGCTGGCCGACCTGAATCGCGAGATCGGCGTCACGGTGCTGCTCGCCACGCACGCCCCGGAGGTTGCCGCCGTGGCCCGCCGGCGTCTGCACATGCGCGACGGGCGGTTCGTCGAACCGCCGCCACAGGCTGGCCCATGACGCGGCTGTTCCGCACATTCATCCTGCGACGCCTCATCGTCGAACCCCTGCATACGGCCATCACGGTCATCGGCGTTGCGCTTGGCGTGGCAGTGGTGATCGCCATCCAGCTCGCCAACGCCAGTTCGGTGCGCGGATTCGCGACGGCGCTCGACACGATGAGCGGCCGGACGTCGGTCGAGGTCATGGGCAGCGGCGCCGGGCTGGATGAAATGCAGGTGCCGGCGCTTGGCTGGCTTCGCGAATTCGGCACCGTGTCGCCGGTCATCGAAGGCACCATGGCGGTCGTGTTGTCCGACGCCCGCTCCGAAGCCGTCCGCGTGCTTGGCGTCGACATCCTGCGCGATACCTCCATCCGCGACTATCGCATCCTGTCGGCCGACACCGGTGGAGCCGATGACGTGTCGGTCGCACGGTTCCTGCAGCTGCTCACGAGCCCGCGCGCGGTGATCGTTCCCGAAGCGTTCACGCGAGCGCACGGGATTGGTCGGGGCGACGAGGTGCGCCTGATGAGCGGCGACCGCATTCAGTCCTTCGTCGTCGAGGCACTGCTCGCCGACGAGGGACCTGCCCGCGTGCTCGGCGGGAACTTCGTGCTGATGGACATCGCGGCGGCACAGTTGGCCTTCAACCGACTCGGCCGAATCGACCGGATCGACGTGAGGCTTCACGACGATGTGGACGTGGGCGAGGCGGTCGCGGCCATTGAGGCGCGACTGCCCGCAGGGCTGCAGGCCCAGCGACCCGCGCGTCGCGGCGAGCAGGTGGAGCAGATGCTGGCCGCGTTCCACATG